>JAFTGL010000004.1 GCA_017457955.1 Ruminococcus sp.
CTGTGACAAACTGAAAAATTGATGGTTCGGCAATCCTCTTACAGAGCCATCACATAAGTCAATCAAGGCGGAAGAAAAAGCGATTTTTCTTCTGCCTTTTGGCGTTTATGGAGTTTCGACACGCTTTGAGTTTTAGTTTTTTATATCGACAGATAATGACAGAATAATGGGTTAAAATCTGCTATCATCGGTATTTGTGAATTGTTCTGCAAATACTGATAAGGAAAACCTTGCTTTTAAGAGGGAAAGCAAGAGAAACAATCAAAAATCTGCATTTTACGGCGCTGTATGGTCTGACGACTGTACAGCGCTTTTCTGTTCGACAAAATCATATCTTATCATTTGTGATTTTGCTTTTTCCCTCGCAAAAGAACAGAATACTACTTTTATCCGCGCACCTCCGTTGGTCTTGAAATCTAACCCATTTCAAGATGAACGGAGGACTTTTAATTGTCAATCTTTTTTATTGAAGATAAAAACGGAAATTACTTCTCTGCCGACGGTAAGAGAAGATTTATTAGATTAAAAGGCAAGGCGGCTTATGATTACCTGAAAAGACCCAACGGACGGGGCAAGCGTTTTTATAAGCTGTCAGCCGAGGAAGAAACGGAAGATGATGTTTTCGTTGAGATTCCCGCTTCAAAAATCAGCCGTGTGCGTAAGTGCGAACGCCGTACCCAATATGTCGCAGATTGCAAGAAAGAAAGCGGCAGATATGAAATCTCGCTGTACGCCTTAGAAGCAAACGAACACGGCGAAAGATGTACGGGCGAGGAACTGATCGAGGACGTTGAAATTGATGTTGAGAGCACAGCTATACATAACATCGAACTTGAAAAGCTCTATCAGGCTGTTCAATCGCTTTCAGAGGAAGAACAGGAGTTTATTGCCCGTCTGTACAGCAAAGAGCCTGTGACAGTAAGAGAGTTGTCAAAGGAATGGAACATTCATTATTCCACAATCAGCCGCAAGCATACTGCGATTTTAAGAAAGCTGAAAAGAATTTTGAAAAATTCTTAAAAAAGTCTGCAACAAATTCTGAAAAAGTGTGGAATAAAGGGTGAGAGGGTAATTTACCTCTCTTGCCAATGGATTTGGCAAGCCCTTTGACAACCGAATATCAGCACATCAGAAACTTTCCCTTTGTTGTCCGGCACGGACAAGCCACAGAAGCGAACGCTGCTATGCAGCCTTCAGGACTTCGACCTTGATAGGCACAATCAAGGAGGGCGATGACAGGCAAAGGGTACAATGATACTTCCGTTTAGTCACAGTCCGAGCGTGAAAATGCCCTTTAGGGTATAAAACCGTCGCAGGCAATGAGAACGGCTGCGGGCGATCCTCGTAGTATGCCGTAAGGCTGATGAGGTCAATATGCGTTGACCGTCTGATGTGTTCCCGTTCGGGGGTGTTGAGAACGAATACCGAACAAAAAGCCGCAAACAATCAGAGCCAAAATATACACATATAACGGCAAACTATGTCCTCAACGGGAAAGCAATCGCATTGCCGCTTGTGTTGCGCTCTGCTGCGGCTTGGCATCAAAACGGACAGCTACCCTAAAACAAGCTGTTCGTTCAATATGGATGCATTAATACGAAAACAGCGCGTATCTGTGACGGGTACGCGCTGAATACATAATACGGGAGGTATTATTTTGAGAGTTTACAGAGGCGAAGTCTATTTAGTGGACTTCGGAAAAGGCTTTGGCAGCGAACAGGGCGGTATCCGTCCGGCTGTCATTGTACAGAACAATATAGGCAATAAATACAGCCCCACGACGATAGTTGTTCCTGTCACATCCAGACAGACAAAGGCGCATATCCCTACGCACGTCAGAGTAAAAGGCGCTTGCTTTTCAAAGAGATCGCTGGCGCTCACGGAACAGGTCGTGACCATTGATAAAAGAAGGATCATCAGAAAAATGGGCAGCATCAAGCTCAAATCCCTTTTCAAAATCGGAACCGCACTTGTGATCGGCTTGGGACTGAATAACAATACATTCAAGAAAGGATTGAAAAAATGATAGGATTTATTATCGGCTTATTCGTCGGCGCTTTTCTCGGAGTGGTGGTAATGTGCTGCTGCTTTGTAGCTTCAAAGGCTGACGATGAGATGGAGAGAATGGAAAACAAACTGACCAATGAGAACGAGGATAGGTGAATATTACCATTTTGCCGCGACAATACTACTTACGTTGAGAAATAACAATGGAGGTCTTATGCGAACAAATGATAACAGAACCGTATCCGAAAGCGAAAGATGCGGCGTTCAGGATAACAGAGAATACCAAATCAATAAAGTGGTCTATAACGTGAATAGGTTATTTGACGGAGAGAAAACGATTAAAGAGATACTTTCCCAGAAATTAACATCCGAATATAGCCCTTCGCATAATTGTTAAAACAATAAAAATATGATATACTGTTGATGAAGTTGAGTAAACAGCAGTATGAAGGAGATGAAGAAATGAAAACTGCTGTTGCTTTAGCTGATATTTACCTGAGATTATCCCGTGAAGAAGCTAACTCAGGCGAATCTCAAAGTATCAATAACCAACGAAACATCATTAGACAGTATTGTAACGATCACGGCATCACCATCGTCAGGGAGTTTGTTGATGACGGATTTTCAGGATCGAATTTCATCCGACCGGGTTTTCAAGAGATGTTAAATCATATTAAAACCGGATTGGTGAATATGGTTATTACCAAAGACCTGTCCCGATTAGGCAGAGATATGTCGGAATCGAGCTATTATGCGGAATCGTTCTTCCCTGAGCACGATATTCACTATCTTGCAATCAGCGACGGATTTGATTCTGAGCAAGTCAACCTGATGGCTCCCTTCCAATTTGCGATGAACGACGTTTATCTTCGTGATTGCTCTCGGAAGATAAAACAGGTCATCAAACAAAAGAGGGTACGCGGTGAATACTGTGCGTGTCCGCCGTTTGGATATATGCGTAATCCTGATGACAGTACAAGCATTGTTCCCGATCCGAACACAGCTCCGATTGTGCAGCATATTTTTGAGCTTGCAGTAAAAGGGTATTCTGCTCACGCAATCGCTAATATCCTGACTGATGAAGCCGTGATAACACCTTTAAAGTACAGAGTTATGTATCGTGATAATTTCTGTGAAAGAGGTGCCGCACACGCTACCGATAGATGGAATCACACTACCGTTAAGCGTATTCTGAAGAATCAGGTCTATCTTGGGCATACTGTTTTAGGTATGACAAAGAAAGCATCGGTAAAATCAAAAAAGAAAATCAGAATCCCCGAGGAAGATTGGTCTATCACCTATAACACGCACATTCCTCTCGTTACTCAGGAAGCTTATGACACAGCTCAGTATAATATGGGAATGAATACAAAGAGTTGGAGGCAATTTGACAATATTCGAAAGAGTGTTTTCAACGGACTGATTTTTTGCGAAAACTGCGGTTCTGCTCTTTGCTCCGGCGGCTCGGTTTATAAAGGTGAACGCGAAAAGTATTGGTATCTTACCTGTCTGAATATTCCGAAGCGTTCAGCCAATCACTGTGAACACGGAGCGCGCATTAAGTATGCCGACTTGGTTGAAATTGTGAAATCCGAGTTGAATCAGTTTATCTCTCTTGGCAAAGAAGATATTGAAGATATTATCAACCTTGCTCTCAAGGAAAGATCAAAGAATGCTTATCAGGAAAAGGACAGCCTGAAAAGCATTGAAAAAAGAATCGTTGATATCGACAATATCATCTTGAAGCTTTACAATGACAATGCTCTTGGTAAGATTTCCGACGAGCAATTATCCTCAATGATCGCTAAGTTGAATAAGGAATCAGCCTCATTGAAAGAAAGGGCTAAAGAGATTGAGAAAAAAGCTGAGAAGCTCCCCGTTGATGAAGCGTACAAAGCGTTCTTCAGCCTTGTTGAGCAATACAATCATATCGACGAATTAACTCCTGAGATCGTCAGAACCTTCATTGAAAGGATCGAAGTCGGTGAGAAGATACTTCCGGATGGATATAAGGTTGCTTCGCACAGTATTCCTTACAGACAAAATGTGAAGATCACATATCGCTTCATCGGGAATATCGGAACCACTGAAAGAGCATTTAACGAAGAAAAGGCATCAAAAATAGCATAGTTTTTGATGTCTTTGAACGTCAAGGGAGGTAGGCGTCAACCTCAAGCAGGGCTACAACGGTGACCTGACCTCTAAGCAGGCAGGCTCCATCGGCGGTCAGATGGTCAAGAAAATGATCGAGTCCTACGAAAACGGTCTGAAGTAATCAAGGATCGGTAACATGACCCGTCCGTCAGAGCACACGCTCCGTCGGGCGGGTTTTGTTTTAAAAATTGAGCCGAAATACAAAAAGTTAACATTTTATGAAACTTCACGACAGGCATTGACTCAAAAGGAGATAAATGGTAATATAAAATAAATATGTAGAGTCTCACGGAGACCCACTTGTGTGGAATGCACAAGAAACAATAGAAAATTTGGATATATTACCTAATTTAATTCTTTTGGAGAAATTATGAAGCACATTTTTCGCTTTGCGGTGTGCGCCGTGCTGTGTATGGCGCTGCTGACCGCGAACCTATGCATGCCGTCCGCCGCCTCGGGCTTTTGGTCAAAGGCGGAGATGGTACATATCGAAAGCCACCTCGAGGGCGATGTGGGGCTGGGCGCTTACTCTCCCGTACAGGGCGCCTGCACCGACGGCAAATATGCCTACTTTGTCTTTGTCTCGGGCGGCGTCAGCACGATGTCCAAGTACGATATCAACACATGGGAGTACGTGAAGAAGGAGCAGTTCATCAACATGGGACACTCCAACGACATGACCTATAACTCCGACAAGGACTATATCGTCGTGGCGAATAACGCGCCTTACTATGACGTCGTCACCCTAATCGACCCCGATACTCTCGCGCCCATCAAGGACGTCCAGCTCAAAGAGGACATCTACTCCATTGCCTACAACGCGAAGCGCAAGTGCTATGTGGTGGGACTTTCGGGCGGCTACGACTTCGCCCTTCTGGACTCCGACTTTAAGGTGACAAAAAAATTCACCGGCGTCAAGACCGGCTACACCCGTCAGGGCTGTGACTGCGACGACGATTATATCTATTTCGTCCAGAGCGGCGGCAGCAATGTGCTGGTCGTCTACGATTACTCCGGCAAGCAGGTCGCTCAGATCCCGCTCGCAAGCTCCGACGAGGTCGAGAACCTCTTCCACGTCGGCAGCGTCTATTATACCTCTCTCTATTATTACGGCGTGAAGCTCTATCGTCTCGGCTTCTCCGATTCCACCAAGATCACCTATACCGTCAGCTATGACCCGAACGGCGGCGAGGGTGAGATGGAGCCGACCAAGGTGCACTACGGCGAGGACACCCCGCTTCGGGCGAACGCCTTTACCCGCGACGGCTACTTCTTCGCGGGATGGCAGGTAGAGCGCACCGCCGACAACATGGTCGCGGGCTACCGCAACGGCGCCTGGGACTTCGAGTGGCTCAGCCGCGACGAGGTCTTTGATTACCGCCTGTACGCGGATGAAGATACCGTTTCGACCACCGTCAAATACGGCGGCGTGAAGCTCTACGCCTCATGGATCGCCGAGGAATACGATATTGAGATCAACAGCGGCGACGGCGAGGGTGAAAGTCTGTATTTTACCCAGCCGTACAGCGAGGACTTCACTGTTCCCGACGGCGGCTACACGATGGAAGGCTACATCTTCGACGGCTACACCGCGACGCGCGAGTGCGACGGCCGCACCTACGGTTACCGCAAGGACAGCGATACTGCCGAGTGGCTCTATGAATCGGACGTCGATAAGCCCTATGTGTTCCAACCCGACGATACCTTCCGCTGTATGACCCCTGAGGGCAAGGTTACTCTGACGGCGCAGTACAAGTTCGCCTACACCTTCGGCGAGGACGGCTCCACGCTGGTCGAGTATGTCGGCGTGGACGAAAAGGTCAACATCCCCGACAACAAGGGCGAGCTGAAAACGCTGGCACAGGGCGCGATCAGGGACAACGAGATCATGACCGATCTGTACATCCCCGCGGGCGTCGATTCGCTGGAGAAAGAGGCGGTCACCAACTGCCCCAAGCTGCGCGGTGTCTACTTCGAAGGCTCCCTGCCGTCTCAGATCGACGGCGAGAGTATCGTTAGCGATGAAGCTCCCGTGATCTATGAGACCCACAACGGCGAGAAGTTCTGGGTAGGCTTCTTCGCGGGCGAAGCGGGTATTCCGCTCCTGCGCTACCAGTCGGACGGCTTGAAGGCGTTTTTGGATTCCATCGAAACAGAATAATCATTACAGAATCAAGAAAGGCAGTTCATCACGAACTGCCTTTTTCTGATATGGGCTGAAATTGGAATAGAAGATCGCTCTGCGGGACTTGCAGAGAGGTCGGCAAGCCGTTCTCTGCAGTCAGCACGGCGTTGCCGTAGGGCGTAGGGAGAGTGAAGCTGTCTGAGCCGTCCGTTGACTCTGTATACACCGCTTGAGAGAGATAGGTGAGGGCGTCATAGAGCGATGCGGGGATACTCTCCGCGGGCAGATAATCGCAGTTTGCTTTTGTCCCGAGTGAGCCGCGGCCGATGGTCAGCTCGCCGTTTTCATAGGTGAACGCCATGCCCTCAATCGTGTAGGGGTCAGTCATAGTGATGTTCATTATGCCGTCGCCGAGAGTCAGTGTACCCGCGTAGTCGGTATCATCCTGCTTGACGGTGAAGGTAAGGTCAAAGCTGTCCTGTACCGTCGGCGGTTCTTTTTGGCAGGCGGTGAGGGAGAGGATCGGGAGAAGCAATAATATACAAAGCAGTTTTTTCATCATAACCTCCGAAATGGGTATTAGAAAACCGACAGGGGTCTCCTGTCGGCTTTGAACTTCCTTTGTATTGTTATCCGTTGTCGATACTGTCCTCGATCTTGGTGTAGATTTCGGGCAGAGCATGGATGATGTCCGAGGGCAGCATTGCCGTCCTTGACAGCTTTGCCGCTGCGATATCGCCCGCCAGCGCGTGGATATGCACGCCCATCACCGCCGCGTCAAAGGGCTTTGCACCCTGAGCGGTGAGTGAAGAGATGATCCCTGCCAGCACGTCTCCCGAGCCGCCCTTTGCCATACCGCTGTTGCCCGCGATGTTCTCGTAGATCTCATCGCCCTGCGCGATATAGGTGCGGTGACCTTTGAGTGTCAGCGTCATGCCCGCATGCTGTTTTGCGAAATCCGCGGCGCACTGCGCGGGAGCTTGGAGGATATCCTCTACTGCCAGCCCGCTGAGACGTGAGAATTCCTTGACATGCGGCGTCAGGATGATCGGGGCTGTAACGTCGTCTAAAATATGTATATGCTGTGAGAGCGCGTTTATGCCGTCCGCGTCGATGATAACGGGACAGCGGCAGGTGTGCAGGATCGCGGAAAGCACCTCTGCGGTATCGTCATTGTTGCCCAGCCCGCAGCCGATCAGCACCGCTGTCGTTTTGCCGAGAACGGGACGGATCATATCCATGTCAGCCATGCACAGCGTTCCCGCTTCATTCCCGCCCACAGGGATACAGACGCTTTCGTATACGGATGAAGCGAAGATCGGGTAGATACACGCGGGCAGCACCTGATACACAAGTCCCACGCCCGAGCGCAATGCCGCCTGAGTGGAGAGCACCGCCGCGCCCGAAAAGCCGCGGCTGCCCGTGAGGGACAGCAGTGTCCCCATCGTGCCCTTGTGCGCGTCACTGGGTCTCTTCGGAAAATGCTCCTCGATGAAATCGAAATCGACGCGCTTCATTATAATTCCTTTTTGACAAAAAGCTGTTTTCTCAGCTCATTGCTGAAATACGGCTTCATCGCTTTTAAGAGGTCGTCGTTCGGGGTGAAGATGATTGCGCATTTGCCCTTGGCTTCATCGTGGAAGCAGGCGACGTAGTTGTCCTCGGAGAACTCCTTCGACGATGCGCGGTAGACCTTGTTGAAGCGTCGTTTGCCCATCTCCTTGTCGTCATAGCGGAAGAAGTCGTCAAACTTCTTGGTATCGATCTTGATGATACCTCTGCGTCTGCGCTTGGCGATTATCTTGTCGATCCGCAGGGTAGAGGAGAGAAAGGCGTATTCGTACTCGATTTTCAGGGAAGTGATGAAGTACCACGCGCCGTAGATACAGAACAGGAGCAGGAACATCGCGATGATCGCCAGATACGCGATCTTGGTGATCTCCGCGACGACGATCAGCACCGTCGGGATGGTCAGGGCGATCAGGATGATGACGGCGATACTGATGCCGTATTTTGCGGTGCGTTCGCGGGGAACGACCTGTTCGACCAGCAGATTATTGTCCATAGGGAACACCTCTTTCGTTTACATACATACAATACTCTACCACAGATTGCGATATTTTTCAATAAACTCTTGCAAATTTGCGGGGAAGATGTTATACTAATTCATATTTGAAACGCATTGACGGAGAGAGTAACTCTTGTAAAATTAGTATTGAGTCATCAGAGAGCCTGTGTCATCGGCTGAAAGCACAGACGGACTCAGCCTGAGCGAAGTTCACTCCCGAGCGGTCATTCTGAAATAAGAGTAGGAATGGACGGGTGACGCCGTTAACAGTCATTGAGTGTCCGATAAAGATATTTCTTTTTCGGAAATTTGGGTGGTACCGCGGTTCTTCCGTCCCTTGGGGCAGAGGAACCGCTTTTATTATTATAATACTGCAATCACAGAATGAAGATAATTGGAGGACAGTATGCAAGAAAAGTTAGAACAACTCAAAGCGCAGCTGACATCTGAGCTCGGCGCTGCCGCCGATCCTCAGGCGCTGGAGAACCTGCGCGTCAAGTACCTGGGCAAGAAGGGCTCTATCACCGATCTTTTAAAGGGCATGAAAGCCCTGTCGAACGAAGAGAAAAAGACCTTCGGTCAGGCGGTCAACGCCTTAAAGCAGCAGGCGGCTGAGAATATCCAAAAGCGTGCCGAGGAGCTCAAGGAGCTGGAGATCAAGAGGGAGATCGAGCTCATGCCCGAATTCGACCTCACCATCCCCACCAAGGACAACCGCGGCTCTTATCATCCGATCACCCTCGTCCAGCGTGAGTGCGAGCGCATTTTCACCACGATGGGCTTCAACGTCGAGGACTATCCCGAGGTCGTCACCGACTACGAGTGCTTCGAGGCGGTCAATGTGCCGAAGAACCATCCTGCCCGCGATATGCAGGACACCTACTATCTTGAAAACGGCGAACTGCTCAAATCCCAGACTTCCGCGGCGCAGAACGCGATCCTCAGAAAATACGGCAAACAGCTGATGGAGGACGGCATGCCCATCCGCGCCATCTTCCCGGGCAGATGCTTCCGCAACGAAGCGACCGACGCGACCCACGAGAACACCTTCTTCCAGATGGAAGGCGTGATGGTCGACAAGGATATCTCCATCAGTAACCTCATTTATTTCATGAAGACCATGCTGTCCGAGGTGTTCCAGAGAGAGATCAAGGTGCGCCTGCGCCCGGGTTTCTTCCCGTTCGTCGAACCGGGCTTTGAGCTGGATATCTCCTGCCTGATCTGCGGCGGCGAGACAGGCTGTCCGTCCTGCAACCACAGCGGCTGGCTGGAGCTGTGCCCCTGCGGCATGATCCATCCCGAGGTGCTCAAAGAGGGCGGTATCGACCCCGAGAAGTACACCGGCTTCGCGTTCGGTCTGGGTTTGACCCGACTCGCGATGATGAAGTACGGCATCAAGGATATCCGTGATCTGAACTCAGGCTCACTCAAGGTGATGTCCCAGTTCACGGACGACAAGTAAGGAGGGGTACGATGTTTTTATCAATGAATTGGATCAAGGACTTCGTCGATCTTTCGGGACTCGACGACCTCAAGCTGATCAACCAGTTTTCACTTTCTACCGCCGAGGTAGAGAACGATATACAGTTCAAAGGCAGTGACCTCAGCGGCATTGTCGTGGCTGAGATCAAGAGTGTGGAGAACCATCCCGAGAGTAAAAAGCTCCATCTGCTGAAGGTGGATATCGGTGCAGACGAGCTCGTCGACGTCGTCTGCGGCGCGCCGAACGTCCGCGTCGGGATGAAAACCGCTTTCGCCAAGGTGGGCGCGAAGATAGGAGAGATCGAGATCGCCCCGAGACCTCTCGCGGGCTTTATGAGCTGCGGTATGTGCTGTTCCGAGAAGGAGATCGGCATTAGTGACGACCACAGCGGTATCATGGAGATCACCGACGACGTCGCGCTCGGTACCGATCTGAAAGAGATCTACGCCATCGACGACATCATCTTTGAGGTGGATAACAAGAGCTTGACCAACCGCCCCGATCTTTGGAGTCACTACGGTATCGCGCGTGAATTTGCCGCAATTGCAAAGAGACCGCTGAAGGCTCTCGACTTTGCGGACTTATCCGTTTATGAAACGCTTCCCAAAGTGGATATGAAGATCGAGGACCCGCTCTGCTATCGCTATTCCTGCCTGCAGTTCGAGAACATTTCCCGCTCTGTCAGCCCCGTGGACATGCGTATCCGCCTGTTCTACTGCGGTATGCGCGCGATCAACTTCCTCGCCGACATGACCAACTACCTCATGCTCGAGATGGGTCAGCCCATGCACGCGTTCGATTCCCGCAAAGTGGAGAACATCCGCATTAAAAGATTTGACAACGAGTTTGAGTTCCAAACTCTCGACGGCGTGGAGCGCCACATCGACGCCAACACCCTGATGATCTGCAACGGCGACACTCCTGTCGCGATCGCGGGCATTATGGGCGGTCTCGACAGCGAGATCGTCGAGGATACCCACACCCTGACGCTGGAGTCCGCAACCTTCGACGCGGCTTCCATCCGTAAGTCCACCGTCCGTCTGAGCCACCGTACCGACGCTTCCATGCGCTACGAAAAGTCCCTCGATCCCGAGCTGACTACAGCGGCGATCGCACGATTTGTATTTCTTTTGAAGAAATATGATGAAGGGATCAAGGTCGTATCCTCGCTCACCGACGACTACGCCTATCGGTATCCGCAGATCACCCTGAGCTTTGATAAGGCGTATGTGGACAAGTACACGGGCATCGAGATCGACAACGAGACCATCGTCAGCACCCTGACTCGTCTGGGCTTCGGCGCGGAGAATAACGGCGACGATTTCACGGTCGAGGTCCCCACATGGAGAGCCACTAAGGACGTCACCATCAAAGCCGATATCATCGAAGAGATCACCCGTATCTACGGCTACGATAACTTTGAGATCCATACCGCCAACGCTCCCTTGTTCCCGACCCGTCCCGAGCCCGTGAAGAAGGACGAGGACAATGTCAAGGATATCCTCGTCAAGCACTTCAACCTCCACGAACTGCACTCCTACGTGTGGAACTATGTGGACGAGTTAAAGGAGCTGGGGATCAAAAATGAGGGCGTCATCAAACTCGCGAACGCCTCGAATCCCAACATCGAGACCATCCGCAAGACCATGATCCCGACCCAGCTTTGTCAGGTCAAGTCCAACCTCGGCTACGCAAACGACTTCGGTATCTTCGAGGTCGGCAGAGTCATCACGGGCATGACGGACGACAACCTCTGTATCGAGGAAAAGCACCTCGGTATCACCCTCTATCAGAAGGGCATGAACGTGCGCGACCTGTATTTCAGGATGAAAACCATCCTCGAGACCCTTGTGGATGAGCTCAAGCACACGACCGTCAGCTTTGAGAAGATCGAGCCTGAGTTCGACTTTGAGCACCCCGTGAACCTCAACGCGGTTCTCGTAAACGGCAAGGTCATCGGTAAGATCGGTCTGATCCATCCGTCCGTCATGAAGAAGCTCGACAAGCGCGCCTGCGTTGTCTTTGCTGAGATCGACATGGACAAGTTTGCCGCGATCGAGAACAACTCGATTCACTATGTCGGACCGTCCAAATTCCCGAGCATCGAGATCGACCTGAGCTTCCTGTCGTCCCGCTTCGCGCCGATCGCGAAAGCCATCGAGAAAGCGGCGTGCGAGCTGATCAAGGCGGTCGACGTCATCGACATTTATGAGGCGGATGACGCGTCCTCCATCGCGGTGCGCCTGACCTTCTCGGACAACAGCCGTACACTGACCCGTGAAGAGGTCACTGCCGTCACCGACGCGATCGTCGCCGATCTGGAGAAGGACGGTATTCTCTTGAAAAAGTAACTTTATCACATCGGGCGGGGTCATACGGCTCCGCCTTTACTTTTTAGGGCTTGCATTATTTGCAGAAGTGTAGTATAATAACATGGAATGAGTATCAACGGAGGTGTTTGTATGTTAGATAAGACAATGGTATTCTCCCTCGGCGGCAACCGTGACGACGAGATGAAGGACGCGCTGACGACCGTCTATAACGCGCTCAAGAAGAAGGGCTACAACCCGATCAACCAGATCGTTGGTTACATTCTCAGCGAGGACCCGACCTATATCACGACATACGGCAACGCCCGCAACATCATCAGTAAGATCGACCGCGACGACCTGCTTGAGGTCATGGTCAAGACTTATCTGAACATCTGATATTGCTAAGATAAATACGACAACGAAGGGATTGATTCCAATGGCTGAAAAGGAATTTTCGACCTATAAGGGCAAGCCTCTGGTTCGCTGCGGCGACGAGCTGTATTACGGCAGCATGGACGAGCGCTTTGTCATCCATATGCAGGTAAAAACCAAAAAGACGGTAGGGGACACCGAGATCGCGGATAAGGTGGCGATCCAGCTGCTTTGCACCGACCCCGATTTAAGCCCCCGCAAACAGATCGTCAAGTCCAGCGAAAAAACAGGGCTGTATGTCGCCCTCGACATCGCCGACGTCTGGCTCGAAAGAGCGCTGAAAGCATAAGAAAAAGCTGCCTTTAGGGGCAGCTTTTTTAATTAGGAATGAGGAATGAGGAATTAGGAATGAATGGCGGGGAACCCGCACCCATTTATATGGGAGATTGAAACGCCTCATTTTCAATCTATAGGAATCAAAACACGAAGTGTTTTCCACAATTCCTAATTTCTATTTCCTAATTATCATATACCTCGGGGCAAACCTCTTTTATTTTCTCCCTGAGAATCAAAAAGTCGTTGAACGCTCCTTCCATCTGATTCTGATTTCTGAGGAGCGCCGCGGGATGGAGCATCGGCATCATCCAGATCCCCTTGCGTTCGATGAAGGTCCCGTGCTCGCGGGTGATCCTCAGATCTGGCTTGATCAGCTTCATGCCCGCGATCCTGCCAAGGGTGACGATGATCCTCGGGCGGATCAGGCGCGTCTGCTCCCTGAGATATCCGATACAGCTGTCCTGCTCATCCTCCTGCGGGTCGCGGTTCTGCGGCGGGCGGCATTTGACGATGTTGGTGATGTAGATGTTTTTGTGACGGTCGAGATCGACGGCATAGAGCATTTTGTCCAGCAGCTGTCCCGCTCTGCCGACAAAGGGCTCGCCTTTGAGGTCCTCCTGCTCGCCCGGACCTTCGCCGATGAACAGGATGCGCGCATCCGTTTTTCCTACTCCGAAAACAACGTTGTGCCGACTTTCGCACAGCCTGCACTTCGTACAGCTCAGACATCTTTCTTCGATTTCCTGCCAAGTGCTCAAAATCTTCACCTTATTTCGATTATATTATTGCAATCCGATTGAAAATATTGTAATATATTCATAGATATGGGTCACACTCCCATACAACTAATTATGATTGGTGGTAATCAATATGAAAAGTACGATTATGGTAGAGACTTCCGCTCACCATCTGCATGTCACAGCCGAGACCTTCGCGACCCTGTTCGGCGAGGGCAAGACCCTGACCAACAAGAAGGACCTGTCCCAGCCGGGTCAGTTCGCCTGCGTAGAGAAGGTCACTGTCGTCGGTCCTCGCGGCGAGATCACCATGTCCATCTTAGGACCCTTCCGTCCCGAGGATCAGGTAGAGATATCCATGACCGAGACCCGTAAATTAGGCGTTCAGGGCTTCATCCGTGAGTCGGGCGATTTAGCGGGTACTCCCGGCTGTATCCTGCGCGGACCCGAGGGCGAGGTCGAGATCGACCACGGCGTCATCGTCGCTCAGCGTCATATCCATCTGACCCCCGAGACCGCTGTTGAGTACGGCGTTGAGGATAAGCAGATCGTCAAGGTCGCAGTCGGCGACAACGGCCGTAAGGTCATCTTCGACGACGTCATCGTCCGTGTATCTCCCAAGTACGCTCCCGCGGTTCACCTCGATACCGACGAAGCGAACGCGGCAGGTCTGATGGGCACCGTAGACGGCGAGATCATTCTGTAAGCAGTAAGTTTGATTGACAGCTCCCTCGTTTGAGGGAGCTTTTCGTTTATCCTACGCTTTCCAAATCATCCCAATCAAGCGCTGTTGTATTCTCTGCGGGCTTTGCGAGGAAGAGGGGCTTTGCGGTGAAGAATACCACGTCGCCGAGCGGGACGCTGACGTCATGCCAGCCTTTCTTTAATTCTTCTGTAGAAATTTCTCCCTCATGCATGCGCACCTGCGTCATATCTTCGGGCAGGTAGACGTTCCTTGAGACAGCGTTCTGCCTGTAGATCGGCGCGATCATCAGCCTGTCGCCGACCATCAGCTGATCTTCGATTCCCTTCGCGACCTCGTCGTCCTCGTAGTCAAAGCACAGCGGACGGAAATACATCTCGTCATTCTCGGCTGCTTTGATGAAGGAGTCGTAGAGGTAGGGGATGAGTCGGTAGCGGAGCGTGATAATGTGGCGGAACACCTCGGTGTCGCCGAAGGCGTACGCTTCCTGACTGCGCGTTCCCGCGGCGGCATGGTTGCGCATGAGTGGCGTGAACAGCGCGAAGCTAAGCCAGCGGATCAGCAGGTCGCGGGTACAACTGCTGTTGAAGCCGCCGATATCGCTGCCCGTGTACAGAAAGCCGCACATGTTCAGCCCCGGCATTTGCTGTAAGCTCTGCAGGATATGGCTCCACCAGCTGTGGTTGTCGCCCGTCCAGATACCGCCGCAGCGGTGGGCGCCGATGTACGAAGCGCGGGAGAACAGCAGAGGGGGTTCCTCTCTCAACCCGCACAGCGCGTCATAGGCGCTTTTGGTCATGTGGTAACCGTAGAGATTGTGCACGTCGTAGTGACGGAATCTGCCCTGTGGGGTGTTGTGGTAGAAGCTCTTGTAGTCGTCGTCGCTGTTCTGCAGACGGACAAGGGTATCCCGCGCGCCGAAGAAGCTCAGAGCGTCAAGCTGTTTGTCATCAATGTGCTTTAATTCTTCATAAGCATTATTAAGTCCCTTCTCGCTGTAGAACAAGGCAGGCTCATTCATATCGTTCCAGAAGCCCTCGATCCCGATGTCGGTCAGAGCTTTGTATTTTTGCCCGAACCACTTTGCCGCCTCGGGGTTGAGGAAATCGGGCAGAACGCTCATGCCGGGCCATACGCCGACGACAAAATCCTCGCCGTTTTCATCCTTGCAGAAGTAGCCTTTCGCGTGCCCTTCATCATAGACGGCATAGCCTTCCTCCTTTTTGACAGCCGCGTCGATAATGGGGATCAGGCGGATCCCGCGCTCTTTGAGATCATAACAGAGCTTTTTGAGGTCGGGAAAACGCTCGGGACTGATGGAAAAGTCCTTGAAGCTGTCCATGTAGTCGATGTCCAGATAGATCATGTCGATCGGGATGCCCGCGTCCTGATATTTGTCCGCGCAACATCTGATATCATCCTCTTTGACATACCCCCAGCGGCTCTGACCGTAGCCGAACGCCCACTTCGGCGGGATGTAGCTCTTGCCGATCAGGGAGCGGAATTCGGAGACGATCGCTTTGAGGGAGTCTGCCGTGATGATATACAGTTCTAAGGCGAAGCATTCGGGCGTAATCTTTATCATATCGCTGTCGGTATAGCCGAGGTCGAAGGTGATTTTAGAGGGCGTATCGAAGAACGCGCCGAACCTCTCTTTGCCGTCCACAAGGATAAAGTTGTGAGCGCCGTAGAGCGAGCGCTTGTCCTCGGTGTGGAAGGGATCGTCGGAGCAGAAGCTCTCGTATACCCACCCGCGCTTGTTGATTCCGCGCACGGTCTCGCCAAGTCCGTAGATACGTGCATTTTCATCCATTTGTAAGGTGAAACTTCGCTCCGAAAGAGCGAAGGGCAGGGGAGTCCCCTTTGAGATCGGCAGTTCTTTGACGACCGCGCCTGTATCATATATCGGAGAAAAACTGTATCTTTTTATCATATTATCGCCCCGCTCTTGATTTTTTGTGGTATTGATGTATAATAAGTATAACAAAGAATATGGCAACTTACAACATCTTTTTCCTTTACGGAGGGCATTATGGCAAATAAAGTTATCATCACCGCGGATATCAGCTGCGACCTCAACTGGGAGCTCGAACAGCGCTACGGCGTGACCACTATCCCGCTGCATATCGTCATCGGCGGCAAGAGCTATGAGGACTGGGTGAACATCACTCCCGAGGAACTGTATGAGATCTTCTACAAGACCAAGGAGCTGCCCCATACCACCGCGGGCAGCGTGGGCGAATATACCGACTTCTTCAAGAAGTTCATCGACGAGGGAAATGACGTCGTACACCTGAGTCTCGGCTCTAAGCTGAGCGTCACCCACCAGAGCAGCGTGCTCGCTTCTCAGGAGTTCCCCGGACGCGTGTATTCCGTCGATACCCAGAACCTCTCTTCGGGCTGCGGACTGCTGGTCATCAAAGCCTGCGAGCTGCGCGATCAGGGGCTTTCCGCAAAGGAGATCTATGACGAGGTCAACAAGATGGTGCCGAAGTCACACGCTTCCTTTGTCCTCGATCGTCTTGACTTCATGCACGCGGGCGGCAGGTGTTCGGCTGTCGCAATGCTGGGTGCGAACCTTCTGAGTCTCAAGCCCTCGATCGAGGTGCACAACGATGACGGCGGTTCGATGGGCGTCGGCAAGAAGTACCGCGGCAAGTATGACAAGGTGCTGATCCAGTACATGGAGGATACCTTGAACAAGTACGATAATATCGACACCTCGCGCGTGTTCATCACCCACGCGGGCGCGAACAAGGAGTATGTCGACAAGGTGTATGAAGCATTGAAGGCGAAGAATATCTTCAAAGAGATCCACATCACCCGCGCTTCGTGCACGATCTCCAGCCACTGCGGACCCAACACGCTGGGCGTACTGTTCATGACAAAATAAGATGACACAAAAGTTAACGACCTGACGTTTTTTGTCAGGCCGTTATTTTTATGCGTATATCTCTTTGTAGATCGTCTCCACCGCTTCATCCGATATTGTGCACCCGAGTCGGTACATCGGGGTATTCTCGACCAGCTTGGTCAGCATATCAAGCAGTGTGGACATCTTCGCCTTGTCGGAGGGCAGGACGGTCTGCTGTAAGAGCAGCGTCAGCCCTTCAATGGGGGAGACAGGCTCAGCGGTGTTCTCGAGCGCTTGCCTGAGGAACACGATCGCCCTGACAGGCGCTTCGGTGTTGGTTCCGATCCCGTGCTTGCCGTTCCACGGCGTGCCGTAGATGTGAAATCTGCCGTCCTTCTCACGCACTAAGGGCTTGTCGTCGTTGATCATCACGACCTCGTCCCCGAAATGCCGTCTCCAAAGCGCGGCATGGGTGCTTTTGCCCGTGCCCGACGGGGCGGTGAAGATGATTGCCTCATCGCGGAATTTCAGACAGGAGCAGTGCAGGAAGAACCCGTCTTTATCGATGATGTAGTCGCAGATGACACGCAGGATCGCTACCGCCTCGCAGATATACGGGCTGCCGGGATCACCGTGGATCTCTTCGCCCAGCTCCGCCTCATGGCGGATCATCTCGTCGGTCGGCTCGACGTACAGCTCATAGTCCCTGCTGTCGGTCAGAAAGTCCCGCAGATACAGATAGGTTTCGGGATACCTCGCCTTGACGGCGATATTCATTTCGGCGATACGGTAGATGTGCATGATGTAAGCGCTCCTTATGGAATAACTATTTCGGTTAATGGTTAACGGTTAATGGTTAACAGTGAAGGGCGGGACACCCGCACCCGTTTAAGATGTTAGAATGAAACGCTGCTGTTCCTATCTCATAGGAATCCAAAACGCGAAGCGTTTCCCACAACCGTTAATCGATATCCGTTCACCGTTAACCTTTTTTCTTTATTATACCATAAGAATAAATACTTGCAACCGTTAAAAATACGATCAGCGAGATCACCATGACAAATATACTGACGAAGCTGCGGAATATCAGTCCGCCCGCAATGGTGCAGATGCCCGAGAGCACCATCGCGATACCGCCCGCGCGGTTGGCGATATACCAGTGCTCGTCGGTGTCCATGCAGAACTTCATCCGCATGCCGATCATGGCATTGCGCCGTGTCTTGGGCATAATATTGCCCAGGAGGATGAACAGGATCCCCATAGCGGTACAGAGGATGATGAAGAGCAGGCCGGTGTCATTCTGCATGAGAGAAGGATTTTTCATAATGGTCAGCAGGAATACGCACGACACGTTGAAAAAGACAAAGATCAGCAGGATCGCGGTGTCGAGGATATCGAGATTGCGGGCGGTCTTGTCGTCATCGGTCGAAGCGATCTTCGCGACCTTGCGGATGATGAAGAAGAACAGCGCGATACCGAGGATGATCGCGGGGAAGAGGAAGGCTTCATATTTGGAGCCGTAGCGGTCGACCTGACCGTTGATGTTGAAGTGTGCCGCGACGGTATCGGGCAGGATGAAGAATACCGCGGCGGCGGTATAGATCGCGGGCAGTACCGCGAGGATATAAATGAGAATGGTCTTGAATTTTTTCATGATGTACCTCCTTAATGAAAGGTCAGACAGGGTGGAAAATGATGCTTCGCATCAAACGCATGAGCGGAAATCTCAGTTACGGTATGCCATCGGTGTGACGGTATCCGCGTATCTTGTGTCAACGGGAAAAAGACGCCGCGCGTCAGAATTGTTTGAGCCACAAAATAAGCTCGTCAAAGAGCGAGGCGTTGAGCTCATAGTAGACGAAGTTCTTTTCCTTGCTCTCGACCAGAAGATCGCTCTCTTTGAGCAGCTTCAGATGATAGCTCAGCGACTGGGGCGAGATATGGAGCTGATCGGCGATTTCGCCCGCCGACATGCGATAGTTCTTTTTGACAAGCTCCAGTATCTCCCTGCGCAGGGGATCGCTGAGTGTTTTGAGGGTTTTGCCTAAGGACATAAGAAACCACCTATTTCAAAAACTTTTTAAACAGCTGTTTGAGGGTATTATAATCCCGCCTCAGGCAAAAGTCAAGAGCTATTTAAAAAATATTTTAAATTATTATTTTCCTTCAAATAATAATGACGATTCTGTAATCGGAATTGGGATATTTTGTTGTTGACACCACAATATATTGTTGTTATACTAAGAATCACCAACGAAATATTGTGGCATAAAACGCTTGCCGCAGGGGGTAGCCCCATTGATTTACAGAAACCAAGGAGAATACCATGAAAATTATCAAACGAAACGGTTCCGAGGAAACCTTTAATCCTCAGAAGATCATCGACGCCGTCCGCAAGGCGGATCTGGCGAACATCAACGGCAGACTGCTGACCGACGAACAGATAGGGGGGATCGCCAAGACCATCTCCGATACGGGCGCTTGCGTCAGCCGCGCTCTGTCGGTCGAAGAGATCCAGGAGCTGGTCGAGACCGAGATCATGAAGCTTGGTGCCTATGAGACCGCGAAGCTCTACATCCGCTATCGCTACACCCGTTCGCTCGCGCGTACCGCGAACACCACCGACAATCAGATCCTGACCCTGATCGAATGCAACAACGAGGAAGTCAAGCAGGAGAACTCTAACAAAAACCCCACCGTCAACTCCGTCCAGCGCGACTACATGGCGGGTGAGGTCTCTAAAGACCTGACCAAGCGAATCCTCTTGCCCGAGGACATCGTCAAGGCGCACGAAGAGGGCATCATCCACTTCCACGACGCGGATTACTTTGCCCAGCATATGCACAACTGCGACCTCGTCAACCTCGAGGACATGCTCCAAAACGGCACCGTTATCAGCGGCACCATGATCGAGAAGCCCCATAGCTTTTCCACCGCCTGCAACATCGCGACCCAGATCATCGCGCAGGTCGCGTCGAACCAGTACGGCGGTCAGTCGATCTCGCTGACCCATTTAGCACCGTTTGTGGACGTCTCGCGCAAAAAGATCACCAAGCTGGTGCTCAAGGAATTTGACGAGCTGGGCGTTGTCCCGACCAAAGAGAAGGTCGAGAAGATCGTCGAGCGCAGAGTGCGCGAAGAGATCAACCGCGGCGTCCAGACGATCCAGTATCAGGTCGTCACCCTCTTGACCACCAACGGTCAGGCTCCGTTCATAACTGTGTTCATGTATCTGGGCGAAGCGCGGAATGAGCAGGAGAAGAAGGATCTTGCCTTGATCATCGAAGAGACCCTCAACCAGCGTATCGAGGGCGTCAAGAACGAGAAGGGCGTGTTCATCACCCCCGCGTTCCCGAAGCTGATCTACGTACTGGAAGAGCAGAATATCCGCGAGGATTCCGAGTACTGGTACCTCACCGAGCTTGCCGCAAAATGTACCGCTAAGCGCATGGTGCCCGACTATATCTCCGAGAAGAAAATGCTGGAGCTGAAGGTCGACAAAAACGGCGAGGGTCACTGCTACACCTGCATGGGCTGCCGCAGCTTCCTCACGCCTTACGTGGACGAGAATGGTCAGCCGAAGTATTACGGACGCTTCAATCAGGGCGTTGTCACCCTCAACCTGCCCGATATCGCGCTGTCCTCGGGCGGGGACATGGAACGCTTCTGGGAGATTTTCGACGAGCGTTTAGATTTATGCTATCGTGTATTGATGTGCCGCCACAACCGCCTCAAAGGCACCCTCTCCGATGCTGCCCCGATCCTCTGGCAGTACGGTGCGCTTGCGAGACTGCAGAAGGGCGAGACCATCGACAAGCTGCTCTACGGCGGCTACAGCACCATTTCCTTAGGCTACGCAGGACTGTATGAGTGCACCAAGTATATGACGGGCAAGAGCCATACCGACCCCGACGGCGAGCCGTTCGCGCTCAAAGTCATGCAGCACATGAACGACGCCTGCAAGGGCTGGAAGGAGAAGCACCGCATCGACTTCTCGCTCTACGGTACCCCGCTGGAGAGCACGACTTACAAATTCGCGAAATGCCTGCAAAAGCGCTTCGGCGTGATCGAGGGGATCACCGACAAGGGCTATATCACCAATTCCTACCATGTGCACGTCACCGAGGAGATCGACGCGTTCTCTAAGCTCAAATTCGAGGCGAAGTTCCAGGCGCTGTCTCCCGGCGGCGCGATCAGCTATGTGGAAGTGCCCGACATGCAGAATAACATCAAGGCGGTGCTGGCGGTCATGAAATTCATCTACGACAACATCATGTACGCCGAGCTGAACACCAAGTCCGACTACTGTCAGGTCTGCGGTTACGACGGCGAGATCGCGATCGTGGAAGAGGACGGCAAGCTGATCTGGGAGTGCCCCAACTGCGGCAACAAGGATCAGGACAAGATGAACGTCGCCCGCCGTACCTGCGGCTACATCGGCACCCAGTTCTGGAATCAAGGACGCACGCAGGAGATCAGGGACCGAGTACTCCATCTGTAAGCTATGAATTACTGCAACATCAAGTATAACAACATTGCCGACGGCGAAGGCGTGCGCACCACGCTCTTTGTCTCAGGCTGTACCAACCGCTGTAAGGGCTGTTTCCAGCCCGAGACGTGGGACTTTTCCTACGGCGAGCCGTTCACCGACGAGGTGGGGGAAAGAATCATAGAATCCCTCCAGCCGTACTATATCGACGGCTTGACCCTGCTGGGCGGCGAACCCTTTGAGCCGTCTAATCAGGTCTCTCTGCTGCCGTTTCTGAGAAAGGTCAAAGAACGCTTTCCCGGGAAAACGATCTGGGCGTTCACGGGCTTTGTGTACGATAAGGATTTAGTCAGCGGCGGGCGCAAGCATACCCACTGTACCGACGAAATGCTCCGCCTGATCGACGTCCTCGTCGACGGTCCGTATGTGGAAGAAAAGCGGAGTCTCATGCTCCAGTTCCGCGGCAGCGAAAACCAGCGTGTGATCGACATGAAAAAGACCCTGCAAGAGGGCAGGGTCGTCATATGGGATAAGCTGCAAAGATAAAAAGAGCGCTTCTGATCAAACGTCGGAAGCGCTTTTGTGTACATCAAGGTATCAGCAGATTGGTCACGATCGCCCCTGCCAAAATCACCGCGTCCATCACGATACACGGGATCAACGGGAGCTTGCCGATGAGCTGTTCGAGCTTTCTCAGCGGCAGGGCGAAGATCCCGAACGAGAGGATCAAAGCCGCCATGACAGCCGCCGTCAGCACGGTGATCTTCCACAGCGGATCGCCCAGCGGCAGCAGGAGATCAAACACGCCGAAATGCCATAGGAGCAGTACCAGCGGATAGTGCCAGAACAGAACGCTGAGCGTATTGCGTCCCATGCGCGTGAGGATCGGCACTTTGCGGTTCGGCACGCACGCGAGGATCGCAATGATCATGACCGCCGAGATCCCGTAGCACAGCATGCGGTGGTAGAAGGTGCATCCCTCGATCGGAACAATGCTGTAGGGATTGCGCCCCGTGAACAGCATGCGCAGGGGATAGATGACGTCCCTCTCTCTGAAGCACAGCACGAAGTAGATAATCAGGAACGCGACGCCCGCCAGTTTTACGTTGACGCGGTGCGAGAAGCGCCTTACCCGCGCGGGAGTCAGATAATACCCTGCCACATAGAACGGCAGGAACACGAAGTACCGCATGAGGTAGAACTCGTCCCCGAGCGGCAGAAAGCCCGCGACGATGCCGAGGATCACCGATACGGTCAGGATGATGTAGCGGTGGATGTTTTTGCACAGCCACAGCGTGACCGTGTACATCACGATCGCGAAGAAGTACCATTCGATCGTCGCGCCGCCGAACATGTCGAGCCCGACGTCCTCGCCGTTCCAGCGCCTTAAGAGAAAGATGGCGACTTTGAGCACGAAGCCTAAGATCAAGTAATAGCTGATCTTGTGCAGGTTCGGGCGCTGACCCTTTTCGAACCGCTTCTGGAACAGTCCGCTGAGGAAGATGTAGAGCGGGGCTGAAAAAGAGTTGACGAAAATAAACCACGAGCGGAACATGTCGCTGCGGTCGGTGAAGTCTTCCGCAAAGCTGCCCACCACGACCAGCGCGATGACCAGCAGCTTTACGTTATCAAATTTGAAGATTCGCGGTCTGTCGATGGTGTTCATAGTATCCCTCAGCCTTCTACTCGGATTATACTGAACTTGTCGGAAAATGTCAATGCATATAATTTGTAGGTGTGTCAATGCATATAATTGTCATTGACTTCTTTTCATACATATGATAAACTGTATCTATAGATTCCTGACATAAAGGGCTGCTGATCATCCCTGAGGGAAAGGCGTCGACGGTATATTTATAGGATAAGTGTATTGCCGCGCCTGATGGTGCGGCTTTTGTTATGTCTTAGAAAAGTGGTGAAGAAATGGACACCAGAGTCGCAGTCATCAGCATTATCGTCGAGAACGACAGCTCCACGGCTGAGCTGAACGAACTGCTGTCGGGCTTTTCCGACTATGTGATCGGACGCATGGGCGTGCCGTACAAGGAGCGCAGCGTGCGCCTTATCAGCGTAGCGGTCGACGCACCGCAGGACAAGATCGCCGCTTTGAGCGGAAGGATCGGCAACCTCGACGGCGTATCCGTCAAGACCGCCTACGCGAGCATATGATCCGAATAACCTGAAATCATGATATCAAGGAGAGAATAACATGGCTGTTTATAACCCCGCATCCCTGCATGCGGAAGAATTTATCAACGATGAAGAGATCCGCGAGACGCTTGAATACGCGGAAAAGAACAAAAACAATATGGAGCTGATCAACTCCATCCTCGAGAAAGCCCGTCCCATCCCCACCGCGGGCGGCTGTCGCTGCAACGGTCTTACCCACCGTGAAGCGTCCGTCCTGCTCGCCTGCGACGACCCCGAGGTCACCAAGCGCATTTTTGAGATCGCAGAAGAGATCAAGCTCGCCTTCTACGGCAACCGCATCGTCATCTTCGCCCCGCTGTACCTGTCGAACTACTGCGTCAACGGCTGCCTCTACTGCCCCTATCATATGAAGAACAAGACCATCCCGCGCAAGAAGCTCACGCAGGAGGAGGTCAAAGCCGAGGTCATCGCCCTGCAGGATATGGGTCACAAGCGCCTTGCCATCGAGAGCGGCGAGGATCCCGTGAACAATCCCATCGAGTACATCCTCGAGTGTATCGACACCATCTACAGCATCAAGCACAAGAACGGCGCGATCCGCCGCGTGAACGTCAATATCGCCGCGACCACCGTCGAAAATTACCGCAAACTCAAAGACGCGGGTATCGGCACTTACATTTTATTTCAGGAGACCTATCACAAGGAAAGCTATCTCCATCTGCACCCGACAGGTCCCAAGCACGACTACGACTACCACACCGAAGCCATGGACAGAGCTATGGAAGGCGGTATCGACGACGTCGGCTTAGGCGTTCTGTTCGGACTGGAAATGTACAAATATGAGTTCGCGGGACTCATTATGCACGCCGAGCACCTCGAAGCCGTTCACGGCGTCGGTCCGCACACGATCTCGGTACCCCGCGTGAAGCGTGCCGACGATATCGACCCCGACGAGTTTGACGGCGGTATCGACGATGAGACCTTCGAGAAGATCACCGCCTGTATCCGTCTGGCAGTCCCGTACACAGGCATGATCATCTCCACCCGCGAGAGCGAAGCGGTGCGCTCAAAGCTCCTGCGCCTGGGCATCTCTCAGGTATCGGGCGGCTCCCGCACCTCTGTCGGCGGCTATACAGAGAAGCTCAGACCCCATGATACCGAGCAGTTCGACGTTTCCGATCAGCGCACGCTGGACGAGGTCGTCGCGTGGCTTATGCAGAACGGTCACATCCCGTCCTTCTGCACTGCCTGCTACCGCGAGGGCAGAACAGGCGACCGCTTCATGTCCCTTTGCAAGAGCGGTCAGATCCTCAACTGCTGTCACCCGAACGCGTTGATGACCCTTGCCGAGTATCTGGTCGACTACGCCTCTCCTGAGACGAAAGCCATCGGCTTTGATATGATCGAAAAGGAGTTGAAGCGTATCCCGAAGGATAAAGTCCGCGCCATCGCCGCGCAGAACATTGAGGATATCAAGAACTCCAACCGTCGTGATTTCCGCTTCTAAGGCTCCCTTTGGTAAAGGGAGCTGTCAGCGTCAAGCTGACTGAGGGATTGCATAATTGAACGAGCGTGAGCAAGAAACTATTTTAATTGGTTGGTCGCTTTGCTCCATTTTTACAATCCCTCCGAACAATTCGCTAGGGCGAATTGCCCACCTCCCTTTACCAAAGGGAGGCTTTAGAGGTGACTGTATGTCTATGAATTCCACCGTCTCCGCACTGCGTCCGCATATCGCCTTTTTCGGCAGGCGCAACGCGGGAAAATCCAGCGTCGTGAACGCTGTCACCAATCAAAAGCTGTCCGTCGTATCCGACACCCTCGGCACCACCACCGACCCCGTGAAGAAGGCGATGGAGCTGCTGCCGCTGGGACCCGTCGTGATCATCGATACCCCCGGCTTTGACGACGAGGGCGCCTTGGGCGAGCTGCGCGTCGAGCGCACCAGAGAAGTGCTCCGCAAGACCGACATCGCCGTGCTGGTTGTAGACGCGACAACAGGTCTAACCGAAGCCGACAACGCGCTTCTCTCAGAACTGCAAGCCCGCAAGCTGCCGTATCTGATCGCGATGAATAAGATCGACCTCACCGAGGCCCCCCCGAAGGGGGATGAACACACCGCGTGTGTCAGCGCCCTGACAGGAGAGGGGATAGAGGAGCTCAAAGAGCGCCTTGCCCGCCTGATACGCTCCGAACAGCATGAAAAGCCGATCGTTGCCGATTTAGTGAGCGAGGGCGACGCCGTCATCCTCGTCATCCCGATCGACGAATCCGCTCCGAAGGGTCGTATCATCCTGCCGCAGCAGCAGGTACTGCGCGAGCTTCTTGACCATCACTGTACCGTGTTGTGTTGTCAGGATACCGAGCTGAAAGCGACTTTGGCAAAGCTGAAAGATCCCCCCGCGCTGGTCATCACCGACTCGCAGGCGTTCAAAAAGGTCGCGGCGGATACGCCCGCGGACGTCCCCATGACCTCGTTCTCCATCCTCTTTGCCCGCTATAAGGGCAATTTAGAGGGGCTGATCAAGGGCGCAAACGCCCTTCGATCGCTCCAGGACGGCGATAAGGTGCTGATCTCCGAGGGCTGTACGCACCACCGCCAGTGCGGCGACATCGGCACCGTGAAGCTCCCTAACTGGATCAAGGCGTATACAAATGCCGACCTCGACTACAGCTTTACGCAGGGCGGTACCTTCCCCGATGATCTGTCCGCGTACAAGGTCGTCATCCACTGCGGCGGGTGCATGCTCAACGAAAAGGAAATGCAAAACCGGCAACGTGTCGCTAAGGCGGCAGGCGTTCCCATGGTCAACTACGGAATTGCCATCGCCGCAATGAACGGGATACTGGACAGAGCCTTGAAAGTAGTTAGCAGTTAGTAGTTAGGAGTTTTGGGAAATGCTTCGCATTTTCGATCCCTGAATCATCAGGCAGCAGCGTTTCCGTCTCAAATATCAATCAGGTGCGGACAGCGTCCGCCTATAACTCCTCACTCCTCACTTCTAACTCCTCACTATTTTGTAATTCCAGATTACAAAATTATAACTTGCTTCTGCCATATGGTTGGATTATAATTTCTATTGTAGAAATATAATCACGATATTGTGGAGGATATACAGTATGAAATGTCCCTATTGCGGTTTTGAAGAAAGCAAGGTCATCGATTCCCGTCCCGCCGACGAGGGCGAGCGTATCCGCCGCCGCAGAGAATGTCTCAAGTGCGGCAAGCGTTTCACGACCCACGAGGTCATCGAGACCGTCCCGATCGTCGTCGTCAAGCGCGACAAATCCCGCGAGGTCTTTGACCGCTCCAAGCTCACCGCGGGTATCCTGCGCGCGTGTGAGAAGCGCCCCGTCTCCATCGAGATGATCGAGAAGATGGTGGACTCTATCGAAGCCCAGCTCCAGAGCTCTCTCGACCGCGAGGTCACTTCCATGACCATCGGCGAGCTGACGATGGATCAGCTCAAGAACGTCGACGAGGTCGCCTATGTGCGCTTCGCGTCCGTCTACCGCCAGTTCAAGGATATCAATACCTTTATGGAAGAGCTGAACAAGCTCCTGCGTGAGAGATAATCACATAGCTTACTGTTCAAATACAAGAAAGTCCCGACCGTGAGTCGGGACTTTTCGTTTCTGATTAGGACAACCGCATTGATTCAAATCTTATCCTACGATATCTTCAAAGCTGACTTGCAATATTTCCTTTAACAGTTTTAGTTCATCCACATAGAGGTGCCTTTGACCTACCTCGATTTTAGCGAGAGCCGACCGTGTGATATCACATCCGTTAACCTGCAGCTTTGCGGATAGCTGTTCCTGCGTCATATTTTTACTCTCACGTATTTGGCGTATGTTCCGACCAACTTGCTTTTCAAATTCTGCATTCATAATGTCGCCCTCCTTGCTCTTATATAAGCGCAAATTATTCTTGACATTATTTTATGCTTATGCTATGATAAATTTGCACTTATATAGGTGCAAATTTATCATAATAATTCAAGGAGGAAACTTGTCATGAAGATTTTTTACAAGAGACTATGTCTCTTTCTGATTGTGTTAGCGGCGTTGCTCCCGACAGTGTCTATCGGCGTATATGCCGATGACGGCGCTCAGAATCCGGACAGCGGCTATATCCCCGACGATACGACCCGACTTGTTGACGACAGCTATGACGGCGGTTCCTTCAGCGGGTACATACCCGATGACGAGAAACGCCTGACTGATGATTTTGATGATGAAGATGACGCGGCAGCGCCGACTGAAAAGAATCCTATTTTTCTCACGGATGAGCAGAAACAACAGATTGAGGCGATGATGGAGGTCGCGAAATGGTACGCCTCGGATGACAGCGTAGGCAATCCGGTCGCTCCGCCGTATGACGAGGCATACACAAAAGAGATGGGTGAAATCAGCGACCGAATCATGGATTACGGCAACTCCTTGTTGTATGATAGGGGCGACGCGGCGGAGTTTAACACCGTAAATTCCGATTACGCCCGCTTGCTGACCTTGTTGGATAATCCGCTTATCAATGCGCGGTTTGCCGCCTATACCTGCTATCTGTCCTTTAAGGAGCATAATAACAACCACTGGTACGATGAAGCGGAGTGGGAGCAGTTCGTCACATACAGAAACGCGTTATATGACGTCCTGACAGGTATCGAGGAGGATTATTTGCACATTGAAGGGATTTATCTGACTTATGTGCAAAAGAAAGAAGTTACCGACGCTTTCTTTCGCCTTCTTGAATTGTATGATACAATGACACTGGATAACGCAAAATCAGGCGATGTGGATGGCGACGGTGATGCAACTATTCTGGACGTTACCGTCATACAGCGGTATTTAGCGGAAATGACCGAGCTGACAGAGGGACAGAAGCTCAGAGCGACTGTACGCGCCAACGCGTCCGATAACGGCCCCGATGTGGATATCACCTCTGTTACGGCGCTGCAGAGACACCTTGCGGGCTTAGACAGATATCTGCCCAAGCTGGATATGACAGAATTTGCGGCGTTCCAAACCTATAATTTCCCCGCAAGCGAAATCCGCCCGACCCGCGACCGCTATCCCGACCCGGTTGTGTACAGTCAGCAAAAGTACAGAAACGTCAGCCGCTGGAACCCGATTCTCTGTATCACAAAGTACTCCGATATACGCTTGGATGAAATAGAAGCCCTGTAAGCTGATTGATATCAAGTATAAGAAAAGCGAACCGTTCGATTATCTCAACGGTTCGCTTTGTTGTTATAAAGATGATAACTGCAGAAAGGGACGGCTTATGCCGTCCCTTAAACGTTGCTTATTCGCCGCAGGTCGGGTCCTCGCGATCCTCGTCGGAGGTGGACGGTGCGCCGATGATCAGCGTCGGGTCAATGCCCTTGCGCTGATAGTAGTCGCTTAGAGCCGCCTTGATCGCTTCTTCTGCGAGCACGGAGCAGTGCACCTTCACGGGCGGGAGTCCGTCGAGCGCTTCCATAACAGCCTTGTTGGTCAGCTGCAGGGCGTTGTCGATGCTCTTGCCTTTGACAAGCTCCGTCGCCATCGAGCTGGTCGCGATCGCCGCGCCGCAACCGAAGGTCTTGAACTTGACGTCGGTGATGGTGTCACCGTCGATTTTCAGATACATCTTCATGATATCGCCGCATCGGGAGTTGCCGACCTCGCCGATACCGTCCGCGTCGGGGATCTCGCCGACGTTGCGCGGGTTCGCGAAATGATCCATTACTTTTTCACTGTATGCCATTATGCTTTCCCTTCCTTCTCATTCTTCTTGATAGTCTCCCACAGGG
The DNA here is from genome assembly GCA_017457955.1 of Ruminococcus sp. Taxonomy (GTDB): domain Bacteria; phylum Bacillota; class Clostridia; order Oscillospirales; family Acutalibacteraceae; genus Ruminococcoides. Next base: position 29,587 of record JAFTGL010000004.1, read on the forward strand.
GACTCATATTTCTCAGATAGTTGACAATATATTTGACTCTGTCCGCGATGTAGTCGACGTCCTCTTCGGTGATGTCGTCAGAGAACGACAGGCGCATGCTGCCGTGGGCGACCTCGTGGGGGAGTCCGATCGCAAGCAGTACGTGGCTGGGGTCGAGACTGCCTGAGGTGCACGCGGAGCCCGATGACGAGCTGATCCCGTTCATGTCGAGCATGAGCAGCAGGCTTTCGCCCTCGATACCCTCGAAGCACATGTTCAGATTGCCCGGCAGACGCTTGTCCCTGTCGCCGTTGAGGCGGGAGCGTTCGATCGTGAGCAGGCTGTCGATCAGGCGGTTGCGCATGGCGGTGACGTGCTCACGTCTGTATTCCTGACCTGCGATCGCCAGTTCCAGTGCCTTTGCAAAGCCCACGATACCCGCGACGTTCTCGGTACCTGCGCGCATGCCGCGCTCCTGGGCGCCGCCGTCGATCAGGACAGCGGGTCGGATACCCTTGCGGATGTACAAAGCGCCGCAGCCCTTGGGACCGTGCAGCTTGTGGGCAGTCATGGAGAGCAGGTCGATGTTCTGCTCTTCGACGTTGATCGGGACGTTGCCCATCGCCTGTACCGCGTCGGTGTGGAAGATGACGCCCTTGTCGCGGCAGAGTTTTCCGATCTCGGCGATCGGCTGGATGGTGCCGATCTCGTTGTTGGCGTACATGATGGACACGATGGCAGTCTTGTCGGTGATCGCCGCCTCGATATCCTCGACACGGACGATACCGTTCTCATAGACGTCCACGTAGGTGATCTCGAAGCCCTCTTTTTTCAGCGCGTGGCAGGTGTGCAGTACCGCGTGGTGCTCGAACTTCGAGGTGATGATGTGGGTCTTGCCGCGCTTTTTCAGCGCTCTCGCGACGCCCTTGATCGCCCAGTTGTCGCTCTCGGAACCACCCGAGGTGAAATAGATCTCGTTCGCGCTTTTCGCGCCAATCAGCTGAGAAATTTTCAGCCTCGCGTTCTCAACAGCTTCTTTTGCCTCTGAGCCGATCTCATACAGGCTCGAGGGATTGCCGTAGACCGTGGTGAAGTAGGGCATCATCGCCTCTAAGACTTCGGGGGACAGGGCAGTGGTCGCGGCGTTATCCGCGTATATCTTTCGCATTTCAAATACCTCCGTTATTTAATTAGGAATTAGAAATTAGAAATTAGGAATAAGTAATTGTTGGCGGGCTATGCCCGCACCCATTTTTATATATAGGCTGAACCGTTTCCTCTCTATCATATAAAATCAAAATGCAAAGCATTTCCCATAATTCCTAATTCCTCATTCCACATTCCTAATTCACATAAATTTCTGACTTTCCGCAACGGCTAAGCGGTCACAGCGCTCGTTCTCGGGATGACCGGCATGTCCTTTCACCCAGATCGGCTCGACCTCGTGTGTGTCGCATAATTTGAGAAGCCTTTCCCACAGTTCGGGGTTCAAGGCTTTTTCTTTTTTGTTCCGCATCCAGCCGTTTGCCTGCCATTTCTTTGCCCATCCCAGTTTTAAGGCGTTGCAGACGTACTGGCTGTCGGAGTAGAGCTGTACCATGCACGGCTCCTTGAGGATGCTCAGCGCTTCGATCACTGCCATGAGCTCCATGCGGTTGTTGGTGGTGTGCGCTTCACCGCCCGAAAGCTCCTTTTCGTGACCGTTATATCTGAGCACAGCGCCCCAGCCGCCGGGACCGGGATTGCCCGAGCAGGCGCCGTCGGTGTAGATTTCAACGGTTTTCATTTTTGATTCCTTTTCATGCTGTCTGATATAACCTATCTATAAGGTATGTAATTTCCTACAGGCTATTATAACACAAATATGCTTTTTTGCAAGCCTTTTTCATGAACAACCTCAAAAAAGTTAGCTTATGCTTTCTAATGACAGATATAACTTTCCGAAATCTGCCGATACTGTCTTTGATTTATCTCAATCTTCCTCTGAGCTATTGACCGAAAGATGATTTTTTGGTATAGTATACTATGTATAAGTGGGAGTATGTATTTTTTTACATATCTGCATTTCAGAACGGTAATCAATCTGTCTCGAACGGTATGAGGACAGATTCCGATACAGAATGAATACTTTAACTTTGAAGGAGGTAATAATTTGAGCGAAACGAAAAAGAGACCTCAAATGAAAAACAAGGGCAAGGTAACGAAGCCCAAAAATATCGCGAAGAAGGCGAACGCGCCCAAGCGCACCTATAAGCCCGCGGCGAACGTGAATACCAAGAACAAGCCCCGCGCAAAAACGCAGAAGAAGAAGGAGACTCCGAAGCCGCCTGTACGTGTGGCGTTCCTCGGCGGTCTGAACGAGATCGGCAAGAACCTGACCGTGTTTGAGTGTCAGAACGACATCGTGATTGTCGACTGCGGCATGGCGTTCCCCGACGGCGATATGCTCGGCGTCGACCTCGTCATCCCCGATTACAGCTATCTTGAGCAGAACCGCGACAAGATCCGCGGTGTCGTCATCACTCACGGACACGAGGATCACATCGGCGGTATCCCGTACCTGCTCGCGAAGGTCAACGTGCCGATCTACGGCACCCCTCTGACCATCGGTCTGATCGAAAACAAATTAAAGGAGCACAGCCTGTCCGCTCCGCCTACACTTATCAAGAAAAACGCGGGCGACCGTATCCGGCTCGGCTGTTTTGAAGCGGAGCTGATCCACGTCAACCACTCTATCCCCGACGCGGTCGCGGTCGCACTGCATACCCCTGCGGGTATCCTGATCCATACCGGCGACTTCAAGATCGACTACACCCCGATCGAGGGGAAGATGACCGACCTCAACCGCTTCGCGGCACTCGGCGACGAGGGCGTTTTGGCGCTCTTTGCCGAGAGCACCAACGCTGAGCGTCCCGGCTATACTCCCACCGAGCAGAAGGTTACCGACAGCTTTGACAAGCTGTTCTCGACCGCAAGGCGCAAGCGCATCATCATCGCGACCTTCGCGTCCAATATCAGCCGTATCCAGCAGATCATCAACTGCGCCGTGAAGTACGGCAGGAAGGTCGCGTTCTCGGGACGCTCCATGATCAACTACATGAACGTCGCGCGCGAGCTGGGCTACGTCAAGGTGCCCGATAATCTGATCATCGACATCGACCAGCTCAAAGACTATCCGCCCGAGAAGATCGTCCTTGCCACCACAGGCTCCCAGGGCGAGCCGATGTCGGCGCTGTCGCGCATGGCGTATTCCGACCACCGCAAGGTATCTGTCGGCGCGGGCGATTTCATCATCATTTCCGCAAATCCCATCCCCGGCAACGAGCGCACAGTCGGCAACGTGGTCGACGAGCTCTTGAAGCGCGGCTGTGAGGTCGTTTACGAGAGCATGTACGAGGTGCATGTCTCGGGTCACGCCTGTCAGGAAGAATTGAAGCTGCTCCACTCGCTGGTGAAGCCAAAGTATTGCGTGCCCGTTCACGGCGAGCAGAAAATGCTGCAAAAGCACCGTTCTCTCGCCATGTCGCTGGGCACGCCTGCCGAGAATATCTATATCGGCGACGTCGGCAAGCGCATCGAGATCAGCGCGGACGGCATCAAAGAGGTCGAACCCGTCACCGCGGGCAAGGTCTTTGTCGACGGCCTAGGCGTCGGCGACGTCGGTTCCATTGTCCTTAGGGACAGAAAGCACCTCGGACAGGACGGTCTGATCATTATTGTCGCTTCTCTGGACGTCTATGACGGTCACGTCATCAGCGGTCCCGATATCGTCTCCCGCGGCTTTGTCTATGTGCGCGAGAGCGGCGACCTGATGGACGACATCCGCGCAATGGCGCTCGAGATCCTTGAGGACTGCTCCCGCAGGAACATCCATGAATGGGGCGTTATCAAGAACAAGGTCAAGGACGACGTGGCGAAGCTGATTGTCAAGCAGACGGGACGCTCCCCGATGATCCTTCCGATCCTGATGGAAGTATAACTGCGTTATAATTCAGGAAAGGAAATAACAACATGAAAGACTCTTTGCAAAAATCTATTCTATCTTTTCTATTGATCGTTTTGATGATGATCTCTGTCCTGAGCCCCGCGGTATCTGCCGCAGCGACGGAGGAGATCACGTTCTTGAAGGTTTCGGTGTATGAGCCGGAGAGATATGAGAATCCCAAGATGAAGCAGAAGTATATCGACAACAGTCACGTTGAGGTGATCAGCTTCACTTGGACGGATGATGCGACCGGCGAGCTGATGACAGAGGATGATACCTTTGAGTACGGTAAGTCATATACTGCCGATCTGATCTTTCAGCCGAAGGAGGGTTACTGCTTTACGACCGGCGACAGCTTCCATCTGTACTATATGCACGGCTTTCATGAGTCGCAGGAGCGGATCACGCCGGTGTCGCAGAACAAGCAGCAGTGTGCGGTGAGCCTTACCTTTGACTGCAAGCCGTTTCAATTTGAGATCGGGACGATAGAGATCGATCTTCCCTTTGCGGGGAGGGCGGCTGCGACATCTGTCAGAAACGATCCTAATCCGAGAGCCTATTCCTGCACCTCGTTCAGGTGGATCGACGATGAGACGGGAGAAGAGATGGACGAGGATGATATCTTCGGACCGATCGGCAAGACCTATACCGCTGTTGCGGTGGTTGAGGCGAAGGATGGCTATGCTTTCACCGAGAAGGCGTATATCCACGACAGCCGCAGCAACTATTATGAGCGCCTTGAGAATACATCTCAGCGTCTGGTCGGGCGTCATACTTACCGTTGCCAGGAGCTGATCAATACCGTGTACATGACGATCACCGCGCCTGTCGAGGGTGAACACCCCGATTATGACCCGGTTTTCCCCGATGGCGTGCATTATCTCCGTGATCTGCGGTTCGACGACGAAACCAAGATCAACGGCGTCAGATGGAAAGAGCTGTACGACGGAGATAACTATTTCGGCAGAACGATGCTGCCTACCGATACTTTTCAGGCTGGCAAACGATATCGTGTCGACGTCAACATCACCACCGAAAGCGAAGATTACTACATTCATATCGACCATTCGGTCGTGAATGGTCTGGTTGGCGTCAAGATGATCTTTCTTCCTGACCAGGCGTCCTTCGGCGGTATCATGACCTGTCCCGATTCCGGACAGAGCTATCCGCTGAGCGTGTATGTCCGCAGCTTCCTCAGTGAGACGGAGCCGATCAAGATCGAGCTGATGCAAAAGGGCGAGGTGAAGTACACCGGCACCTGCTCCGGCGCCCGCGTGACTTATGATTTTGATAAGGTCGCCGAGGGCAGTTACACCATGCGGATCAGCAAGAAGAACCATGTGACCCGCGACTATTCCGTTACCGTCAGCGGTGAGACGAGCCGCAGCGCAAAAATCTGTCCCGTCGGCGACGCGAACCTCAACGGCAATGTACAGTCGAACGACGCGATGCTCGCATATAAGTACGCGCAGGGAAATGCGACGGATCAGCTGACCGACTACGCGGCAAAGTGCGCCGACGTCAACAACAACGGCAAGATCCAGTCAAACGACGCAATGGCGATCTATAAGCAGGCGCAGGGTCAGCACTCTCTGTGGTAAAACCCGAAAGAGAAGCGGAACAGTTCTGTGACTGTGAACGTCATGTACGACAGGAGATCGCTGCCGTTACACTCCCTCACAATAACACTATCCCTATTTAAAGGAGGGAATCCTTATGAAAAAATCTATCCTCTGCATTTTCCTTACCCTGCTGATGGTCTTTACCGCTCTGCCGATGACGGCATACGCGGCGGATACGGATACTGCCGATACCGGCTACTCCGTCGTCGCCGATGGCAGCGACGGCGCCGGCACCTGCTGGTCGGTGCGGGATTATGGCTCAGAGGGTTATAAAATCTATATCGAGCCCGATCCCCAAGCCGCTTCGTTCAGCTACTACGGCATCATGAATGACTATACGGCGGACAGCAACGGACGCTCAGGAGCGCCGTGGCAAAGCTATCTGCCGAAAACCTCCGAGATCGTGATTGCGGACGGTGTGGATCATATCGGCAGCTGCGCTTTCATCGCGTATGCGCCCGATCAGAGCAAATATCAATACCGTATCAAGGTCAGTGTTCCTGACAGCGTGACGTCGGTGGGCAATTCGGCATTCAAAAACCCCGGTGTCGAGATCACCTATTTATCTCGGTTCCTGACGAATATCAACGCCTATGCGTTCAGCGGATCGCACATCACAAAGGCTGAGCTGCCCAACATCGAGATCCTCGGAGAATCCGCTTTTCAGTCCTGCACCGATCTGACGGAGGTCAGGCTTGGAACCACTGTATATGAAACGCTCCATAAATCAGCGTTCAGCGGCTGTACTGCCCTGAAAAAGGTTGAACTGAGCTATATCAGCAAGATCGACGCCAACGCCTTCAGCGGCGACACCGCTCTGAAGGATGTATACTTTTATGATACGCCCGAGTATTGGGACATCATGGAGTTTGCTTCCGGCAACGCTCCTCTGCTGAACGCGACCCTGCACTTCTGCCTGGAAGGTTACGCGGATATCAATCAGTATAACGCGAACGTCGGCGATACGCTCAGCCGTGAGATCGGCGGCATGATCACTACGATCCCTAAAGAAAATCTCAGAGTGGCATGGCAGCGCAGTATCAACGGAACGGTATGGGCAGACGTCTCCTATGCTTCGACCTATAAAATAAATGAGATCGACAAGGGCTGCAAGTTCCGCGTGAAGGTCATCGGTACCTATGAGCGCGGCGGCAAAACCTACAATTATGAGGGCGAAGTCCTCAGCGAGGTGGTTACCGTCAACGATTTTATCGGCTATGTCGTCGACGGAAATGTGACGAGCTTTCTCGATGAGACCGACACGGTCACTGTCATCTGGTGGGTGAAAGACTCGTTCAAGCGCAAGACCCTGTTTCTGACCGGCAACTCTGCCGACTTCAGGGTGGGCATTTTCGCCCCGGGAGAGTATAAGCTGACAGTCAGAAAGAATAATCATGTCAGCCGTTCTTATGACTTCACTATCACCAACAAGCCGCTTCATATCACCGCTCAGATCAATCCCGTCGGCGACGTGAATCTCAACGGCAAGGTGCAGTCCAACGACGCGATGCTCGCGTATAAACACGCACAGGGCGCCGCCGCCGATCAGCTGACAGGCTACGCGGCTCAGTGTGCTGACGTTAACAAAAACGACAAGATCCAGTCCAACGATGCGATGACCATTTACAAGCAGGCGCAGGGTCAGCACCCGCTGTGGTAATGGATTCGAATTATCATTTTTTCTGTTGTTTTGATATAGCCTTGACGCGCGTGTCGGGGCTTAGGAGATATCAACTGCTTCATAAAGGAGGAATCCCCATGAAAAAATCATTGCTTTGTATTTTCCTTGCGCTGCTGATGGTCTTTACCGCCCTGCCGATGACGGCGCTGTCTGCTTCGGCACTTGAGAATTTCTCTCAGGGCGGTATGTGCGCTTGGTGGGATGGTACGTCAGTCAAGTGGCACATGGTTTCAGGCGCCGATCATTATGATTTACGAGTCTTTGTTGTACGACCCAAAGGCGACCAACTCTACGACTTTATCATGTCTAAGGTCATTTCCTTTGATATCAATTTCTACGGTAATCCCAGTTCCTTTTATGAAGATGGTACATTAAACAGAGATTTTAACATTCATAATATTGTTACTCGTCAAGATGATACGATTACCGTAGATGTCAAAGAATGGTTAGGTTTTATAACTGATGACTTTGAATATGAATTTACTCTTGCGGCTCAGCAGGAGAACGTTGCAGATGATCTTGCTTCATATCATTGTGAATTAGTATCCGGAAAGGCGTTAACGAATGGTTATAAGGGGCTTGGCGGCGTCGTTAATCTGGACGGCGTTCCCTCTGACGGAGAACCGAACGCCGGACAATGGATATATGCGACCGTTACGGATTGCAACATACCGGTTTCCTCTTTAAAATATACATGGGAATACTATGATAACACCTATGTTTACAATTATTATTGGATGTATACATATGACGGAAAGGTAGTTCCCGGCTCTGATAACAGTGCGACGCTGCGCGGCGTCGGCAGGGATATGCTGGGCAAGTATGTGCGTTTGGTCGTGACTGCGGATGGATATGACGGAACTGTTTGCAGTGCATTGTTTTACTATTCTTATCACACGATCACCGTAGACGGCGGCACAGCATACAGCTACGGTCAGGAGGGAAGCGAGATCAAAGCACAGAAAGGCGACAAGGTGTTTTTGACCGCACCGAAAAAGGACGATTACACCTTCACCAAATGGGAAGTCCTTTCCGGCGGTGTTACGATCGCAGATCCTACCGTTGCGACAAACGCTTCCTTTACTTTAGGCGACAGTGACGTTTCAGTCAAAGCGAATTATAAGAAAAATACCCCGATCTCAACCCTTACCGTCACCGGTATCACCGAGCCTGTCCCGGACGCGAAACCTACTATGAATTATACGCTCCCTGCAAACTGCGGCTACGCGGCGGCTAAGGTCGGTTACGGCGACGTTGCATGGTATAAGGAGAACGGCGATCTGCTGAATCCTGAGACCGATAAATTTGTCGCGGGAGAGAAATACCGTGTGCAGATGTCATTGGTGGCGCAGAGCGGCTATGAGTTCGCGACCTCGGGACTGACCGCGACGATCAACGGCGCGACCGCCTCAGTCTCTGTCAATGTTCCGAAATTTATCGTCACCGTCAGCACATGGTATACTTGTCCGGTATCGTCTGCGACCTACACCGTCAGCGGTACTGTCACCAGCTTTTTGAATGAAGGCGACTCCGTAGGCTTATGGTTATCTAAATCCGCCGGCAGTTTCCCGTCTATGCGGTATATAACCGGTAACGAGGTCGATTTCAGCTTCACCAACATCCCCGCGGGCAACTATACGCTTAAAGTAATGAAGAAGAATCATGTTGCACGCGAATATTCAGTCACTGTTAACGGCGACACGACGGTGAACGCTCAGATCAACCCCATCGGCGACGCAAATCTCAATGGTAAGGTGCAGTCTAACGACGCGATGCTCGCGTATAAACACGCGCAGGGCAAAGCTGAGGATCAGCTGACAGGTTACGCGGCAAAGTGCGCCGACGTCAACAATAACGGCAAGATCCAGTCCAACGACGCGATGACCATTTACAAGCAGGCGCAGGGTCAGCACTCGCTGTGGTAAACGGCGCTTGTCAAGCCATTACAACGGCGCTGTTACTGCGTCAGGTATTATGAAATTGAGCGCTATGCTCAGATAGGTAACATATGAAAAAACATGTATGGACGGCGGTCCCCGCCTGTCTGATCCTCGCGGTCCTGATGATTCCGATGTCAGCCGTGACTATGATGTACAACCCAATACTCGGCTTTGTGGAGCTCGGCGTGACCGCGGTCGCTGTCACGGCGGTGTTCATCATCGCCCTGCGTTTCCGCTTCTATATCCGCGACGTATCAAAGAACGCGATGAGCGAGTGCTTCTCGCCTGATGAAAAAGGACTCGACGCCATCAGCATGCCTGTCGCCGTCTGCGGAACGCACGGCGATCTGATCGCCTACAACTCGCGTTTCCGCAAAATGTTCCTCGACGAGTATGAGGGCGTGAATATGCATATCAGCTGTTTTATCTCCGGTATCACCCCCGACGACGCCGTCAAGCGCGGTGTGTTCGATACGGAGTACAAGGGCAACCGCTTCACGACCTTTGCCCGTAAGACGGAATCGGGTATGCTGTTTGAATTTGTCGACGACACCTACTACAAGAATATCGCCGACCGCTTCAACGACACCAAGACCAGTGTGGCGCTGATCGTATTCGACAACATCGAGGACTTTTCCTCCGACGCCGATCAGGAAGCCGCCGCGGCGCACCTTGCCGCGGAAAACCTCCTGTACCGCTGGGCGACACAGCACAATATCCTGCTCAGAAGGCTGGGCGAAAACCGCTATATCGCCGTTTTTGAAGAAGCCGTACTGCGCGGTCAGATGGAGAACAAGTTCCGCCTGCTCGACGATATCCGCGCGATCAGTTATCAGGGCCGTCCCGCGACGCTGTCCATCGGCGTCGGTCATGACAGCCCGACCCTGACCGAAAGCGCGTCCCAGGCAAAGCGTGCCCTTGATATGGCGCTGGGCAGAGGCGGCGATCAGGTCGCCGTCCTCACAGGCAGCGACTACGTCTTTTACGGCGGCGTCGCGAAGGGCGTTGAAAAAACCTCCAAGGTCAAGGTGCGCGCCGTGTCCCAGCAGATCGCCGAAGCGATCGCGCAGGCTGACAGGGTGCTCATCACGGGTCACCGCTTCTCTGACCTTGACTGTATCGGAGCCGCCGCGGGCATGTATGCTCTGGTGACCAAGAAATACGGCAAGACCTGCCATATCGTCACCGATACGGAGCACACGATGGCGCGGGATATGATCGACCGCCTCAGAGAGAACCGTCACGATATGTTTATCTCTCCCGAGAGCGGTGTGTTACATTCCGGTCCGCGAACTCTGCTCTTTATCGTGGATACCCATTCTCCCGATTTCATCGAGGATGATAGGCTGTTCAAGAACTGCGGCAATGTCATCATCATCGACCACCACCGCAAGATGGTCAACTTTATCGACACAGCGAGTATCTTCCTGCATGAACCCAGCGCTTCATCCGCGTCCGAGCTGGTCACCGAGGTCGTCGGGTACCTTGCCGACGACGTGCTGAACCACAATGAGGCAGAAGCGCTTCTGGCAGGTATCATGCTCGATACCAAGAACTTTGTCATCAATACAGGTGTGCGCACCTTTGAAGCCGCCGCGTACCTGCGCAAGAAAGGCGCCGATACCGTGGCTGTGCGCAACGTTTTCGCGAATTCTCTCGAAAATTACCGCGATAAGAGCCGACTGGTCTCTTCCGCTCAGATCGTCAACCACTGCGCGGTCACCGTGGCGGATGAAAGCATGCGCAATTCCCGCCTTGTCTGCGCGCAGGCAGCGGATGATCTGCTGTCCATTCAGGATACCTACGCATCGTTCGTCATCTCGCGGATCGACGCGCGGACGGTCAACATCTCGGCACGTTCCTTCGGCAAGATCAATGTTCAGCTGGTGATGGAAGCCCTCAGCGGCGGCGGTCACCAGACGATGGCAGCGGTACAGCTGCGCGATGTTGGACTGCAGGAAGCCAAGGAAAAACTGACCGAGGTATTAAAGGATTATCAATTTTCTTAATATAAATGGAGGAATATAAATGAAAGTCATTTTGTTACAGGACGTCAAAAGTCTGGGAAAGAAGGGCGAGCTGGTCAATGTATCCGACGGCTACGCGCGCAACTTCCTGTTCCCGAAGAACATGGCGAAGGAAGCGAACGCTCAGGCAATGAACGAGTTCCGCAACGCCGAGCAGAGCAAGCAGTATAAGATCGATACCGCGATCGCCGCCGCGAACAAGGCGAAGGAGGAGCTGGAAGGCTCCAAGTTCGTCATCAAGGCGAAGGCGGGGGAGAGCGGCAAGCTCTTCGGCAGTATCACCGCGAAGGAGATCGCCGCCGAAGTCAAGCGTCAGAAGCATGTCGATGTCGACAAGCGCAAGGTGAACCTTAAGGACGACATCAAGAACCTCGGCGAGTATGAGGCTGAGATCAAGCTCTACTCCGGTATCACCGCTCACTGCACCATTTCGGTAGAGAAAGCATGACTTTAGTGAATAGTGAATGGTGAATAGTTGCGGGCGGACTATGCCCGCACCCGATTCCTGTTTATGATTATTTACCGTTAGAAGGAAAAAACCATGCCAGATAATAATACATCTACGATCTATAACGGACTGCGGCTGCCGTTCTCGCCCGAAGCGGAGCAGGCGGTGCTGGGCGCTATCCTCATGGAGCCCGACGCCATTGCCCGCGTCGCGGAGATCCTGCCGTCGTCCGAATACTTCTACCTCGCGAATCACCGCACCATCTACGCGGCGATGATGGCGATGTTCACCTCGGGCAAGGCGGTCGATCAGATCACCGTGCTCGAAACACTGAAGATGGAACGCGACTTTGACGATGCTTCCGGCAAGACGTATCTTGTCCAGCTTGCGCAGAGCTGTCCGTCTATCACGAATGTCGAGAACTACGCCCGTATCGTGCGGGATAAATATGACGTCAGAGCGCTGATGACCGCGGCACGCGACATCATCGAGGACAGCTCAGACGGCGAGATGGAGCCGCAAATGCTGATCGACTCCGCGGAGCAGAAGATCTTTGACATCCGCCGCGGCAAAAACATCCAAGGCTTACAGCGGATCGATGAGGTGCTGTTCCAGACCTTCGACCGTCTCGACATGCTCAACCGTGACGACGAGAGCATCAAGCCCGTCTCGACAGGGATCGGCGACCTCGACCGCGTCATCACCGGTCTGAACCGCTCCGACCTGATCCTGTTGGCTGCGCGTCCCGGTATGGGTAAGACCTCGTTCGCCTTGAATATCGCGCGCAACGTCAGCGTTATTTCGAAGAAAACCGTCGCGTTCTTCTCGCTGGAAATGACCAAGGAACAGCTCGCGTCCCGACTGCTTTCATCCGAAGCGCTCGTCGGCGGTACCAAGCTGCGTACAGGCCGCCTGAGTCAGGAGGAATGGAACCGTCTGATCGGCGCGGGCGATGTGCTGAAAAACGCCAATATGTACCTTGACGATACCCCGGGTATCACCGTGCCCGAGATGAAGGCGAAGCTCAGACGGCTGAAAAATGTCGACCTCGTCGTGATTGACTATCTCCAGCTGATGTCCACGGGACGCCGCGACGGCAACCGTGTGCAGGAGATCTCTGAGCTGACGCGAAACCTCAAAATTTTAGCGAAAGAGATCAACGTTCCCGTCATCTGCCTGAGTCAGCTCAGTCGTGCGTCGGAACAGCGTCAGGATCACCGCCCGCAGCTTTCTGACCTGCGTGACTCGGGTTCGATCGAGCAGGACGCGGATATCGTGCTGTTCCTGTACCGCGACGGCTATTATGAGCGTGAAAAGGGCGCTGAAACCGTACAGGCGGCTGTCGATCAGAACAGCGGCGAGTGTATCGTCGCCAAGAACCGCCACGGCGAGACCACCATCGTCAAGCTCCACTGGCAGGGCGAGTTCATGCGCTTTACCGGACAAGACCGCAGTCATGAGTGATGATATGCTGAAAACGGTCGGTCATTTTATCGCTGAACAGAACCTTTTGGAAAAGGGCGATAAGGTACTTGTCGCGCTCTCCGGCGGGGCAGATTCCGTTGCGTTGCTTCATATTTTTATTTCTTTGAAAGAAGAATATGATTTTGAAATCTATGCCGCGCACTTCAACCACGGTATCCGCGGAGAGGAAGCCGATCGTGACGAAGAATTTGTAAGAGCGCTGTGTGAGCGGCAGGGTATCTCACTGTATCATGAGAAAGCCGACGTCCCCTCCATAGCTTCAAAGACAGGCGAGAGCGCCGAGCTTTGCGGCAGAAATCTTCGTTATGGTTTTTTAGAGAAAGCCGCACGCGGCTTAGGCGGCGCTAAGATCGCGACTGCCCACCACCGTGATGACAACGCCGAGACCGTCCTCTGGAACCTGACACGCGGTGCGGGGATCGGCGGGCTGAGCGGTATTCCCGTCAGGCGGGATCACATCATCCGTCCGCTCCTGTGCGTTTCCCGCGGTGAGATCGAGGAATATTGCAGGGAAAACGGGCTGATGTATGTCACGGACTCCACCAATCTCTCCGACGACTACACCCGCAACAAGCTCCGCCATCAGGTCATGCCTGTTCTGGGGGAGCTGAATCCGAGCGTTGGGGAGAGTATCGCGAACACTTCCGCCGTTATGCGTGAAGCGGATGAATATTTTAATCAAATTTCCGAAAAGGAATTAAACAACGCTAAGACGTCATACGGCTACGATTGCGGGAGTTTATTACGGCTCGAGCCGATCGTGCTGAAATACGCCGTCAAAAAAGTTCTGGAAAATGCCCGTGCGCCGGTTGACTTTCGGCATATTGCGCTTATAATAGAAGCGATGCGCCGAAACGGCGCGGTAAATCTCGGCGGCGGTTTTACCGCCTCCTGCGCACAGGGGATCCTGCGTATCGTGCCCGATACTCTCGGTACGGAGCAATTCTGCGTACCGCTGATCGAGTATCTGCAAACGCACGGCACGCGCGTCACTATCCGTGACGGAAAGCTGTTTGAGGTCGTACCGAAAATCGACGCGGACAGTGAAAAAATTAACAATTTATTATTAAATCACGGTATCCCGTGTGATATAATATCCTGTGATACCTTGATACGCTGCCGCAGAGCGGGGGACACCTTCACCGACCGGCGGCGCGGCGTGACAAAAACGCTGAAAAAGCTGATGAACGAATTGAAGATCCCGCGCGAGTTGCGCGATACGATCCCTGTTATTGCAAACGGCTCCACCATCTTGTGGATACAGGGCGTCGGTACCTCGGCGCAGGGAAAAGCTGATTTGACCCGTGACGGGGAATATATCATTATCGGGGGATAGAACATGCACAAGGATTTGGAAAAGATTTTAATTACAGAAGAAGAGATCCATGAAGCCGCCAAGCGCTTAGCCGCTCAGATCGAGCAGGACTATGCCGGAGAAGAGGACATCGTTCTGGTCGGACTTCTGAAGGGCAGTGTCCAGTTCATGGCGGATCTGCTGAAAAACATCAACATGATGTGCAAGATCGATTTCATGTGTGTTTCCAGCTATGGAAAAGGTACCAAGAGCACCGGCCGCGTGAATATCATCAAGGATTTGTCAGAACCTATAGATGATAAAAACGTTATCATCGTCGAGGACATCATCGACAGCGGCAACACGCTGAACTTCATCGGCAAGTACTTTGCCGCGAAGAACGCGAAGTCAGTGCGTATCTGCACTCTGCTGAACAAGCCCTCCCGCCGCGAGGTGGAGATCGACGTCGATTATATCGGCTTTGACGTACCCGATGAATTTGTGGTAGGCTACGGTCTGGATTATCAGGAGTATTACCGCAATCTGCCGTACATAGGGGTTTTAAAGCCTGAAATATATGCGTAAGTTAGCCAACCGAGAACAAATCCGAACCCGGTTTTGACGGGCAGATTTCCGCCTGCTCTTTGTTAAAATCCTCGCTAATCCGTCGAGGATTAGCTGTGGTTTTGCCGCGATCAGACGAAAATCTGCTCCGGCAAAACTCCAAAGGACTGAAAATGAGCGAGATTTCGAGCAAGTTTCGGTGCAGAAAGTGCAGGCAGGCTGGCGCCTGCCAAGATTGATAAGCCGAAAATTGCCGAAATATCGCCATTTGCAGCGGGTTAGGATTTATTCTCGGCTGGCTATCCAAAGGAAGCACTGGCACACTAAGGAGTGAAGTATATTGAAAGATAATAACAAAAACAGCAATTCCGGCAAGGTGAGAAGTCTGCTGATCTACCTCGGTATTCCGATCATCGTGATACTGATCATGACTTTCGTTCTGTCTCAACAGCCGAAGGATACCACCACTTATTCCGAGGTAATGGGCTATTTTGACAAACAGCAGGTCACCGAATTCAAGGTCGAGAGCAGCGGTTCTTCCACCAAGATCCAGTTAAAGCTCGACGACGACAAGGTGATCACCCATAAGATCATGGACTGGCACACCTTCTGGGACGACGTCAAGGATGATATCGCCGAGTACAACAAGAAGCATCCCAAGGCGCCGATGAAATACGACCTCACTCCCGTGAGCGACAATTCCTTCTGGCTCGAGCTGATCCCCACCGCGATCCTCGTCATCGCGCTGGTGCTGTTCTGGTTCTTCGTCATGCGCCGTATGGGCGGCGGCATGGGCGGTCGTGAAATGAATTTCGGCAAGGCGAAGTTCAAGAATCAGACCGACGAGAAGAAAAAGACCACCTTTGAAGACGTCGCGGGCGCGGATGAAGAGAAAGAAGAGCTCGAAGAGATCGTCGAATTCCTCAAGAGCCCCGATAAATACAACAAGCTCGGCGCGCGTATTCCCAAGGGTGTACTGCTCGTCGGACCTCCCGGAACGGGTAAAACCCTGCTCGCTAAAGCGGTAGCGGGTGAAGCGGGCGTTCCGTTCTTCTCAATCTCCGGTTCGGACTTCGTCGAGATGTTCGTCGGCGTCGGCGCTTCGCGTGTGCGCGATCTGTTTGAGACCGCGAAGAAGAATTCTCCCTGTATCATCTTCATCGATGAGATCGACGCTGTCGGCCGTCAGAGAGGTACGGGTCTCGGCGGCGGTCACGATGAGCGTGAACAGACCCTCAACCAGCTGCTGGTCGAGATGGACGGCTTCGGCGCGAACGAAGGCGTTATCATGATCGCGGCGACCAACCGTCCCGACATCCTCGACCCCGCGCTGCTGCGTCCCGGTCGATTTGACCGTCAGGTCATGGTCGGTTATCCCGACATCAACGGCCGTGAAGCGATCCTCAAGGTACACTCCCGCGAGAAGCCCCTGTCTCCCGACGTCAAGCTTAAAAACGTCGCGAAGCAGACGGCAGGCTTTACCGGCGCTGATCTTGCGAACCTGTTGAACGAAGCGGCTTTGCTTGCCGCCCGCAAGGATAAGAAGGCGATCACGCAGGCGGAGATCGAAGAAGCGGCGATTAAGGTTGTCGTCGGCTCCGAGAAGAAATCGAAGGTCATGAACGACCACGAGAAGAAGCTCACCGCCTATCATGAAGCGGGTCACGCGATCTGCTTCTACGCCTGCGAGACGCAGGACCCTGTCCACCAGATCTCCATCATCCCGCGCGGTATGGCAGGCGGCTACACCATGCCTCTGCCGACCGAGGATAGAAGCTACCGCTCCAAACGTGAGATGGAGGAAGAGATCGTGGTCGATCTCGGCGGCCGTGTCGCGGAAGCGCTCGTCATGGGCGATATCTCCACCGGTGCGTCCAACGATATCGAGAAGGCTACCAAGACCGCGACCAACATGGTCGTCAAGTACGGTATGTCCGACTCCTTAGGTCCGATCAACTACACCTCCGGCGGCAACGAAGTCTTTATCGGTCGCGATATGGGTCAGGTGAAGAACTACTCCGAGGAGACCGCCAACAAGATCGACGAGGAGGTTCACCGCATCATCACCGACGCTTACAAAAAGACCGAGGATATCCTCAACTCCAATATGTCGAAGCTCCATGAGACCGCGGCATATCTGATGAAGCATGAGAAGATGTCCGGCGACGTCTTTGCCGAAGTCATGGCAGGCACTTATGTAGAGCCTGTCGAGGTCGATGAACCGGATGCAACAGATGATAATTCTACAGAAGAATAATAATAGAAAGCCTCCCTCATCTGAGGGAGACTTTTCTGCAATTGAAGTGATAGAGAATGCAAGATAAAATTGTGATAAAAGGTGCGAAAAAGCACAATCTGAAAAATGTTGATTTAGAGATCCCGCGCGACAAGCTGGTCGTGCTGACGGGCTTATCCGGCTCAGGCAAAAGCTCCCTCGCCTTCGATACCATCTACGCCGAGGGTCAGCGCCGCTATGTTGAGAGCCTGTCGTCCTACGCGAGGATGTTCCTCGGACAGATGAAAAAGCCCGAGGTGGATTCGATCGACGGTCTGTCGCCCGCGATCTCCATCGACCAGAAAACGACGTCCAAAAACCCGCGTTCCACGGTCGGCACGGTCACGGAGATCTACGACTATTTCCGACTGCTCTACGCGCGTATCGGTATTCCGCACTGTCCCAAGTGCGGACGCGAAATCAGCCAGCAGACTGTCGACCAGATCGCCGACAGCATTTTGTCGATGCCCGAGGGTACGAAGATACAAGTCCTCGCGCCGATGATCCGCGGCAAAAAGGGCTAGCATAAGGGCGTCTTTGATTCCGCCCGCAAATCGGGCTTTGCCCGCGTCAGAGCCGACGGTATCATGTACGATCTGAGCGAGGATATAGTTCTTGAAAAGAATAAAAAGCACAGTATCGAGATCGTTGTCGACCGTCTGGTGATCAAGGAGAGCATCCGTTCCCGCCTGTCCGACAGCCTTGAGACCGCGTCGAAATTAGCTGACGGCTTGGTGCTCATCAGCGTCGTGGACGGCGAGGATATCCTCTACTCCCAGAACTACGCCTGTCCCGAGCATGGGATCAGCGTCAACGAGCTTGCACCGCGCATGTTCTCGTTCAACAATCCGTTCGGCGCGTGCCCGAAGTGTACGGGCTTAGGCGTGTTCCTGCGCGTCGATCCCGCGCTGATCATCCCCGATCCGGGCAAGACGATCTCTCAGGGCGGTATCAAAGGCTCCGGCTGGGCGATGGAGGGCAATACGATCGCCCAGATGTACATGGACGGTCTGTCCGAAAAATACGGCTTTGATTACTTTACGCCGATCAAGGATCTGCCTAAGAAGGCTGTCGACGCGATCCTCTACGGCACGAAGGGGGAGAAGCTCCACCTGATCCGCCGCACGCCGTTCAATCAGAGCGAAATGTACCGCGAGTTCGAGGGTATTATCCCGAACCTTGAACGCCGCTTCAAAGATACGGGTTCACAGTGGATCAAGGAAGAGATACAGAGCTTCATGACCGAGATCCCCTGTGACGAGTGTAACGGCAAGCGTCTGTCGCCGATCTCCTTAGCGGTGACGGTCGGCGGGATGAACATTGCCGAGCTGTGCGACATGTCTGTCGTGAAGATCCTCGAATTTGTCGATACCATCCAGATCAGCGAGCGTGACCGCATGATCGCGGGAGAGGTGCTCAACGAGATCAAGTCCCGCCTGAACTTCCTCAAGTCGGTCGGACTCGGATATCTGACCTTATCCCGCGCTTCGGCGACTCTGTCGGGCGGCGAAAGCCAGCGTATCCGTCTCGCGACCCAGATCGGCTCCGCGCTGATGGGCGTATTATACATCCTTGACGAGCCGTCGATCGGTCTGCACCAGCGGGATAACGATAAGCTGTTAGGCACCCTCAAAAAGCTCCGTGATATCGGCAACACCGTCATCGTCGTTGAGCATGACGAGGACACCATGCGAGCCGCTGACTACATCGTCGATATCGGTCCGGGCGCGGGCGTTCACGGCGGCGAGATTGTTGCGACGGGCACCGTGAAGGATATCGAAGCGTGTGAAGGCTCCATGACGGGTCAGTACCTCAGCGGTAAGCGTTCAATCCCTCTTCCTGAGAGCAGGAGAAAGGGGAACGGCAAGTTCCTGACGATCAAGGGTGCTGAGCAGAATAATCTGAAAAACATCAACGTTAAAATTCCTTTAGGGAAATTTGTTTGCGTGACCGGCGTTTCCGGCTCAGGCAAAAGCTCCCTGATTAACGAAATCTTATACAAGCACCTCGCCCGCGAGCTCAACCGCGCGAAGTGCACGCCGGGCAAGTTTAAGTCCATCGAGGGGATCGACGCGCTGGACAAGGTCATCAACATCGACCAGAGTCCCATCGGCAAGACCCCGCGTTCGAACCCCGCGACCTACACCGGCGTATTCACTGACATCCGCAACCTCTACGCCTCCACCACCGACAGCAAAATGCGCGGCTATAACTCGTCCCGCTATTCCTTCAACGTCAAGGGCGGCAGGTGCGAAGCCTGTCAGGGCGACGGTATCATCAAGATCGAGATGCACTTTTTGCCCGATATCTACGTACCCTGCGAGGTCTGTAAGGGCAAGCGCTACAACCGCGAGACCTTAGAGGTCAAGTACAAGGGCAAGTCGATCCACGACGTCCTCGAAATGACCGTGGAAGAAGGCTTGGAGTTCTTCAAGAACATCCCGAAGATCCAGCGCAAACTCCAGACGATCTATGACGTGGGCTTAGGCTACATCAAGATCGGTCAGCCCGCGACGACCCTCTCTGGCGGTGAAGCCCAGCGCGTGAAGCTTTCTACGGAGCTTTCTAAGCGCGCGACAGGCAAGACGGTCTATATCCTTGACGAGCCGACCACGGGTTTGCATATCGCCGACGTTCACCGTCTGGTCGAGGTATTGCACAAGCTGGTGGATTCGGGCAACACTGTCATCGTCATCGAACACAACCTCGAGCTGATCAAAACCGCCGACCACATCATTGACCTCGGTCCCGAGGGCGGCGACATGGGCGGTACGGTGGTCGCCGAGGGTACTCCCGAAGAGATCGCCGCTTGTGAAGATTCCTTCACGGGTCAATATCTGAAACCGTTGTTAGAATCATAATCATATAAATCTACTTTTGAAAGGATGGTAGTTATGTCAGTTTATAGCGGAGCAGCCGCGTTTGCTTCCATATTTTGGGTAATTTTCGCAATGATGGCTTCCGTGTCGTCTTATGTTTTAGTGGCGGCGGAACTGGTCGGAAATTGGTTCACCTTCAAGAAAATGCACATGCCCGGCTGGAAAGGGATCATTCCTTTTTACAACCTGTATGTGCTGTTTGAAAAACTGTGGGAAGTCAAAGAGTTCTGGCGTGTGATCATCTATCTCGGTGTGTATCTCGGCGCCTTTATCCTCGGCGATGTCCTCGCTGTCATCGGCGGGATCATGGCTGCCGGCATCGGCTACGGCGCGGCGTATGCTGTAAGCGTTATTATGACGATCCTCGGTATCCTGATGATCTTAGGCTCTCTGGTCTTTGTTGTTTTGGCGATCGTGAAAGAATATCAGCTCTATAAGCGCATGGCGTTCGCGTTCGGTTTGAAGAGCGCGTGGGCATGGGGTCTGCTGTTCCTGCCGTATGTGTTCCTTCCGATCATCGGATTCAATAAGAAGATCATTTACTACGGTCCGATGAGACAGGTATAGATTTTGCTTGAAAATCATTTGGTTTTTTGATAAAATAAACCCAAAGGGGATGAACACCATGATAGACGCCAATATCCGTTTTCTCAGAAAGCAGGAAAACCTCAGTCAGGAGGAATTTGCCGAACGCTTTGGCGTATCGCGCCAGAGCGTGGCGAAGTGGGAGAGCGGCGAGAGCACTCCCGATCTGCAAAAATGTCGTGAGATCGCGGAGCATTATGAGCTGTCGATCGACACGCTGGTTTCCATGTCGCTCGAGGGCATGGATGTCAACGCGAACACCACCGAGGGCAAATATATCTTCGGTATGGTGAAGATGGACAAGGACGGTCAGGTGACGATCCCCGAGTATGCCCGCGAGGTGTTCGGGATCAAGCCCGGCGACCGACTGATGGTGATGGGCGATACGGCAAAGGGCGGTATCGCGTTGGCGAAGATCTCCTTAGGAAATCTGTTCAAAAAGAAATAATACATACACTGACAGGCAGTGCTGTTCCGATCGGAGCGGCGCTGCTACTATTTTGAACAAAATCGGTTAACTCGGGTTGGTAGAAATCCGGGTTCTTTTCATGTATAATCTGACTTGTCAAAAGAAATGAGGGAGAAATTATGGAAGCTATCAGAACCGAAAACTTAGTCAAAAAGTATAAGGACAAAACAGCGGTCAAAGGCTTGGATCTGACAGTTCATCAGGGCGAGCTGTACGCTCTCTTAGGCGTGAACGGCGCGGGCAAGTCCACCACCATCAAAATGCTGTCCTGCCTGACGCAGCCCACTTCGGGCGACGCTTTTGTGATGGGTCACAGCGTCGTCAAAGAAGCCGATCAGGTCAAGGCGATCATGAACGTGTCCCCGCAGGAGACCGCGGTCGCCGCGAAGCTGAGCGTGCGCGAGAACCTTGAATTCATCGCCCGTATCTACGGCTGTGATAAAAAGCAGGCGCGTGAAAAGACAGATCAGATCCTTGAAGAATTCTCCATGCAGGAGATCGAAAAGAGCCGTGCCGCAACTTTATCCGGCGGCTGGCAGCGCAGGCTGAGCATCGCGATGGCGCTGATCACCCAGCCGCAGGTGCTGTTTCTTGACGAACCGACTTTGGGTCTCGACGTCCTCGCCCGTAGAGAATTGTGGAGCGTGATCGAAAAGCTCAAAGGCAAGATGACCATTATCCTGACGACGCATTACCTTGAAGAGGCTGAGAGCCTTTCCGACCGTATCGGCATCATGGCAAAGGGCGTACTGTGCG
Organism: Ruminococcus sp.; assembly: GCA_017457955.1. Taxonomy (GTDB): domain Bacteria; phylum Bacillota; class Clostridia; order Oscillospirales; family Acutalibacteraceae; genus Ruminococcoides. The sequence goes on from JAFTGL010000004.1 coordinate 51,576, forward strand.
CCGAGGGAACTGCCGCAGAACTGAAAGCGAAAGCGGGTTGTGACGATTTTGAAGAAGCATTTATCAAACTGGCAGAGGAGGTGAATTCTAATATACGATAAAAAGGAAGATCAAGATTTGTGAGGATGATTTTTATGTAGCGCGACGAAGGACGAAGGTAGGCTGGCGCCTACCAAGGACGACAACAAAGCTACATGGAAATCAAACCGCAAAGATTATCGAGCTTTTGTCGGATATTAGAAATATAAAATGAGAATGTTGACCTTTGCTTCACGCAATACAAAAGAAATCCTCCGCGATATCCTCACCCTGATCTTCGGTATCGCGTTCCCGATCGTCCTGCTGGTACTGCTGTCGATGATTAACAAGAGTATTCCGCAGGGCTACGGTCCCGATCTGTTCCAGATCGAAAAGCTCACGCCCGGTATCACCGTATTCGGACTGAGCTTTCTGTCTCTGTTCTCGTCCATGCTGATCGCAAAGGACAGAACGACCAGCTTTGTATTAAGACTGTTCACATCCCCTTTGAAGCCGTCCGACTTCATCTTGGGCTACACCCTGCCGATGATCCCGATGGCGATCATTCAGAGCGTGATCTGCTATCTTGCGGCGATGATCTTCGGTTTGGAATTTTCCGCGAATATCTTCTTAGCGGTTGCGGTGAATATCCCGATCGCTCTGGTATTCATCGCGCTGGGACTGCTGTTCGGCACCATCCTCAGTGAGAAGGCTGTCGGCGGCGTCTGCGGCGCTCTGCTGACCAACCTCTCCGCGTGGTTCTCCAACATCTGGTTCGATACTGCTATGGTAGGCGGCGCGTTCAAGAAGGTCGCTGACTGTCTGCCGTTCTCTCACGCGGTTGCCGCCGCGAGAGCCGCTGCCGCGGGCGACTATTCCGCCATCATGCCCGACCTGTGGTGGGTGATCGGCTACGCTGTCGTATTGCTGGTTGCCGCGATCGCCGTGTTCTCGGTCAAATTAAAGAAGCACTAACAGATAAAGCAAAACGCTGAACGGAAAATCCGCTCAGCGTTGCTTTTTGCCGGTAGTGCGATAAATCGGGATTTGACGAGGTGATATAAATGACCATCCAAACCGTTGAGAAGAACAACATCATGTGTGCTGTTATAAACAGCGATGAAAAGGTATTTGTAGATGCACAGTCTGCACTTGATGTGCTTATGACTGCAAAGTATGATGCAGGCACAAAGAATATCGTAATTGACAAAAGACTGATCGTTGAGGACTTTTTCATCCTCAGCACTGGCCTTGCAGGTGAGATTCTGCAAAAGTACACCAACTATGGCGGGCGTATTGCAATTTATGGTGATTACTCTCGCTATACCAGTAAACCTCTCAAGGATTTTATCTATGAGAGCAACAAAGGCAAGAGTGTGTTTTTTGTTTCCACCAAGGAAGAAGCAATCGAAATGCTGACGCGCTAAATTCCGATTTGTTGAGCAGTTCGGAAAACTTGAAGTTATGGGGAAGAAATGTAAAATGCTAAAAGATAGGATTAGTTTAGAAAGTGTCTTTGGTGAAAAATGTAACACAGAGCATTTCCACTGATTTTTGTCTATAATTTGAGACCGCTGACTACTCTGCGAAAAAATAGTCAGCGGTCTTTCTCATGTATCCAGTATTAGGAAATGTATTTATCTACTGGTTGCTCCCTTGTCAGCTTTTTCAAATACGGTACAATCAGAACTGCGGAAACAACCAAAGCCAGCATATCTGCCAGCGGTGTTGCCCATGCAATACCACTGATTCCGGCAATGCCATTAAACAGTAGCATCATCGGAATGTCCAGACCGCCTTTTCGCAGCAGAGAGAGGATCAAAGGCTGAACCTTTTGTCCTGTTGCCTGAAAGATGGTGATAGCAAGGAAATTTAATGCTGTGGTAGGACAGGCGAGGCAGACGATCCGCAGGAAGGTTCGTCCGTATTCTACGGTTGCTGCATCATTGATAAAGCAACGGGTAATAGGGGTTGCGCCAAAGAACATAAGTGCCATACCAGCAAAAGCGATCACCAAACAGTCGATCAGCAGCACTTTTAGAGCCGACAGCATTCGTTTTCGATTTCCGGAACTGTAATTATAACCAATCAATGGCAGTGTGCCTTGTGTCATACCTTGGGCGATAGCGAAGGCCATCAAGTCGATTTTCTTGGCAATGCCCATGCCTGCTACTGCTTCATTAGAGTAGCTGGAAATCATCTTGTTCAATGTCAGATTAGAGAGGGTGCTCATCAGAGTCATCACAAAGCTGGGCAGACCAACGGCCAGCACCTCCGCCGGGATGCTATGTCGCAAGGTAAAGTATTTGGGAGATGGTGTGATGGTGCTTGTTTTTCTGATTTTGAACAGAAAAACGAAGAAATAAATGGTTGCAGCAACATTGGACAACATGGTGGCAATGGCTGCACCCGCAATCTCCATTTTGAATACAAAAATAAAAATTGGGTCGAGGATGATATTTAAGATACCGCCGAATGCAACACCGAAACTGGCTTGCCCGGAGTAGCCCTCCGAACGAACGAGATGAGCAAGCTCGGCATTCAATACAGTAGGAACTGCGCCAACGCCAATCGTCCAGAAAATATAGGATGCGCAATATTCGGATGTGTCCGCATTCGTCCCCAGAATTGGCAACAGAGTGTCCTTCATCCATACCAAGGCAACGCCAAAGCAGAAGGACACTGCAGTGGCTGACCAGATACAAAAAGCAGAGGTGTACTTTGCTTTTTCACGATTTCCTGCACCAAGGCACCTGGAAATCATGCTGGCACCACCTATACCGAACAGGTTTGCAAAGGCTGTCAAAAACATAAACACCGGCATTGCAAGGGTGGCGGCAGCTACCTGATTCGGGTCGCCAAGCTGACCGATAAAAAAGGTATCCGCCATATTGTAAACCACAGTGATCAGCTGGGCGATCACTGTAGGAATCGCCAACGAAATCACCGCTTTCCCTACCGGTGCAGAAGAAAATATCTGTTCTTTTTCCATACTTGTGCTCATACCCGCTTCCTGTTTTCTGCCTGTTCCAAGCCATCAATATAACACTGAATTGCCGTTTGAAAACTGTCATCCACAGTGGCCGGAAGATGGGAGAAGAAACCGACATCTTCTTGAGATACAAAGCCGTGGACAATCCCACGAAGCACTCGCTGCCAGTGGATTTTTTCTGTTTCTGTAAAAGATGTGTTTTCCAATACATTCAGAAACGGCTCTACGATGCATTGTTGAATCTCGCTGATTTGTTCTCCGCAGGCCACAGCAGTATTCGTAATCAAATGATAAAGCTGTCGATGTTCTTTTGCAAACCGTCGATAGGCGTTTGCAAGAGCCATAATCGCAGCTGTGCCTGTTTTTCCTTCAACAGCATTCATTTCTGTTTCTCGCTGCATTTGCAATGCATAAGTACATACTTCTATCATCAGGGTTTCCATACTCTGCACATGGTTATAAAGTGATGCAGTTTTGATGTTCAAACTGTCTGCTAATGCTCGCATGGAAAAATCGCTGGTGCCGGACTGCTCGATCAATGCAGCAGCCGCTTTAACCACCTTTTCCTTCGATAATCCGTTTCGTGGCATAAAATTTCCCCTCTCGCATAAACTAATGCTATTAGTTATATTATATGCTAATGGCGTTAGTTTGTCAATGTAAGCGAACGAAGATGTGACTTTTATAATCCAAAGTACTATGTAAACCATTCCAACAAATTCTGATTTATGTGAATAAGTAGTTAAAAGAGTATGCAACACATGATACAGGTTTGCTCTTTGGAGCATATTAGACAATACGGCGAGATCTACGCAAAGGCTTTTTCCGGTGAGCCGTGGAATGATAACTGGAAAGCCGAGGACGCTCAGATACATGTCAGAGAGATAATGGAATCGAAGCAGTCATACGGCTTAGAATACCTGATCGACGGCGAAGTCGTCGGATTTATCCTCGGCAGCTCGATGCTGTTCCATTACGGACGAACATTCGAGATAAACGATCTCGCTGTTCACCCCGATCATCAAGGTCAAGGAATCGCCAAAAAACTGCTCACAGAATGTATATCAGAAATGAAACGGCGAGGGATTGCAGGTGTTCATCTGATCACACAGCACGACGGTTTCCTGCCCGAGTTTTATGAGCGTTACGGCTTCAAGAGAGAATCCGAGGTCATGCTGATGGGAATGGAATTGTAATTGCATAATTAAAGTAATATAAAAATGGAGGTAATCAAAGTTCCCCTTATGGTAGATTGAACTACTATAAGGGGATTCTTTACAAATGAGTATCGAAAGATAATGCATTTATTCTTTTATATACTCTCTCAGCCCGCCGCAGATCAATCGGGTGGCGGTGGCGATCAGATCCTCCAGCGGCATCTTCTTGTCGCCCTTCACACACTGGCGGTATCTTCAAAGATACTTGGTATCAGAAAAAATGGTACTTGTCACAAATTTCAACTTATGTTACTATTGGTTCATAAAATTAAACCGCAACAGATTATTAAACTGAGGTGATCATATGGATGTTGAACTGTTCGGGATCTGTCCCTTTACGACGACACAGGTGCTCCTGCAGGGCAAGTGGGCAATGCTGATGATGCACCACATCTGCGACGGGCCTATCCGCTTCAACGAGCTTCAAAGAAAACTGCCGAAGATGACGAACGCGACCCTCTCATCCCAACTCAAAAAGCTCGAGAAGTTCGGACTGATCGAGCGTAAAATGTACGATGAGATGCCGTTGAGAGTAGAGTACTCGGTGACGGAGATGGGCGCGAAGCTCAGACCTGTTTTTGACAGCATCGAGACCTTCGGCAACGAATATATCGCTTATATGAAAGAGAATGGGGTGGAACTATGAACGCGATGGATTGTCTGAATGTCCTCAGAGGTATCAAGGACTGCGCATTTGCGACAGTTGATGAGAACGGACTCCCGCAGAACCGCATCATCGATGTGATGATTGTCGAGGATGAGAAACTGTACTTCCTCACCGCGCGTGGCAAGCATTTTTACAACCAACTGCTCAGCGGAGGATATGCGGCGATCACGGGGCTCAACAGCGAGTGGCAGACCGTGCGATTAGTCGGTAAGGTCGAAAAGCTCAGCGACCAGAAGCATTGGATCGACCGCATCTTTGAACTTAATCCCTCAATGAAGGGTGTTTATCCCGGCGACAGCCGCTATATACTTGAGACGTTCTGTATCAAGGACGGCGAGCTCGAATTCTTCGACCTGAGCAAGTCGCCTATCTACCGTGAGAGCTTCTCGATAGGCACAGGAATCGTTCATCCCAAAGGCTTCATCATCACCGACGGATGTATCGGCTGCGGATCATGCGCTGAGAACTGCCCTCAGCAGTGTATCGATGAGGGCGAGCCGTATGTTATCAGACAGGAAAACTGTCTCCACTGTGGGCTGTGTTATGAAAACTGTCCTGTACAGACGATCGTCAGGCGGGAGGATGCCGTATGAAAGCGATCGTGATCTATGAGCCGGGCGGTCCCGAACAGCTGATCTATACCGATGTGCCTAAGCCTGAAATGAAAGAGAGCTGGTCGCTGATTAAGATACAGGGCTTCGGTATCAACCACTCCGAGATATTCACCCGCAAGGGACAGTCCCCGAGCGTGAAGTTCCCGCGTATACTCGGCATCGAGTGTGTCGGCGTGATCGAGGAGAGCGAGGTGTTCGAGCAGGGTCAGCAGATCATCTCCATCATGGGCGAGATGGGACGCGCCTTCGACGGCGGCTATGCCGAATATACCCTGCTCCCGAATGACCAAATCTATCCGATTGAGACAGACTTGCCGCTCGAGACGCTCGCGGCTTTCCCCGAGACCTACTACACTGCCTACGGTTCCGTGCTGAATTTGAAGATAAAAGATGGTGACAGCGTCCTCGTCCGAGGAGCTACCAGCGGAGTCGGCGTAGCCTTTATGAAGCTCGTCAAGGCGAAGTACCCGAATACTCAGGTAACGGGAACGAGCCGAAAAGAGAAGAAGATACAGCGTTTGCTTAATGAAGGCTTCGACGAGGTCGTCATCGATAAAGCTAATGTTCTGCAAACGGAGAAAAAGTTTGACAAGGTGCTCGACTTGATCGGCCCTGCTGCACTGAGGGATACGTTCCTTCATATGAACGATGGCTCTATTGTATGCTGTACCGGATTGCTCGGAGGTATCTGGGCGCTCGACAGCTTCGACCCGCTGGAGGATATGCCTGTCGATTCCTATCTGACCTCCTTCCATTCCGGCAACGTCACAAGCGCGAAGATGCAGGAGATTATCGATTATATCAAGAAATATCATGTCGAAATCAAAGCAGAGAGGGTGTTCACTCTGCAGGAAGTTCCTCAGGCTCACAAGTATTTGGAAAGCGCCGACAGCTTCGGAAAGGTTGTGGTGCTGAATGATTGAGGAAATCATCGCCTATTTCCAAAAGAGCGGCGGCGATTACCTCAGCTTATTGTGGGGTCACATCTATATCAGCCTGATTTCGGTCGCTGTAGCGATGGTGATTGCGATCCCTCTCGGCATCCTCGTCTATCGAAGCAAGATTACGAGTATGATTGCTGAAAGAGGCTTCGGTCTCTTGCGGATCGTACCGTCGCTGGCGGTGCTGATCATTCTGATCCCGATTATGGGGACAGGGGTGCTTCCGAGCGTTACGGCGTTGACGATCCTTGCGATCCCGCCGATCCTCATCAACACCGTGCAGGCTTTTCGTAATCTGCCCCCGGCTATGCTTGAGGCGGCGAACGGCATGGGCATGAGCCCTGTCCAGAGCTTTTTCAAGGTGAAGCTCCCGCTGGCGTTCCCTTTGATGTTTGCGGGTATCCGCACTGCGGCGATCGAGGTCATCGCAAGCGCGACCCTCGCGTCCTATATCGGTGCGGGAGGCTTAGGTGATCTGATATTCACGGGATTGTCACTGCTGAGATACAGCCTGCTGATCATCGGAGGAGGTTCAGTCGCGCTCCTGTCGCTGCTCACCGGATTGCTGCTCGATTCGATTTACAAACGTTTAACACGCTATCAAAGAGCGTCAAAATAAGGAGGATAATATGAAAAAAATTATTGCAATACTTATGTGTGTGATGTTAGCTTTGACCACTTTTGTCGGATGTTCCGGCGGTAGTGATAAGGCGGTTATTAAAGTTGCATCGAAGGACTTTACAGAGAACGAGATCGTCGCTGAGGTTTACGCCCTCGCTCTGGAGGACGCCGGTTTCAAAGTGGAGAGGATGTTTGATATCGGCTCATCGCTGATCCATACCTCGCTTACAAGTGACGAGATCGATCTCTATCCCGAGTATACCGGCACCGGATTGATCTCTATTCTCGGAAAAGACCCTCTCACCGATCCCGACGAGGTATATAATACCGTCAAGGACGCGTATAAAGAGCAGTTCAAGGTCACATGGCTCGATTATTCCGCGGCGAACGACGGTCAGGGACTCGTTATCCGCACCGAAACCGCTGAGAAGTATGGCATCAAGACGATCTCGGATATGCAGAAGTATGCGACAGAGTTGCGATTCGCCTCTCAGGGAGAGTTCGACGAAAGAGCTGACGGCATCCCCGCGCTCGAAGCGACCTATGGCGAGCTCAACTGGAAGTCGAGCAAGGTGTATGACAACTCGCTGAAATATCAGGTGCTCGAGAACGACGAAGCCGACGTCAGTCCCGCTTATACCACCGAGGGAAGACTCACCGAGGAGCAGTTCACCCTGCTCGAGGATGACAAGCACGTATGGCCTCCCTATAACCTCGCACCTGTGGTGCGCGACAGCGTACTCGAAGCGAATCCCGAGATCGCCGATACTCTCAATAAAGTCAGCAAGGCATTCACCACAGAGAACATCACCGCCCTCAATGCAAAGGTAGATATCGACGGCGAGGAATACACCGACGTCGCCAAAGAATTCTACGAGTCTATCAAATAAAGTGAAGGAGTTCGGCTATGACAGCTGTCGAATTCAAACATATCAGTAAACAATTCAAAAACAGCGCTTATCCCGCGCTGAACGATGTGTCGGTCAGCATCGAGGAGGGTGAGTTCGTCACTATCCTCGGCTCGTCTGGTTGCGGCAAGACCACGATGATCAAGATGATCAACCGTCTCTATGAGTCTGACAGCGGCGATATCTTCCTCTTTGGCAGGAATATTCGCGATGAAGATCCCGTACAGCTCAGGCGCAGGATCGGCTATGTCATCCAGCAGGTCGGACTATTTCCTCATATGACCGTTGCGGCGAATATCGCTATCATTCCTAAGATACTCAAGTGGGATAAAGCGCGTATCAAGGATGAGACCGACCGTATGCTAAGATTGGTACAGCTCGATCCCGATGAGTTTCGCGACCGTTATCCTGCCCAGCTTTCCGGAGGTCAGCAGCAGAGGATCGGTTTAGCGCGCGCATTGATCTCGAGTCCCCGCATCATGCTGCTCGATGAGCCTTTCGGTGCGATCGACGCCATCAACCGGGAGATGTTGCAGAACGAGCTTAAGGCGATCCACGAGAGTTCAAAGCGCACCTATTTGTTCGTGACGCACGACATCCGAGAGGCGCTCAAGCTCGGCACCAAGGTCATCATCATGAATGAGGGCAGAATACTGCAGTACGCAACACCCAACGAGATCGTCGAAAACCCTGCCGACGACTTCGTCAGGAATCTGCTCAGCACCGCTGAGCTGAAGGGCGGTGCGTAGATGTTTGAGTATTTCTCAAAACACTTTGATATGTTGATGGAGGCATTTCTCGAGCACCTCGGAATCGTGTTCTCGACCCTACTGATTTCGATCACACTCGCGGCGATCATCTGCTGGTTTCTGCTGAAGTCGGAGAGAGCGACGAACATCGTCGTCAACGTTTTCAGCGAGGTGTATTCCATCCCGTCTCTTGCTTTGTTTGCGCTGTTGATACCGCTTTTGGGACTTGGCAACAAGACTGCTATTCCGGTCCTTGTTCTGTATAACCAGTACCTGCTGATCCGCAACTTTATGACCGGTATGCAGAACGTGGACAAAAGCATTCTCGAAGCCGGAACCGGTATGGGCATGAGCAAGTGGCAGCTTGTCACCCGCGTACAGCTCCCGCTTGCGATGCCATCAATTATCGCAGGGATAAGGCTCGCTATCATCTCCACCACCGGAATCGCCACAATTGCGGCGACCATCAACGCCGGAGGGTTGGGAAAGATATTGCTCTCAGGACTGCGTACGATGAATACCTATAAGATCATATGGGGTACGATCCTGTGTGTGATCATCGCCCTTGTCGCGGATACGATCCTGCGATTGCTTGAGAAAAAGACAAAGGCATATAACACCCATCTGCAAACATCCTGGTTATTGAATAAACGCTGCAGTTTTGAGTAGTGTTTATCTGTACAAGAATAAAGTAATCACCGCTGAAATCAAATTGATTCGGCGGTGATTTTTCATACCTTTTCAGAGTGGTTTTTGCAATGATTTTTTGGCAGTTTTTCAGCGGGTACTACTCAAATGATGCTATGATACTGCTTTAGAATTTTTTGATCAAAATCTTTCGAATTTTTGGTCAAAAATCATTCTTTTTCTGATGATAATCACCTATGCGCTTGTTGCACAAGAAGCCAGTGTTTAAGCCATTGTTTCGGATTTTGGACATAAAAAAAGACTTCATACGAAGTCACTTTTGAAAGTTTGGAGACCGCTGCTCTACCAACTGAGCTATACCCCTAAATATTTGATTATGAGATCGGGTATCGCGCTGATGTGCGGCGCCCTCTTTCGTGCGAGAAATAGTATAACATCTCACCCTTGAAAAGTCAAGAATTATTTCTGAAGTCTGTTACATTTCTCAGTGCGATTCTACATCATTTGATTCCGTTTTGCCTAATTAAAGTGGATCGAGAACTTTTTAGAGCAGTTTAAGACGATTCCTTCCTTTCTGCTGACATTTCAAAGTCTTTTTCAAATGCGGCTAAACTGCGGCTGAGTTTATTCCGCACTGATATAAGATTATTGAATAGAGAATCAAAGTGCAAGTATGGCGTTTCTTAATATTGGATCATAATATTATTCGTATGATATTAGGGCATAATCAATTCAGTTTCATTCTCTTGCTGTCAGAGATCAGGATTCCTTCATCCTGCATCCTGCCGAGTTCTCTGGAGAGGGCGCTGCGGTTGACGCCGAGGTGTTCCGCAAGAGCGGTTTGCGTGAACGGTATTTTGACATAGCCGTCCTTGTCCTTCGGTAAAGTTTTCAGATAGATCAGAATTCGATCACGCAGGCTTTTCTGACTGAGGATACGTACCTTCTGATTGAGAATCAGATTCTTCTTAGCAAGGCTTTTGATCAGATTATTGACGAGTACGGAGCGAATCGGTGAATCATCGGTAACGGTGTAGATCCTCTCTAAGTCAATAAACAGCACGATACAATCTTCAACAGCTCTGACTTGTACAGGGCTGTTTTTTGCGCCGTTGATCACGAGTGCTTCTCCGAAAAGGTAACCGCCGCTGAAGGTGTGCATGGTGATTTGATCAAAGCTCTCGTTCTGAAAGGAGCTTTCGATCCTGCCCTTGAGGAGCAAACCTGCGTTTTGCAGGCTCCCGCCGAGCTTGACGATAAATTCGTCCTTTTCAACTTTTCTGATCCGTCCGTTCAGCAGTTTGATCGCGTCCGATAGTTGTTCATCCCCGATGCCCTCGAACAGATAGCATTTACGCAGAGAGTATAGATAATCCTGATTGGTAATCATTTAATCACCTCAATGATAGAATATCATAAATTTGTTGCTGTGGCAACAGCTTTTTTCGGGCTGATTGATTATGATATAGTCAAGAGGTGAGAAGAATGTTAAGGAAAATCATCAAAATAGATGAAGAAAAATGCAACGGCTGCGAAGCTTGCGCTAATGCGTGTCATGAAGGTGCGATTGACATGGTAAACGGCAAAGCAAAGCTTATGCGTGAGAATTTCTGCGACGGCTTCGGCGATTGTCTGCCGAGTTGTCCTACAGGAGCGATCACCTTTGAGGAGCGCGAGGCTCCCGAATATGACGAAAAAGCGGTTAAAGCCGCACAGGAGGAGAAGAAAATGGATATGCACAAGCACCAGGGCGGATGCCCCGGTTCAAGATTTATGACTTTTGATAAGCCCGAGGCTGAGGAAGCACCTGTTATTACAGGCAAGCCGGTATCACGGCTGAACCAATGGCCCGTTCAAATTAAGCTGCTGCCGACCGTTGCTCCGTTTTATGACGGCGCAAAGCTATTGATTGCCGCTGACTGCACCGCTTACGCCTACGCGAATATGCATGAGGACTTTATGAAGGGCAAGATAACCTTAATTGGATGCCCGAAGCTCGACATGGTGGACTATACTGAAAAGCTAACGGAAATCATCAGCAACAACAATATCAAGAGCGTCACAATCGTTCGTATGGAAGTGCCGTGCTGCGGAGGGCTGCAGAGAGCTGCCGAGAACGCGCTCAGAAACAGCGGAAAGTTCATTCCGTGGCAGGTCGTGACGATTTCCAGAGACGGTCAAATTTTAGATTAAGGAGGACATTATGAGCTATATAGATTGGAAAGAGAAAACAACTGCATTCAAAAAAATAGATGTGCGCGGTATTCAGGGCAACTTTTTTCAGGGATTGAAGAAGCAGGCGATGAATACTCTCGTCGGCGAAGGCTTGGAAATCGTGCAGAGCTTCGATCCTATCCCGCTCTACGAAGTGATGGAACAACTCGGCTTTGAACATTACACCCAGCAGGTTGGAGACAGCGAGTTTCACGCTTACTTTTACCGCACAGAACAGAAGCAGGACAACGGTGATATTCCGATGCGTCCTGCGGCGCTCACCAATATGCCGCTGATTGATGAGAAACTCGGCAAGGTCGCGGTACAGTTCTGGGACGTGACTTGGAATGATAAGAAGCGCCATCTGCCGTATGAGATACGTCTGCTGCTTTCGCTGACCAATGCTGTCGGTGCCGGCAGAATGAGACAAGCGACAAGAGAGCTTGTCAAGGCATATATCCATGGTCTTGATTCCGCAGCGCTCGATGATGTATTTGAACTATTAGCGTGGAATCAGGGTATCGGCTATTTCAGCTCTGAAATCGGACCGTCAACGCTGTTTGCCGCATACAAGACCATCAAGAATATGGAGAACAAAGGCAAGAGCCGAGCTGAGATTGCGGAAGTGCTGAAAGAAAAGTTCGGTGAGAAGAATCCCGATGTGAAGGTGATGACATGACAATCAACAGCAACACAAAACTTGCAGATATTCTTGTGGAATATCCTTGGCTCTTAGATGAGCTTGTTAAGGTGAACGACAAGTTCAAAATGGTAAAAACGCCAATGGGAAAAATCGTGCTGAAAAAGGCGACCGTCGCCGATATGAGCAGGAAATCGAGTATGGATGAAACTGTTCTGATTGAAAAACTGAATGAGATGATCCGTTCTCATGAAGGGAAGTGACGAGATGCGGGAAAAATCAGGCGAGGTATTCAGCGTTGCAGAGGATAATCAGCCCGTGGCAGGCTGTACGATATCGAAAGCTGTCTATGACAACAGCGAGGACTATATCTCCTATTTCTCGCTCGCCGAGAACACCGATATCAGTGCGGAGATTTACGGTTATCACAAGCTGATTCTGCTCCATGAGGGTAGGTTGGAGGTCTATACAGACAAGGAAGTATTCACACTTGAAAAGAGTGATTGTATCCTCACGCCGACCGACATTCCCGTCGGAATGAGAACGAACACCAGAGCAATTTATACAGAAATATCTATCAGGAGGAACATGATGAATAACGCAGTAAAAGCAGGAGAAGTATTCAGACTCGCAGGGCTGTTACCCTATCAGGAAGGCAAGATCATCAATATGGATGTCGTGCATAACGAGAAGATGAAGTTCGTGATTATGAGCTTTGACGAAGGAACGGGACTCTCGGAACATGCAGCGCCCGGCGAAGCGCTGATCTTCGCTCTCGAGGGAAAGGGTGTTATCGGCTACGAAGGCAAGGCGCACCCCATCAAAGAGGGCGAAAACTTCAAGTTCGCCGCCGGCGGCAAGCATTGGGTAAAAGCAGACGGCAGATTCAAAATGGCGTTGCTGATGACACTGGAGTAAGATATGAAGGTTTGTATTAACAAAACCGACTGTATCGGCTGTCAGTTCTGCACCGATATTGTTCCCGATGTATTCGGCATAGAAGAAGGAGTCGCTTTTCCTAAAAGCGAAATCAGAAACCACAATGATAACGCCGTACAGGAAGCAATAGAGGGCTGTCCTGTCGGCGCAATCAGTATCACAGAAAAAAGCGAGGCAGCATAATGAGAAAACACGTTATAGGTAATGTGAGCTGGGTAGGCTTTATCGATTGAGAGATCGAGGGTTTCCACAGCGATGACCACTACTCTACAATGAATGACTCAAGTCAGAATCTTTATCTGTTGGTTCTTGGCGGATTAAAGCTGTGTATGCTCAAAATGAAAAATGGTGAGAACAAATAAAAGGCGCACTTATGAAATGTCCGGCGCAGATTGTCAATGAACTGGCAGTCTGCACCGGACATTTCATCCTCCACAAAAGGTGAATTTAAAATGCAAATGCAAAATATACTTGATAACATTGCAAATGTAATATATAATGTACATCAAGAAGGGAGGAAGCTGATGAGAAATCTGAAGATGAAATTTCGGCGGATTGAATTGGAAATGTCACAAACCGAACTGGCTAAGAAAGCCGGGGTTACCAGACAGACGATAGGATTGATCGAGGCAGGAGAGTTCAATCCTTCGATCAAACTATGCAATAAGATTTGCAGGGCACTTGGTGTCACATTAAACGATATTTTCTGGGAGGAAGAAGAAAGTGAAGAAGTTTAAAAATCATCTTGATGAAATGCAGGAACAGGAATTATTAAAAATTGAGCATAACGGATGCTGGTTAGTTTTCTGGCTTTTGCTTATAGCTATCGTTGTACAGAGCTTCGCCTTTGAAAGCATGGATTTTAAGACTGTCGCAGGGGAATGGGTCGTATTCATGATACTTGCCTTGTATCTGGAAATCGCTTGTATAAGAAAAGGAATTTGGGATCGTCATATTCCAATGAATACAAAAACAAATCTGCTTATTTCTCTGATTGCTTCCCTGGCGGTAGGCGTTTTCAACTTTATCATTGTATTTAAGAACTTTCAGAAGCCTGTAGGAGCGCTGGCTGTTTCAATTGTTTCGGTAGTAATCACCTTCGCGCTCTGCATGATAGCATTGACCATATCTATGAAAAAAACTCAAAAAAAGAAAAATGAATTGGAAGCGGAACCTTCCGATACAAACGAACTGTAAAGGAGAGTAAAAGTATGTTTACGTATAAGACGGAAATCTTAATGGTCGGAACCAAGTTTTGGTCTGATAAAGCCAATGTCAGGGATGCCGCAGAGCTGGATGAGCTTCTGAACAGAAGAGCGGCAGAGGGATGGGATCTTGCAACATATGATTACATGGCAACAAACACACAGCTAAAAGGAGCTTTTATTATCACATTCCGAAAAGCGATATAGCCGACACGGTTAAAAGCAGAGGGTTGCTTGCTGTATTGGTTAACCTATGCAACATGAACATTGCTGGCTTAAGCTCGAATGCCGCCGTTTCAAACTAAGTCTTTCTATTTTCAGACACGCTGTTTCTTATGCAGCGTGTCTTTTTCATAAATAAATAATCTTGTTGCCGCAGCAACAGATAATCCTGACGATGCGGAATATAATACAAACAGATAAGGAGTGAGATATATGAAAGAGTATTTTGATTTAAAAGGCAGAACAGCGATTGTAACAGGCTGTTCTACAGGCTTGGGCGTACAGATGGCAAAGGCTCTCGCCAATCAGGGAGCGAACATCGTCGCCCTTGCAAGACGGCAGGATAAGATTGATGCCGTTGCAAAGGAAATTAAAGAACAGTTCGGCGTGGAAACTCTCGCCGTCAAATGCGATATTACAGATACAGAAGCCGTTAAAGCTGCGGTAAAGCAAGTGCTTGACCGTTTCGGAAGAATTGATATTCTGATTAACAACGCGGGAACGGGAGCAATCGCTCCTGCCGAGGACATCACAGACGAGCAGTTCTCCAACGAAGTCAATGTAGATTTGTTCGGCACATTCAAGGTTGCGCGCGAGGTCGCAAAGCAGGCGATGATTCCGCAGAAATACGGCAGAATCATCAACATCGCTTCTATGTACGGCTTGGTCGGCAATAAGGTTGCAGGTTCTTCTCCGTATCACGCGGCTAAGGGCGGCGTAGTAAATCTCACAAGAGCGCTCGCTGCCGAGTGGGGCAAATACGGAATCACAGTCAACGCAATCTGCCCGGGTTACTTCTACACACCGCTCACAAAAGAAACTCTCGACACACCTTCTTTTAAAGCATATGCTGACACGGTCATCCCTGCCGAGCGTTACGGTGAAGAAGGCGAACTGGATGCGGCGGCTATCTTCCTTGCATCCGACAGCTCGGCTTATGTCAATGGCGTTATGTTGCCTGTCGACGGCGGATATACTTGTGTATGACTGAGATTCAATGTTATTACCACATTGAGTTGTATAGTTATTCAACAGTCATCAGGTTTAGGTGTAGTTAAACTCGCTGAACTAGAAAAGGGTTTAATAAAAGACGAGAAAGGTTTTGCTTGACTTTTTCGTTTTCCGTGGTATTGTGTTGTGATTGTAAGGAGCGTGATACGATGACCACATTGGAGAACTTCTACTTTGGAAATATCAATCCGAGTGAGTACAAGCAAAGCAAGGACACCAAGAAAAAGCTGTCCGAGATGACAATGCTTCTTGATGAATTGAAATCATTACTGACTACCGAGCAGCAGAAAGAGAAGTTAGATCAGATAGATCAGTGTCAGCTATCACTGATCGCTCTGTCGGAGCGCGACGCCTACATCGAAGGATTTAAACTCGGTGTGAAAATGACAACAGAAATATATGCAGATACGCATCAGCGGTGAGACCGGAAAAGTCTCACCGCTGTTCGTTCTTAATACACGAGTGGGGAGTTATTCTTTCTTCTGCCGATAAAGACTCGGATCATAAATCAAAACGCAACATAGACGATTTGTGAGCGCTTGTGAAGCGGATAAACGCGCGCATTATTGCAGAGGTTTCGATGAGATAAAACGCAAGAGCAGGGACAGATGATTGATGTTTCATCTGCCCCTGCCCTTGTAGTTGTGTAGCAAAAACAAAAAGCCTAGTGTCGCAACCGTAAGCCACGTTATCTCTCTCGAGGTGTTCGTATGTTACCTTACAATCGTTCGGATTGCAAGTCTTTTCTGAAAGTTATCTTCGGAAAATAGTCAGTCATTATATAAAAAATATTGTGCTTTATTCTCTGACGGAATTTTGAAATTTCAAAGTCTATCTTATCGTACAAGTTCCGAGTAT
Organism: Ruminococcus sp.; assembly: GCA_017457955.1. Lineage (GTDB taxonomy): Bacteria > Bacillota > Clostridia > Oscillospirales > Acutalibacteraceae > Ruminococcoides. Next base: position 68,040 of record JAFTGL010000004.1, read on the forward strand.
AATGTTAGGTAGGGACATTCTGAAATGTTTCAGGAAGTATGGCTCCTGAGTGATTTCTATGAATAATAGCACCGCTTTGGGCTCTTTTCGAGCGCGCTTATCAGGAAGCAGGTAAAAGCAAGCAATCCTTTAGTGGCTTGCTCGCAAAAGACATCGGACGGCAAGCTGACCGTTTAGCCGTTTTTAGAAAAATTTTAGGTGGGTTGCTGACGATCAGAACCTCTGCTTTTTTGCTATCTCTCCATGTGCGCTTCGCCCCATTTGTACAGCTCGTTGAGCGTCGGGAGCAGGGCTTTTCCCTCATCGGTGAGGGAGTATTCCACCTTTGGCGGGATCGTGTCGTACTGAACGCGGCGAACGAGTCCGTCGTCCTCCAACTCTCTGAGGGATTTTGTCAGCATCATATTCGTGATACCCGTTATACGGCGCTTGAGCTCGTTGTAGCGGGTATTTTCTTTTTCATGCAGATACCAGAGAATCGGCAGCTTCCACTTCTGTCCGATGATGTCGAGCGCATAGAGGATCGGGCATTTCTTCTCGGTGACGTCCTGCATGGTCTCATCTATCTTATAGGTAATCTCTTTATTATCAGCCATAATAACACCTCATTATCAAAGTAAGGCAGAAAAAACTGCGTACTTGTATTTTTCTTCCTATCGTTCTATGATGAGTATAACAAAAGAAAATGTTAAGGTCAAGGTGATTAGATGAAAGCATTATTTGACAAGGTACAAATGAATAATCTGACAGTGAAGAACAGACTGGTGCGCTCCGCAACATGGGAGGGCATCGCCGATCCCTACGGCAATATTGACGATCGAAGCTATCGGATATATGAGGAGCTGTCAAGGGGCGGCGTCGGGCTGATTATCGGCGGCTTTACAAGCGTTGCCGAAAATGACTTTTACTTCGACGGCATGATGCGGCTGTCGAACGACAGCCTGATCCCGCAGTACCGTAAGCTGACAGATCTGATCCACCTGTATGACAGCAAAGTAATCGCTCAGCTCGCGCTCGGCGCGTTCTATCGCAACGGTGTGCAGATCGAGCCGGACTATATGACAGCGGATGAGATCCAGACCGTTATCCAATGGCTTATCGACGCGGCAACTCGGGCAGAGAAAGCGGGCTTTGACGGCGTGCAGATCCACGCGGCGCATTTCTTCTTCCTCAGCCGTTTTATCAGCCCGCGTGTCAATCATCGTATCGATCAATACGGAGGTACTACCGACAACCGTATGCGTATCCTGTTGGAGATTATGGACGGTATCCGCAAGGCTTGCCCTACACTCCACATCACGATTAAGATAAACTCAAGCGACTTCACCTACGGCGGTCTGGAGCATGAGGAAAGCCTGTATATCTGTAAGAAACTCGCCGAGAACGGTATCGACTCTATCGAAGTCAGCGGCAACGGGACTTCTGTCGGCGGTATCAAGGCGCATATCAACGAAGCATACTTTCTGGATTTTGCAAAGAGGCTTGCGAAAGAAGTAAATGTGCCGATCATCCTCGTCGGAGGGCTGAGGGCGAAGGATACGATGGAAAACGTGTTGAACACGACGGATATTGAACTGCTTTCCTTATCCCGACCCTTGCTCCGTGAGCCTGATTTCCCGAACAGATTGCAGAACGAGGATAACGCGGTATCAAAGTGTATTTCCTGCAACCGCTGTTATTCGTCCGACTGTCACAAGTGCGTATTCAGGAGGTAAGTATGCGTACCGAAATCCAAGTGCCAACCAAACGCGGCGTACTGCTTGACGGCGTGTTATTTCATCAAAAGCAGACTGACACAGTGTTGATCGCGATTACGGGTGTTCATGGCAATTTTTATTCCAATCCGTTTTACTACAACATCGGCGATACGCTCGCGGAGAACGGATGTGACTTTATCTATGCCCAGACCAACGACGCCTTCGGACAGATCAAGACCTACAATATCCATACGAAACAGAATGAGGTCATCGGCTCGTGGAACGAGCGGTTTGAATATACCGACGACGATATCAACGCCTATATCGAATTTGCCGAGCGTCAGGGCTACAAGCATATCTACCTTGCGGGGCACTCCCTTGGTGCGAACAAGGTGATCTACTACCTCTCCCGACATCACGATGATAGGGTCGAAAAGTTCCTGCTCCTCAGTCCCGCCAACTTAGAACACATGATGAGCGGTGTGACCGATGATGAGCGCGATTATCTCCGTGAGCAGGTCGAGAACGGTGACGGTGATAAACTCCTGCCGTTCTACTTTATGGGGTGGGTCATGTGTATCGCCAATACCGCCTACGACTGGGCGTGGACGGATATGCTGAACAATGTTCATGTCGAGCCCGACCGCGACTTCTCTCAAGTAGAGCAGATCACCCACACCGGGGCGCTCCTGATCGGTACGCTCGACACCTTCACCTACGGCGACCCGTCGGGCTTTTTGAAAACCATCAACGACCATATGCCGACCGCAAAGCAGAATCAACTGATCTTCATTGAAGGGACAGGACACACCTATCAGCAGAAGCATCAGGAGGTCGCTGACAGAATTACGGCGCTTATAAAGGAGTGGAGAGAATGCCGTTCATCATCGCAAGAGTGAGCATAACGATCACGTCCTTCAACGACCTGACAAAGCTGATTTGTTTATCTGTATCCTGCGGCTGAGTAGAATTACCGGTTGAAATCAGCCGCCTAAGGTGATAGTATTATTATCGAGTAGTGATGGCATGAGCACTTCATATTCAGGTCGTATTTGCTCCTATGTACAACGCTGCAATTTTGGTGATATCATCATTTATTAATGATATCATTCGGTTTGAGAGGTGTTAAATATATGAAATATCATCAGAGCATTCAATTGAAGGACGGCAGACGATGTATTTTGAGAAACGGAACGGCAGACGATGGTCAGGCCGCGCTTGACACCTTTATTCTGGCTCACTCCCAGACGGACTATCTGCTGTCTTATCCTGATGAGATCACTTTTTCAGCCGAAGAAGAAGGGGAGTATCTGCAGAAAAAAGCGGACAGTGACAGTGAGGCGGAGATACTTGCCGAGATAGACGGCAGGATCGTCGGTACCGCCGGAATAGAGAGGGTCGGCAAACACGAGAAGCTCTCTCACCGCTGTGACTTCGGAGTGAGTATTGAAAAAGAATTCTGGGGTCTGGGAATCGGCAAGGCGCTTTTATATGCCTGCATAGAATGTGCGAAGAAGGCAGGATACCGTCAGATGGAGCTTGAGGTGGTTGCCGACAATGAAAGAGCTGTCAATATGTATTTGAACGCCGGCTTTGCAGAGTACGGCAGAAATCCCAGAGATTTTTTATCCAGATACTCGGGTTATCAGGAAGTGGTATATATGAGAATGGAACTTACGGAGGATTAACAATGATTTCAAATAATCACTGAAATGATTGATAATATCATTTTGTCATCAAAAAACAGCGGGGAGGAAATTCTTTTCCTCTCCGCTGTCTTTTATGGTGATGATAATCAGTTATCCGAAAGCTTGAAGCCGTTTTTCATGTTCCGGCTTGCTTCCGCCATAACTTTGTTCAGTGTGAAAGCCGTCTCTTCCTCCGCCATTTTGCCGAGCTTTTCATTTGCTTTTTGGGCAAGCGAAAAGTCACCGGTCTCTTTCATCCTTTTGTCATATTCCAGCAGGATACGTCGCCCTTTGGTGAGCGTTTTCTCATGGTAACGCTCGATATGCTGGACGCAGTCGGAAAAGCATGTATCCGCGAGTGTGCCGATGAGCCTGCTGCCCCAGAAAAAGTCGGCGGTAGATACGTCGAGTCCTGTTTTGCTGACATACCGCGGCAGTCGCGGTACATTTGTGTAGAATGGTATAAATGCGGAAAATGTGGTGGAGCCGAAGCACAGCCACTCTACGCCTTTGATCTCATCAGGTACATCGGAGCGTATCTGACAGATGGTCGTGACGCCGGTACGGTTGATGCCGATCGATCGGTACATACCGCGCTTGCCGGTATCATGGCTTTTATAGGGATCAAAGTCCGTACCCTGATAGTGACCGGAGAGAAGATACTTTACATCCTCCACGGCGACTTTTCTGTCAGGTACCAGAGACCACGGAAGATTATCGCTCTCCGGCTTGAACTCTGCGTTCTCACCATCCCAGCTGTGACTGAACGGACAGAGATACCTGCCCATGAACCATGCTCTGGGGGTGTTGTAGATATGATCCATATCATCGTGAGACCCGAATATATCTCTCGGGTTGAAGACGCCGTTCTGATTAGTGTCAAGATGATAGTCGCTGATGAATTCTTTGAGATCTTTCGAGCACATATGTGCCTTTTGATTGGTCAGAGCGTCATCAAGATCAAAGCTGTCCATGCCGAACTGATTCGGATTCATGACCACAACATCATCGGGAACCTTCTTTGCGATCCAGTGGTGACCGCCTATGGTTTCCATCCACCAGACTTCGTTTTCGTCGTTAAATGCGATACCGTTGGATTCGTATGTACCGTATCTCTCCAGCAGAGACGCGAGCCTCAGTACGCCTTCGCGTGCAGAGCGGATATAGGGGAGCACGAGCGTGACGATATCCTCCTCGCCGATCCCTCCGATCGTATCCTTTTCTCTTCTGCTCTTAGCTTTCTTATATTCCACGAGCGGATCGGCAGAGAGCACCCGAGGGTTGGAGGAGATCGTTTCTGTAGCGGTCATGCCGACATTTGACGCGTTGATCCCTGACGCCGCCCATATTCCGTCCTTCGGGTCTACGCTGGGACAGGCTGTATAGCGCATAGGGTGGTCAGGCAGCTCTATCTCCACATGAGATATGACGCTTTTATACTTTTTCGGCTGATCCTTCGGCTCTTTCACAATGAATTTTTTTACATCAAAGTGACCGTCATCAGTTCTTGCGATCATTGTGGTGCCGTCGTTTGACGCACCTTTTCCTACCAGTACGGTTGTGCAGGACATGTTTACATACCTCAATTCTTTTCTGAAAATGCTTTTACTCAATTTTGGCAAAAAGCTTAATGCCTTCACTTTGCCTGTATCAAATTATATCCAAACCTGAATATAAGTCAAATATAAAATTCGTCAAATTTTTGTATAAAGAAGCAAAATCAGCTGTTTTATCCTATGATACTAAAGAATCTTGTCGAATTGCTTAAAAGTTAAGTGTTCTTTTTATGAAAAGTGTTGAATTGTATTTGATTCGTAAGTGTGATAAAATAACTTAGTGTGCATTATCGGTTTTGTTTTTCTCAGGCGGATGACCGCACAAAGCTCCTTACGGTATTCATACTACCGAAAGGAAAAAACAATAAGGTAGGATGAGTATGAATTCAAAAACGCTGCTTTACGTTGTCAAACGTGTACTTCTTGCGTTGTTTACCGTATGGGTAGTCATAACAGTCACGTTCTTTGTTATGCACGCTGTTCCCGGCGGTCCGTTTATCGGTGAAAAGGCGACCACCCCTGCCGTACAGGCCGCTATGGAGGCTAAGTACGGTCTGGACAAGCCGCTGCTTGAACAGTACGGTACATATCTTAAGGATATTGTCACAAAGTTTGACTTCGGTCCGTCTCTTAAGCAGAGAGGACGTATGGTAATAGACATTATCGCTGACGGCATGAAAACCTCGATGAAGCTCGGATTGATCGCTGCCGGTGTTGCGACGCTGATCGGCGTAGTGCTCGGCGCAGTCGCCGCTCTCAGGCGAAACAAGGTGATAGACCGCGTGATCATGGTTATCACAACGGCATTTGTATCTATGCCGTCTTTTATCATCGGTGCTCTGCTGCTGGCGCTGTTTTCGGTACAGCTTCGCTGGCTGCCTGCTAACGGCTCTACCGGCGCCGGACTGGTACTCCCGATCATCACCCTTGCGCTGTATCCGATGGCATACATCACGCGTCTGACCCGTTCCTCAATGCTGGACGTACTGGGTCAGGATTATATACGGACCGCTAAGGCAAAGGGCGTATCGGGCGCAAGGATCATCTTCGGCCACGCTCTGAAGAATTCTCTGATCCCGGTTCTGACATATCTCGGTCCCATGCTCGCCTATATCGTAACAGGTTCGCTTGTCGTAGAGCAAATCTTTGCGGTACCCGGCATAGGACGACAGTTCGTCAGCTCGATCACCAACCGCGATTATCCTATGATCATGGGCACAACGATCATTCTGGCTGCTCTGATCGTTATTATGAACCTTGTTACGGATATACTCTATAAGGTAGTAGATCCGCGTATCACGCTTGAATAGGGGAGGGGAAACACATGCAAAAGAAAAAATTCACCTTCCATGTCGATCTTGATATGTTCAATCCGGCGTCCGAGAAGGACAAGGAATATATGGTGCAGATGCGCCCCTCGTCGACCTTTTTCAAAGACGGCGTTAAAAGGCTGTATAAGAACAAGGTTGCATTTGTCAGCTTCATCGTCATCGTGCTGATTACGCTGTCGAGTATTATTATCCCGTTTTTCTGGCCTTATACTTATGAGAATCAGCTTGGCGTTCAGGCGGGAAAGGCAGTAGACGCTTCGTACAATAATCTGAAGCCTTTTGAATACGGAGCGACAGAGCAGCAGCTTATCGAAGAGGGCGAGAGTGTGTTCCCGCATGTTTTCGGTACCGATTCAGCGGGCAGAGATTACTTTATCCGCGTCATCTACGGCACACGCGTATCTCTCGCGGTTGGCTTTTTCGCAAGTATCATCGTATTGCTTATCGGTACGCTGGTCGGCTCGATATCAGGCTATTTCGGCGGCAAAGTAGACCTTATCATCATGCGAATCGTAGATATCATCTACTCTCTGCCTGATATGCTGATGGTTATTCTTCTGTCAACAGTTTTGAAAATGACCCTCACTCCCGTCATCGCCGGTACGGCTCTCGAGAGCGTAGGAGCAAATATCATCAGTCTGTTCATTGTGTTCGCGCTGCTGTACTGGGTCAGCATGTCGCGTTTGATCAGAGGTCAGATCCTCTCTCTCAGAGAGCAGGAGTATGTTCTTTCGGCACAAGCGACAGGCGCAAAGGGTAAGTGGATCATCACAAAGCACCTGATCCCCAACTGCATCAGCGTCGTTATTATATCCGCCGCTCTGCAGATACCCTCTGCGATCTTTACCGAGAGCTATCTGTCATTCCTCGGTCTCGGCGTTAACGCGCCTATGCCGTCACTGGGATCTCTGGCATCGGAAGCGCTCAACGGCCTTGCGAGCTATCCCTACCGACTGGTTATTCCCGCTGTTGTTATTTCGCTGATTGTACTCAGCCTCAACCTCTTCGGCGACGGTCTCAGAGACGCGTTCGACCCGAAGCTCAACGACTAAGGAGGCGCGTACTATGGCATTATTGGAAGTTAAAAATCTGCAGACATCCTTCTTTACCGACGCAGGTGAAGTCAAGGCTGTCAACGACGTATCATTTACTCTTGACAGGGGAAAGGTACTGGGTATCGTAGGCGAGTCAGGCTCAGGAAAATCCGTCACAGCGTATTCGATCATGCAGATCTTAGCCGGTACAGGCAAGATCATCGGCGGTTCGGTCAAGCTGGACGGTCAGGAACTGGTCGGAGCAGGCGAGAAGGTCATGAAGACTGTCCGCGGCAACAGGATATCCATTATATTCCAGGATCCGATGACCTCGCTCAACCCTACCTATACCATCGGCAGGCAGTTGATGGAAGCGATTATGCTGCACACCGACCGCAATAAGAAGCAGGCGTATGATCGCGCTGTTGAAATGCTCAGGCTTGTCAATATCAACGAGCCCGAAAAGCGCATGAAGCAGTATCCTTTCGAGCATTCGGGCGGTATGCGCCAGAGAGTCATGATCGCTATGGCGCTCGCATGCGAACCCGATATCCTGATCGCCGACGAGCCCACCACCGCTCTTGACGTGACGATTCAGGCTCAGATTCTTGAGCTGATGGGTTCCCTGCAGAGAGAGCTTGGTATGGCAATTATCATGATTACTCACGATCTGGGCGTTGTTGCGCAGATGTGCGACGAGGTTATTGTCATGTATGCCGGCTCTATTTGTGAACAGGGCACTGCCGACGAGATCTTTTATAACCCGAAGCATGAATATACAAAGGGCCTCATGCGTTCTATCCCCACAGCGGATACCGCAGGCAGCAAGCTGCATCCGATCACCGGCACGCCTATCGACCTTTTGAATATGCCAAAGGGCTGTCCGTTCGCTCCGCGATGTGATAACGCGATGAAAATCTGCATTAATCACCGCGCCGAGCGTATGCAGATCAACGACGATCACGCGGCGGCCTGCTGGATGAATGTAAAGGAAGGCGTTGAAAAAGGCGAGATCGTATTAGATGAGGAAGGCGGTGACGACCGTGAGTGATAAGCAGCCTCTTATTGAAGTCAAAAATTTAAAAGAGTATTTCAACATCAGCACCGGTATGTTCCGCTCAAAACCGCTCAAGGCTGTTGACGGCGTTTCATTCTCTATCAACAAGGGAGAGACGCTCGGACTTGTAGGCGAATCGGGCTGCGGAAAAACTACCGTAGGAAGAACTCTGCTGCACCTTTATAAGCCCACCGGCGGCGAGATCTGGTATAACGGCAAACGGATAAAGTCAAAATCAGATATCAAAGAATTCCGCAAGAAGGCCACTATGGTCTTTCAGGATCCGTACTCCTCTCTCAATCCGAGAATGACCGTTTCGGACATCATCGGCGAGCCTCTGGACGTACATAAGCTGACAAAAACCAAGAAAGAACGTGAGGAGCGTATCCTCGAGCTGATGGGCTATGTAGGTCTCAACAGCGAGCACGCCGCCCGTTATGCGCATGAGTTTTCCGGCGGTCAGCGCCAGCGTATCGGCATCGCTCGTTCTCTCGCGGTAAATCCGGATTTCATTGTTTGTGACGAGCCTGTATCTGCGCTGGATGTCAGTATCCAGGCTCAGGTAATCAACATGTTCGACGAATTGCAGGAAAAGCTGGGCCTGACCTATCTGTTCATCGCCCATGACCTGCTGGTCGTTCGTCACATCTCCGACCGTATCGCAGTCATGTATCTCGGCAAGATGGTTGAGCTTGCGCCTGCCGCGGAGATCTACGATCATCCGCTCCATCCGTATTCCAAGTCGCTGCTCTCCGCTGTTCCGGTTCCGGATCCGAAGGTCGCGAGAGCGAACAAGCGTATCGTGCTGACGGGAGATATTCCCAGCCCGCTGAACGCGCCTTCCGGTTGTCCGTTCCGAACCCGCTGTCAGTATGCCTGCGAAAAGTGCGCCGAGAGCATGCCTCCCTTTGAAGAGGTATCGACGGGACATTTTGTCGCCTGCCACAGACTCGCGGAGATAAACTAAGGTAAACCGTACAGGAATAAAACAGACCTGTACCGAAAATAATATTCATTTTTATGAAAGGATTGACCGAAAAATGAAAATCAAAAAGATGCTCGCAATGTTGCTTGCAGTAGCAATGATCGTCAGCTTAGCTGCATGCGGCGGCAACGGCGGCACAACTGCTTCCGCTACATCTATCGCGGTATGTCTGGCTTCTGAGCCCGACACCATCGACCCGGCTATGAACTCCGCAGTTGACGGCGCTACTATGTTGGCTCACCTCTTCTCCGGCCTTGCAAAGTGGGCTCAGAAGGATGACGGCACCCTCGAGATCGTACCCGACGCAGCGAAAGAGCTTGTCGAAGGCGTTGAGAACGAGGACGGCACCGTAACCTATACCTACACTCTCCGTGACGGCATGAAGTGGTCGGACGGTCAGGACGTCACTGCAGGCGATTTTGCTTATGCTTGGCAGCGCGCCGGTAACGTTGGTACGGGTGGTGACTACTACTCCATGTTTGCTGTCGTTGATGGCTATAGCGAGGATGATCCCGATGCGAAGCTCAATATTAAGGCGATCGACGATAAGACCTTCGAGGTCACTCTGGCAAACGCTGTTTCCTACTGGAACGAGCTGCTGGCGTTCCCGGTATTCTTCCCTGTTCGCGAGGATGTAGTTGCTAATGACAGCTGGGCTACCGATCCTTCTACCTATGTTTGCAACGGTATGTATACCCTTGACAGCTGGGATCACAACTCCCTGATTACCCTTAAGAAGAACGCCAATCATCCGGATGCTGACGAGGTCACCATGGATACCATCGAGTTCTACCTCTCCGATGACGCAAACAATCAGCTCTCCAACTTCAAGAACGGCGAGTGGCTGCTGATTGACGACGTTCCCACCAATGAGATTTCTGTATTAAAGACTGAATATCCCGACGAGTTCTTCACCGTTGGTCAGATAGGTACCTACTATGTATGCTGGAACATCAACGAGGATATTCTCCCCAAGGATTCCGACCTCACCGGCGCTGAGGCTGAGGCTGCTAAGGCCGAGATCAGAAACGCTGTTTCTCTGCTGCTCGACCGCAACTACATCATTGACGAGATATCTCAGGGCGGTGAGCTTCCCGCTTCCTCCTTCGTCGCGATGGGTATGACCGACGCTGACGGTTCCCAGTTCTACGAGAACGCAGGCAGCAGCGACGAGTATGTAGGCTACTACGATACCTCCGCTGAGGCTATCGAGTCCAACTTTAAGTCTGCTGTTGAGACCTTGAAGAAGTACTATGACTATGACGAGGCCGAGGGCAAGTTTACTAACTTCCCGTCCATGACCTACCTCTACAACACCTCCGAGGGTCACAAGGCGATCGGCGAGTACATCCAGTCTGCTCTGGCTAATGTCGGCATCACCCTGAACATGGAGAACCAGGAGTGGGCGACCTTCCTGAACACCCGTAAGGCGGGCGACTATTCTATCGCGCGTAACGGCTGGCTGGCTGACTACAACGATCCGATCTGCTTCCTTGATATGTGGACGACCGCTTCCGGTAACAACGACGTTCAGTACGGCAAGGGCGACCACGCCGACGTCAAGGCATACAGTCTGGATCTTACCGATCTCGGCTATGACACGAAGGTTGAGAACGGCACATGGGCAGAGACCTATGATGTTCTGATCTCTGACATTAAGTCTTGCACCGATACAGACGTTCGCTATAAGCTCATGCACAGAGCTGAGGATATGCTGATGGCTACAGGCTGTCTGACCCCCATCTACTACTACACCGATAAGTATATGCTGTCCAAATCTGTCAAGGGCTTCTTCTCCAACCCGCTTGGCTATAAGTACTTCATGTACTGCACGATCGAGAAGTAATTGTTTTCATGCTATGATCAGGGATCGCGTAATCATCCCTGATGGAACAGAATAATCGGTAAAGCAAGGGGCTGTCGCATTAAGACGTCCCCCCAAAAAAACAGACCGGGCAACCCGAAAGGGCTGTCCGGTCTGTGCTTTTATAGAATCATTTAATTGCCGAAAAAAACCACACAGAAAGCAAGGTGATTATGAAGGTATCGACCACCTGGTCCTCGGTTGTGCCGCTAAGCCTGCCGGCACTCCCGCTGCGCGAAAGGCTGACTATATTTACAAAATTTAATCGGTGTTGTTATTTGCCCTGTAAGCGAATGATCTTGCAGGGCATTATACTTTATAACGGTCAAAAGGATATATTGTGTGGTCTTACTCGCACGGAACAGGAACTCCGGCAAGCTCAAAGTAATGCTCGCCCCAGCTGCAGAGTGCCCGCACGATCGGCACGAGGGTTTGTCCAAGCTCAGTCAGCGAATATTCCGTTTTAGGCGGTACAACAGGATAGAGGACGCGGTTGATCACGCCGTCCTCCTCTAATTCCTTCAACTGCTTGCTGAGCATTCTCGGCGTAGCCTGAGGAACAGCTTTTTGGATCTCGTTATAGCGCCGTGTTCCGCCCATCAGCTCATATACGATCAGCGCCTTATACTTCCCTCCGATCACATCCATCGCCGCTTCAACGGGGCAGTTGTAACCTTGTATCTTTTCTATATTCATTCCCATTCTCCTTAGTATACAAAATGATAGTATCTATCAAAAATGTGCGTTCTTGTATAATTGATAATTCATGATATAATTATATTAATAAAAGACAGCAAAGTCAATCATTAGTTTACGGAGGGAGTTTATGGATTTTATGGAGCTTGCGGCGGATAGATATTCCGTCCGTTCTTTTTCCGACAAGCCTGTTGAACAGGAGAAAATAGACTTGATACTCAAAGCCGCGCAGCTTGCTCCTACAGCAGTGAACTTTCAGCCGCAGATGATCTATGTGCTGAAAAGTGAAGCGGCTCTCGCAAAAATCAACCGCTTGTGCCGCTGTATCTACGGCGCTCCGCTGGTGTTCCTGATCTGCAGTGACGAACGCAAAACGTGGAAAAGTCAGACCGAACCCGGCTACAGCGCAGGCGAAATGGATTGCAGTATCGTGTGTACGCATATGATGTTGGAAGCGTGGGAGCTGGGCGTAGGTTCTGTATGGGTGCGCCTGTTCGATGTGGAAAAGGTGGCAGAGGCGTTTGACCTGCCGCCGTATATCAAGCCGATCTGTCTGCTTCCTGTCGGATATGCGACAGAGGGCTGCAAACCATACGCGCCGTGGCATGATGTGTATCGTGATATCTCCGAATTTACGGAGGTGCTGTGATGAGTGATTTAAGACTTGTTCCCGGCATCGGGGCGAAGAAGGAAAAAGAGCTGATGGAGCTCGGCTACCATTCTTTGGAAGAGCTGAAATCAGCCGATCCTGACGAACTGTATTTTCAGGCGAGCGTGGCGAATGGTGCGGAACTTGATAAATGCGTACTGTACGCCTTTCGCTGTGCGGTAGCGTTTGCGAAAGATCCGAATCCTGATCCGGAGAATTACCGCTGGTGGTATTTTTGCGATAAGAAGAAAGGATAATAAAGATGAAGATATTTATTGCAGGAGCGACCGGAAGAGTCGCAAAATGTGTCATTGAGAATCTGACTGCCGACGGTCATACCGTTTACTGCTGCTCCCGCCACGCTGGTGATCTTACCGAAACGGAACGGATAAAGCCCGTCAACTTCGATTTACATTTCAATAAAAATGAAATGGCGGAGATCATCAAGGATACGGACGCTGTCTATTTCCTCGCAGGTTCACGCGGGAAAGACCTGTTGCAGACCGACGCGTTCGGCGCGGTGAAGCTGATGCAGGCGTGTGAACAGGTCGGTATCAGGCGTTTTATCATCCTCAGCTCGATCTTTGCTTTAGAACCTGAGAAGTGGGCAGAGGAAAAATCCTTGCAGAATATCACGAACTATAATATTGCAAAGTTCTTTGCTGATAATTACCTTGTCACGAACACCGACCTTGACTACACGATCATTCAGCCGAGTGTACTAAAAGAGGAAGAAGGCACAGGCATGATCGAAGTCGATCCCGACCACGACGGAAGCAACCCGATCCCCGATGTGGCAAGGGTACTGTCAAGCGTTCTGACAATGGAGAACACCTTTAAAAAGGTCATCAAAATGCGTTCCGGCGATACACCTATTGCCGCAGCGCTGTCAAATATTTAAGTGAGGTAATGAATATGAAAAAATCTTTAGGTTCTTTCCCCAGCGTATATCCGATGCCCGTTCTGATGGTCGCGGCTTATGACGAGGGCGGCAAGGTGAATGTTATGAACGCCGCATGGGGCATGATCTGTGCCGAGGATAAGATCGCGCTGTTCATCGACGAGGATCATAAGACAACGCAGAACATTCTCAAAACCAAGGCGTTCACCGTCAGCATCGCCGACAGAGAGCATATAGACGTTGCCGACTTCTTCGGCATCGCCACAGGCAACAAGATGACAGATAAGTTTGAGCGCACAGGCTATCACGCAGTCAAGAGCGAGGTCGTCAACGCGCCGATCATCGACGAGTTTCCGCTTGTGATGGAGTGCGAGCTTGCCGAGGTGATCGACACCGAGAATATGTATGCCATCGTCGGCAAGATCGTTGATACAAAGGCTGAGGAAAGCATCCTTGACGAGAAGGATAAGGTAGAGGTAGAAAAGCTCGACGCGCTGATCTTCGACCAGTTCAAGCATGGCTACTATGTCACCGGTGAAAAAGCAGGCAAGGCATGGAACGCAGGCAAGGATTTGATGAAAGGATAATATTTATGTAAAATCTCCGTACAGGAAATCCTGCACGGAGATTTTTATAGACAAAGCAGAGTTCATTTGCTAAATCTTATAGGTAAAAATACACGCTCTGTTCAGCATTCTCCGAATCAGCTAAAGATTTGTGTCGCAGCAACTTGCGATGTCCTTAGCGGAAAGGTCAAAAAACAAATAGTATACCAAAAGGCTGTCTTGAGATCATGAGATCAAGGCAGCCTTTATTGCAGTGTTTGGATGCTTTTTTTATACTTCCTTGAAGATAGGTTGTAATAGTCACGAAAGGCTTTATGAAAATTACTCTTGTCACTATCGCCGAGGCGCTGTTTCGGTTTATCCGAAATAATCGTTTATCGTGTCAACGATGTACTCTCTGTCAAACATTCTGTTGACGGTGAGGTATACGTCGGGAGCAATACCGCCGTCGATGTCACGGATATAACCGTTCTTCATCGTGGAGAAACGGGTTTCGCTTGAAATCTGCATCATTGAGCCGATAGCAGTGGTAAGATAACCAACCGAACAGGCGCCGCCGCCGCTCTGCTGACCTATCAAGAGGATTCTGTCGTCAAGCTGATCGAGAGCGTTCGGGAGCAGGTTGCCGCAGGAGAAGGAAACATTGGAGATATTCACCGCAACATTGAAGCCCATTGCAAGCATAGACTTGTCGTTCTCATCATACTTGCCGTCAAAGTTAAGGTCGAAATCCACTACACACTGATGGATAGCCCATGTATTCGGGTTCTGGATATTGATATTGCACTGTCCGCAGATCGCCTGCATAGCATATCCGCAGGCAAAGACAGTACCGCCGCCGTTGCAGGCAAGGTCGATCACTACATTTTTGGCGTCCTTATCCTCATTCTGCAGGCGATTGAGGGCATAAGCAAAGAGCGCGATCGTATTCTTGGGGTCAGCGGTCGGCTCATAGCCCTCTGATACATACGAGGTCATCGTATTATCCATACCGAAAGAGTCGAAGGTGATGAATACTGTATCGCCGATACGTTCATAAGCCGAGAAATCTTCTCCCAATGTACCCAACGCATTTGTACGGGTATTTTTGATTTTCATCCCTTTGAGAAAATTATTTAAGTAAACAGGGCTATACTGAGGCTGGTCTGCAACAGGCTCGCTGAGGAAAACCGACTGCATTAACGATCCGCTGTGGGAGTCCTCAAACAGCGTTGTGGAAACTTCCTGCTGAGCCTTTTCGATCGTTGCAAGGTCTGTGGAGAACATTCTTTTCTTGATTCCCATACAGTTGAAATACTCGTCAAAGGTTGCGATATTGTGAGCAGCCTGTAAACCGTAGCGGGCGTCGAGAGCATTACAAAACTCATAGTAGTTGACCTGCGCAAGAGCAGAAGAGACGGTATCGGTCTTTACAGAGTCACAATAAAGGTCAAAATACTTTTTTCTGTTTTCATCACTTGCAAGGTTAGCATCAGTCCAGAATACGCCCTTGCCGTTATAGCTTACGAACTGACCTGTAAATGACACAAAGAAATCGGAAAAGGTCTGGAGCGGGATAAGTATATCGTCGCCCTTTTTGAGCATCGGAACCTCGTCATACGCGAAGGTAACCGCGATAGGATCGCCGCCGTGGTACATATTCCGATCGGACACCTTATAGATCGGACCGTTTTTCATTGCTCCTACGCTGAATGGGTTGTAAACCATGAAACCGCCGTTGAGAACAAGCGTAGATGTATAATCGCTGAAATACAGGAGCTTATCTTCGTAGTCAAAGGCAATATATGTGCCCATCGGCATATCGTAGGTATGGATCAGTCCCCCCGCTTCATTGATAACTTCACAATTAGGGTCATAAGCTAACATTTTAAGAAAAGACTTGATAACATAGCTGTCTGATACAAACGGAACGTCAGGGTATTTGGTAGAGAAGTAAACAGAGTCTTCTTCTTGCTTCAATACTCCGCTCTCATAATTATACCACGGCAAATTTTCCGCGTACACTACGCCTTCGTTTTCATCTCCGGCGGGTTCTCCGATAGGAAGGCCGGTATTCATTCCAACAAGGTAGCGCTGGATATATGTTACCGATCTGATTGATACATCTTCACCGTCAACCTTTGCCAACTCGGTTTGCAGACCGCTCAGTTCCGACATATGCACATCGCTGCGCTGTATCATGGTCGCGTCTACAATGGTGACCTCTCCGTCAAGGTCAACGTCACCCAGCAGATATACCGGTTCCTCATCTGTTTGGGCTGCAGCAGCGGATACCGAGGAAATAACCATACCCGACATCATCAGCGCTGCCGCAAGAATAACTGACAGAACTTTTTTCATCATGCACTCTCCTTTGTAAATATTTATCTCGAACTGATCCTGAAAATAACGATCAATTATGCATTCATCATCGAAAGCTCTTCTAATTCACCAAGCCTCGGAGAATGTGCGCCATTCTCCGAGGCTATTGCTACTCGTTTATTAAATTATTAAATGGCAGGCGTTTCGTATTACTTCAGCATCTTCTTTGCTTTGCTCAGATAAAAGAGGTAAAGGACATAAAGTACAATGCTCAGAATACCTGCAACGCAGAGTATGATAACCGAGATCACAGCGCCCACGCTGTTTGTGATGAGTGTAGCGACAAAACGCGCCACCAAGGTGATAATGCCGATGCAAATAAGAACCTTGAGGATGTTGCTGCCCTTGCGTTCCACTGCGGAATCTTTCAGCTGAATTGCAAGGTTGCGGACGCCCAGGATAATGGCAATCATGACAAAAAGGTTGATCAGGTCGGGCGTAGTATTTGACAGACTCGTAACAATCTCGTTGTTAGGGAAAGCATTGCCCAGAATGGCCATAACAATAGTGAAAACGATTCCAAAGATCGTTAAGATCAGAGCGGTCTTAAAATGATTGCCTTCATCCTTGGACGCCTGAGCGATACCAACGATATTGATGATGTATGAGATCACCGTCACGATCGCCATGATGATAGTGAATACACCCGCCAGTATGAGCATCGTACCGTTCTCGTTGCCGATTGCCAGCGCGGCGAAAATGGCTGCTGCAACGACGCAGATCGAGCCGATCAGCGCGAGGATCTCAGCTGCAAAAATCTTACCGATACCTTTTTCTGCATTAGGAAACTTCATAATATTCTCTCCTTAAATAATAAATAATTATAATGAAACAGTAAGGGAAGTGAGGATCCCCTCGTCTGCTTATTACCGAAAATCAAACGAATTTTACCGCAGTGCCCCATGCGAGGATCTCCGCCGCGCCTTCCATCACGGAAGCGCTGGAAAACCTTACATTCACGACTGCGTCTGCTCCCATGGACTGAGCCTGCTGAACCATACGAGAGACAGCGACGTCACGTGCTTCGCCGAGCATTTTGGTGTATGAGCCGACCTCGCCGCCTACGAGATTACGAAATCCCGCGCCGATGTCCTTGAATGCGTTCTTGGACTGAACGGTACTGCCGCTCACCATGCCGAGGGTCTCGATTTTTCTGCCTTCGATGGTTGGGGTGTTTACGATTATCATAGCTATTACTCCTTTTCATTTTTTACCATAAATATTTTAGCATAATTATTCCATAAATCAATAAAGTGTGTCATTATGAAACATTTTATTGATGAAACGAACAGTTGCGTTTCTTTTTCAAATCTTCTATAATGAGAATATTATATATGCAGAAAAGGAAAAGCTATGAAAGATTCATTTGCCGATATCCTGAAACAAACCAGAAAAGCGAAGAATCTGTCGCAGCAGCAGCTCGCCGAAATGCTGTTCGTTGAGCGTTCCAGCGTTGCGAACTGGGAGTCGGGACGGCGAACCCCGGACGCCGTGCTGTTGATACGGATCGCCAAATGCCTTGAAATTGACGTCAATCTTCTGCTGGAAGCGATAGACAGCACAGTGGAACAGCCTAATATCATCGTGGTGGATGATGAAAGGATCATCCTCAAAGGCGGGATGGATGTGATCTGCAAGCTGCTGCCGAATGCCTCGGTGACCGGCTTTACCTCTCCCACAGAGGCGCTGACCTTTGCAGAATCCACACGGGTACATTTAGCTTTCTTAGATATAGAAATGGGCAATTTCAGCGGGCTTGATCTTTGCCGCGAGCTGTTAAAACTCAATCCCCGCATCAACATCATATATCTGACCGCATATGCCGATTATTCGCTGAAGGCGTGGAACACCGGCGCTTGCGGGTATCTCGTCAAGCCGATTTCACCCGAACAGATACGCGATCAACTCTCGCGATTGAGATTTCCGATGAGGGGGCTGCAGCTATGATGGATTGGTCTACGGTATTTAATCTTACGAGCATTTTGACGACATTATTGATAGGCTTCATAGCAATAGTTGTCGCTTTGGTTCTGCGTGATATCGAAAAGTGGTGGCGACGGTATTGTATCGTCTTCTTCTCTGTTATCGTCGCAAGAAATCTGTTTGATCTTTTTGATTATTTCTTTCTGAATATTACGACGGTCGAAACGATATGCGGTTTCCTGAACACACTGCTTGCGACGATAATCAACCCGCTGCTGGCGCTCTATATCCTGCACCGCAGCTCTGAGAATATTCGCAGGAGCTTGTACTGGAAACTGAGCTTGATTCTGTGGGGATTACAGACCACCTTGCTCATCTTCGGTACGCTGACAGGTACTTTCTATACAATTTCGGAATCAATCGAAGATATCCGTTTCGGCTTTACGTTCTATGCTTATTTGATGGTTGGCGCTGTAGCTCTGGCGGTGAACCTGATCGCTCTGATCCGCAGACGGAAGCATCTTTCAAAGCCGCAGTTCTTCATCATTCTGCTTTATTATTTCGTACCCAATTCCATCATGGTCCTCCTGATGGAATTGATGATGCTTTTGGATCAGGGAAAGCGGTATCTTACGCAGAAGGAGGAGCTTTCCCGCCAAAAGGTAAGCAACGCTGTACTGCAAATGCGTCCGCACTTTATCTATAACACCATGACGAGTATCTATTATCTGATCGAGCAGGATTCAGCCAAAGCCCAGCAGGTCACGCGTGATTTTACTAACTATTTACGAAAAAATTTTACCGCGATCGCAAAAGAGGGAACAGTCCCCTTTGCAGAGGAGCTGGAGCACACAGAGGCCTATCTGTCGGTTGAGCTGGCGCGCTTTGAAGGAAAGCTGTTTGTAGATTACGATATATCATATATGTCATTCAGACTGCCGCCTTTGGTTTTACAGCCCATCGTAGAAAACGCGGTCAAGCACGGCGTTGATCCCGACCTTGATCCGCTGTATATCACTGTTTCTGCCTGCGAGGGAAAACACGGCGCTGAGATCACCGTCACGGATAACGGTCCCGGTTTTGGCGAGCAAGATAATGACGAGCCTCACATCGCGCTTCAAAATATCCGGGAGAGGCTCGAAATGATGTGCAAAGGTACGCTGGAAATCTCCGACCGTGATGGCGGCGGTACCGTTGTCAAAATAACGATACCTCAATAACAGCATAAAAAAGAACTGACTTAAGTCAAGCATATGTCCCGACCCCCGAAAGTTAGACCAACAACTAACTTTCGGGGGTTGGGACATCGTTTTGCGACAGCCTCGTTTTTGCTGTATTTCGATAAATTTTTACATTATATTGAAAAAACGCTTTTGTTATGTTATACTGATACTCAATATAAAAATAATTATTTTTGAAGCATTTGATTGTTTTATTGTGAGGTGATTGGTATTGCAGATCATAAAATCAAAGAGAAAAAAGCCGTGGATGACTCTTGCAGCAGCAATTCTTTTGTTTTTAACAGGTATCGGTTTTATTATTATTAATGAAATTGTGATTGAAGCCGTTTTGGTGATTTCGCTTGCTTTTGTTTTGTTCTCTTACGGAATTATAAGATTGGTACGCTGTTGGAAAAGCAATGATTTTTCAAAAGGCGTTGTTACGATAATTCTGTGTTTTTCTGCGGGAGTTGGTCTGATCGTAGCCGACTATTCGATTAAGAGCGTTGCCGTTCTTCCGAGTATCGCGGTCGGCGCGGTAGCTGTTATAATAGGTCTGCTCAGGCTGTTAATATGTATCAACTGTATCAAAAACAGAATTAAAGGCGGTATCCGTAACGGGATTTCGGCTTTGTTCTGTCTTGCGTTCGGTATCCTTCTTCTTGTAAATCCTATCACTAATTTTCAGATCCTTGTAACAGTTGCCGGCTTTTATCTCATTTTTTATGGCATTACCATGTTTGCCGATTTTATAGCCGAGATGTCTGAAAGCGATATGGATGAAAACAAAATATACAGAAGAACGCATTTTGCTTTTCCTAATCTTTATACCTCGCTTCAGCCTTCACAAATGATAGAGCAGATAAACAAAGGCAGGGAAGATGGCAGCATTGTCGGCGGTATGCTTATTGAGCAGAAGCCTGACGCGAAATACAAAGACGTAAATGTTGAGATCCTTGTACATCTGACCACCCAGGGCGCAAATAAATTCGGGCATGTCGATCTTGCTGTTAAGGACAAAGTTTACTCTTACGGCACATATGACACGAGTACTGTTAAACTGGCAGGCTTCGTTGCGCAGGGCAGCTTCATAATCGTACCTAAAATACCTTATCTGAAATACTGCCTTACTTATCAACAAAAATATGTGATAGGCTTCGGAGCTCATCTCTCTGAGAAACAAATCCAAAACATACAGAATAATATTGAAAAATTCCTTTCTGAATGTGAACCGTTTGAGAGCCCTTATGAACGGGCGGTTAAAAACGGTGAGGACGGCGATAAGCTTGACGACCCCGCAAGCAATGTTGTCCGTGATGTAGGCGGAAAGGTATATAGGGTTGTCAAAGGCATGTTCAGAAGGTACTTCGGCATTAACACCAACTGTGTAAAGGCGGCTGATGTATTACTGACAGATTCAGGTATAGACAGACTGTCATTCAGCGGCATAAGCACACCGGGTGGTTATTACAGTATGCTGAACGGTATGTTCAAACGCAAAAATACCCGTATCATCCGCAAAACATCCTATATTATTGCGGATGAGATAGACGACCTTGATGAGCTCAGAGAACTGGTTAGACAGACAGCAGCTGAAATGTCGTCTGCAAAAGAATAAAATCAAATAACTAAAAAACGGTACAGCTGCATGACATGCCTCCGAAAGTTGGACTTAGTATCGAAAGCGTAGTAGTTTAATGACTGCTGCGCTTTTGTTATGCAGTTAAAAGTTTAATTTTGTAGTTCTTTCAAGGAGTTTTATAATTTGCTTGAAAAATGGCTCTTGATGTATTATTATAAAAATGAATAGGTTCATCATGGAAATTTGAGTACATTATCAGGAAAAGAGGTATATCATGACAACAGCTATCAGCTTTGAAAACGATGTTTATACGGTCGTCATCAGCGGCAGGATCGACACGCTTACTGCTCCCGAGCTGGAACAGACTTTCAAAGAGATCGAACCGAAAGCCAACAAGGTGATCTTTGATATGAACGCGGTCGAATATGTTTCATCCGCAGGCATGAGAGCGATCATAGCGGTTCACAGAGCAATGTCCCAAAAGGGCGGGCTGGTACTGCGCGGGCTGACAAAGAATGTGAGAACGATCATCAACCTGACCGGTTTCAACAAAGTACTGACGATAGAGGAGTAAGCGATGAAAAAATATCCTCTTTCAAAAACGGAATACGGTATTTATATCGAACAGACGGCAAGGGGTAACACTGCATATAATCTACCCCTTTTGATCGGACTGCCCGATGATATCGATACGGAACGGTTTGAAAGCGCGGTCACCGCTGTCGTTCAGAACCACCCCGCACTGCTGACCTCGTTCGGCGTTGACAATAACGGAGAAGTTTACAAATATCACCGCTTTGATACGGTACAGATAGAGCATATCAATACGGACGCCTTTGAGCCGTACGACTATGTCGCGCCCTTTGATCTGCATAACGACTGTCTGTGCCGTTTTTTTATTGTGACGACCCCAAGCGGGAAATACTTTTTCTTTGACGTCCATCATATCATTTTTGACGGCACTTCGTCGTCGGTGTTTCTCAGTGAGATCGACCGCGTCTATAACGGCGAGGCGATCGCTCCCGAGGACTTTTCCGCTGACGCGTACGCTGAGGAAGAGCAGCAGCGGCTGAACAGCGACGAGTATCTTGCGGCAAAGAGATATTATCAGAGCGTTTTTGAGGGGGTTGACGTCGACACGGCGTTCTTTACCGATCAAAATGAGCGTGAATCGGGCTCAAAGGAAATGAGTTACTCTTTCGGGTCAGTCGATTCATCCGCGTTGAAATCGCTCGCGAAGGCAAACGGTGTGAAGCTCAGCACGGTATTCAACGCGGCGTTTTCCTATCTGCTGGGCAGGTATACAAACAGCCCGCAGGTGCTGTATTCAACCGTCCATCACGGCAGAGATGCAAGGCTGATGCGCTCATTGGGTATGTTTGTCAAGACCTATCCCGTTTACGCTGAACCGTCCGATGATACGCAGATCGGTGATTTTCTGAAAAAACTCGACGCACATATCGAGCAGAACCGAAAGAACGATTTGTATTCGTTCGCGGATTTTTGCTCGGATTTTCACCTTAATCCTTCCGTTCTGTTTGCCTATCAGGGCGATATGATCGAGGAGATCGATTTTTGCGGCGGCAGGCATAAGGTAAAGCTGATTCCGATGAAGGACACGAAGAGCGGCTTTGAACTGACGGTCTGGCGTGAAAACGGTCTTTTCACAGCACACGCGGAGTACGACCCGAGTCTGTATAACGACGAGGTCGTCCGCGCGATGCTCGAGAGCTTTGATAAGATACTCCACGATATGCTGTATGCCGAAAAGCTCGGCGATATCGATATGCTGACAGAGATCCAGCGTAAAAAGCTCGACGAAAACAACCGTCACGAAAAGGAGTATGAGATCACCGATATCGTGACGCTCTTCCGCAGACAGGCGGCAAAATCCCCCGATCATATTGCGGCGGTATATCTTGATAAGCAAATCTCCTACGGTGAGATAGATCGGATCACGGAGAATATCGCGGCTTTCCTGCACGGTAAAGGCGTCGGCAGGGAGGATGTTGTATCCATCCTGATACCGCGCGGCGAGTTCATGCCGATCGCATCACTCGGCGTTCTCAAGGCGGGCGCCGGTTATCAGCCGCTTGATCCGAGCTATCCGGTCGAGCGACTGGAATTCATGGTCAAGGACGCGTCCGCAAAATACGTGATCGCCGACCGAGGGCTGATGGACAGACTGCCGAACTATGAGGGTCCCGTACTGTATACGGACGAGATCGCCTCACTGCCGACGGCTGAAACACAGATCGGTTCTCCCGCACCGGAGGACTTGTTTATCATGCTCTACACCTCCGGCTCTACCGGAGTTCCCAAGGGCGTGATGCTGGAGCACCGCAATCTTTGCTGCTTCTGCGAATGGTACCGCAGCTTCTACAAGCTTGACGAAAACAGCCGCGTCGCCGCCTACGCAAGCTACGGCTTTGACGCCTGCATGATGGATATGTATCCCGCGCTGACAAGCGGCGCGCAGGTACATATCATCGCCGAGGAGATCAGACTTGACCTGCTGGCGATCAAAGACTATTTCTATAAAAACCGTATTACTCACAGCTTTATGACGACGCAGGTCGGCAGACAGTACGCCGATCTGTTCCCAGACGCTCTATACCCGCACCATCTCTCGACGGGCGGCGAAAAACTCGTTCCGATCGAACCACCCACGGGTTACAGCTTCTATAACGCCTACGGTCCGACCGAATGTACGATCTTCACAAATCTGTACAAAGTTGACAGGCTGTACGAGCGTGTTCCGATCGGAAAACCGCTTGATAATCTCAAGCAGTATGTCGTGGACAGCAAAATGCGAAGAGTTCCCGCAGGAGTGCCCGGGGAACTGATTGTCGCGGGACATCAGGTGAGCAGAGGTTACCTCAATCGACCCGAACAAAAAGCCTTTATCGACAATCCCTTTGAGAGCGAAAAGGGATATGAAAAAGCCTATCGCACCGGCGACGTCGTCCGTATGCTTCCCGACGGCGTTATCGACTTCGTCGGCAGAAATGACGGTCAGGTGAAGATACGCGGCTTCCGTATCGAGCTCTCCGAGGTGGAGGGTATCATCCGCAAGTTCAAGGGGATCAAGGACGCTACCGTACAGGCGTTTGACGAAAACGGCGGCGGCAAATTCATCGCGGCATATATCGTATCGGATGAAACGGTCGATATCGGCGCTCTCAATGCCTTTATCAAAGAGAACAAGCCGCCGTATATGGTGCCTGCCGTCACGATGCAGATCGACCGCATCCCGCTCAACCAGAACCAAAAGGTCAACAAGCGCGCCCTGCCTGTACCCGAGAAGCAGGCGGAGGAAACCGTCCCGCCCGAGAACAAAGTCCAGCAGAGGATATTTGACTGTATCGCAGAGGTTATCGGTACCCGCAATTTCGGTATCACCACCGATATCTTTGACGCGGGACTGAATTCGATCGGCGCGATCAAGCTGAACGTCCTGCTTTCAAACGAATTCAACGTTCCCGTTGCGATACAGGATCTGCGCAAAAACAGCACCGTGAAAGCGCTCGAAGCATTTTTGATAAGCGCAGAGCAGACTAAGGCCTATGACATACAGCCCGACTATCCCATCACACAGACCCAGAACGGTATCTTTGTCGCCTGTATCGCTGAGCCGAATACGACGATGTATAACATCCCGTTCCTGATCACCCTGAGCGATCAGGTGGATATCGTCCGGCTGCAGAAGGCGGTAAACGACGCCTTCGCGGCTCACCCGTATCTGCATACGACTCTGTTCATGAATGAGCGGGGGGATATCCGCGCAAAGCGTGAGGACAGCGATCCTGTCACTATTGCCGTTGAACAGGTCGGTACCATACCGCCGCAAGACGAGCTGGTGCGCCCGTACGACCTGATGGGCGACAGATTATGCAGGGCGGTCATTTATCAGACAGAATCGGGTAATTATCTGTTCCTCGACTTCCACCATATCATCTTTGACGGCGCGAGCGCGGCAGTTCTCCTGCAGGATATCGCGGATGCGTATGACGGCAAAGAAATCAAAAAAGAGACCTTCACCGGCTTTGAAGCCGCTTTGGCTGAGAATGAAAAACGTAATTCTGAGCAATATCAAAAGGCGAAAGCCTACTATGATTCGATCTTCCGCGGATGTGACTCCGACTGCCTGCCCAAGGCTGACCGCAGCGGGGAGAAGGAAAGCTCCGGCTTCTATACCAAGCAGACCGAAACTCCGATCGCGCCGATCCGCAGATGGTGCGAGCGCAACGGCGTGACGCTGAACGCCTTCTTCAACGCGGTGTTCGGCTATGTTGTCAGCCGATACAACTTCTCTGACGAAGCGGTCTTTACTACGATCTACAACGGACGAAGCGGCTCCGAGAGCGTCCGCAGTACGGGCATGTTCGTCAAGACCCTGCCTGTGTACTGCAATATCGACCCTCAGCTCAGCGTCAGCGAATATGTCAAGGCGGTCGGCGATCAGCTGATCGGCAGCATGGAGAACGATATTTACTCTTTCTCAGAGATCGCCGCGGAATATGAGATTCAGCCCGATATCTCGATCGCTTATCAGGATGAGCTGACCGAAGCTGTGATCCTCGGCGGAGAGACCTGCAAGCTGGAAATGCTCACCCTCGATACTGCAAAATTCCCGTTGTCGGTCGACGTCTATCTCAGCGGCGGCAAGCTGCGCCTGATGGCGGAGTACCGCGCTGATATGTTCAGCGAAGCGCTGATCTGCGGCTTTGTCGACGCGATCGAGACGGCGGCGGCACGGTTCATCGCAGATCAAAAGCTCAGCGGCATTTCATTGCTGACCGAAAAAGAAGCTGAGGCGATCGCTGCGTTCAACACGACCGACTATCCCGTTGAGCTTTGCAGTATCCCCGCTCTCTTTGAACGACAGGTGCAAAAAGCGCCCGACCGTGTCGCTGTGATCGCCGACGGCGTTCAGCTGACTTATTGGGAACTTAACGAAAGAGCGAACCGTATCGCTCATACGCTGCTCGATCAGGGCATCGTACTTGGCGAGACGGTCGGTATGCTCCTGCCGCGCACCGTTGACGCGATCGCGGCTGAGTACGGTATCATGAAAGCCGGCGGCGCGTTCCTGCCTATGCTGCCGTCCTATCCCGACGACCGTATCGACTATTGCCTGACCGACTCCTCGAGCCGTTTTGTGATCACGACCGACGAGATCCTCTCTGAGAGAAGCGGTCTGCTGCTCGGCAAGGCATATGAGCCGCTGACTGTAAGCAAACTGTATCAAAATGATGCGATTAGCGACCCCGATATTGAAATACCGACCGATTCGTTAGCCTATTGTATCTATACCTCCGGTTCGACCGGCACCCCTAAGGGCGTGATGATCGAGCACGGCAACCTGTGCAACTTTGTCAATGCTAACCCCCTGAACCACGAGACGGTCAACTTTGTTTCCTGCGGTTCTGTCGCACTGTCGGTAGCGGCATTCTCGTTTGACTTCTCGCTGATGGAGATCCACATCACCCTGTGCAACGGCATGACGCTGTGTATCGCAGGAGACGACGAGATCCATAATCCGCTCCTGCTGGCGCAGATGATCGAGAAGTATGACGTAGACGTTATGTCCGGTACGCCGTCCTTCTTCGCAAATGTACTGGATATCCCACAGGCGGCAAAAGCGCTGAAAAACATCGGTATGTATGATCTCGGTGCAGAGGCATTCCCGCCCGCGTTATATGGGAAGCTGCGCAAGGCAAGCCCCAAAGCCGTGATCGTCAACGGCTACGGTCCTACCGAAGCGACGATCAGCTGTATCTCTAAGGTGGTGGAGAGTCCCGATCACATTACCATCGGTACCCCTGCCGCCAACGTGCACGCATACATCTTTGATAAATGCGGCAATCTGCTGCCGATGTGCGCTAAGGGCGAGCTGGTCATCGGCGGTTTAGGGGTAGGCAGAGGCTACGTGAACCTGCCCGACAAGACTGCCGACGTGTTCATCACTGTGAACGGCGAGCGCGCCTACCGCACGGGAGATATAGCGCGCATCGACTCCTTCGGCGAGATCGAGTTCTTCGGCAGACTGGATAATCAGGTGAAGCTCAGAGGACTGCGCGTCGAGCTGGACGAGATCGTCAACGTCATGCAGACCTGCAGCGGCGTCAAGCACGCGATCGTCATCGTCAGGGGAGAGGGGGAACAGCAGTATCTCTGCGCCTATTATACCACCGACGGTACTGTCGTGGAAAAGGACGCGCTGGTCGCTCATATGAAGCAGTCTCTCGCGCATTATATGATCCCATCCGTGTTCGTACAGCTTGACGAGATCCCGCTGACAAGCAACGGAAAAATCGATAAAAAGGCGCTTCCCGAGCCTGAATTCACACAGGAAAGGCATGAGGGCAAAGCGCCCGCGACCGCTTTGCAAAAACAGCTTTGTGAGATATTCGCCTATGCTCTCGGCACGGACGCTGTCAATGCCGACGACAACTTCTTTGAGATCGGCGGCACCTCGCTGCTCGCATCAAAGGTCGCGGTCAGAGCGATGGCGGAGGATCTGCCGATCGCCTTCAAGGATGTGTTCGACTATCCCACCGCCATTGAGCTGGAAGAATATATCAACCGCTCGAACGAAGCTCAGACAGCTACAGAAGCAGAGCAATCCGTATCGGAGTCTTCCGCGCTCGCTCACAATGTCAACGCTTATGTCGATGAGATCCATGGTGAAGAGATCGGCGATATCCTGCTGACCGGCGCTACGGGTTTCCTCGGTGCGCATGTACTGCGTCATCTGATCGGGCATACCGATAAAAAAATCTACTGCTTACTGCGCGGCGGCAGCGATACCCCCGACAATAAGCTGAAAAATATCCTGATGTATTACTTTGAAACGCCGTATGAGGAGTTTTTCGGCGACCGTATCATTACTGTCAGCGGTGATATCACCGATCGGGACGGCGTGATGAAGCTCGCTGATATCGGGTTTGGCTGCGTCATCAACTGTGCCGCCTGCGTCAAACACTTTGTTCAGGACGACAGCCTTGAGCGCATCAACTGGCACGGTGTGGAGAACCTGATCGACCTGTGTGTTGAAACAGGCCGCAGACTGGTGCAGGTATCTACCGTCAGCGTCGCCGGCACCAGCGTCAACGGCGCGTTCAGCGTCGATAGAAAGATCCGCGAGAACGAGCTGTTCTTCGGTCAGAACCTTGACAATAAATATGTTTATACCAAGTTCAAGGCGGAGGAAAGCCTTCTCAGGGCGATCGAGGAACGCGGTCTGGACGGCAAGATCGTCCGCGTCGGCAATCTGATGAGCCGATACAGCGACGGGCTGTTCCAGATCAACTCCGTCACCAATGGATTTATGCGCAGTCTGCGCGCTTATGCGGCGCTCGGTGTGATTTCCGTGTCGGCGCTCGACGAGCTGGTCGAGTTCTCGCCGATCGACTGTACCGCTTCCGCTGTCGTGACCCTCGCGTCCGCGAACAGTGACTTTACGGTGTTCCACGCGACCAACGGTCACCGTGTCCAGATGGGCGACGTGATCGAGGCGATGAACCAAAGCGGTATCAGGATCGATATCGTCAGCGCGTCGGAATTCGGCAGAGCCTTCAACAATGCGCTGAACGATGAAAAGCTCAGCGAGGCTGTATCTCCGCTGATCTCCTATCAGGCGTCGGATCAGAACACGGTCGAATTCTTTATTGATTATGACAACGCCTTTACCACCAAGGCACTGTACCGGCTCGGCTTCAAGTGGCCGATCATCAACGAGGATTATCTTAAAAACGTGTTTGATTCTCTCGATTCTCTCGCGTTCTTTGACGAGGTTTGATATGCAGAGAAATGACTATCTGATCAAACGCAAGTTCAACAGCTATCTGATCCCTGGCGTGCTGATGGTCATGGCGATGCAGCTGGGCAATATCGTCGACAGTATTCTGGTCAGCAATACCATCGATATCGACGGTATGACGGCAATATCCCTGAGCCTTCCGGTGCTGTATTTTACCCAGATCGTCGGCTTTGCCGTCGGCGTCGGCGGTGCGGTGACGATCTCCGTCATGCTCGGCAAACGGCAGATCAAAGAGGCGTCTGGCGTGCTGTCTGTCTGTATCGCCGCGGATATCGGATTGTCTTTGATCTTCACGATACTCGCGCCCTTTACGGCTTCACCTTTGGCGCACATGCTCGCGCAGACGCCGAGACTCGAAGAGCTTTTGATGCCGTACATCTATGTGTATATGCTGGGTACGCCGCTGTTGAATCTGTGTATACTGACGTCTAATGTCATTACGATCGATAACTGCCCCAAGCTCGGCGCTTCCTGCTTTGTGATCGCGAACATCGTTAACCTGGGTCTTGACTGGTATTTCCTGACGCAGACAGGACTCGGTATGTACGGCGCCGCGCTGTCTACGATCATCGGTTACGGAGTCGGCTGTCTCATATTGATCCCATACGCTTTTTCAAAAAAGCGTATGCTGTCCCTGAAGCTCAGGGAGGGCTTTCGTCAGATAAAATCCTTCCCGCGGGTCTTGAAAGCCGGCATGACACAGGCTTCTTATCTGATCATGCTGATCCTGCAGTATTTTATACTCAATACCTATATCCAAAGCACGCTCGGCGCGGATCAGACGGCGATCTATTCCATGTGCATGAATTCCGTAGAGATCGTCAGACTGTGTATCGAAGGCGTCATCGGCGTGATCCAGACGATCGCCGGCGTTCTGTTCGGCGAGAAGGACTATTTCGGAATCCGACGGCTGGTCAGACGGACGGTCATCATTACTGCTGTCGCGGTTGCCGTACTGACGGCGGTATACATGATCTTCCCGGATTTGATCCTTACGATATTCTCCTTCAATAAAGCTCAGCTTTATGAAATCGCAAAGCTGTGTGTACGCCTGTTCAGCCTGTCTTTCATCTTCTTTGCGGCGAATCGGGTGACGCAGGTCTATTATCAGACCACGCTGAAAACCTCGCTGTCAACGCTGGATACCGTGCTGCAGGGCTTTGTCTTTCTGCTGCCGCTGTCGATCCTGTTTATCGGCAGCCTCGGTATCACGGGTGTCAGCATTGCCGCCGCGCTGACCGAAGCGCTGACCTTTGCCGCGGTATGGTGCTGGCGGATGTTCCGGCAAAAGCGCGGCAAACTGCCGCAGAAGGGCTTTTTGATGATACCGGATACCGACAGCGACAGCCTGTGTGATATCACCGTCAAAAACACCGAGCAGGATGCGGTCGAAGTGTCAAAAAGACTGATCCGCTCCTGTGAAGAAAGCGGCGTTCCGTCCGAGACGGCGGGTATCATCGGCGTCGCCGCGGAGGAGCTCGCAGTAAATATCTCGCGCTATGGCAGCAAAAAGCCGAGCCTGAGCTATGTCGACGTCAATCTGTCCAGATCGGGCGACAAGCTGATCCTGCGGGTGCGTGACGACGGTGTGCCGTTCGATCCGACCGAGTATAACGCGGACGAGGGCGACGAATTTCTGATCGGCGGGATCGAGATGATCCGCCGTATTACCGACAAGATCAGTTATACCCGTGTACTCAACATGAACAATACGGTGATCGAGGTCTCTATATGAGAAAATCTATCTTTTTTAAACTTGCTTTGCTGATCATACCCATTGTCATCCTGCTGGACGCGGCGGTGCTGTTTGTATCCTACAGGCTCACCTATGATAATCAGGTCGAAGTTAGCACGGATACGATCGAAAGAGCCGCTGAGATGGCTGAGATCTACATGGAGCTTAACTATCCGGACACCGTTGAAAAAGGGCAGGAAGTTTCTGGGTATTTTTATAACTTGTGCGCTGCTATGGGTATCTCCTATATCTACGCTATCGCTCCCGACGCCGAGAATGACAGCATGTATTATGTCGCGATCGGCTTCGGTGACGGCGCGTCGGATCAGGCTAAGAAAGACCGCTACCCCGGGGTAACGGTCAATCAGTCGCCGACTAAGGAAATGATGGATGCCTGCAGCGGCGACGGCTCCGGAGTGATCGAGCATTATCAGAACCAATTCGGTGATATGGTAGCGTACTATTTGCCGGTGACCGAGTATTATGATTATGACCGGCGCGAATATGTAAAACCGGAAAAGCCGGTCGTCGTTGCCGCCGAAGAGAATATCTCCTCTATCGTAGAGAGGATCCAGAGAAGGATCAAAACGATCGCGGTCTTTACAATCCTGTTTTCTATGCTGATCGTTGTTTTGATCTTTCTGCTTATGTATTTCAGGATCTCCAAACCCATAACAAGGATCAGCAGGCGAATGAAGAACTTTGTATCCGACCGTGATAAGGGCGTTGAAAAGCTGAAGGTCAAGGGTCATGACGAGCTGGCGGAGATGTCGCAGTCATTCAATATGATGACGGACGAGATCGACGGCTACATCCGCAATATCGACGCCTTGAACAGAGAGAAGCATATGCAGGACGCTGAGCTGAACATTGCCCGCAAGATCCAGTCGGGACTGCTCAAGCCTTCCTTTTACCGCGACGGCAGTGTCGAACTGCGCGCCTTTATGCATGAGGCGAAGAATGTCGGCGGCGATCTGTATGACTATCAAACGCTCGATGACGGCAGGGTGTTCATCTGTATTGCCGACGTCTCGGGCAAGGGTATTTCGGCGGCGCTGTTCATGTCGCGCGCTATCACCCTGCTGCACCAGTACGCGCTTCTCGGCTATACTCCCGCACAAATGCTCAAAGAATACAATCATACACTTGCAGAGCAGAACCCGAACGGGCTGTTCATCACGACCCTTGCCGCGGTTTATGATCCCAAAACGAATGAGCTGACTTATTCGAACGCCGGTCATAACCATCCGTATCTCATATCGGATACGCTGATCGAGCTGGACGGCGCCGCCGGGATCGCGGCAGGTATTTTCGACGGTATGGATTATGAGCAGGAGACGATCGCTCTCAAAGACGGCGACGTGGTGTTCCTGTACACCGACGGTGTGAATGAGGCTGAGGACAACTCGGGCAAGATGTACGGCACAGAGGCGTTAGAAGCTGAACTGAAAAAGTTTATCGGTGTGGCAGACGGGGATATCTGTGACGCGATAATGAAGTCGGTCAAAGCGTTTTCCGACGGCGCTGATCAAAGCGACGATATCACGATCCTGACGCTGAAAGCAGAACGATCGCCTGTACATTGTGAGATCACCGTAAAGAATCAAGTTGAGAATCTTACGAAAATAAATGAGATCATCAACGCTCAACGGCTCGATGAAGAGACACGATCACAACTCCTGCTGATTGCGGAAGAGCTGTTTGTCAATATCTGCTTCTATGCCTATAAGGATAAGCAGGGAGAAATCACGTTTGCGGTCGATCGTGAAAACGATCGTATCATTCTGACCTTTACGGACGCGGGAGAACCCTTTGATCCGACTGCCGACGTGATCAACATTGAAGAATATGATCATGAAAACAGCACCGGCGGACTTGGTCTGTTTATGGTGTTTGAAATGGCAGACGATTATTCATATACCTATGAAGACGGGAAAAACAGGATCAAAGTTATCAAAAAAATATAGGAGAAGAACTGCCGATAGCTGAGTAATCATACAACCCGATTATCTTGTTTTATACGGCAAAACAGCGGTGAGACGAGGTCTCACCGCTGTTTGCGCTTTGTGATGGTTTGATAGATTTTGACGGAATAGTAACATGACGCCGCCGTTAATACGATCAGCTCCGCTGTGCAGATCGTAAAGGAGATCCAAAACAGCTCGGACAGATAGGTACTGCCGCACCACAGATTGGTATGCGCTGTCTGCAAGGTCGTTTTGAACGCGTCCAGATAGTGGCTGATCTCAAAGATATTATCGTAGGGGATATAGCTCTGCGGGAGAACCAGCCTCGGCGGGAAGATGAAAAAGAGTGCCGTGGGAACGGCGATCAGCAGGATCATAGCGAGAATACGGAGCAGGATGAAACCGATATTTCTCTTGAATACCGTCGGGTAATAATCCTTTTGACTGTCGGTTTTTAATTTGCGTCTTGTTTGCGCGATCAGCTTTGTGATGAGCTTGATCGCAATAACGGTTAGAATGACGGCAATCACCGAGATGAGCAGATTAGGAAGGTTAGCGAGGATATCTCTCTTAATGGATAGATCGTTCTCCATGAAAAAGCCGGTATCTGTTTCTGTCATCCCGAGCAAGGGCATCGTCTTTTCGGAGTACGCGCCTTTGGGAGCCGAGACGGTGTCGACGGAGATATCGGCATATCCGTCATAACAGGTGTAGGGGATATAAACGCGGTCGTAGATATCCGAAGAGATCTCCCGCAGGAAACCGTTCGGTTTTGTGTATACGCCTGTGACGGTGAACTCTCTGCCGTAAAGCGGGATCGTCTGACCGACAACGTCGGCGTTGAGTCTTAAACTGCGGGCGGCACGGTCGCTGATCACGACGGCGGGGAGCTTTTTGTCGATATGCTCAGCCGTGATGGGAGAGCCTGCGACATAGATATCATAGACGGAAAAGTAGTTTTCGTTGACCAGAACCGGTCTGACCTCGCCGATACCTTCGACCGTTACGGGGTCAAGCTCACTGCATATCGACAGCTTCTCTCTGTAGGAGGTGTTCGGCAGCTTCTCATAGGTCGAAAAAGTGATCCCGCCCGACAGTCGACTGCGGTTGTATTCCAGTATGTCGGGAAGCTCGGCAGAGACCGAAAACGCCGTCACAAAGAAGTGAACCGCCGCGATCAGGACAAGGATGCCGAAGATCCACAGCCCGATATGCTTTTTTCTGCGCTCAGTCATCCACGATCACCCTTTGTCCGTCGTGGATCTCCTTGGAGCAGGTCAGCACGATGGGCAGCATATCGCTGTCCATATCCACCGCGGCATAGAAATCTGATTCGGCGAGAATGGTCACAGGTACCTCGGCGACATAACGCTTGTCGGCATCGTCCTTGATGACAACATAGACATAGCTGCCGTTCTGAATCGCCGACTTCATGACGATATGTCCGTACCTCTGC
Organism: Ruminococcus sp.; assembly: GCA_017457955.1. Lineage (GTDB taxonomy): Bacteria > Bacillota > Clostridia > Oscillospirales > Acutalibacteraceae > Ruminococcoides. The sequence continues at coordinate 102,133 of JAFTGL010000004.1, forward strand.
GTCTCAAAGACGGAGTCAATGATGATTTCGTCGCCGTAGGTCGGCATGGATTCATTGCCTTTGAGCTCCATATCTTTCAGCTCGGCGGTACATTCGATACCGTTTTCGGTCTCTCTCTTGCCGACGATGACTGCGCTGCCGTCGCGCATGACGTATTCATTCTCGGCGGTTTGTACTGAAGCCCTGCAATCGACAACAGAACCCATCTGTACAAAGACGTCCAGCGACTTGTCGCAGTTGAAACGGAAGCGGAGAGAGTCCTGATGGGTAGAATCAGCAGAAGGCTGTTCCAGCACAGACATATCGTATAAGCTGTATTTGAGCGTTCCTTCTCCTCCGTAGGTGATCTTGACGTGGGGAAGAAGATAGTTGTCGATCGTGCCTGAGAAGTAGGTCAGCAGTGCGATGATGGCAAGAAAGACGACCGAGACAGTGATAATGATAGATTTGATTGATGATTTCATGTTATTTACCCGTTAATCAGTTAATAGCTTTATACTTTTGCGTTCTTAAATTCTTTGCTGTGATAGAGATACAGCAGCAGGGGAGGGATCATGAAGATGACGCCGCAGGCGAAGATGATCCCGGGATCGGTGGAAGCGTAGCTGCTCAGCGCGACCGAGAGGGGATATTTGTTCTCGTCGGAGATATAGATGATGACCTGCTCGACCATGTTCCAGTTGTCAATAAAGGTCAGGATCATCAGCGCGGCAACGCCGCCCTTGATCTGGGGCAGGACGATCCTGAACAGGATCTTGAATGCCGACGCGCCGTCAAGCTGTGCCGCCTCGATGGTTTCATCCGGTACATAGCGCATGTACTGTCTGAGCAGACACACGCCGAACGCCGTGAACGAGGACGGCAGGATCAGCGCCCAGATGGTGTCGAGCAGTCCCAGCCGCTGGATCATCATGTAGTTCGGCACCATCGTTACCCACGACGGCAGGATCAGCAGGATGATAAAGAGGAAGAACAGCGTATCCCGCAGGGGAAATTTCAGCTTTGTGAACGCGAACGCCGCGAAGAACGATACAAGGCTCTGTATCGCGACGATCGGGACGGTGATCAGCAGAGAGTTCCAGAACAGGTTGAGAAATTGCGGCCGTCTTAAAAACACCTGATAATACTGCTCCAGGCTGAAATTGTCGGGGATCAGATGGAAGCGGGCGAAATGCTCGGACGAAGTCGTATAAGCGTCTGTGATCTCACTCGACGACATCACGGAGTTTGCCAGCATATAAATGACGGGCAGCAAAAAGAGCAGGAGGATCAGTGCGAGCAGAAGATATTTTCCGACGCGGATCAAGTGCTTTTTCATCCGTTATCACTTCTCCTCTCTATCAGGAATGTGACCAGCATGATCGTGATGACGAAAATGCTCAGTATGATCGAAGCCGTGCTCAGGCGGGGATAGTTGAGGTTGTAGAAGTTGTTGTTCATGAAGTGCTGGACCATATACACGTTTTCGTCGGGATACATCCCGTACAGCAGGTACGCTTCGCGGAAGATCTTGAACGAGCTGATGACCGTGAGCAGGAGCACAAAGAAGGTCGTCGGTCTGAGGAGGGGCAGGACGATTTTTCGGATGACCTGCGAGCGGCTTGCGCCGTCCAGATAGGCGAACTCCCGAACGTCCTTCGGGATCTTTTTCAGTCCTGCCGAGAAGAGGATGATGTTGTAGGCGCAGTTCTTCCAGATGAATATGACGATCAGCAGCGCCATCGACCACGGACCCTTGAAGAAGATGATCGGATCGAGCCCGAGCTTTTGCAAAAGGTTGTTGACTACGCCGTAATCGGTGAAGAAGATCTGCCAGACATAGATAACGGACGCGGCAGGGACGATCAGCGGCGAGAGAAACAGCGAGCCGATCAGGTCGGTGAACTTCTTGAAGGTGGAGAGGAACAGCGAGATCAGCAGGGGAATGACGATCGCCAGCGGAACGGCGATCACCGTGAAAATGGCGGTGTTCTTCATGCTCAGCCAGAAGGTATTGGATTTCATTAGCGCGATAAAGTTATTGAACCCGACAAATTGATTTTGCAGGGTGAAGCCGTAGTACAGGCTGATACAGTATGGGATCAGATAAAAGAGGAAGATCCCGATGAGGGCGGGCAGCGCAAAGCCCGCTCCTGTCCATGCTTGCTTTGTTTTCAGTTTCATCATCATTCCAAAAGATAGATCCTTGTTGCGGAGGAAAGGTCGTCGGCGCATTTGTCTGCGTCGATTTTTCCGTCCCAATAGTTTTGTAAGATCGGTATAGCGACGTTTCTGTCGTAGTTTGAGCGGTAAAGGTCGGCGTACAGATCGACGGAGTTGATATGCTCGATGTGATCGATCAGAGCCATTGTCGTCGGACTCAGCTCTTCCTTGTCGCCGAGATCCTCGCCGTAGGCGCCGATACGGTTGTAGGCGGTTCTGATGCAGCTTTCAAAAGCGGAGTTCAGAACAGGCAGATAGTCGCCGCCACCGCCTGCCCAGTATTCTTCGTCCGTACCCGTATACAGATTTTGCAGATGATTACCGAGCAGATATTTGAGGAAGGCAGATACCTTATCCTCTTTCTTTGTAGCGGCATTGACAAAGAGCGCGTCCGCGATCGCCGCGGAGTAGGTCGTCTCATCCTTCTCGAAGCAGGAATACAGCACAGGCTCCTTTACTTTCAGTGCAAAGTCAACTCCCTCGGGCAGATCTGTCAGCCACTCCATCCATATCGGATTGGAGTGAGATAAGATAGAGGGGAACAAGTAGGCATTTCCCGAATCGGACGCGGAAACTCCCGACGCTTCCGAGAGGGAGATCTCCGACTGCTTTCTCAGAGCAGTCAGCAACTCCAGCTTCTCTTTGAAATCCTCGTCAAATGAGCAGGTTTTGTTCTCGTAGTCTATCTGTGTATTCACCAGCCTGAGGATCAGATTGTCTGCTGTGATCCCGCTGCTCTGCGCCTCGTTAGTGATACAGCGGTATTCGCTGGGGTCTTGCAGATAATCCGCGAATACCTCGTCCATGTTGTCGAAGGTGAGACGGTAGCCCTGCTCTGTCGGCATGTCGTATGCTTCGAATACTCCTTTTTCGCCGACCAGGACAGGGACGCTGAAGAACGCGGGGATGAAATACCGTTTTCCGTCATAAACGCCCGCGTCAAGGATCGTCTGGTTGTACAGACTCAGGTCGAGCTTATCCTCGGAGGTGTCGTTTTCAATCAGCTCATTCAAGTCGTAGAACGCGCCGTTCTGGATCATCTTCTCAAACGGAAGATCCTGATAATTGGAGAACAGATCGGGGCCGCCGCCTGCCATGACTTCAATGTTCAGCCGCTGGCTCATGGTCTCATAATTCTCAAATTCGATCAGGTTGATTTTCATATCCTCGGTCGAATGAGAGGTGCACCAGCGGTTATAGCGCTTGATGGTCTCGGTCATGTCGTCCGGATACTCTGCGGTATAGTAGTAGGTCAGCTGACCGCTGTCAGCCGTTTCGCCGCTGCTGCACGCGCAGTACAGCGGTATGAGCGTCAGGGTCAATAAAAAACAAATGAACTTTTTCGTAGCGATCACCCTATATCTTTATTACGGGTTCATGATAATATAAGAATCTGTTTTTTATCTGTAGATTTTTAAGGAAAAATAGTTTATAGTTATACTACAGGTAAACTACAGACGGAGAAGGTAGGATATTATGGGTGGTAGTATGTATCGGATACTTTTGGTTGAGGACGATCCGCATATCCGCGAGATGATATGCGACTATTTTGACGATAAAAGCGGCGGCGAGCTAAGTGTGGAGACCGCCTGCGACGGTCAGCAGGGCGTCGAAAAAGCGTATGAAAACGCCTATGATGTATTGGTATTGGACGTTATGCTGCCGCAGATGGACGGTTTTGAGATCTGCCGCGAGGTGCGCAGACACAGCGACGTGCCGATCATCTTCCTGACCGCGAGAGTCGCCGAAGAGGATATGCTCAGGGGTTATGCCCTCGGATGTGACGACTATGTCACAAAGCCGTTTCCGCTCTCGGTGTTGTATGAGAAGGTCCGCGCGTTGATCAAGCGCTCCAAGGGACTGGTGCGCTCGCCGATGCTGTCGGCAGGCGCGATCACCGTGAACCCGAATAACGGCAAGGTTTTTTCCGACGGGGAAGAGGTCAGGCTGACCGCGAGGGAGTACGCGATCCTTAAAATTCTTTTAGAGAATAAAGGTGCGATCGTCAGCCGCGAGAGCATTCTCGTCAGGCTGTGGGGTTATGACACCGACGCCGACGAGCGTGTGCTTGACAATCATCTGAAAAACCTGAGAAAAGCGCTGGGGGATAACGGCAAGCGCATCAAGACCGTTGTCCGCCGCGGTTACAGGATCGAGGAGTAATATGGAAAAGAAGCTCAGAAAACAGCGCAGAAGGCTTGTTGTCAGAATATCCGCCATCCTGCTTGCGGTATGGCTGATCCTTTCCGGCGCTTATGCAGTCGTCGCGTTTCTGGATGAAAAGGAACGCGCGTATAACGACTCAAGGATCGCTTTCTCCGATCTGACAGAAGCGGTCAGTCTGCCGGACAACAGCTTTTTCGCGATTGATGAGGCGCGGAAAAGTGCTGTGGCAGAAAACCGTATTGATCTAAGCGGCGGACAGAACGGTGATGAGCATAACGTCGATGTGACGATCATCGCGTCACGGATAAAGGATAAGGTCGATTTCGGCGATATCCTCAATATCTGCTTTACCTCGGAAACAGAGGATCCCGAATACCGTGAATCGCATTTCGGCTATCTCAGCTTCAAGAGCTTTCGTGGTTCGATGACCGATGAGCAGTATGAAAAGATTCTCTCTTATCTCGATCATCAGCCCGCGGATGATTCTTACTACGAGCTTCTGTGCACGGAGTTTTACCGTACCGCTGACAATCAGCTCCTTCCCAAGACCGTACAGATCGTATTGACCAAGGATGCCTATAAATGGTATGTGCAGGATACCGTGACAGAGACCTTTGAGCTTGAGCCTGCGGGAACTGAGGGTTTATCGCTTCACCATATCTCCTATCTGGACCGCAATGAGATCCCCGAAGAATTCATCCGCAATGCCTTCGGCGGCAGTCTGATCAAAACGGCACAGCGGCTGTCGCAGGAGAACGACAGCGGTCATAGCGGGGAAGAAGAATTGCTCAGGGAATCTCTCACCACATATCTCTATTATGATCACGAAGCTGTCACCGCGTGGCTGACGGATGTCTCTTATGAAGAATATGAGAAAATCTTGGAGAAATATGGATATTTCTCCTTCACACCCGAGGAGAAGCGTTACGACGTCTATTACGCAAGGCGGCTGGATATCCTTGACGGCTGTGAGTATAACATCTTGAACACGGCGGTGATCCTGCTGATCTTCTTTTTGACGATCGGCGTCATCCTCACTGTGATGATGTGGAAGAGCATGAAAACGCAGATGATCGAGGAACAAAAGCGCCGTGATATGACCAACGCTCTCGCGCACGATATCAAAACGCCGCTGTTTATCCTCTCGGGTTACGCGGATAATCTTAAGGAGAATGTGCAGACCGAAAAGCGCGCGCACTATGCCGACGTGATCGTTGAACAGTCGCGGGAGGTCAACCGACGGGTCAACCGCATGCTGGAGCTGAGCAAGCTCGATTCGCCCGATTTCGTGCCGAAGAAGCAGGAATTTGATTTGGCAGAGCTTGTCTCGGAAATTTTGCGCTATTATGAAGCGCTGTCCGACGGGAAGCGTATCGAGTGCCGCGCGGGTAATTGTACTGTCAACGCCGACAGAGACCTGATAAAAAGGGCTGTCGAAAACCTCATTGATAACGCCGTCAAGTATTCCGATCCCGATTCTGTCATCACGATCAGCGTAACAAACAACACGCTTGAAGTATCCAACGTCTGTTCCTCAGTAATGGGGTCAGACCTCAAAACGATGGCCCGACCTTTTGCCCGTGGCGATAAAGCCCGTACCTCGGAAAAAGCCGTGCAGGGCTCGGGACTGGGGCTATCCATCGTCAAGGCGGTATGTGATCTTCACCGTATGAAGCTGACGGATACGGTGCATGATAAAACCGTTACTTTCACGATAAGCGGTTTCTCAAAGTGATCGACAGCGTCGGGACAGCCGTAAAGAAGCAAAAGAAAAGTGCTCCTCAGCATATGCGTGTTGAGGAGCACTTCATCATTTCAGATTATTATTACAAATGAGGGTTAATAATTGTTTTTGCTGTGTAGGGCGGCGTAGGTTTTCATGAGCGCTTCGTTTTTTGACGCGCTCTGCATCGCCTGCGCCTGAGCGCCGACCAGCGTCGCCGCGGCGAGCTTCGGATCGGTCAGCGCCTTCGCGTATTGCAGGCTCTGTAACAGATCCTTATCGCCCTGCGTTAAAGAAATGCTTTCAATACCGATCGAGCAGATAACAAACCCTCGCTCTTTGACCCATTGTTCGTTGATGATCTCTTCCGCCGAAGAAATGATCTCGTCCGCCTTTATCGACAGCGCGTATGCCGAGGTGCCCTCGGTACAATGCTTTGCCAACGCCTGTCTTAAAACGGCGTTCAGCTCAGTCGTCAGCTGGGGAAGAACGGTGGACGTCATCACTGTGGAGGTGGAATTGCCGCACACCTTCTTATAAAAGGTGGCAGGATCGGCGATACGGAACGAGAACATGCCGCCCAGCGTGATCACCGCGTCGATGCTCGCTCCCGTGTTCCGCTCCGTGAGATTGATCGGGACTTTTACCGCAAAGGGATTGCTCATGTGTTCTTTCAGGTCAAGATACATGATGATCTGATAGATCGCCGCGACGCCGCCGTAGCCGAAGCGCTCAAAGCTCTGTTTCGCAATCGATTTCAGCCCGCCCTTGTGAAAGACGCTTCCCGTGCGGCTGCTGTGATAGGTGTTTTCACCGGGGGTATCATAGACGCCGATGACCTCGCCCTTGTCGATCGCCAAGGCGCATTGACCGTCGTGCACGATGACGGTGGAGCCGTCGCTGATGACGTTTTCTTCTCCTTTGGTGTTGGATGATCTCGCTCCTGTCTTTTTCACGGCGCGCTGAGCCAAAACATTCTGAGGAAAACTGCCGCAGGAGTATATCTCCAGCCACTGGTCGGCAAGCGTCCCGCCGACGGACCCTGCCGCCGCTTTGAAAATCCCCATGGTTTCACCTCCGCATAACAGATTTATATGCTCAAATACTATAATATTTTTACTCTTAAGTCAAATGATTTTTGGTATGATAATCAGTCAGAGTTATGAGAATTTGATTCAACTTTTTATTGAATAATATTTACTTTTTGGAAGGAATATGGTATATTAAACTGGATTAAGAGTCGCTTGCTGTCGATTTTTATTACAGGAGGGTATTATGATGAAAAGAAGTTTTGCGCTTTTGCTTGCGGTGATGATGTCGGTCAGTTTCCTTACAATGCTGTCATCGTCGGCTGAAGAGGTAGATGGCGAGTCTGTCGCAATAGAACCTGTGGGAGCACCGGAAATTCTCGCAGAGTCCGGGGAACCGAACGGGACAGAGGGTACCATTGCTCTGGAGACCGGCTTTTTGAAGTACAGCTATGATATTGAGCAAGGCACGGCTAAGATCATCGGAGCCGAAGACCTTTCGGAAGATGTCGTTATCCCCGATACCGCGGACGGTTATCCTGTTGCTGCGATCGGTGATTACGCGCTGATGGGACAGGATCTTGTGAAGTCGGTCACGGTACCCGCGTCAGTCGAGACGATCGGACTGATGGCGATGGGCTACAGCGCCGATTCACAGAAGCTGGACGGTTTTACTGTGAAAAGCGCTGAGATCAGCGCCGCGGCAGATTATGCGGATGAAAACGGTTTTGCGTTCATAGACGTCAATGCTGACAAGTATCCGCACATCACTTCGTTCGAGAATACCGAAAAGGGCGTCAAGATCAAGTGGGACGCTTTCAGCGGCGCCGATTACTACAGTGTTTACTATCAAAACGAGAGCGGCGGATGGACGCGTCTTGCGTCTGAGACAGGGCGCGAATATGTCGATACCTCCGTCAAGGGCGGCGAGACCCGCGTTTATACAGTCCGCGCACTGAAGGGAGACGCCTTTATCTCTGATTTCAGCCGCAGAGGCTGGAGCACTACCTTTATCTCGGCGCCTGAAGTCACACTGAGCAATAATGAAAACGGCGTGATGATCAAGTGGACTCCCTGTGCCGGAGCCGAGAGATACCGCATCTATTATTATGGCAAAAACGGATGGACAAGAATGGCTGAGACTGCAGAGTCCTCTTTCCTCGATACCGACGTCCGTTCGGGAAACACTTACACATATACCGTCCGCTGTATCACTGCTGACAGCAATGAATTTACCAGCGACTATAAGGCGGGGAAGAAGATCCTCTACGTTGCCGCTCCCAGGATCACTTCGATCGAGAATACCGTAAACGGCGCGAAGATCAAGTGGGACGCGGTCAAGGGCGCAGACGTCTATCGCGTTTATTACAAGAGTGATAACGGATGGACCCGCCTTGCGACAAAAACGCAGACGGAGTATGTCGATACCTCCGCAAAATCCGGCGAAAGCCGTATCTATACCGTTCGCTGCCTGAACAATAAGGAAGAATTTGTCTCCGATTTTGTCGGTTCCGGATGGAGCAACACCTACGTAGCGGCTCCTGTCGTCACGCTCAGCAATGCTGAGGACGGCGTGATGATCAAGTGGACTTCCTCTGCCGGAGCTGAAAAATACCGCGTTTACTACTACGGAAGTAAAGGCTGGACCAGGATGGCGGATACGACTCAAACGGAATTTCTGGATACCGATGTCCGTTCCGGCACCAATTTTACATATACCGTTCGCTGTATCTCCTCTGACGGAAAGAGCTTTATGAGCGATTATAACGCGGGCAAAAAGATTCTGTATGTCGCGGCTCCCCGATTTACGTCGATCGAGAATAGTGATAACGGCGTCTTATTAAAATGGGACGCGGTCAAAGGCGCGGATTTCTACCGCATTTATTATAAGAACGCAAGCGGCGGCTGGACTCGTCTCGCTTCCAAATATCTGACCGAGTATGTCGATACTTCCGTTAAGAACAACGAGACTCGCATTTATACCGTTCGCTGTCTGAATGAGAAAGAGGATTTTGTATCTGATTTTGTTCACGACGGTTGGAGCAATACCTTCTACGCTCCGCCCGCGATCGCCTCTGTTTCCTCTGTTCAGGACGGCAATCTGGTGGAATGGGAATCCGGCAAGGACGTTGCCGCGTATCGCCTTTACCGAAAGGTGGTCGGAGGTTCCTGGAGCAGATTGTTTGACTCAACTGAGGAGATCTCCTACACCGATACAACTGTCGAAAAGGGCAAGATCTACGCGTATACGCTTCGTTATATGGATGCTGAGGGCAACCTCATCAGCAGTTATCTTGACGACGTCAAGTACTATAAAGACGGTAAAGCTGTCGACGGCGTCCAGCAGAGCGACGGCGTCTCCTATTACTTTGATAAAGGCTATCTGCATTCGGGTCTGACCCGTATCAACGGTAAGCTGTATCACTATGGGAGCAACGGCAAGCTGAGCAAGGATACGATCGTTAAGGTCGGCTCTGATTATTACTATGTCGATAAGGACGGCGTCTGCTGTGAGAGTGAAGAGATCCGTCTCGCGGCAGCCTTTATGATGGAAAAATGTAAGGGAAGCACCTTGAAGGACAAGATGAAGTACGGCTTCCAGTATCTGGCGGACAACTTCCCTTATCAGCGGTACTATGACCCGCCGAAAAAGGCTTCCGATATGCCGAATATGGCTTCCTCATGCTTCAAAAACCGCAACGCTAACTGCTACCGTTACGCTGCTGCTTTCTGTTGCCTCGCCCGCATGGCGGGCTACCGTGCCCGTGTTGCCGTAGGTAATACCGGCGGTTTGCCGCACGGATGGACAGAAGTGTATGTCGACGGCAGATGGCTGGTCTGTGACGTCGACGCCAACATCCCGCAGTATCATCAGGCTGATTATGCGGCATATATGATGAGAAATCATTTCTGGCCGCTGAGCAAAAGCTTCTCTGCTGAACTGACGATCGAGAACGGAAAGGCAGTCTGGAAGTGATCCTCTGAGTTTATACCCTGTGGTTTTGTCTATAAGAAAGGCTGCTATCTATGGTTTTCAGTTCTCTGACATTTCTATGTATATTTTTACCGGCGGTATTTATTGTTTACTCGCTGGTTCCTAACCTTAAGATTCGCAACGGACTGTTGATCGTCGCCAGTTTGGTGTTTTATGCTTACGGCGAACCGATATACGTCTTACTGATGATCTTCAGCACCGTACTCAACTATATTTGTGCGCGGTTTGTACTGTCCGGAAAGAACGGCAGGAATAAAGCTGTTTTGACAGCCGCTGTTATCATCAATCTTGGTATCCTCGGCGTCTTTAAGTATACCGGCTTTTTGGTCGGGACGGTCAACGATATCTTTTCACTGTCGATCCCAGTCCCGTCTATTGCTCTTCCGGTCGGTATTTCGTTCTTCACGTTCCAGGCGCTGTCCTATGTGATCGATGTATACCGCGGAGACGCTGCGGTACAAAAGAATTATTTCAATGTTCTGCTGTACATCTCGTTCTTTCCCCAGCTGATCGCGGGACCTATCGTAAAGTACCGCGATATCGATAAGCAGATCATCGACCGCTCCCAAAGCGTGGAAAAAATCGCACGCGGGTTGCGGCGGTTTGTCTGCGGATTGGGAAAGAAGATATTGATCGCCAATACGATGGGGCAGACGGCTGATATCATTTTTTCATCCGATATCAGTACTTTATCTCTTCCTGCCGCATGGCTGGGCGCGATCGCGTACCTGTTCCAGATCTACTATGATTTTTGCGGCTATTCCGATATGGCGATCGGCCTCGGACTGATGTTCGGCTTCGAGTTCCGAGAGAACTTCATGTACCCTTACGGAGCCTCGGGTATTCAGGATTTCTGGCGCAGATGGCATATCTCGCTGTCAACCTGGTTCAAGGAATATCTGTATATCCCGCTGGGCGGCAACCGCAAGGGGAAGGCACGTACCTATCTCAACAAAATGATCGTCTTTTTCTGCACAGGTCTTTGGCACGGCGCAAGCTGGACCTTTGTACTGTGGGGCATATATCACGGCTTGTTCCTTCTCTTTGAGGGCGCGGTCCCTGCTGTGAAAAAACTGCCGCGCGTGATCCTCCATATCTATACGCTGCTGGTGGTAACGGTCGGTTTTGTGCTGTTCCGAGCCGATACTATCGGACAGGGAGTTTCCATGATAGGGAAGATGTTCGCGGGCTTTGATGTTACCGACAGCTCCCTGAGCCTTGTACTTACCCAACTGACGCCGTGGTTCCTTTTGATGCTTACAGCGGCAGTCATCGGCTGCGCTCCGATCCGTCCGCTTGCGGACAAGATCCGCGCGAACCTGTATGGCGGGGCGGAGCTGAGCGCGGGATGGAAAGCCGTTCAGATCGCGCTGTATGTGATGACGTTCGTGCTCCTGTTCTGGTGCATGCTTCGGCTGTCCGCTACCTCATACAATCCGTTTATTTATTTTAGATTTTGATGAAAGGCGGCATAGACATGAATAAATTTCTTCGTTGCTTTTTCATCATCCTTTGCATGGCGCTTTGCCTGATCCCGACTGTCGGGATGCCTTTTTTTGCAACGAACGAGACGATCGGAAACGAGTCCGAGACTCCCTTTCCCTCTGTCACAACGGAAGAGGGCGGCTTTAACAGCAGTTTTCTTCCCGAGCTCGGCGCCTATTATGAGAAGCATTTTGCGTTCCGACCGCAGTTTATTGATACGGATGCCCGTATACAGTCAAAGCTGTTTGCGGTTTCCAACCTCGATACGGTCACAGTCGGCAGCAGCGACTGGCTGTATTATTCCTCTACCCTGGATGACTATCTCGGCAGAAATACGCTTTCTCAGAGAGAGATCAACGGTATCGTTCACAATCTGGGGCTGGTGCAGGAGTATGTTGAGTCGCAGGGCTCGCAATTCCTCTTTATGGTTGCTCCCAACAAGAACACGCTCTATCCTGAGAACATGCCTTATTATTATGACGTGAAAGCGTCGGATGAACATAATAGGGATCTGCTTCATAAGGCGCTCGCGGACAGCGAGGTCAACTATCTGGATCTGTTTTCTCTGTTTCAGTCGCAGGATGAGACCTTGTATTTTAAGCAGGACTCCCACTGGAACAACAAAGGCGCGCTGATGGTTTATAACGCTTCGCTCGACGCACTCGAAAAGCGGCATGACGATTACAGCGCTGCTGAAGAAAAACGTGTGAAGGATCATTACGGAGATCTGGCAAAAATGCTTTATCCCGCCGCACAGCAGGCAGAGTATGATTATGAGTACGCTATCGACGCGTCATACTCCTATGTTACGCCGACAAAATCAGTCGAGGACCCCTTGATCATCACCGAGAACCCTTCCGCATCAGGCTCGCTGTATATGTACCGCGATTCCTTCGGCAATTCACTGCTTCCGTTCTTTGCGAACGCTTATGAAAATGCCCGTTTTACCAAGTCGAAGCCGATCAATGTCGCGCTGGATAATATGAACGGGATGGCAGATACGGTCATCTTTGAGATCGTCGAGCGCAATGTTTCCTGGTTTGTGGAAAGCCCGCCTGTTATCCCGTCGCCTGAACGCGTGCTGAATATCAGCGACTCTGTTGAAGGGACGGCTCAGGTGAGTGGAAACATACTGGAGGCTAACACGCAATATATCGCACTGAGCGCTTTTGTTGACAGCGATTTATGCGCCGACGACGCGACGGTCTGTCTGCGGGTAACGACTCCCGACGGAAAGTCCGATGATTTTGAAGCGTTTACCCTGTCGGATGATGAAAGCGGCGACGGCTTTGTCGTCTATATTCCTGCGGCGGACTATGCGGATCGTGAGTTGGAAGTCGATATCATTGTCCTTGAGGGAGAACGTACAACTAAGGTTTATCATACTTCGGTAGATAACATAATTCTGTGAAATAAAGTAATTGGAAGGAGAACCTGATATGCTAAAGAAAAAGTCATTCTTAAAGATGGCGGCGCTGCTGATGGCAGTTTGCGTGTTTGCGGGGCTTTTGGTCGCCTGCGGCGGTCATGAGGTCACGCTGGAGATCGACGACATGGGCACCAAGACTGAGGTCACATCCTCTACGGGTAAGACAGTCAAACAAACGCTGGAGTCCGCCGAGATCGAGCTTGGAGAAAAGGATGAAACCGATCCCGCGCTCGATACGAAGATCACCGCCGATACCAAGACGATTTTGGTCAAGCGCTATGCGAAGGTGACCGTTGTTTACGGTGAGGAGAAAAAAGAGGTCGAGCTTGTCGGCGCAACCGTAGCCGACGCGGTTGAAAAGGCTGCGTTCAAGACGGAAGAGAACGTGACGCCCGATGTTCCCGCGACCGATTATCTGAAAGACGGCATGACAATCACTCTTGTCAAAAGCATGAACATCGAGCTGACTGTCGACGGAGAAACAAAGAAGATCAGTACAACTGCAGCTACTGTCAAGGAGCTGCTGAGCGAGCAAGAGATCACCCTCGGTGAAAACGATGAAGTCAGCGAGAAGCTTGACGCCGCGGTTACCGATGAAATGAAGATCACGGTGAAGCGTGTTGAGTATAAGGAAGAGAAAAAGACCGAAGAGGTCAGCTATGATACCGAGGAAAGATACAGCGACTCTATGGCGTCCGGCACCAGTGAAGTAACGCAGGCGGGCGTTGCGGGTGAGAAAGAGGTCACCTATAAGGTCAAGTATGTGGACGGTAAAGAGGACAGCCGTGAATCTGTCAGCGAGAAGATCACCAAGGAGCCTGTCAACAAGATCGTCACCTACGGTTCCGCTTCAAACGGCGGATCGGATAATTCCGGAAACTCGAATAATTCCGGCAGTTCAAACGAAGGCGGTTCCTCCGGTTCAGGGAACAACAATGAATCCGGCGGAGGCAAGACCGTGGTGTCAAGGACTGATTACCCTGACTGTGACGGTTCCGGTCACGGTTATTATCTTATCATCTATTCCGATGGATCTCAGGATATCGAGGAATATTGATTAATCGATTATATTGCGCTGCCGAGCTCATGGCTCGGCGGCGTTTTCGTTTTATGAGAGGATAGGGTGTATAAGCTGTGATCTCATCCGACAGGCAGCACATAATATTCATATAAATAATAGCCCCTGCGTCGAAAATTTTTTGGTATGATATTCAGTCATAACTTTGAGAATAGACTATTGATAAAATCAAAAAAAGTGCTATAATATGTAGCTGTACAGAAATCTGATTTATCTTTCTCAGATTGAAAAGAGGGATATGATGCAGGACTTATTGAAAAAAATCATCGAAATGGATGAAGAAGCCCGCAAAGTCGAACAACAGGCGAAAAGCGAAAAGATAAAGAGCGAAGAAGAGGTCGAACAGCTCCGCGAGCAGATCTACAACGATTATATCGCCCGCGCGAAGGATCGCGTCGAGAAGAATATTGCTGTCGAAGAAGCGCGCGCTCAGGAGTATGTCAAGGCATATCGGGAGCGGATCGACACCGCAAAACGGGATATGCAGACCTTATATGCAGAGAATAAAGAGAAATGGGTCGACGAGATCGTGAAGCGAGCTCTTGCTTGACAGCGACCCAAAGTATGATGAAAGAAAGGCGGTGAGTATATGGCTGTTATCGATCCCGCTTCCGCGATCACCGCGAAGGTCAAATCCCAGTACGGCAAAAGACTGCGGGAAAAAGACTATCAGGCGATGGTGAAATGCGGTTCTGTAGGCGAAGTCGTTCAGTATTTAAAGACATATACTCATTATCAGAATTTTCTTGATAAAGTCAGCAATGACGTCCACCGCGGCAATCTCGAGAATATCATGCGCGAGAAGCAGTTTGAGAGCTTTCTGAGCTTTTGCAGATACAACAACGGCAACACGCCGGTGACAAAATACGGTCTGAGGATGATCGAGATACGCGAGCTGATGAAGTTCATTACCTTATTATCCATCCGCCGCCCCGAGGAATATCTGTTCTCGCTGCCGCTGTTCTTTGTACAGCACACGGATATCGCCCTCGAGAAGCTCTCGCTCGTCGATAACCACCACGATCTGCTGGCGGCTGTAGAGCGCACGGGATACTATGATATCCTCAAAGGATTCCCGCCCAACGACATCGGCGACTATGATCTGGCGGCGATCGAGGACGCGCTCGAGAATTACAGTCTGAGCGTTCTATATCAGGATTTAGGGAAGATCAAAAAGAAAAAAGAAAGAAATCAGATGCTCGATCTGTTTGATACGCTGTCCGATTACCACAACTATTCCCGTATCATCCGTTTGAAAAAGTATTACCATATGAACAGTGACGCTGTGCGCGATCACCTGCTGAAATTCGGTAATCTGACCGGAAAGCGGCTGGACAGGATCCTTTCCAAAGATACGTACGAAGAGGTCCGCGGGGAGCTGCTGCAAACCGGCGTCGGCAAAAAGGCGAAAACGATTGACATCGACCGCGAGATGGCGGTGCAGGGACGGTTTGAGATGTGCCGACATCAGCTGTATTTCTCGACCAATCCCGAGATCGTTCTTTTGTCGTTTTATGTTCTGTCACAGACAGAGCTGTCCAATGTGATTGCCATTATCGAAGGCGTCAGATATTCGATGACGCCCGAGAGTATTTACGAGACTCTCGTTCTGTAAGGTGAGGTGATAATATGGCACTTACTAAAATGAAACTGGTCAACGTGATCGGTATGATGCGTTATCTCGACGACGTGGTTTCCGCTTTAGGACGGACAGGCGTTTTCCAGCCGGACGAGACTGCCGAGTTTTTCTCGGATAACGAAAAGCTGGTACCCGTCAATACGCAAAATGATTTTTCACCCCTGCTTGACAAGCTCAGGGAGCTGATGGCAGGCGCGGGGATACAGCCGAAGATCGTTGACGCGCCCGAGTTTGACGATATGAACGCGGGGGAGATGAAGCGGATCATCGACGACACCGATACGCGCTTAGGCGATTTGATCGCGACGCGCGATAAACTGCAAACAGAAGCTGACGCCTGTGAAGTGAATGTCGAAAAGGCAAGACACTTTTTCGGTCTGGACATCGATATCTCGAAGATCAGCGAGTGCGAGTATATCATCACTCGTTTCGGCAAGCTGCCGAAGGACAGCTATATCAAGCTGCAGGCGTACAGCGACAATCCGTATGTCGATTTCTTCCCGTGCTCAAAGGACGATGCCTATTACTGGGGTGTGTATGTCACGCCGATGAGCAAGGCGGACGATATCGACCGCCTGTTCTCACGACTGTTCTTCGAGCATGTCGATATCTCCGATATCCATGATAAACCCGAGCAATATGTCGAACAGCAGTCAAAGCTGAGAGACGATCTGAAAAAAGAGATCACGGGGCTGAATCAGGAGATTGACGCGTATGTCAAAGAGCATGAGAACGAGATCTTGAAGCTGTTCTCGGCTCTTTGCAAACAGCACGCATATATCTCAATCAGGAATCACGCCTGCAAATACCGCAAGAGCTTTATCCTTGTCGGATGGATCCCTGCAGAGTATGAGGGACAGATCAAACAGCTTCTGACTCCGATCACCAGCGTAGAGGTGACCTTTACAAAGGCGGAGGATGAAATGAAGCACTCGCCTCCCGTCAAGCTGAAAAACCGCTTTTTCTTCAAGCCGTTTGAGTATTACACCGAGATGTACGGCTTGCCGAACGCCCGCGAGATCGACCCGTCGTGGTTTATCGCGCTGACCTATACGGTCTTGTTCGGTATCATGTTCGCCGACGTCGGTCACGGTCTGATGCTGCTGATCGCGGCGATCTATATGTACAAGAAGATGAAAATGCCGCTCGGGGCGCTTCTGATCCCGTGCTCGATCAGCTCGATGGTGTTCGGCGCGGTATTCGGATCGGTATTCGGCTTTGAAGAACTGCTCAACCCTGTTTACAAGGCGTTGTTCGGACTTGACAACAAGCCTGTCGAGGTCATGGACGGCGACACGACCATGATGCTGATCTTCGGCGCGGTCGGTATCGGCGTCGTGCTCCTGATGATCGCTATGCTTCTGAATATTATATCCTGTCTGAAACGCCGTGACGTCGGCGGAGCGCTGTTCGGCGTGAACGGCGTCGCGGGACTGGTATTCTACAGCTCTCTGGTGATCGGGCTGGTATGCAGTATGGTTCTCGGTATCCAAATCATGAACACCGCGTATATCCTCGGTCTGATCGTCCTGCCGCTGATCCTTATATTCTTCCGCGAGCCGCTGTCAAAGCTCATCAAAGGGGAGAAGGGCTTATTTGAGGACGGTTTCAGCTCCTTTGTCGTTGACAACCTGTTCGAGATGTTCGAGGTCGCGCTGTCATACGTGACGAATACCATGAGCTTCCTCAGAGTCGGCGCGTTCATCCTGGTGCATGCAGGTATGATGACGGTTGTTTTCGTACTGGCAGGCATGTTCGGACCGGTCGGTTACTGGATCACCGTTGTGATCGGCAACGTCCTCGTCATGGCGCTTGAAGCGCTGCTCGTCGGTATTCAGGTACTGCGCCTTGAATACTATGAGATGTTCAGCAGATTTTATATCGGCGACGGCAGAAAGTATGAGCCCGTCACCGTGAAAGATATAGTTTAATTCCGGAGGTTTTTATTATGTTACAGTATTTATTGATGTTCATTCCCGCGGCTTTTCTGGTTATTTCCGTTCTGCTCTGTGTCAGAGCGTATAACAGGGGCACAAGTCCGAAGAAAGCTGTTTTGAGCCAGCTCTTTTCCTTCCTCGCGGTTTCCGCGTTCTGCATTTGCTGCCCGCTCGTCGCTCACGCGGCTGACGCTTCCGCGGCGGCTGACGCTGTCTCGAATTCCTCTGCTGGACTCGGCTATATCTCCGCAGGTCTGTCCACAGGTCTTTCCTGTATCGGCGGCGGTATCGCTGTCGGCGGCTCCGCTCCCGCGGCGATCGGCGCGACCTCTGAGGACCCCAAAAACTTCGGTAAGTCTATCATCTTCGTCGCGCTGGGCGAAGGCTGCGCGCTGTACGGTATGCTTATCTCCATCATGATCCTCACCAACCTTTAATATGAGAATGTATCTGTTAAGCGATAACGTCGATACGCTGATGGGTATGCGCATGTCGGGCATCGACGGCGTCGTGCTCCATCAGGAGGAAGAAGTGAGAGACAAGCTCAACGCTCTCCTGAAAGAGGACGATATCGCAGTGATCCTGATCACGTCGACTCTGGTCAATCTGATCAGAGAAACGATCTATGATTTGAAGCTCCACCGCAGTCAGCCCCTGATCATCGAGATACCCGACCGCCACGGCAACGGACGGACAAAGGACAGTATCACCCGATATGTCAAAGAGGCGATCGGCGTCGATATGAGCTGAGAGAAGGTAAAACATGAACGACAAGAATAAGGATTCAAAATTCCTTGACGTCATCTATCAGAACGCCGAAGACCAGAAGGCGCAGCTGAGAGAGGACATCAAAAATTATAAAAAGAAAAAGCTGAAAACGCCCGCAAAGCAGAGCGTTGCTGTCGATACCTCAAAGGAATCGAAGTTCTTTGAAGCCATCAATCAGGATGCCGCGGCGCATATGGCG
The DNA here is from genome assembly GCA_017457955.1 of Ruminococcus sp. Lineage (GTDB taxonomy): Bacteria > Bacillota > Clostridia > Oscillospirales > Acutalibacteraceae > Ruminococcoides. Next base: position 120,782 of record JAFTGL010000004.1, read on the forward strand.
CAGATCACGCAGGAGATCGAAGCGTACAGGAACGAGAAGATCGAGCAGGCGACCGAGCAGGGCTTGCAGGACGCCTATGATCTGATCCGCGCGGATCTCACCAAGCGTACTGCCGCCATCGTCAACGGCGTCGCGAAGAAGGAGCTCGATCTGAGGAACGGTCTGTTCCTCGAACGTCAGACCATCCGCGACGAGGTATTTGCTCAGGCGCGGGAAAAGCTCAGAGCATTTACACAGACAGAGGAATATACGCAGTTTTTGTCAAAGTCTCTTTCCGAGATCGCTCAGACTGCAGGCTCCGACAAGTGCGTTGTATCTATCGCTCCCGCTGATGAGAACAAGCGCGATATGATACAGTCACAGCTGCCCGACGCGCAGATCGTCGTCGATAATCACATCCTGATCGGCGGCATGAAGGCGCATATCCCCGCGAAGGGAATCATGCTGGACGACACGCTCGATACCAGATTATCCGACCAGTACGCGTGGTTCAACGAAAACTCAGGCTTGAAGGTGGTGTAACGATGGCAAATGTAATATACGGCATCAACGGCCCCGTCGTTACCGTCAAGGGAGCGACCGAGTTCTCCATGATGGAGATGGTTTATGTCGGAAAGCAGCGTCTTGTCGGCGAGATCATCGGCATTACTTCCGAGCTGACCACCATCCAGTGCTATGAGGAGACCACAGGCTTGAAACCCGGCGATCCGATCGAGGGCACCCATACCCAGATGAACCTCATGCTCGGTCCCGGTATCCTCGACAACATCTTCGACGGTATCGAAAGACCGCTTGCCGAGATTGAGAAGCAGGTCGGCGCTTTCATCAGCCGCGGCTCTCAGGTATCCTCGCTGAACACCGAAAAAGAATGGGACGTCACCGTGACCGCGAAGGTCGGCGACGAGCTCAAAGGGGGAGAGGTCTACGCGACGACTCCCGAAACACAGATCATCACCCATAAGCTGATGGTACCGCCGCTTCTCAGCGGCAAGGTCGTTGAAGTCAAGCCCGACGGCAAGTACAGGCTCAACGATACCATCGTCAAATTAGAAGATACATACGGTGCCGTGCATGAGCTGACTTTGGTCCAGCGCTGGCCGATCCGTACGCCCCGTCCCGTCAGACAGAGACTGACGCCCACCGTCCCGCTGATTACCGGTCAGCGCGTCATTGACACGCTGTTCCCCGTATCCAAAGGCGGTACGGCGGCGATCCCGGGCGGTTTTGGCACAGGCAAAACCATGACCCAGCACCAGCTCGCGAAGTGGTGCGACGCGGATATCATCGTCTACGTCGGCTGCGGCGAGCGCGGCAATGAGATGAGTCAGGTATTGCAGGAATTTTCCGAGCTGATCGACCCGAAGTCGGGCAGACCGATGACCGACAGGACTACCTTGATTGCGAACACCTCCAACATGCCTGTCGCGGCGCGTGAAGCGTCGATCTACACCGGCATCACCCTCGCGGAATACTACCGCGACATGGGCTATGACGTCGCGATCATGGCAGACTCCACCTCCCGCTGGGCAGAGGCGCTCCGTGAGATCAGCGGACGACTGGAGGAAATGCCCGCCGAAGAAGGTTTCCCCGCATATCTGCCCTCACGACTTTCCGAGTTCTATGAGCGCGCGGGTCGTGCGGACGTCCTCAGCGGCTTCCAAGGCTCCGTCACCATCATCGGCGCAGTGTCTCCGCAGGGCTCTGACTTCTCCGAGCCTGTCACCCAGAACACCAAGCGCTTCACCCGCTGTTTCTGGGCGCTGGACAAGGCGCTCGCATACGCGCGTCACTATCCTGCCATCAACTGGATGGACAGCTACAGCGAGTATTTCACTGACCTCGATCCCTACTATGCTGAGAACTACGGCAAAGAATTCGTCGAATACCGCAACAGTATTTCCGCGCTATTGCAGGAAGAGAATCGTCTGATGGAGATCGTCAAGCTGATTGGCTCGGACGTCCTGCCCGACGACCAGAAGCTGATCATCGAGATCGCGAAGATCATCCGTGTCGGCTTCTTACAGCAGAACGCGTTCCATAAGGACGATACCTATGTTCCGCTCGAAAAGCAGAAGCGCATGATGGAGACCATCCTTCATCTGTATGAGAGATCGAAAGCCGTCGTGGCGCAGAATATCCCTCTCAAGCGCATTATCGAAGCGGGCTTGTTTGAAAAAGTCACCAAAATCAAATACGATATCCCGAACGACCGTCTCGACATGTTTGACGAGTACATCAAGGATATCGACGACAAGATTTTGTCGATCTTAGGATAAGGAGGACCGCGCATGATTATTGAATATGTAGGCGTAAAAGAAATCAACGGTTCTCTGGTCGTGATCGACGGCGTCAAAGGCGTATCTTATGAAGAGATCGTCGATATCCGTCTTGACAGCGGCACCGTCCGTCAGGGACGCATTGTCCAGATCGAGGGCGACCGCATCGTGGTACAGGTGTTTGAAGGCACGCGCGACGTCAGCCTCGAGAACACCACGACCCGCCTGACAGGTCACCCGATGGAAATGCCGCTGTCCCCCGAGATCGTCGGACGTATCCTCAACGGTTCCGGCAAGCCGATCGACGGACTGGGCGACATCTACCCCGTGACTAAACGCGATATCAACGGAACCGCCATCAATCCCGTTTCCCGTATCTATCCGAGAAACTTCATCAATACAGGTATTTCGAGTATTGACACACTGTCGACTCTGATCCGCGGTCAGAAGCTGCCGATCTTCTCGGGTTCCGGTATGAAGCATAATGAGCTTGCGGTACAGATCGTCCGTCAGGCGAAGATCACCGGCGCGGATGAAAACAACTTCGGCGTCGTATTCGCCGCGATGGGCGTCAAGAATGACGTCGCCGATTACTTCAAAAAGAGCTTTGAGGAAGCGGGCGTCATGCAGCATGTCACCATGCTGCTGAACCTCTCTAACGACCCGATCATCGAGCGTACTCTGACTCCCAGATGTGCTTTGACGGTCGCGGAGTACCTTGCCTTTGAACTGAACATGCATATCCTCGTCATCATGACAGATATGACATCCTATGCCGAGGCTTTGCGTGAGTTCTCGTCCTCAAAGGGTGAGATCCCCGGTCGTAAAGGCTATCCCGGCTATTTGTACAGCGACCTTGCGTCGATGTATGAAAGAGCGGGTATGATCAAGGGCTCGACAGGTTCACTGACCCAGATCCCGATCCTGACCATGCCCAACGACGATATCACCCATCCCGTACCCGACCTCACGGGCTACATCACCGAGGGTCAGATCGTACTGGACCGCGGCTTGCAGAATCAGGGCATTTATCCGCCCGTCAACGTCCTGCCGTCGCTGTCGCGACTGATGAAGGACGGTATCGGCGAGGGCTTCACCAGAGCCGACCATCCGTCGCTCTCTAACCAGCTTTTCGCAAGCTACGCGAAGGTCATCGACGCGCGTTCTCTGGCGTCAGTCATCGGTGAAGAGGAGCTTTCCGAAACAGATAAGAAGTATATTGAGTTCGGCAGACAGTTTGAAAATACTTTCGTCAACCAAGGGTTTGACGAAAACCGCGATATCTCTCAGAGCCTCGATCTCGGCTGGAAGCTGTTATCGACCCTGCCCAGAACGGAGCTCGACAGAGTGGACGACGAGCTGCTCGATAAATATTACGGCAAGTAAAATGCTTATGATCAGGAAGAAAGGAGAGTGATACAATGGCACAGCAGACCGTACCGACAAAAGGCAATCTCATGGCGACCAAAAAGTCTCTGGCGCTTGCCAAGGTCGGCTATGAGCTGATGGATAAGAAGCGCAACATCCTGATTCGTGAGATGATGGCGCTGATCGACCGCGCCTCTGCGATCCAGAGCACCATCGACGACGCCTTCGCGAACGCGTACAAATCCCTCGAAAAAGCGAATATCACTCTCGGCTTCTGTAACGAGCTGTCCAAGACCGTGCCGTTCGATACCTCCGTCACGATGGATTCGCGCTCTATCATGGGCGTCGAGATCCCCATCCTCTCCATTGAGAAGCCCGAGGAAACCGAGTTGCACTACGGACTCCAGCACACGAACGCCCGTTTCGACGAGGCTGTCGCGCAGTTTATGGAGGCAAAGTACCTAACGGTGGAGCTGGCTGAGATCGAGAACAGCGTTTACCGTTTGGCTGTCGCCATCAAGCAGACCCAGAAGCGTGCGAACGCCTTGAAGAATATCATGATTCCGAAGTTTGAGAGCGACGTGAAGTTCATCACCGACGCGCTCGACGAAAAGGACAGGGAAGAGTTCTCGCGTCTGAAGGTCATCAAACGGCAGAAGGCAAACAAATAATCGTTTTGAGAAATGACTCTTGAGCACGAAAGCTTGGGAGTCTTTTTTATACGATCAGCTGTTTTTACTAATAAAAAACGGCTCTGAGTTTTCAGAACCGTTAAAAATGGTGCGGGCGACAGGACTTGAACCTGCACGGGATCACCACCAGAACCTAAATCTGGCGCGTCTGCCAATTCCGCCACGCCCGCGTGTTCTGTTTACATGTGCTATTATACATTTTGAAAGCGTAAATGTCAATCGGATTCTCGCCGGTAGATCAATTCTGCGCGTGACAAAAAGATTTGACAAGCCCTATGCTTTGCATTATTATAGTAGGGTAGGACAAAAATGGTAAAGAGGAAACAACATGAGTGAAAAGTATGTGATCGATTATCCCCGTCTGACGATGTATCAGATGGTGGAGAAAGCGGCGCGTCAGCATCCTGATGACAACGCCGTTGAGTTTTTCGGAAAAAAGATATCTTACCGCAGCCTGCTCAGCAGAATCGAACGATGCGCCAAAGCATTCGTTGCGGCAGGTATAAAAAAGGGCGACGCGGTGACGCTGTGCATGCCGAATGTGCCCCAGACGCTCGAATGCTTCTACGCGATCAACCGTATCGGAGCCGTCGCGAATATGGTACACCCTCAGTCGGCACAGAATGAGATCACCTATTATCTGAACGTCAGCGAGAGCAAGGCAATCGTAACGGTCGATTTGTTCTTTGAGAACGTCAGCAGGGCGATCGCAAACGCCGATCATCCCGTACAGGCGATCGTCTGCCGTATGCAGGATGAACTGCCCTTCCCGCTGGATCTCGCGTTCCTCGTGAAAAAGGGCAAATCGTATCTGAAATATCCCAATACCGAGAACAGTATTTTATATAAGAAATTCCTCAAGGGCGCTGACAAGGTCAACAGCCTGCCGCCCATTACATATGAAAAGAACCGCACCGCGGTCATCCTGTACAGCGGCGGTACCTCTGGTCTGCCGAAGGGTATCTGCCTGACCGACCTGAACTTCAACGCCTGCGCCATGCAGTCGCGCGTCGCGATGGATACTCCGATCACCGACGGCATGCGCATGCTCAGCTGTATGCCGATGTTCCACGGCTTCGGCTTGGGTATCAACATCCATATCATTCTGATGTACGGCGCGTGCTGTATGCTCATGCCGACCTTTGATAAGCACAGCTACGCGAAGGCGCTGATCGAGAAGCGTCCGAATTTCATCGCGGGCGTCCCGACGATCTTTGAAGCGTTACTGCACCTGCCCGAGTTGGAGGGCAAGGACCTGTCTTACCTTAAAGGCATGTTCTGCGGCGGCGATTCGCTGTCAGTCGAGCTGAAAAAGAGTATCGACAACTTCCTCAAAGAACACAACGCCGGTATACAGGTGCGTGAGGGCTACGGTCTGACCGAATGTGTCACCGCAAGCTGTCTGACGCCGAAGGACGACTACCGCGAGAACAGCATCGGCTTGCCGTATCCCGATACCTACTACCAGATCGTCGCTCCGGGGACTGATGACGTCCTGCCTTACGGCGAAGAGGGCGAGATCATTCTGCGCGGACCGACACTGATGACACAATACCTCAAAAATCCCGAAGAGACTGCCAAGACCCTGCGCAAGCTCGCCGACGGCAATATCTGGCTGTATACGGGTGATCTCGGCTACATGGACGAGGACGGCTACGTCTACTTCAAACAGCGTATCAAGCGTATGATCATCACCAATGGCTACAACGTCTATCCCGGTCCGATCGAGAATGTCATCGATGGTATCGACGAGGTCTCCTACAGCTGTGTTATCGGCGTAAAGGACCCCCGCCGCATGCAGAGGGTCAGAGCGTATGTTGTCCTGCGCGACGGCGTGACGCCCTCTGGTGATCTGAAAAAGAAGATCATGCAGGAGTTGAGCCTGCATGTCGCGAAGTACGCCCTGCCCAAAGAGATTATCTTCCGCGACGAACTGCCGAAAACGCTGGTCGGCAAGGTCGCCTACCGCAAGCTCGAGGAAGAAGCCAATGCCGAAGCAGAGGCGAAGTCATGAAACTGACTTGGTACGGCACGGCGGCGGTCATGCTGGAGTCGGAAGGCTTTCGGATCGTCTTTGATCCGTTCCTCAAAATCCCGATCAAGGACAGCCCCCTGCGCAGGCGACTGCTCGCGGATCACTTCCGCACCGCCGACGCGGTACTGGTGACGCACGGTCACTTCGATCATATTTTAGATATCCCGCGCCTGTATCAAAATTCTGATAAAGAAATATATGCGACCGCGACGCCCTGCCGCACGCTGATGGAAAAGGGCTTTCCGATGGATCGCCTGCACCGCATTTTTCCAGGGAGCCTGCTGACGCTCGGGGGCTTTACGATCCGTGTCTCACAGGGACGGCACTGTAAATTCGATGTGGGCGTCGTGTGCAAAACGGTGTTCAAGGCTGAGACGTTCCGTCATCCGAAGCGGCTGTTACAGCTCTTGAAGCTCAACAAGCGCTATCCCGAGAACGGCGAGACCCTCTTTTACGAGATCGAAGCCGAGGGCAAGCGGATTCAGCTGATGGGCAGTATGGGCATAGATACCGATACGGAGTATCCGACAGGAGCGGACGTTCTGATCATCCCGTTCCAGGGAACAGGTAATCCATCCGAAACGGTCGCGCCGATCATTGAGAAACTACAGCCCAAGTCGATTTATCTCGATCACTACGACGACGCGTTCCCGCCGATGTCCTCTCATGTCAGGACGGTGGATTTCGCGGCGAAAATGACTCAGAAGGGGATTCCGACCGCCGCAATGCTGTCGGGAAAAACATATAGCATATAAGGGGAGAAGGATATGGCAAAGGTAATCAACGGATATAAACGGAAATGGGGAGACCGCTGGGACGGCAGACGCGTCAAGGTACCCGGCCTGCAGACCATCATGGCAAATCTGTGGCCCAAGCGTACCGACTGCGAGGTCTATCTCAACGACAAACTCGACGTCACAAAAATGCTTCAATTCGTAGAGAAGAAGAACGCCGAGCACCCCGATCTGAAAACCACCTTCTTCCACTGTGTGATCGCGGCTGTGACAAAGATGGTCAACGAGCGTCCGATGATGAACCGCTTCGTACAGGGCGGACGTACCTACGAGCGCTATGAGATCAGCGCCGCCTTCACCGCGAAATTAGCTTTTGAAGACCACGCCGAAGAAGCCTTGCTGTTCTTCGTGCCCAAGCCGACCGATACCGTTGACGACGTCAGCCGCATGGTAGTCGACCGCGTCAACAAGGTGCGCAATCAGGGCGATAACAAGGCGGGCGTCGACGACCTGCTCGATAAAGTAGGCGCTTTGCCCAGACCGCTGATCATGCTGATCGCGAAGATCGTCCGCTGGATGGACTTCTGGGGCAAGAATCCCAAGGCGCTGACCGACGGCGATCCGCACTTCTCGTCCATCTTCCTGACCAACCTCGGCTCGATCAAGTGCCCTGCCGTCTATCATCATCTAAATAACTACGGCACCAACAGCATGATGATCGCGATCGGTACGATCCACGACGAAGAGGTCCTCATGCCCGACGGCACTAAGGAGATTCGCAAGATGTGCGACATCGGCGCGACCCTCGACGAACGTATCGGCGACGGCTTCTACTTCGCCCGCAGTTTGAAACTTGTCCAGTATATCTGCGACAATCCCGACCTGCTTGACCTCCCGATCAACGAGCCGAGCGGCTTTGACTACAAATAAGATACGAAGCTCACCCAGACGGTGGGCTTTTTTCATTTTTTGGAAAAATAAAGTTAAAAATTTCATCTGAAAACTATTGACAGTCATACGAACCTGTGATATAATCAGGTAAACTCAAAGGAGGGGATGAAGTGACAGAAAACTCTACAGACAAACGAGGCAGGATCGTCGACTTCCTGCCGCTGATACAGGCGGCTGACGGGCTGACGCTCAGCCAGGTCTGCGCACTGAGCCGCTTGGAGCCGTCGACCATCCAGAATTGGATCAAGCGCGGTTATGTACCGCATCCTGTCGGCAAGAAGTACCGTGAACGCCACCTCGCGCGAATATTGCTGATCGCACACCTCCGTGAAACAATGCCGATCGAACGCGTCGGAGAACTGCTGAGCTACATCAACGGCGACACCGACGACGAAAGCGACGATATCATCACGGAAGAAGCGCTCTATGACCTGTTTCTCGATATCGCCGATCAGATCGATAAAACCTATCCCGATCCCGATAAAGTAGGGGAGACGGTAGACGCTGTGCTCAGCAAATCCGATATCAGTGCTCAGCACCGTGAAAAAATCGCTTTCGCATTACATGTGATGGCGTTCACACACCTATCAAACATCTATAAACAAAAAGCAGATCATTTATTTAATGAAAGGAAAAGATAATGGAAACCGTAAATGTTGTCAATAATAAGAAGTGGAAGAAATGGATCGCTCCCGCGGTTATCGCCGTACTGGTCATCATCATGGCGATCAACGCCGTCACGATCGTCGACGCGGGTCATACAGGCGTCGTCGTGACGATGGGTAAGGTCAACGAAGGCGTTTTACAGGAGGGCGTACATCTGAAAGTCCCCTTCATCCAGAACGTCGTCAAGATCGACAACCGTATCCAGAAGCTGGAGGTTCAGACCGAAGCGTTTTCCAAGGACCTGCAGAGCGTCGATACCACCCTCGCGATCAACTACCGTGTCGATACCGACAAATCCTACAGCATTTATAAGAACATCGGCGCGAACTACGAGGACGTTCTTGTCACACCTGCTGTCAATGAAGTGCTCAAGGCGATCACCGCGACCTACACCGCCGAGGAGACTGTCACTAACCGTGCGCTGATCTCCGACGGTCTTGTCACGGGGCTGAACGAAAAGCTGAACTCCATCGGTCTGTATGTCACAGACGTGAACATCATCGACTTTGACTTCTCCGACGCGTTCATCACCGCGATCGAAGAGAAGCAGGTCGCCCAGCAGCAGCTCTTGAAGGCTGAGACCGAGAAGAAAACCGCGATCACCAACGCCGAAGCCGACGCGGAGGCCGCCAAGGTACGCGCCGAGGGCGAGGCGGAAGCCAACCAGACGCTGGCAAAATCCCTGACCGACGCGGTCATCGAGAACAAGAAGATCGAGAAGTGGAACGGCGATCTGCCCAAGGTCACCGGCGACGGCGGCACGATCATTGACCTCGGTTCATTGGATAAGGAATAAAACATAGCACAGACATCGTTTGTACCGTTATTAACAAGGTAGTAACCATGGAAAACAATCAAACCGATTTCATGAAAAACCGCCCCGTTGCGGCGCAGGCGAACCAGTTCAAGGACGTCTACGGCTCTCAGAAAAGCTCTACACGCACTACCATCAGCGCGGTGCTCGGTGTGATCGTGTTCATCCTCATGATGATCGCGATCTTCACCGGCAACAACCTGATGATGCTGATCTTCATTTCGCTCTTTGCGATATTCCTCATATCCTTCCTTGTCGCAAAGCACGCGGACAGACAGAATACCCCCGTCGAGCCGCAGGAGCATCCCGAAGCATTATTCAAAGACCATGACATATAATAGAGGTGACTTATGGAACCTATGACAATTTTTTGGCTGATATTTGCCGTCGCGATGGCGGTGCTCGAGGGCGTGACCGTCCAGCTCGTTTCGATATGGTTTTCCATCGGCGGCGTAGCGGCATGCGTCACATCGCTGTTCACGGACAATATCATCATACAGGCGGCTGTTTTCGTCGTCGTATCGGGGATCGCTTTGGCGGTGACCAGACCGCTGGTCAGGAAGATGAAGCGCCGCGGCTCAGAGCCCACCAACGCCGACCGCTTTATCGGCAAGACTGCCGTCGTAATCACGGCGATCGACAATGAGAAAGCGCAGGGCATGGTGAAGGTCGATAACGAGAAGTGGACAGCCCGCAGTAAGAGCGGCGAGCCGATCGCTGAGGGCACATCCGTAACCGTCTCAGCCATCGAGGGCGTCAAGCTCATCGTCAAAGAGAAATAAAAATTAAAATATATCGGAGTTGTTCTCCGGAAAGGAAACTATTATGCCTATCATTTCGTATATCATTATCGCGATCATCGCGCTACTGGTTATCATCGTGATTGCCCGCAACATCAAGATCGTACCGCAGGCGCATGCGTTTGTGATCGAGCGTCTCGGCGCGTACTACCAGACGTGGGGGACAGGTCTGCATCTGAAAGTGCCTTTTATCGACCGCATTTCGAAAAAGGTCTCGCTGAAAGAGCAGGTCGTTGATTTCCCTCCCCAGCCTGTTATCACCCGCGACAACGTCACCATGCAGATCGACACCGTCGTGTATTTTGAGATCACCGATCCGAAGCTCTACACCTATGGCGTAGAACGTCCGCTTAGTGCGATCGAGAACCTGACCGCCACTACCCTGCGAAACATCATCGGCGATCTGGAACTCGACTCCACCCTGACCTCCCGCGACACCATCAACGACAAGATCCGTATCATCCTCGATGAAGCGACCGACGCGTGGGGCATCCGCGTGATCCGTGTTGAGCTGAAGAACATCCTGCCCCCGCGTGAGATCCAGGACGCGATGGAGAAACAGATGAAAGCCGAGCGTGAGCGCCGCGCGAGAATTCTCGACGCCGAGGGTGAAAAGAGATCTCAGATCCTCGTAGCCGAAGGTCTGAAGGAATCCGCTATCCTCAAGGCAGACGCGGTCAAGGAGACCAAGATCCGCGAAGCCGACGGTGAAGCGCAGGCAATCCTCGCCGTACAGAAGGCGTATGCCGACGCGCTGCGCATGCTCAGCGAGGCGAACCCGAGCGAGAAGGTCATCCAGCTGAAATCCCTCGAAGCGCTCCAGAAGGTAGCCGACGGCAAGTCGACCAAGCTGATCATCCCCTCGGAAATGTCGAACGTCGCGAGCCTTGCGACCTCGGTCAAAGAAATGGTCACCGACGCAAAAGAATAATTCCGTCATAGAAAAAAGAGCAGTCCGCAAGGGCTGCTCTTTCGTCATATCTCCGCATTGTTGAGGTCAAAATCGCTCTCTTCATGTTTGTCAGATTCCGACGCGATATTCATCATCGCCATCACCGTCACGCCGATCACACCGCCGACAAAGATCCCGATCAGAAAACCGATCATGTGATTCTCTCCTTTGTTAAAAATATATTTATTACTATTATTCTCTTTCATCATAATAAATATGTAATCATGCTGTAAAATACTATATATAGCGCGCGATTTGAACTCTGCACTAAATATTGTTAAAACTTTGTAACCGTAGATATTACTTTTGTTACTTGAAAACCACAATATATTGTGCTATTATTCATATTGCAATCAAGATGAAGTGTGCATAGACCGCTTCACACAACGATAAAACAGAAAAATCGAGGAAATGAGGAGATTAACATGACAGTAACAGTAACAGGCGGCGCCCTGCCGCAGGCAGAGATCAATGCTTACGTAGAACAGCTCAAGGAGCAGAACCCCGACAAGCTCATCAAGACCGTAGACTTCACCGTAGACGGCGAGTATGTAGATATGAGCTACACCTATGACAACGTTCCCTTCGAGCGTATCCGCCGCATCACCGGCTACCTCGTCGGTACCGTAGACCGCTTCAACGACGCAAAGCGCGCTGAGGTTCAGGACAGAGTCAAGCACACCATCGACTGCGGCTGTTCCTTAGAGGAAATCGCGTAAGAGTATTGACATATCCTGTCGATTGTATTATAATCCATAAAAGTTAATCAACGATATCACTTATCAAGAGCGACTGAGGGACAGGCCCTGTGAAGTCCGGCAACCTGCATGTGCAAGGTGCCAAATCCTGCGGTATTACCGAGAGATGAGTTTACTGCTCCGCATGGTATGCCGTGCGGAGCTTTCTTTTGGGCTCTCTTTTGGCGTCGGGGTGATTGACATGTTTCATCGATAGTCGATATAGGTGCTTTTGTCCCGCCGTTGATGAAACTTAGTAAAAATACTTTCGCCGTACAAGGCGGAACAGGATGCAGCATCATGCTGCAGCGAGGTATATTATGGCATATTTATTTACATCCGAATCCGTTACCGAAGGACATCCCGACAAGGTGTGCGACCGCGTGTCCGACTCCATCCTTGACGCGATCCTGTCTCAGGATAAAAACGCGCATGTTGCCTGTGAGACCACCGCGACCACCGGCAGAGTCAATATCATGGGCGAGGTCAGCACGACCGCGCAAGTCGATTTTGAAGCTGTCGCGAGAAAAGCGATCTGCGACATCGGCTATGACAGCGCCGACGCGTACTTTGACGGCAATACCTGCGAGGTCAACGTACTGCTCGATCGGCAGAGCCCCGATATCGCGATGGGCGTCAACGCTTCCTATGAGCTCAAAGACGGCGAGAACGACGCTGAGAATCAGATCGGCGCGGGCGATCAGGGTATGATGTTCGGCTACGCCTGCGACGAGACTAAGGAGCTAATGCCGCTGGCGATCTCGTTGTCCCATAAGCTCGCTTACCGACTGACCGAGGTGCGCAAGAACGGCACGCTGCCTTATCTGCGTCCCGACGGCAAAACGCAGGTCACGGTCGAATATGACAACGGAGTTGCGAAGCGCGTCGATACGGTCGTTGTCTCGACCCAGCACGACGAGCAGATCTCTCTGGAACAGATCCGCAGGGATATCATCGCCGAGGTTATCCGTCCCGTCATTCCCGAAGAGCTGTGGGATGACGCTACCAAGGTGTTTGTCAATCCGACAGGACGCTTTGTCATCGGCGGTCCGCAGGGCGATTCCGGTCTGACCGGCAGGAAGATCATTGTCGACACCTACGGCGGCTACGCGCGTCACGGCGGCGGCGCTTTCTCGGGCAAAGACCCGACAAAGGTCGACCGTTCCGCGGCGTATTTCGCCCGCTATATTGCGAAGAACATCGTCGCGGCAGGTATCGCGAAAAAGGCTGAGGTACAGCTTGCCTACGCGATCGGCGTGGCAAAGCCTGTCTCCGTCATGGTCGACACCTTCGGCACCTCTGAATATACGAATGAGCAGATCTCCGAGGCAGTCAACAAGGTGTTTGACGCCCGTCCCGCCGCGATCATCCGCGAGCTTGATCTGCTGAATACACGCTACGCCCCGCTTGCGGCTTACGGTCATATGGGCCGCGAGGAACTCGGCGTACGCTGGGAAGATACCGATAAAGCCGACGCTTTGAAAGCCGCTTTGTCATAAACTGAATCAGAATGACACAAGCCCTGCCTGAAAACGGCAGGGCTTTCTTCTTTCCGAAAAACTACTTCTTTTGACACCGCCGTTGATGCTTGTTCCCGAAAAACGGATGTTCAAATAGGCGGGATTGGATGCAACGATGAGGTGCAGTCAAAATCTTTGATTTTGGTAACTGCACCCATGCTTTAGCTCTCGTTGCTTATCCTATTAAACCAAATGACACTGACAATGCCTGATTGATCTCCTTCATCGCTCTGATACCGACCGAACCCATCTTTTCCCTGAGTCTGCGCTTATCTAATGTACGTACCTGTTCAAGCAGGACGACGCTGTCCTTTTGCAGACCGCAGTCGCTCGCTTCGATGGGGATATGCGTCGGCAGCTTTGTCTTATCCTGACGGCTGGTGATCGCCGCGGCGATCACGGTAGGGGAGAATCGGTTTCCGACGTCGTTCTGGATGATGAGAACGGGTCTGACGCCGCCCTGTTCCGAGCCTACCACCGGACTTAAGTCGGCATAGTAGATTTCACCGCGTTTTACATTCAATTCATTCACGCTCCTGTGTTTCTTTCGTCTGATGATATTGTGGGACGGTTACGGCTGTTTTATTCTTGTCAGCGTGATTTTCTATCAACACAGGACAGATGACCGCGTCCATCCCGAGACGGTTTTTGATTTCTTCGCGCAGAGAGAGGATGACCGCCTCTGGCTGTTCGGCGGATATCTCAAAGGTCAGCAGTTTCTCTGAAGGACCGTAGTCATGGAGCAGGATGTGACTAACGCTTTTGACCGCAGGATGTTTTTTGATGATTTCAAGCAGTTTTTCCTTAGTTGACGGGTCGAGCCCTTTGCCGAGCAAGGGTTCTACGCTGTCCTTGACTGAGGTGATCCCCGCGTACAGGATACACAGCGCGACTAACACACCCGTGTATCCGTCTGCGTTAAAGCCGCTGAGCTTCTCGATGATGATCGCTAAAAGGATCGCCAGGGTCGCGATACAGTCAGAGAGGGAGTCCATTGCGGCGGCTTTCATCCCTGCGGAATGGATCATCCTGCCGATCTTGCTGTTATAGCGGTACATGTAGCCTTTGATAAGGATAGAGACCAGCAAGATGATGATGACCGTAGGACAGCCGTCCACCGCTTCGGGATAAATGATCTTGCCGACTGAGGAAAGAAGCATCCTGCCGCCGATGAAGAGGATCACAGCCGAGATCAGCAGTCCCGAAAGATATTCGAGCCTGCCGTAACCCATCGGATATTTCTCATTTGGCTGTTTATCGCCGATCTTGAATCCCAGCAGCGCCAGTATACAGGAGCAGGAATCGGCGAGGTTATTGAAGCCGTCGGCTGTGATGGCAACGGAGCCTGACAGCGTTCCCGCGGTGTATTTGAGCAGGAACAAGAGAAGGTTGAAGCCGATCCCCATACAGCTGAGCAGTACGCCCGCCTTGCGCCGACCCTGCGCGTTTCCTGCCGTTAAGTATTTTTTGATGATATGTTCCGTCATATTTCACCGTTATTGAAAAAGTTTTTGTCTTGTGGTACAATAGCTTTGTCAAAGCATAGTATGACACTAACTTATCATATGAATGGTGAATGATATCGTGAATAAAAGAACCAAAGGAATATTGCTTCTGATACTGTCGGCGTTCTTCTTCGCCTGCATGAATATGTTCGTCAAGCTCAGCGGTGAGGAACTGCCGGTGTTCCAGAAGGTGTTCTTCCGCAACGCGATGGCGGCGATCATCGCTTTTATTGTTCTCCTAAAGAATAAAGCGCCGATGAAGCCCACGGTCAAAGGCAGTCTGCCGTTTCTGATCCTGCGCACACTGTTCGGGCTTGCGGGAGTCGTATGCAACTATTACGCGCTCGAGACGCTCGTGCTGTCCGACGCGTCCATCCTCAATAAAATGTCGCCGTTTTTTGCGGTGCTGTTTTCGTTTATCTTTATCAAAGAGCGTCCGCGCCTGTACCAGTGGCTGATCCTCGGCGGCGCGTTGTTCGGAGCGCTCTTTGTCATCAAGCCGAGTTTTGCCAACGCCGCGTTCATCCCCGCGCTGGTCGGCTTCATGGGCGGCGTGTTCGCCGGCGCGGCATACGGCTGTGTACGCAAGCTGGGACTGATGGGGGAGAGCAACCCGTATATCGTGTTCTTCTTCTCTACGGTGTCCACTCTGATCGTCACGCCCGTCATGATCGCGGGCTATGTCCCGATGACGGCTTTGCAGTGGGTTTATCTGCTGTCGGCGGGTATCTCGGCGGCGCTCGCGCAGTTCAGTATCACTGCGGCTTATACCTGCGCTCCGCCGAAGGAGATCTCGGTCTACGATTTCAGCCAGATCGTATTTGCGTCACTGATGAGCCTGATCGTTTTCAGTCAGGTGCCCGACGTGTACAGTATCGTCGGCTATGTCATCATCATCGGCATGGCGATCCTCAACTATTTTATCAGTAATCGCAAGGAACGGAAAAATAGCTAAAATAAATTGCCGCAAACGAACCAAAACCGTCACTTTAACGGTATTGACTTTTCGGCGATTTGTGATAGAATTTGACTTAGACAATTGATAAAGGCTGTGACGAAGACGGTCAGGGCTATGCTTTTTCAGAGAGTCGGCGGCAGGTGCGAGCCGATAAAGTTAACCTTAGTACCCATCCCTTCCGAGCCGGGAGCCCGAACGGCAAATGCTAAGTAGATACTCCCCGTGATTGCTGCGTAAAGGCATAGGGGTTGTTAGACCCTGAGAGCGGCAGTAGTAATACTGCAAATTGAGTGGTACCGCGGATGTGAATTTCACACTCGTCTCAATGTTGATTGAGACGGGTGTTTTATTTTTCTAAGCAGCTTTGAGCTACTGCGAATTACCTTATCATCTCTGAACTGCTTATTACACAATCTTTAGTTTATTAATTGTTGAATCCTAAACTTTCTTCAGGAGGAACACATTATGTCAGTAGTAGACAACGAAAAACTCGTGGAAGTAGCGAAGCGTATCCGTGAAATGCGCGAGATCAGCGGCTTTTCCGTCGAGGAAATGGCTGAAAAGACCGAGGTCAGCGTCACCGAGTACAAGGCGTATGAGAACGGCACCGAGGATTTTCCCTTTACCTTTATCCATAAGTGCGCGTTAGCGTTCGGACTAGGGATCACCGATATCCTCGAGGGCGAATCCGCAAGGCTCAAAAGCTACACCGTGACCCGCCGCGGCGGCGGCAGACAGACTGCCGAGGAGGAGGGTATCTCCATCGTCAACGTCGCGCCGATGTTCAAGAACAAGATCGCGGAGCCGTATTTCTGCAAATATGACTACAACGAGTCGCTCCAGAACAAGCCCATCCATCTGACCAAGCACGCGGGTCAGGAATTCGACTTCGTCCTGTCGGGCAAGATGAAGATCCAGATCGGCAACAACTTCGAGGAGCTTGCTGCGGGCGACAGCATCTACTACAATTCGTCCACCCCTCACGGTATGATCGCCATTGACGGCGCTGACTGCAAATTCATTGCCATCATCCTTCCCGGTGAAAAGGTCGTTGAGGAACGCGACGACGATGTGATGAAGGCGCATATCGCCAAAAAATCCGTCATCACCGAGCAGTTTGTCCGTACCCTCGAGGACGAGGACGGCAGACTTAAGGCGATCAACTTCAAGAATGAAGATAAATTCAACTTCGCCTTCGACTGCGTGGACGCGATCGCGAACAACACTCCCGATAAGCTCGCCATGCTCCATATCGACCGCGATAAGGTCGAGCGCCGCTTTACCTTCAACGACATGAAGCGCCGTTCCAATCAGACCGCCAACTACTTCAAGAGCTTAGGCATCAAGAAGGGCGACCGCGTCATGCTTGTTTTAAAGCGTCATTACCAGTTCTGGTTCTCTATGCTCGCGCTCCACAAGCTCGGCGCGATCGCGATCCCGGCGACCAACCAGCTGTTGGCGCATGACTTCGAATATCGCTTCCAGTCCGCGGGTGTATCCGCGATCGTCGCGACAGCCGACGGCTCCGTCGCCGATGCTGTGGACGAGGCACAAAAGACCTCTCCGACCCTGACGACAAAGATCCTTGTCGGCGGCAGTCGCGAGGGCTGGCATGACTTCAACAACGAGTTCGAAATGTATTCTACCCATTATTACCGCACCGTCGACACTGCCTGCGGCGACGATACCATGATCATGCTCTTCACCTCCGGCACGACCGGTTACCCGAAGATCGCCGCCCACAGCTATAAGTATCCGCTGGGTCACTATGTCACCGCGAAATATTGGCACGGCGTCGATCCTGACGGTCTGCACTTCACCATTTCCGACACAGGCTGGGGCAAGGCGCTGTGGGGCAAGCTCTACGGTCAGTGGCTTTCCGAGGGCGCTGTATTCACCTACGACTTCGACCGCTTCCACGCCGACGACATCCTGCCGATGTTTGCGAGATACCATATCACCACCTTCTGTGCGCCGCCTACCATGCTGCGCATGATGATCAAGGAGGATATCAGCAAGTACGATCTGTCCTCCGTCGTTCACATGACCACCGCGGGCGAAGCGCTGAATCCCGAGGTTTGGCGCCAGTTCCGCAAGGCGACAGGTTTAAGAATCATGGAAGGCTTTGGTCAGACCGAGACAACTCTCACCATCGGCAACCTCTTCGGCACGACTCCTAAGCTCGGCTCGATGGGCGTGCCTATCCCCGGCTATGATATCGACATCGTCGATCCCGACGGCAATCCCGTTCCTGACGGCGAACCCGGCGAGATCATTATCCGCACCGACAAAAAGGTTCCCTGCGGTCTCTTTAAGGGCTATTATAATAATGAAGAAGCGACCAAAGAAGCATGGCACGACGGCATGTATCACACCGGTGATACCGCGTGGCGCGACGAGGACGGCTACTTCTGGTATGTCGGCAGAACCGACGACGTCATCAAGAGCTCCGGTTACCGTATCGGACCGTTTGAGATCGAGTCCGTCATCATGGAGCTTCCGTATGTCCTCGAGTGCGGCGTTTCCGCCGCTCCTGACGAGGTGCGCGGTCAGGTCGTCAAGGCGTCTATCGTGCTCGTCAAGGGTACCGAGGGCACCGATGAATTAAAGAAAGAGATCCAGAATTATGTCAAGACGCATACCGCGCCTTATAAGTATCCGCGTATCGTCGTTTTCAAGGACAGCCTGCCCAAGTCCATCAGCGGCAAAATTCAGCGAAACAAGCTCTGATATTTAACTGTTGACAAACGAATTATTTTGTGATAACATAAGACGAGTTAAAGGCTATGACGAAGAGGGCATGGTTGGTATTCACTCAGAGAAGGAGCGGTTGGTGAAAGCTCCCGTGATGAATTCCGTGTTTGTAGCTTCTGAGCCGGGGAGAAGAAAGTCCCATACGGATGATTAGACCTCCTCCGTGACTGCTGCGTAAAAGCATAGGGGTTACATATTGCGATATGGGACCCTGAGAGCGGCAGAGCTGAGATATCAGCCTGCAATTTGAGTGGTACCGCGGGTGTTATGCGCTCGTCTCAAAGTTATTACTTTGGGATGGGCGCTTTCTATATGCCGCTCATCCCGAGAACTGAGGTATGTGAAATGGATTACAACACAACAGCATTAGACACCAAAATCAAAGAGATGGCGGCGCGTATCCGCGAGCTCAGAGAGCTTGAGGGCAAGACCGTCGCCGAGATGGCAGCGTTCGCCGACATCACCGAGGATGAGTATATCGCCTGTGAATCGGGCGAGCAGGATCTGAACTTCGCGTTCATTTACCGCGTCTCTCAGGCGCTGAATGTCAACGTCACCGAGATCATCGAGGGTATCTCCCCGAACCTGAAATCCTATACCGTGACCCGCAGGGGATCGGGACAAAAGGTGAGTCAGGCGCACGGCATGACCTACTACAACCTCGCTTACGCGTTCCAGAACCGTATCGCCGAGCCTCTGTACGTCAAGAGCAAATACAATCCCGAGGCGCAGTCTAAGCCGATGGAGCTGACGACCCATGACGGTCAGGAGATCGATATCGTCATCGAAGGCCAGCTGATGGTTCAGGTCGGCGATCACAAGGAGATCTTAGGACCCGGCGACACCATCTATTTTGATTCCAATACACCGCACGGCGAAATGGCAGTCGGCGAGCAGGACTGTATTTTTTACGCGATCGTCCTCAACCCGAAGGGCGAGCCGATCCCCGAGCTGACTCAGACCAAGGCGATCGCTCCCAAGAAGGTCGAGAACACCGATACCAAGGAGCGCGTCTGGAAGAAATTCGTCGATTATGAGGTCAACGAGAACGGTACGCCGACAAAGGTCGAGTTCAAGAACACCGACAGCTTCAACTTCGGCTACGACGTCATCGACGCGATCTCTTATAAAGATCCCGATAAGCTCGCGATGATCCACGTCGGCAAGGACAAGACCGAACACCGCTTCACCTTCACCGACATGCGCCATGCGTCCTCTCAGTGCGCTAACTACTTCAAATCCTTAGGTATCCGCAAGGGCGACCGCGTTATGCTGATCCTCAAGCGTCATTACCAGTTCTGGTTCGCCATCGTCGGCTTGCATAAGCTCGGCGCGATCGCGATCCCCGCGACCAACCAGCTGCAGGCGCATGACCTCGAATACCGCTTCAAGGCGGCAGGCGTCTCCGCGATCCTCTGTACAGGCGACGGCTACTCTGCCGAAGAGGTCGAGAAGGCGATGGAGAGCTATCCCCAGATCAAGCGTATCATGGTCAACGGCGTCCGCGAGGGCTGGCGCAACTTTGACGAAGAATATAAGTTGTTCTCCTCACACTTTGAACGTAAGGAGAGCACTCCCTGCGGCGACGACATCATGCTGATGTACTTCACATCGGGCACATCGGGCTATCCGAAGATCGCCGCCCACAGCTATAAATTAGCCCTCGGTCACTTCATGACCGCCCATTTCTGGCACAACGTCGATCCCGACGGTCTGCACTTCACCATTTCCGACACCGGCTGGGCAAAAGCCGCGTGGGGCAAGCTCTACGGTCAGTGGCTGTGCGAAGCGCCGATGTTCGTCTATGACTTCGACCGTTTCCATGCCGACGACATCCTGCCGATGTTCGCAAAATACAAGATCACGACCTTCTGCGCGCCGCCTACCATGCTGCGCATGATGATCAAGGAGGATATCTCTAAGTACGATTTTTCCTCTGTCAAGCGTATGACCACCGCGGGCGAAGCGCTGAATCCCGAGGTATACAACCAGTTTGAGAAGCTGACAGGTCTGCAGATCATGGAAGGCTTCGGTCAGACCGAGACCGCCGTTATCATCTGCAACATGATCGGCGCGTCCCATAAGATCGGCTCGATGGGCAAGCCCTCTCCGATCTATGACATCCACCTGATCGACAAGGACGGCAACGACGTCCCCGACGGTGAGCCGGGCGAGATCGTTATCAACATTGCGAACGGCATGCCCTGCGGTCTGGCGATGTACTACTACAACGACGTCGACGCGACCCGCAAGAACTGGCGCAACGGCTACTACCACACCGGCGACCTCGCGTGGCGCGATGAGGACGGCTTCTTCTGGTATGTCGGCAGAGCGGACGACGTTATCAAGTCCTCCGGCTACCGTATCGGACCGTTCGAGATCGAGTCCGTCATCATGGAACTCCCGTATGTTCTCGAATGCGGCGTTTCCGCCGCTCCCGACCCCGTTCGCGGTCAGGTCGTCAAGGCGTCCATCGTACTCGTCAAGGGTACAGAGGGGACAGACGAGCTCAAGAAGGAGATCCAGGACTACGTCAAGACCCATACCGCGCCGTACAAATATCCGCGTATCGTCGTATTCCGCGACAGCCTTCCCAAGACGACCAGCGGAAAGATCCAGCGCAACAAGCTGTAAAAGGTGACAGTATGCAATATAAACGATTGACCATCCTCTGCGGTCACTACGGCTCGGGAAAGACCAATATCGCCGTCAATATGGCGCTCGATCTTAAAACTCAGCGTGAGAATGTCGCGATCGCCGACCTTGATATCGTCAATCCCTATTTCCGCTCTAAAGACAGCGAGGATGAATTCAAAGAGCACGGCATCCGCCTGATCTGCTCGGAGTTTGCGTCCTCCAACGTCGACCTGCCCTCTATGCCCGCCGACCTGTACTCGATCACCGACGACAAAAGCCTTTCCGTCATCATGGACATCGGCGGCGACGACAGGGGAGCTTACGCGCTCGGCAGACTGCGTGACGCGATTATGAACGAGAACGACTACGAAATGCTCATGGTCGTCAACAAGTTCCGTCCTCTGACGCCCGACGCTCCCTCGACCATCGAGGTCATGCGCGAGATCGAGGCGGCATGCGGAATCCCGTTCACGGGGATCATCAACAACTCCAATTTAGCAGGGGAGACCGATGCGTCAGCTGTTCTGTCCTCTGCGGAGTATGCGCGTGAGGTTTGCGCACTGTCGGGGTTACCGTTAGTGCTGACCACCGTTGAGGATAGACTTTATGATGAACTGAAAGATCAAATCAGCCCATTATTCCGCTTGAAGCTGCAGGCAAAGCCTGTTTGACCAAAAGCGAAATTATAAATTTGTTATCATATTCTGATAAAGAAGGGAAAATGTATATGGCAAAGCTAACTTTTAAGACAGACAACTGTAAAGGTTGCGCGCTGTGCGTAGACGCTTGCCCCAAGGGTATCCTGCGCCTTGCCACAGACAAAATCAACAAAAAGGGTCATCATCCCGTCGAGTGCACCGATATGGAACAGTGTATCGGCTGTGCGTCCTGCTACATGATGTGCCCCGACTGTATCATTAAGGTAGAAAGGTGATGAAACGATATGGCAGATAAGATTTTGATGAAGGGTAATGAAGCAATCGCCGCCGCTGCGATCAAGGCGGGCTGCATGCATTACTTCGGTTATCCGATCACACCTCAGACAGAGATCGCCGCTTATATGGCGAAGGTCATGCCGAAGATCGGCGGCACCTTCCTGCAGGCGGAGTCCGAGATCGCCGCGATTAACATGGTTTACGGCGTTTCCTCCGCGGGCAAGAGAGTCATGACCTCTTCTTCCTCTCCCGGCGTGTCCTTGAAGGGCGAGGGATTATCCTACCTTGCAGGCTCCGACCTGCCCGCTCTGATCGTCAACGTCCAGCGCGGCGGTCCCGGTCTTGGCGGTATCCAGCCTTCCCAGTCCGACTACTTCCAGTCCACCCGCGGCGGCGGTCACGGCGACTATCACATGATCGTTCTCGCTCCCGCTTCCGTTCAGGAGATGGCTGAGCTGACCGTCAAGGGCTTTGAGCTTGCCGATACCTACCGCATGACCGCGATGATCCTCGCCGACGGTACGATGGGTCAGATGATGGAGCCTGTTTCCATCGACGATCTCGAAGTAAAGCCCGCTCCCGAAAAGCCGTGGGCGACTACCGGCACGAAGATGGAGCGCGAGCACAACATCGTCAACTCCCTGTCTCTTGTTCCCGAGGAACTCGAGATGTTCAACTTCCAGCGTTATGACCGCTATAAGGTCATCGAAGAGAATGAGACCATGTACGAAGAGTACAAGGTCGACGACGCCGACATCGTTATCGCCGCTTTCGGTATCGCCGCGCGTGTCAGCAAGAACGCGGTCGACGAAGCGCGCAAGCTCGGCATCAAGGTCGGTCTGATCCGACCCATCACCCTCTGGCCCTTCCCGAAGGCTCCCTTCAAGAAGGCGGCTGAGCACGCAAAGGCGTTCCTGTCCGTCGAGCTGAACATGGGTCAGATGATCGAGGACGTACAGCTCGCGATCGAGTCGAAATGTCCCGTATCCCTGTGCAACCGCGCCGGCGGTATGATCCCCGACCCCGCGCAGGTACTGAATGCTATCAAAGAAATCAACGGAGGTATTGCATAATGGCTGTATTTGAGAAACCGCATGCACTCATTGACGTGCCGCTGCATTACTGCCCCGGCTGCACTCACGGTATCGTTCACCGTCTGGTAGCCGAGGTCATCGACGAGCTGGGCATCGAGGGCAAGACCATCGGTATCGCCCCCGTAGGCTGCTCCGTTATGGCTTATAACTACTTCAACTGTGATATGATCGAGGCGGCTCACGGACGCGCTCCGGCTGTCGCTACCGGCGTCAAGCGCGCCGATCCCGAGAACAACATCGTCTTCACCTATCAGGGCGACGGTGACCTTGCTTCCATCGGTATGGCTGAGACCGTTCACGCGGCTGCCCGCAATGAGAACATCACCGTTATCTTTATCAACAACGCGATCTACGGCATGACCGGCGGTCAGATGGCTCCGACCTCTCTGGTCGGTCAGGTCACCCAGACCTCTCCCTACGGCCGTGATCCCAAGCTCTGCGGCTACCCGATCAAGGTCTGCGAAATGCTCTCTGAGCTGGTAGGCCCCGAGTACCTCGAGCGCGTTACCGTCAACAATGTCAAGAATGTCAGAAACGCCAAGAAAGC
Organism: Ruminococcus sp.; assembly: GCA_017457955.1. GTDB lineage: Bacteria > Bacillota > Clostridia > Oscillospirales > Acutalibacteraceae > Ruminococcoides. The sequence continues at coordinate 144,757 of JAFTGL010000004.1, forward strand.
CATCAAAAAGGCTTTCCAGAACCAGATCGACGGCAAAGGCTTCTCTCTGGTCGAGGTCGTATCTTCCTGCCCGACCAACTGGGGCATGACCCCCAAGCAGGCGCTCGACTGGATCGAGAGCGACATGCTCCCGTACTATCCCTTAGGCGTATACAAGGATCGCTCCGCTGAGCAGAAGGAGGCAGAATAATGAGCGCTAAAAATATGTTATTCTCCGGCTTCGGCGGTCAGGGTATTCTTTTCGCCGGCAAATTCATCGCGTACAAGGGTCTGATCGAGGATAAGCAGGTAAGTTGGCTTCCCTCCTACGGTCCCGAGATGCGCGGCGGTACAGCGTCCTGCTCCGTCATCGTCTCCGACACTCCCGTCGGCTCTCCGATCGTCAGTAACCCCGATATCCTCGTTGCCATGAACCTGCCTTCCTTAGACAGATTCGAGAGCAAGGTCGTTTCGGGCGGCATGATCTTCGCCGACAGCACCCTGATCGAGCGTAAGGTCGAGCGCGACGACGTCAAGGTGTTCTACATCCCCGCGACCCGCATGGCGTCCGATGAGAACCTCGGCAACCTTGCCAACATGATCATCGTCGGCAAGCTGTTGAAGGAGACCGGCGACTACACCGACGACGGCATCCGTGCCGCTCTTGACAAGGTCATCTCCGCGAAGCGCGCCAACATGAAGGACGTCAACTTCAAGGCGATCGAGCTCGGCGCAAATTATAACGAATAAGAACCATTTATTAGCGAAAAAGGAGTAATGTATCATGGATATCAAAGTTACCTTAAATCCGAATCCGAAGGAAAAGCCCGATTCTTCCGTCCTCGGCTTCGGCAAATATTTCACCGACCACATGTTCCGCTGGAGCTGGAGCAAGGAAGAGGGCTGGCACAATCCCCGTATCGTACCCTTTGAGCGCCTTTCCATCCATCCCGCTTCCACCGTTCTGCACTACGGCTCCGAGATCTTTGAGGGCTTAAAGGCATATCGCCGCGCTGACGGCAAGGTTCAGCTGTTCAGACCTATCGAGAACATTCGCCGCATGAACAACTCCGCCGAGCGTCTGTGCCTGCCGCAGATGCCTGAGGAGGACGCGATGCAGGCGCTGATCGAGTTCGTCCGCTTAGAGCAGGATTGGACTCCTTCCGATAAGGGCACCTCTCTGTATCTCAGACCCTTCATGTTCGGCAACGACGAGAGCTTAGGCGTTCACGCCGTTCACAACGCGGAGTTCATCATCATTGCTTCTCCCGTCGGCTCTTACTATAAAGAGGGCCTGAACCCCGTTAAGATTATGATCGAGGACGAGGACGTCCGCGCGGTACGCGGCGGCACAGGCTACGCGAAGTGCGGCGGCAACTACGCCGCTTCCAACCGTGCAGGCGAGCGCGCCGAGCAGATGGGCTACAGTCAGGTTCTGTGGCTCGACGGCGTAGAGCGCAAGTACATCGAGGAAGTCGGCGCGATGAACGTCATGTTCAAGATCGGCGACGAGATCGTCACCCCCAAGCTGACCGGTTCCATCCTGCCCGGTATCACCCGCAAGAGCTGCATCGAGCTCTTGAAGAACGAGGGCTACAACATCAACGAGCGCTTACTGCCCGTTGCGGAGCTCAGTAAGGCGATGGAGGACGGCACTCTCGAAGAGGCATGGGGCTGCGGTACCGCGGCTGTTGTCTCTCCGATCGGCGAGCTGATGTACAAGGAGCACAAGTACACCGTCAACAACAACGAGATCGGCAAGCTGTCCCAGCACCTCTACGATACCCTCACCGGTATCCAGTGGGGCGAGATCGAGGACACCTACGGCTGGACGGTCGAAATCTGATTATACTGAATTTTCACAGAACAGCAGGGGAGACCCTGCTGTTTTTTTGAGGTGCTGTCCAAGAAGCCGAGCGTATAGCGAAGGCTGATTGGGTAACAGCACCCACGCAAGGCTCTCCCAAGAATCGGAGTGCTTCGCACGAACGATGATTGGTTGAGAGCTACTGCGCGCCGTTGGCAAATCAACTATAATTTTACGTAGTTTTCTTCATACTTTCAGTACAACGGCTGAAACATGAAATTTTCGTGTGTTAAAGTGTTGACAATTCAAAATCATTGTGTTATATTACTAAACAGCACAATAAACCACATAAATGCGTTGATGAAATTATCGCTTTTGAGGTACCTTTTCAGAGAACCGTCGGTCGGTGCGAGACGGCAGGGGAACATAAGCGAGTCTCATTTCGGAGCAGAGTTACTGAAGCAGATGTTGTAAGTGACTCCGGATTGTCCCGTTATCATGGCAGAGGGCTTGTCAGAGCCCGGTGAGTGACCGTACAACGGCGTACGGTAAACAGGGTGGTACCGCGAAGTGATTTCGTCCCTGAGGTCAGAAATGATCTCAGGGTTCTTTATTTATGTAAGAAAAGAGGAAACAGTATGAACCACATCAAGATTGCCGACACAACCTTATCTGACGCGAAATCGACCTTATCCTTTAAGCAGAAGCTGGAGATCGCGCGTAAGCTGGAGCGACTTGGCGTCGACGCGATCGAGCTGCCCGAGATCGGCTCCGCAAAAGCCGATACGCTGCTTGTCCGCACCGCGGCTTCTTTTGTCAAGAACAGCGTGATTTCCGTCGCGGCGAGCTCTTCGCCCGTTGCCATCGACCTTGCCGCCGAGGCGCTGAGGGGCACCGCCCGTCCGCGTATCCGCGTCGAGCTGCCGATGACCGCTTCCATCATGGAGTACACGCTTCACAAGAAGCAGGATAAGATGTGCGCTTATGTCAGCGCGATGGTCGAGAAGGCAAAGTCGGTTTGCGGCGATGTAGAGTTCACTGCCATCGACGCGACCCGCGCCGAGAAAGAATTCCTCAAAGAAGCCATCGCGACCGCCGTCAAAGCAGGCGCGACCTGCGTGACCCTCTGCGACGACGCGGCGATCCTCCTACCCGATGATTTCGCGGCGTTCATCAAGGAAATGAGCGAGGGTATCGACGTACCTGTCGGCGTATTCTGCAACGATAAAAACGGTGTTGCGACTGCCGCTTCTATTTTAGCCGTGAAGAACGGCGCGAAGTGCGTCAAGACCTCTATCGGCGGCGAAGCGACCTCCCTGCGCTCCTTCGGCACGCTGATGAAGGACATCCGCGAGAACTACGGCTACAGCGCCGATATCCGCACCACCGAGCTGCACAGAGCGATCGACCAGATCGAGTGGATCATCAACGGTAAGACGACGACCGCGGCGTCCCGTGAGATCGTCGACGAGGGTATCCGTCTGGACCTGAACGACACGATCGACACAGTCCGCGGACATGTGGAGAAGATCGGCTACGACCTCTCCGATGAGGATATCCGGAAGGTATATGAAGAATTCCGCCGTATCGCCCGCAAGAAACCTGTCGGGATCAAGGAGCTGGACGCGATCGTTGCCTCCGCCGCCTTACAGGTTCCCGCGACCTACACCATCGAGAATTACGTCATCAACAGCGGCAACAAGATCAGCTCCTCCGCGCAGATCGCTCTGAACCGCGAGGGCAGGACTGTACAGGGTATCGCGATCGGCGACGGTCCGATCGACGCGGCATTCCACGCCATCGAGCAGATCATCGGCAGACGCTTTGAGCTGGATGATTTTTCCATTCAGACCGTTACGCAGGAGAAGGAAGCGATGGGCAACGCCCTCGTCCGTCTGCGTGTAGGCGGCAAGATCTACTCCGGCACGGGACTTTCCACCGATATCATCGGCGCGTCCGTTCGCGCGTACATCAACGCTGTCAACAAGATCGTTTACGAAGAGGATTGAGGCACGTGTGCCTTTTTCTTGATCGATCACACAAATCATTCTACTTGATATAGATTTCGAAACAGAAAGGTTGAGAATCACCGATGAAGTTTTCATTCTCTACAAAGGGCTGGCACGATATTTCTTTTGAAGAATTTTGTACAGCCGCCGAGTATTTCAAATTCGAGGGCATCGAGCCCCATAATATCAACAACGCGGCTTTCTCCGAAAAAAGCGGCGTTTTCCATGAGTATTCCGCCGCGGCGACGCTGCGCATGCTCTATGACCGCAATCTGAGCCTGCCGTGTATCGACGTCATCAACGATATTGCGGATGAAGCGCAGTATGAAGCGGCAATCGCCGAGATCGAGCGCTGCCTGCAGATCGCGGCGAATCTCCACATCCCGAATATCCGCCTGAGAGCCGAGCACCACGATGACACCGATAAAGCGGTGCAGAACGTCAAGACGCTGATCGAAGCTGTTTTGCCTGTTGCGGAGCGCGACAAGATCTCTCTGCTGATCGAGACCCGCGGCATGTATGCCGACACCGCGCTCCTGCGCGACACGCTCGAGTATTTCGCAAGCGACTATGTAGCGTCATTGTGGAACATGTCCGCCGCATACTTCACCGTCGGCGAGAGTCCTGCTCAGATCATTTCGAACCTCGGCGCGTATGTCCGCCACGTTCACCTCAACGACGGCGTCAAGACTGACGACGGTATTGAGTACCGCCTTGTCGGCGAGGGCGATCTGCCGATCAAGGAGACCATGAAAGCCCTGCGTTCCGTCAACTACGACGGCTTCATTTCCCTCGTCTGGGACCCCCGCTGGTGCCCCGAGCTGGATGATATGGACATCATCTTCGCCCAGTTCATCAGCTACATGAAGCAGTTCGCGGACACCTCCAAGAACGAATCCGCGCTGTACTGGAACAACCGCCACACCGGCAAATTCGTCTGGAAGAAGGAGACGCTGATCGACGCGACCTTCTCCGACGTCCTTGACCGCATGGTAGAGGAATTTCCCGACCAGCTCGCGTTCAAATATACCTCTCTCGACTATACCCGCACTTATTCGGAGTTCCGCGACGACGTCGACGAGTTCGCCCGCGTACTGATCGCCTTAGGCGTCAAGGCGGGTTCACACGTCGCGGTATGGGCATCCAACGTTCCCCAGTGGTACATTGCCTTCTGGGCGACCGTCAAATTAGGCGCGGTACTGGTCACCGTCAACACCGCTTATAAGATCCATGAAGCGGAATATCTTTTAAAACAGAGCGATACCCATACCGTCATCATCACCGAGGGCGCGAAGGATACCAAGTATGGCGAGATCATCGCCCGCCTGTGCCCCGAGCTGGAGAACGTCAAGGAAGGCGAACAGCTCCACGCGAAGCGTCTGCCGTTCCTTCGCAACGTCATCACCGTCGGCTTTGAGCAGAAGGGCTGTCTCACATGGGAAAAGGCGCTGGGCTACGCGTCCAAAACGCCCAAGAGCGAAGTTTACCGCATGGCTTCTCTGGTCGACAAGGACGACGTCTGCAACATGCAGTACACCTCGGGTACGACAGGCTTCCCCAAGGGTGTTATGCTGACCCACTACAATATCGTCAACAACGGCAAGAATATCGGCGACCGCATGGATCTTTCCACCGAGGACCGCATGATGATCCAGGTGCCGATGTTCCACTGCTTCGGCATGGTTCTGGCGATGACTGCCTCCATGACCCACGGCACCACCATCCTGCCCCTGCCGTATTTCAGCCCGAAGCCGGCACTTGCGTGTATCAACAATGAGCATATCACCGCCTTCCACGGCGTTCCGACCATGTTCATTTCGCTTTTAGAGCACCCCGATTTCCCGAAAACCGACTTCTCCTATATGCGCACGGGTATCATGGCAGGCTCTCCCTGCCCGATCGACAAGATGCGCGAGGTCGTTGATAAAATGAACATGACCGAGATCACCATCGTCTACGGTCAGACCGAGGCTTCTCCCGGCTGTACCATGAGCTCCACCGAGGATTCAATCGAGGTGCGCGTCAACACGGTCGGCAAGGAGCTGCCCGAGATTGAGTGCAAGATCGTCGATCCCGAGACGGGGGAGGAGTGTCCTCCGAACGTCAACGGCGAATTCCTCGCACGCGGCTACAACATCATGAAGGGCTATTATAAAATGCCCAAGGAGACTGCCGAAGCCATCGACAAGGACGGCTGGCTCCACACGGGCGACCTCGCCTGCAAGACCGAGGACGGCTACTACAAGATCACAGGTCGTCTGAAGGACATGATCATCCGCGGCGGTGAGAACATCTATCCTAAAGAGATCGAAGAATTCATCTATACTAACCCGAAGGTCTCCGACGTACAGGTCATCGGCGTTCCCGATGAAAACTACGGCGAAGAGATCATGGCATGCGTCATCCTCAAAGAAGGCGAGACCATGACCGAGCAGGAGATGAAGGACTTTATCGGCGCGAGCATGGCGCGTCATAAGGTGCCGAGATACATCGACTTTGTCGACAGCTTCCCGATGAACGCCGCGGGCAAGATCCTCAAGTACAAGATGCGCGAGGACGCGGTCGAAAAGCTCGGACTCCAGAAGGCGAACAGTGTGGTGACGGCATGAGAAACGGATTTCAGGTGATCGACACCCACTGCCACATCTACCCCGAGAAGATCGCCGCGAAGGCGGTCGCGGGGACGGATACCTTCTACGGCACCGTCGCGAAGTGCGACGGGACGGCGCGCCGTCTTTTAGAAATTAACTCTGAGGCTGGTATAGATCATGCACTCGTCCAGAGCGTTGCTACAACTCCTAAACAGGTCAATTCCATCAATAACTTCATCGCTGAGACGGTCGCTGCTTCCGACGGCAAGCTGACGGGACTCGGTACTCTCCATCCTGACAGCGCCGATCAGCGAGAGGACGTCAGGCATTTGGCGGAGCTGGGGCTTAAAGGAGTAAAACTCCATCCCGACATCCAGCAGTTCAAGATCGATGACTACCGCTGTCTGAAGATCTATGAGCTGTGTGAGGAATACGGACTTCCGATCCTCATGCATACGGGCGACAAGCGCTATGATTATTCCAACACCAACCGCCTGATCCCGATCCTCGAAACCTACACGAACCTGACGATCATCGGCGCGCACATGGGCGGCTGGTCGCTGTGGGACGAAGCAAGCAAAGAGCTGAAGGATATCCCGAACCTCTATGTCGACTGCTCGTCCACGATGTACTGGGTACCGCTCGACAAGACTGCCGAGATCATCCGCCGTTACGGAGCGGATAAGGTGCTGTTCGGCACGGACTATCCCATGTGGGACCCGCGCGAGGAGCTTAAGATGTTCTTCGAACTCGGACTGACCGAAGAAGAAATGAAGCTGATCCTCAGCGAAAATGTGAAAAAGGTATATGACTTAGATATATGAAGCAAAAGCCGCTGGGTATTTACACTCAGCGGCTTTTGCTGTGCTTCCTTTTTGGAAAACGAAATCGTTTCTTTTTGTTATTATTCTCTGAAAGAAATTTAGAGCAGTTGTATTTCTTGTTCGGGTCTACAGGCGCATAGCGGAGCCTTTCACGCTCTTCTATGAGCTGTAAGAATTCCTCTGTACTCTGCGCCGCGCACAGCCGTGCCGTAAAGCCCGCGTCCATCAAGAGGTGCATCAGGCGGGACTTTGCTTCGATATGTTCGTCTGAGCCGCTTTTGCCCGCGATCATGAAGATCAGCCTGACGGGGCGGTGATCCGGCGCGCCGTAATCGACGCCGTCTTTGACGGTGACCGCGCTGATCGTAGTTTGTGCCGATCCGCTGTGCATGACGTCGGGGATCGCGACGCGGCATGCGACGGCGCTGTTGCCCTGCTTTTCGCGCTCCTGTATCTCGCGTCGGAGCGCTTTCGGGTTATGGATACAGCCGCTTTTCTTCTGCAGGCGTATCAGGCGCTCGAGCGCTTCGTCCTTGGAGTACAGCTCTGCGCCGATCTCGATTCTGTTTTCACTGAGCAGTTCACGGATATTCATATGGCTATTATGCGCCGGTGTAGGATTTCTATGCATTTATTGTAACTTGACTGATGGGTGATTATGCGGTAAAATAAGCATGAGTTTATATGACTTGAAGTGATATGAAATGAGTAAGATTTTTATATCGGGGCTTGTGAACGTCGAGACCTCCTGCGCGGTGCGGGGATTTCCGATCGGCTACAGCCCGATCGACTATAACTTTTTCGGCGTGAATACCATCGCCTCGGGCGTAGGGCTGAATGTCGCTCTGGCATTATCCGCACTGGGCGACAGCGTGAGTCTCGCTTCTTTTGTCGCCGACGACGCGGCGGGCGTATCCGTCCGTGCGGCAAGTGTACCGATTGCCGACTGCCGCTATTATCCGTGTAAGGAGACGGCGCAGAGCGTGGTGCTCTATGAGCCCGACGGCAGGAGAAAGGTCTATACTGACTTAAAAGACATGCAGGAGCTTTCTTTGCCCGCATCGGCGTCGGATGATGTTGACAGCTTTGACGCGTTCTGCCTGTGCAATATCAACTTCTCGCGACCCTTGCTCGAAAAAACGCATCGGACAGGCAAGCCTGTTTTCTGCGACGTGCACTGCCTGAGCGATATCAGCGATGGCTACAATGCCGACTTCATGCGATACGCGGACGTGCTGTTCCTGTCCAATGAAGCGATTCGGGACAGGGAAGAGGACTTTGTCCGACAGCTTTCGCGGGTCTATGCGTGTAAAATCATTGTGGTCGGCATGGGCGACCAGGGCGCTTTGCTCTATACGCGCGATACCGACAGCTTTGCGATGATCCCGTCTGTATACACCCGCGAGGTGGTCAACACTGTCGGCGCGGGCGACGCGCTGTTCTCGGCGTTCGTACATTTTTATCTGAAAGGCGAATCACCCGAAAATGCCCTGAGATACGCTGTGACCTTCGCATCCTACAAAATCGGTGAGAGCGGCGCATCCAAAGGCTTTTTATCCGAAGAAGCGTTGCAAAAAATACTATAAATCGGGTGCGGGTATCCCGCCCGCCATTATTCTTCATTCATTATTCTTTATTCACTATTCACTTATCAAAAAGGGGGTGTCCGATGAACACCAAAAAACCAAGTCTCAAAAAGCAGATTTTGAATATGTCGGTGCTGTTGGCGATGATCGGACTGACCTTCTTCATCATCTTCCGCAACAAGGACGGCTTTTCGATCGCTTCGGTCGGCGAGTTTGTCAAAAAGATACACTATCCCTTTTTGATCGGCGCGTTCCTGTGCATGATCCTGAACATCGGCTTCAAGGGCATGAGCATCGGCGTGCTGTCGCGCACGATGGGCTATCACAAGAGCCCTTTGAAGAACTATTCCTACGCCTCCGCGGATATCTACTTCTCCGCGATCACCCCTTCCGCGACGGGCGGTCAGCCCGCCTCGGCGTATTACATGGTCAAGGACGGTATCCCGATCTCCCATACGACGGCGATCCTCAGCGTGAATCTCCTGATGTACACCGCGTCGCTGATGGCGCTGGCGCTCATCACCTTTATCTTAAGACCGAACCTGTTTTTCAACATCGACTCGTGGATCGTCAAGGCGTGTATCATCGCGGGACTTTTGGTACAGCTGTTATTCCTGTCGGTATACGTGATGATCATGATCTCCGAGAAGCTGGTCATGAGGATCGCAAGGTGGCTTGTCAGTATCGCGGCGCTCTTTCGTATCGTGAAGCATAAGGACGAGTATATCGGACGTATCGACGCTTCCGTCGTTCGCTTCAAGAACTCCGTTCTCCTGCTCAGCCACAGCAAAAAGGCTCTGTTTGCGTCGTTCATGCTCAACTTCATCGAGCGGCTGACGTACATTTCCATCGGCGTTCTGGTCTTTTACGGAGCGCTGTACAACATCCCGGAGCTTGCGGGCGTGAAGATCAGCGTGATAGACATTTACGCCCTCGAAGCCTACTGCTGGTTCGGCGCGTACTGTATTCCGCTGCCCGGCGCTGTCGGCGCGAGTGAAGCGATCTTCAACAACGTGTTCAAAATGGTCATCAGCAACGTGATATTGCTCAGCTCCACGATGGTCATTACCAGAGGTATCAACTTCTATATCAGCTTCATCTTCGCGGGGATCGTAACGCTGATCCATCATATCCGCGTCCATTTCATCAAACCGAAAATCGAAGAAAAGAAACAAAAAGCGTGAGCCGTTTTGAACAGCTCACGCTTTTCTTAAATATTCATTTAGGAGAGAAAAAAGTAATTAGTAAGATCAGAATACGAAGAATCCCAGAACGCCGATCAGTACGCCGATCGCGGCTCCGCTGACGACGTCGCGGATGAAGTGTACGCCCGAAAGGACTCTGGTCACGCCGATCGCCGCGGCTAAGAACAGCATGATGACGCCGATACGGGTCTGGATGTACAAAAATGCCATCGCGATAATGAACGCGCAGACCGTGTGGCGGGAGGGGAAGCTCTTACCCGCGGTCTTTTTGCTGACGGGCGGGGTGTAATTGTACACCTCATAGGGGCGCTTTGCGTTGATGATCGCCCGCACGATCGTCACCAAGATCAGCGTGCACAGCGGGATCAGGGTGAATCTTAGGAATACTTCGCTGCCGAGCCCCTCGTTGACAGCTAATATAATCAGCTGTACGGGATAGAAAATATACATCACAAGCGGCAGAACGTCATGCAGTGCCTTGATGGTGGTGTTGCGCGCTTTGGTCTGTGAAAAATACGCGCTCATTTCTCTGTAGTTTTCGCCTTTCATTCTGCCACTTCCTTTCAGTCATTTGATGTTACAGCTATATGATAACAGGCGTTTGTGTCGCTGTTTAGAACAAAAAATGACCAATTTATTAACATTCTATGATGATTTTTTGAAATCGTTCCGATTTCCCGAAAGATATTACAGCTTTGTTATCAAATGCTTAATTCTACATCTACGTTGTAACTCTCCATCCAGTAGTCCACCTCGATGAGGTAGGCGAGGATCTGCGGGGCTTTCATCAGCTGTCCGTACCACGGCGATTTGATATTGTCGGGGTGCTCCATGATATCCCTTACGCCGTCTTTGTCGAGCAGACCGTTGATGCGTCTGCTCTTATCGCTCAGGATCATTTCGACCTTTTTGCGGCACAGCTCCATGTAGACGGGGTTGTGGGTCTTTGGATAAGGGCTCTTTTTGCGGTAGCAGATGTCATAGGGAAGGATCCCCTCAAACGCCTTGCGGATAATGCCCTTTTCTCTGCCGTTCAGGGCTTTGAGCTCCCACGGCATGTTGTAGGCGCAGTCGATCAGGCGGTAATCGCAGAACGGCACTCTGACCTCGAGCCCCGAGTACATCGAGCACCTGTCCTTGCGCTCCAGAAGGCACTGCATGAACCAGTAGTAGTTGAGGTGGAGCATCTCGCGCATGCGCCTGTCGACCTTGCTGTCGTCGGGCAGAGTATCGGCGGAGCGGATGGTGTCGAGATACTTTTCCCTGACGTATTCTTCACCGCGCGGCAAAAGCCCCTTTTTCAGCACCTGCCGTCTGACGCCCTGCTCCCGCGACCACGGAAAGCAGTCCTCAAAGAGGATCTCATGGTTGTGATACCACGGATACCCGCCGAACAGTTCGTCGGCACATTCGCCCGACAGCGCAACGGTGAAGTTCTTTTTGATCTCCTTGCAGAACAGCAAAAGCGACGAGTCGATATCCACATACCCGGGCAGATCTCTGGCAATCACCGAGGGATAGAGCGCCTCCAAAACGTCCTCGTTGTCGAGAACGATCTCATGATGCCGCGAGCCCGTGCTCTGCGCCATCAGCCCGATATACTCATAGTCGGCGTTCGGCTGGAACAGGGACTTTGTGAAATACTGCTTGTTGTCGGTGTATTCGACCGAGTAGGTGTCGATAGACGGCAGTTTATTTCTTTTGCGGAAATTTGAAGCCGTCTGACAGATAATAGACGAATCCAGCCCGCCCGAGAGGAAGAAGCACATCGGCACGTCGCTGACCAGCTGGCGTTCGATCGCGTCGGTCAAAAGAAAACGGAGCTTTTCGATTGTCTGGGACTCGCTTTCCTCATGAGGATGGGCATGAAGCTGAAAGTAGCGGGTCTTATCGAGTCTGCTGTTTTCATAGACCGCGTATTCCCCGGGCAATAATTCCCGAATCCTCTTAAAGATCCCGTTGCCCGGCGTTCTGGCGGGACCTAGGAAAAACAGCTCGTATAACCCTTCTTCCGTGACGGCAGGGGAGACGATCCCGCTTTCGAGGATCGCTTTGATCTCTGAGCCGAAGAGGATACCGTCTTTGTAAACATGATAGAACAGCGGCTTGACTCCGACTCGGTCGCGGCAGAGGAACAGCCGCTTTGCGCCTTCCTCATACACCGCAAAGGCAAAGATACCGTTGAGCTTTTCGGCACACTTCTCCTTGTAGTAGCAGTATGCCTTGAGCAGTACTTCCGTATCGCTGTGCGTACCGAAGCCGAAGCCGACCGCTTTCAGCTCGTCTCTGAGTTCGTCCGTATTGTACAGCTCGCCGTTATAGACGATGGTATATTTTTCACCCTCATACAGGGTGCTTATCGGCTGCTGACCGTTCTCGGGGTCGATGACGCTCAGCCGCCGGTGCAGTAAGGCGACATTCCCGCGGATGTACTCGCCGTGCTCGTCGGGACCGCGCCGTCTGAGACTTTCCGACATCCTTCGTAATTCTTCCTGCATTTCATTCATCGGTCTGCTGTGATCCAGCCAGCCTGCTATTCCGCACATAAGTTACCTCCGTATCTGATGTTGATGAACGCTCCCGACAAAGCAGAGCGACGACAGTACCAGCGCTCCCGAACCGAATAAAGTAGCTGACTTTGCAAAGGTCAAGGGGACGTCTGATGAGTTGAAAACGCTCTGTTCCACGGGGAAAATCATAAGTAATATATATGCAGCTGCCGCGGTGATTATACCCTGTAAAATTCTGAATAGGAAAAATAATACCTTGTTGACGGAGAGCTTTCCGATCCCCGCGTAGATCTGCAAATGCACCGAGATCCCGCCGAAGCCGACAAAGAAGGCGATCAGGTACAGCGGATAGCTCCCGCACATCCGCTGACAGCCCGTCGTGATCTCGATGAACGCCGAGAGGACGGCGGCAAGAGACGGTGAGGGCGAGACTGCCGAGATCACCTCGATGAACGCGGAGCAGATCACCACCATCGCGCACATATGAAAGGTCGATTTTGAAGCGTCCGCAACGGACGAGATCAGCAGGTTGTTGCCCGATCTCTTTACAACAGGAGCAGTCAGCGGCGGTTCGGCAGAAATCGATCTTCCGATGATAACGCCCGCAAGGACGGTGCCGATCAGCTCGGCGAACAGCAAAATTCTTCCTGCCCCAACGTTGTTCAGCAAAGCGCCGCCGACATAATTCAAAAGAAACCCCGGACCCGCGCAGACGGCGATACAGACGAGCTTCTCAGCTTCTTTTATGCCGATCCGCCTTTCCTCATACAGCGCGGCGGCGCACCTCGCCCCGACAGGATACCCGCCGATCATGCTCAGCAGGATGACCGACAGCCCCGCCGCGGATACGCCGAACAAACCTTTCGCGAGACCCCCGAGCGGTTTTGAAAACCACTCCGCGATACCGCTTTTGACGATATACGACGACAGCGCCATAAAGAGGAAGAGCGACGGCACCAGCGCTTCGATACAAAAGAGGATTCCTTTCCTGATCCCTTCCGAACATTCCGCTGAAAACCGCAGACAGAGATAAATGCCGAAAACGGCGAAAAAAAGAGCCGATATTTTCCGAAAATCAAACATTTTGCGCAAATTCATATCATTCACCGTTAATATATATGCGGTTTGGTTCATAAAAATAAACGGGTGATATGATGCCAAGAGAAAATACGCATGAAAAGAAAAAGAGAAATCCGCTCCTGCCTGTGATGAACGCGCCGTGCATAGAGCTTTCCGGCAACAGAGAAATATTGGTCGAGGGCAGCAAGGGCGTACTGGAGTACACTGCCGAGACCGTCCGCGTGAACACGCAGGGCATGATCCTAACGATCTGCGGCAGGGAACTGAACCTGCGCTGTATCTCCGACTCCGCGCTGATGATCGACGGCTTTATCACGAGCCTGAGCTTTACGGTGTAAGCCATGCTGTTAGGATTACTGCGATTTATCCGCGGCTATGTGAGCTTCACGGTCAGCGGCAAATACCCCGAACGCTTTCTGAACATCACCTCGCGCAACCGTATCCGACTCTGGAACGTTCAGCGAAAAGGCGACGGCTTTGACGGGTGCATGTACCGCGCGGATTATCTGAAAATCAGAAAACTTGCAAGAGGATCGGGCGTAAGACTCCGCGTCACCGCAAAAAGCGGTTTGCCATCCTACGTTGTCCGCTACAAGGACAGGGTAGGGGTAATGATCGGCGCGTGTGCGTTTTTGCTGACGGTGTTCGTCATGTCGCTGTTCATCTGGAGTATCGACATCACGGGGCTTGACAGGGTCAGCCGCGTTGAGATGCAGGAAGAGCTTCGGGAACAGGGGCTGTATATCGGGGCGTTCAAGCCGTCGCTCGACTATCAGCGGATCGCCCGCAATATTCTTTTAGAGAATCATGACGTCGGCTGGATGGCGGTAAACGTCACGGGCTCTTACGCTTCGGTAGAGATCAAGGAAGAAGCCCCCGCGCCCGAGGTCGAGAACGTCTACGCGCCGTGCAATATCAAGGCAAAATCGGACGGCGTGATCCTGCGGATCGAAGCGCTCGAGGGCACGACCGAGATCACCGAAGGCTCAGGCGTGATCGAAGGACAGCTCCTTGTCAGCGGCGTGATGGGGGATGAGCAGGGCACCTCGCGGCTGGTGCACGCGCAGGCGCGGGTATTGGCGCGCACCACGCATGAAGCGTCCTTTTCAATATCCGAGAAGCAGAACCGCCTGATCCCGAACGGCGAGACGGCGGAGCGTCAGAGCGCGGAGCTGTTCGGACTGCGCCTGCCGTACCGCTTCGGCAGGGTGGATTCGCCCTATGCCGCGGTCGATCTTTATACCGACGCGCCCGCTCCGCTGGGTATCACGCTGCCGATCGGCGTTGCAACGGAGAAGGTCAGCGCGTTGACCTATGAAGAAACGGAGCTGGATGATAATTCTGCGAAAGAATTATTGATGAAACAGTCACAGCTGTATGAGCTGTTCTCCCTGTCGGACTGCACGGTAGAGGGGAGAGAGACGGAGCTGTCCCATCAGGACGGCGTCTATACCCTGAAGGTTACCTATACCTGCGCCGAGGACATCGCCTACAGCGAGCTGATCGGCACGGATGAAAACACCGACCTGACCCGCTATGTCAATCCGACAGAGCCTGAGAAAGAACAATAAACTTGTCATGATCCCGATTTTGTGCTATACTTCTATTATCCCAGATATAGAAAGATGATAGTATGCGAATCATGTGTATCGGCGATGTGGTCGGCTCGGTCGGCTGTGCCTTCCTCAGAGAACATCTGCCGTATTTCAAGCGTCAGCAGGGGATCGACTTCGTTATCTGCAACGGTGAGAACTCCGCCGACGGCAACGGTCTGACCCCCAAGTCGGCTGAACATCTCTTCACCTCGGGCGTGGATTTCCTCACTCTCGGCAACCACAGCTTCCGCCGCAGAGAGGTCTTTCCCGTCCTTGACGAGAATCCGAACATCATCCGTCCCTATAATTACCCGTCCTCAGCACCGGGCAGGGGGTACGCGGTCGTCGATATGGGCTACACCACCGTCGGGATCATCAACCTCATGGGACAGCAGTTCATGGACGCGAACCTCGAGAATCCCTTTGCCGCCGCGGATAAGATCCTCAAAGAGATCGACGCGAAGGTCATTTTAGTGGATTTCCATGCCGAAGCGACCTCCGAGAAGCGCGCGATGGGCTTTTACCTCGACGGCAGGGTGTCCGCGGTATTCGGCACGCATACCCATGTCCTGACCGCCGACGCCGAGGTACTGCCGAACGGCACGGGCTACATCACGGATATCGGCATGACGGGCGTGATCGACAGCTGTCTGGGCGTCAAGAAGGACATCATCATGCGCCGCTTTACCACCCAGCTTCCCGAGCGGTTTGAGCTGGCGTCGGGCGCGTGCAAGCTCGACTGCGCCGTGTTCGATATCGACCGCGGCAGCGGCAGATGTACGGCGGCTCAGTCATTTAAACTAAGATAATTTGGAATTTATACCCCTTTTTTGTATACAAAGTGCTTGATAATTCTTACGAATTAGTGTATAATGTTACAGGTTTGAAAGAAATATCTTTTTTTGCGGTTGGAAACCGATCTTGATTCGGTTCTGTCCGCTGACTACTGATCTCTGATCACTAAATAAAAGGATGTGTTTACGTTGATGAACGGTGAAACTCTTAGACAAGCGATCATTTCCGGCGCGAATAATATTTCTTCTATCAAGGCGCGCATTAATGATCTTAACATTTTCCCTGTACCCGATGGCGACACCGGTACAAACATGTCGATGACGATCGTCGCGGCTGCCGACGCCCTCAAGGACGCTGAGCCTGCCGACGTATCCGCAGTCTCCCGCATGACCGCCTCCGCAATGCTCAGGGGCGCGCGCGGCAACTCCGGCGTTATCACCTCTCTGCTTTTCAGAGGTATCTCCAAGGGCTTAGAGGGCAAGGCGGAAGCAACAGGCGCTGATCTGATCCACGCGCTGGGCATGGGCGTAGAAGCCGCCTACAACGCGGTCACCAAGCCCACCGAGGGCACCATCCTCACCGTAGCCCGCATGGGTTATGAAGCAGGCTTAGAGGCGCTCGAGACCGAGGAAGATCCCGCAGTACTCTGGGAGACCGTATGCGACGCCGCTGCCGAAGCGCTGGAGCTGACTCCCACCATGCTTCCCGTCCTCAAGAAGGCTGGCGTTGTCGACGCGGGCGGCAAGGGTATCCTCACCATCTTCGAGGGTATGCTCTCCGTCATCCGTGACGGCGTAGTCGTCGAGTACGAAGAAGAAGCCTACGAGAAAGAGAATGACGACGACTGGTTCCGCTCCGCCGCGGCTGAGTTCGATCAGGTCATCAACTTTACATACTGCACCGAGTTCATTGTCGGACGTGATCCCGAAGTCGAGACCGACCCCAACGAGCTTAGACTGTTCCTCGAGACCATCGGCGACAGCATTGTCATGGTAGCTGACGACGAGATCATCAAGGTCCATGTTCACACCGAGCAGCCCGGCAACGCTATGCAGCACGGTCTTGAATATGGCCAGCTTCTCACCGTCAAGGTCGAGAATATGAAGGAACAGCACAAGAAGGCGAAGGAAGATAACGACAAGGCAAAGGCGAAGGCTGAGAAGAAGGCTGAGCCCGTCGTCGCTGAGCCTACCGAGGAATTCGGCTTTGTAGCGGTTGCCGCGGGCGAAGGACTCTCCAACCTCTTCAACGAGCTGGGCTGTCTGAACGTCGTATCCGGCGGTCAGAGCATGAACCCCTCCACCGACGATATCCTCGAGGCGGTCATGGCGACCCCCGCGAAGCGCGTTTTCGTCCTGCCGAACAACAAGAACATCATCATGGCTGCCGAGCAGACCGTCGCGCTGGTCGAGGACAGAGAGGTCATCATCGTTCCGACCCGCACCATCCCGCAGGGTCTCTCCGCAATGCTGGTATTCGATCCCGATGTTGACGCCGACACCAACGTCGACAACATGATGCAGGCGGCGAAGAACGTCGCTACCGGTCAGATCACCTTTGCGGCGCGCGACTCCGAGTTCGGCTCCAAGAAGATCAAGGAAGGCGAGATCATCGGTCTGAACAACGGCAAGCTGACCGTCACTTCCTCCACTCCGAACAAGGCGCTGTATAAGCTGGCTAAGACCATGATCAACAAGGAGATGTCCTTTGTGACCCTGATCTCCGGCGAGGGCGTTTCCGATGAGGATGCCGCGGCGGCTGTCGAAATGCTCGAGACCAAGTTCGCCGATCAGGTCGACATCACCTACATCAAGGGCGATCAGCCGATCTACTACTACATCTTCAGCGTAGAATAATCAAGTTTTCCAAGGGGCTGTCAGACGACAGCCTCTTATTTTTTGTTGACAGATCAAAAAAACTGTAGTAAAATAAATATAGAACACATGTTTTATAGGTCTTTTTGACCGTTTTTATTGAAAAAAGATGATTTTTGAGGAAAGGAGAGGTACGCGTGTCCCTGTATGAAAAGCCGATCACACAGCTCAGCGGGATCGGGGAGAAGCGCGCTTCTCTGTTCCGCAAATTAGGGATCAATACCGTCGGCGATATGATCACCTACTATCCCCGCGCCTATGACAATTGGGCTGAAACCACGCCGATCAGCGAACTGTCCGACGGCGAGAAGTACGTGGTGCGGGCAAGGGTCGCCACTCCTGTGAACAACCAGCGTATTTCGGGCGGGCGAATGCTCGCGAAGCTGAGCGTGTCCGATGATACGGGCTATATGAACCTGACCTTTTTCAACAATAAATATATTGCGTCCATGCTCCGCTTCGGTGAGGAATACTGCTTCATGGGCAGGGTCACGCGCGACAAATACGGCTGTCAGATGGTCTCGCCCGAGTTCACTTCGGCGGCGACCGCCGACGCGATCACCCCTGTCTATAACCTGACCGCGGGACTGACCAACCGCATGCTGGTCAAGGCGGCAAAGGATGCGCTGAGCATGCTTCCCGACGTCGTCAAAGACCCTCTGCCGTATGACGTTTTGAAGCGGTACGATCTTTGTCCGCTGTCCTACGCGTTAAAGAATATCCATTTCCCGTCCGATCTGTCCGCGATGGAGAGGGCTCGTCACCGCCTGATCTTTGAGGAGCTTCTGACGCTGAACCTCGGCATGCGGCTGATGAAATCCCGCTCCCATGAGGACACCGCCGTGCATATGACGACGGATTACACGGGAGAATTCATCAAGACCCTGCCGTTCGAGCTGACAGGAGCGCAGAAACGCGCTGTCACAGACTGCGTCAATGATATGAAGAACAAGCCCTCACCGATGAACCGGCTGATCCAGGGCGACGTCGGCTCGGGCAAGACCGCCGTGTGTGCCGCCGTGTGCTACCACACCGTGAAAAACGGCTATCAGGCGGCGTTTATGGCGCCGACCGAAATCCTTGCCCAACAGCATTTTGAGACCTTCTCCAAAATGTTTGCCGGCACAGACGTGCGGATCGACCTTTTGACAGGCTCGATGACTGCCGCGGAGAAAAGAAAAACCCGCGCGCGGATCGAGTCGGGAGAAAGCGATATCGTGATCGGTACCCATGCCTTGTTGTCCGAGAGCACCGTTTTCCACAGCTTAGGCTGCGCGATCACCGACGAACAGCACCGTTTCGGCGTCAAACAACGTGCCCGACTTGCCTCCAAGGGCGAGCATCCCCATGTGCTGGTGCTCTCCGCGACGCCCATCCCGCGCACGCTGGGGCTGATCATCTACGGCGATCTGGACATCACGATCATCGACGAGCTGCCCCCGGGGCGCACCGAGGTCGAAACCTACTTCATCGGCGAGGATAAGCGCGACCGTGCGCTGGGCTTCATCAAAAAGCAGGTCGACGAGGGACGGCAGGCGTACATCGTCTGTCCCTTAGTCGAAGAGGGCGAGGGCGATTTACAGCTCCAATCCGCGAACGACTATGCCGCAGAGCTGATGCTGGGTGCGTTCCGTGATTACCCCGTCGGAATTCTGCACGGCAAGATGAAGGCAAAGGAAAAAGAAGCGGTGATGGCGCAGTTCGCGAAGAATGAAATTGCCATCCTCGTCGCTACCACGGTCGTTGAGGTCGGCGTCGACGTCAGGAACGCCACCGTCATGATGATCGAGAACGCCGAGCGGTTCGGACTGTCTACTCTCCATCAGCTTCGCGGACGCGTCGGCAGAGGGCAGTACAAGAGCTACTGTATCCTCGTTTCCGACAACAGGGGAGAGAATACCGAACAGCGCCTCTCTACCATGTGCCGCACGAACAACGGCTTTGAGATCGCGGATATGGACCTAAAGCTACGCGGTCCCGGCGACTTCTTCGGCAACCGTCAGCACGGTCTGCCGCAGCTGATGATAGCGGACTTTTCCGATACCGAGACTCTTGCCCAAAGTCAGGAGGCGGCGGAGTACCTTTTGGAACTCTCGCCCGACCTGAGTGATGACGCGATGCGTCCCATGCGGGCAAAGATCCGTCAGCTCTTTTCGACAACCGAAAACACCATGAATTAACAAAGGCTCCCCGATTTGCTTCGGAGAGCCTTTTCAATGTGAACAGCAGAATTTGCGAAAATCGCGAAAAACCGACTTCAAAATCACGGAAAATTTCAAAAATCCGACTTCTGAATGCACAACAAACCGAACGGCTGGATCCCGCACGAACAGTGAGCTTTGGGACCCTTCGCGACACCAAAATGAACAGCAGATTGCACAACAGGCGAACAACAGCCGCACAACAAGCGAACAACAAGAGAACACAAATAAAGAAATAAAGAAAATAAAGAATAAAAGAAGAATAAGAATCTTTTATAGGAGCTTGCAAGTTTTAAAAATCGATCTTGTGTACTTCTTCAAAGACGCAGATCAGCTTTTCGCTGACCGCCCTGTCCTCGTGCAGACTGCCGAAGTACCATTTCCTATAGCGGGCGTTGTGCATGACGGTGTCAAGGAAGATGTTCAGGTCGTTGATAGAAGCGTTGCGGTCGATCAAGCGCTTGACGGAAGCGGGCGCTTCATGGGTGATGATCAGGTCGACACGGCGGCGCTGTTCTTCGATATTGACGACGGCGTACTCCAGCTCTTCGTCAGTCGGCAGGGAAGGGGCATGCTCCGTCTCGTCCGCTTCGGGCGGCAGTCCTCCGCCTAAGGCAAAGACGGTCTTGTCCTCGATCTTATACAGCTCCCCGCGGTTCAGACAATAGATGTTGTCGCTGATCTTGCGCGCTGTACCGCCGTGGAGCGTCACTTCCTCAAATCCCTTCAGCCTTTCAAAGTTCTCATGAGCGCCCTCGACAAAAAGGATGTCAAATTTCTTCTTTGAGAGCTTCTTAAGGCTTTTAATTTCTTCTTTAGAATTATCCCAGATAAAACCGAAATCTCCCGTGATGATGAGGGTATCGCCTTTTTTGAGATGATTCAGTCCTCTCTCGTTAAAAATCTCGTAATCACCGTGGGTATCTCCTGTGATGTATATCAAAATGTTCCTCCAAAAAATTTGTAAATTTATGCTATTTGCGATTGATAAGTCGCGATAAATAGTGTACAATAAAAGTGTATGTAGCGATTATTAATTTCTTTCAAAGCAATTATATCATAACTTCTAAGGAAATACTATGAATAAAAGATTAAAATTTTTTCTTTCGGTCTCTTTGATTTTTGCTATATTTGTCAGCAGCTTCATCCTTCCCGCGGCGTCCTTCGAGAACGACGTCGAGACCTCCACCGCCGACATGCTGCTGATCAACACCGATACCGACACCGTGGTTTTCTCCCAGAAGCCCGACAACATGTGGTACGCGGGCACTCTCGCTGAGCTGATGACCTTCCTGCTCGCCTACGAGTCGATCTCCGATCTGGACGGGACGACCTTCAAGGTGGAGCAGACCTTCATCAAAGGCTTGCCGTACACTGACGGCTGTCTGGACAAGTTCGTCGGTCAGACGCTGACCGCGAAGGATCTGATGTCGATCATGCTCCTGACGAGCGGCAGCGACGCCGCCTATGCGCTTGCGAGTCTGGCAAATAACGGCGATACCGACGCCTTTGTCGCCGATATGAACGCCCGTGCCGAGGCTTTGGGCTGTACCAATACCGGTTACGTCAGCCCCGGCTTCAACGATACATCCGACCAGTATACCACGTGCAGAGACTTGTACAGGCTCTATACGGTCGTGGATAAGATCGAGCTGTACAATAAGATCATGCAGATGGATTCCTTCACGCCCGCGGGTCTGGATGAAGGAGACTACACGGTCGATGTGGAAATCTCTATCCTCAACGAAAACAGCCCTTACTACTTCCGCTATGTCAACGACGCGCAGTATTCCTATAGCAAAGCTACCTACGCGGGTATCGCGCTGACAACGACCTACCGCGGCAAGAACTACTTTTACGCAGGCTTGCTGGGTCTGAACGAAAGCGAGCGCAACGCCTACGCCGACGCGAGAAAGCTGACCACATGGGCGTATCAGAACCTTTCCGACCGAAAGATGATCAACGAGGAGGACGCTTTGTATCAGGTCGAGATAAAGGGCGGCTGGGGCGAGTATATGGTCGATCTGCACCCGCGGAACTCTGCTTTCAAAACGCTGCCTAACGAGTATGACGAGTCAAAGCTGACCTATAGCTTTGACGTGCCCGAGTCGGTCGAGACGCCGGTTTTGGGCGATCAGGCTGTCGGCCGCGCAAAGATATCCTATGACGGCAACGAGATCGACGATATCGCGCTGTATACCAATACCGACGAAGGGCTCGGGATGTTGTCCGACGCGGGACGCTTCGCAAGCTATGTGCTGGACCGCCTGACGCCGAATCAGTATTATGCCCCCGATGAAGAGGAAGAGCTGCAAGAAACGGCTCAGCCCGCCGAAAAAGAGACGGAAGCATCTACACAGACTGCGGCAACCGCCGCGACGGAGGGCTGACGCTATGAAAAGGATCATTCGTTTGTTTTCGCTCTTTGCGGCGCTCGTTCTTTTGTTCTGCGCCGTTTCCGCTGTTTCCTCGTCCGCGCTGACCTTTGATTGCGACGTGGAGCAGTATTCCGATTCCCTCTTGATGGTCAACCTCGACACCGGCATGGAGGTCTTTTCCAAAGAGGCGGACACCCGCCGTTATCCCGCCGCTCTGACGAAGGTGATGACCTACATCGTCGCCGCGGAGGCTTTTGACGATTTTGATACCGAGATCCCGATCAAGCAGAGCTGTATCGACGCGGTCGTGAACGGCGGCATGTACTGCTCGGGCGTCGACTGGTACGTCGGCGAGACGATGACCGTCACCGATCTTTTATATGCGATGATGCTGCCCATCGGGCACGACGCCGCGATGGTGCTGGCGGATTATGTCGGCGAGGGAAAATTACAGAACTTTGTCGACAAGATGAACGCGAAGGCGCAGGAGCTGGGCTGTGACGATACCCACTTCACCAACCCCTTCGGCACCCATGACGAGAACCATTACACGACAGCCCGCGACCTGTACAAGATCACCAAGTACGCGATGGGACTGCCGATGTTCTCGAAGATCTGCGATACCGCTACTTACTATGTTCGCGAGGACGACGACGTACCGTTCATCACCACCAACTGGATGGTGGACCCCGGACGCGGGGGAGAGTATTACTATGTCTACGCGACAGGCGTCAAGAACGGCTCCACCCAGCAGGCGGGACGCTGTCTGATCGCGAACGCGGTCTATGAAGGCTACGCCTACATGTGTATCTGCCTGCACGCTCCCTATGATGAGAATAAGGACGAGAACGAGCAGTACTGCATGATAGAAGCGGCGAATATGTTCCGATGGGCATTTCTGAACCTTTCCTTTGTCACGCCCGTCACCAAGGACACGCCGATCTGCGAGCAGAAGGTCGACCACGCGTGGGATACCGAGAGCATCCTTCTCGTCCCCGAGAATGATCTCAACGTCATCCTGCCCGACGACTACTCCGAGGGCGACGTCAAGATCGTCCCCGATAACACCGACTCGGTCAGCGCGCCGATCAACAAGGGTGATATCGTCACGACGGCGACCGTCTATTACAAGGGCGAAGCGTTCACGCAGATCAATCTGGTATCGAACGACAACGTCGGCGTCAGCCCGATCCTGTACACCACGGACGCGATCCGCGGAGTGCTGACTTCACCGTGGTTTTTGATCGCGGTCGGACTGGTGGTCGTGCTGTTCATCATCTACGTCTCGGTTTCTTCCTCTTACGCGAAGAAGCGCAAGCGCGGTAAAAAGAATCAAAGATAATGAGCGGGGGCTGCTGTATGAAACAGCAGCCTTTTTTTCGGTATTCACAGATTATTAATAGAACATTTGGTTTTCTGTAACTTTCACATGATAGTATTTACAAAACCTTAACTTGACACTTTCAATACCATCCGATACAATATATAGTAGATTATTAGGTGAAATGTCTCTTTTGGATAAGAAGCCTGTTAAGGAGTATGATTATGAAGTCCAAATTAACCTGGGCGCCGTTCGTTCCGCTGGCGCTGGCCGCCTGCTTCTTCAAGCTGGCGCAGGGATTGCTGCCCGAAGGCGCTGTGTTAGGCTTGAGCGCGCTTGTGCTTGATTATCTGTATATGGCGGCGGTAGGTCTTATTTTTATCTTCGCGCTGATCTTCTGTCTGGTCGATAAAAAGATCTCGGCGTATTATCTGCCTCACCGCAATATCATCGCCGGACTGGTCGGATTGCTTCTGGCGCTCTTGCTGGCGGCTGACGGCGCGATGACCTTGCTGCGTGTGTTCGGTTCGGGCAATGTCAATGTGCTCAGTATCATCAGCTCAGTGCTTGCTTTGCTCAGCGCGATCCTCTTTATCGTGCTGGCTCTCAACCACATCACCCGCAATAAGGACAGCCGCAGCCTCACTCTGTTCAATGTGATGCCCGCGCTGCTGTGCGGCGTCAGAATGGTTCTCTGCTTTGTGAGCTTCACGACGATCTCCATCCGCTTGGCTGACGTCAGCAGTCTGATCTGCTATATTTTCGCGACCTTGTTCTTCTTCAACTACGCGGTGGCGCTTTCTCTGACAAAGACCAAGAACGCGGTGAAGAACTGTATGATGTACGGCTTTCCCGCTGTTGCCGCTCTGATCCCTTACGGCGTTTACCGCCTCTGGTTCACCTTTGATTCGCAGGATATCCTCAATAACGCCCAGCCCCTTGAAATGCTGCTGTTCGGTCTGTATATCCTCGCGGTGCTGATCGAGCTTTCCCTCTTTGTTAAGGATAAGGACAGCGTTGTTGTCATTGAAAACGAAGAGTCTTTGCCTGATATTTCCGATGAAAAGGTCGAGGGCTTTCTCGCAAGCAATGTCAATGAGGACGAGAATGATATGAATGAGGACACCGCGTACCTTGAAACACGCGACACCGAGGACTTTTTGTATCAGGAGACGCCCATCGACGACGATCCCGAGGTCAATGAGGAGGTCGCGAAGGATTTTGAAAGCTTTCTGACAGAAACGGCTGAGGAAGCTCCGGCTGACGATGACAGACCGAAGGACTATGAGTCGCGTCTCGACGAGATCGACAAGCTGATCATCGAGATCAACGGTCAGTCCGACTGATCGTCAATGATAAACCAATGAAAAGGAGGATGACGGCATGAAGAAACTGTTTGCTTGGATGATGGTTTGTGTGTTAGTGCTGTCGTCCTTTTTTGCTGTTCATGCTTTTGCGGCGTCTGATTTCGACGTGCAGAACGGCGTGCTGGTGAAGTACAACGGTACCTCGTCGGATGTGACCGTCCCGAGCGGCGTCACCGCTGTCGGGGCGACCGCCTTCATGAACAACACCGCTGTCCGCAGCGTGACCCTGCCGTCGTCGGTGTACGCGGTGGGGGAAAGAGCCTTCTGGGGCTGTACCGCTCTGAGTACCGTTTCGGGCGGCGATAACGTCAATGAGGTCGGCGATCTGGCGTTCCAAAACACGCCGTATCTCAACAATTCCACCGCGAAGTATCTGATGCTTGGCAATGTGCTCTTGTGGTATAACGGCACTGCCGACAGCGTGACGATCCCTTCGCGCTGTACCGCTGTCGCGTCCTACGCATTTTTGCGCTGTACATATCTTACCTCATTCACCGCCTATGAGGGCTTGATCAGCGTGGGCACGGGCGCTTTCTATGGGTGCTCCAAGCTCAGCTCCGTCAGCCTGCCGTCCACTGTCAGCTCTGTCGGCGCTTATGCCTTTGACGGCACGCCGTATCTCAGCGCGTCCGGCGCTTTCGCCGTAGACGGCGACGGTGTATTGATAAAATATAACGGCTCTGACAGTAATGTCGAGATCCCCTACGGGGTGAAGCGTATCGCTCCCCATGCCTTTGAAAGCTCCAAGATCACGTCGGTCACGGTTCCCGAGACCGTTTACGCGATCGACGCGCTTGCTTTCGCGGATTGTACAGGCTTATCCGAGATCGACCTCTCCGACGGACTTGTCATGATCGGCGACAGCGCTTTTCGCGGCTGTAAGTCGCTGACACAGCTTATTACCCCTTCGACCCTGTCCTATATCGGTCAGAAGGCTTTTACAGGCTCCGCGCTCACGGGCGCTTCTTTGCCGGGTGATGATCTGACCGTCTCGTATAACGCCTTCAAGGGCTGTGAAAGCCTGAACTATGTACTGCTGTCAAGCGGCGTGACCGCGGTTTACGACAACGCCTTTGACGGGTGCAAGGCGCTCGGCGGCGTATCCGTGCCGAAGAATCTGACGGATATTTCTTCCGCTTCCTTCAGCGGCTGTGGCAATGTTACCGTCTGCTGTGACGCCGACACAAAGGCGCTTACCGCGCTGTCGGCTTATCCCGCCAACACCTTGATGGGCGACGTGGACGGCGACGAACTGCTCAGCATTATCGACGCGAGTCATATCCAGTGCTTCCGCGCGAAGATCGAGGATTTTTCGGGCGCTCAGACTGCCGCCGCGGATATCAATTTTGACGGAGAAGCCAACATCATCGACGCGGTCGATATCCAGAAAACGATCGCGAAAATCGATTGATACTTCGTATAAAATTTTTGACAAACAATTGACAATCGGTCATGTTGGTGTTATATTAATCTTTGAACCGAATATTCAGATAGGGGACATGTCCGCTTATCGGAGCTGAAGAGAGCCGTCGGTCGGTGCGAGACGGCGCGAAGGTCTGCGGGATACCACCCCTCGTATCTATGGATACGTCTCGCTCAGGAAATGGGGCGACGTGAGCCGCGTTAAGGCTTTTGAATGAGGGTACATTCGTACCGAATCAGGTGGAACCGCGTTTATACGCCCTGTTGCTTCATTTGGAGCAGCAGGGCTTTATTTTATATCAGATGACAATTGTCAGAGAATAAAGGAGACGATATTATGATCAATGTAGAGCTTAAGGGCGGCGTTGTTCAGCAGTTTGAAGAGAACATCACCCCCGCCGAGATCGCCAAATCCATTTCGATGGGTCTGTACCGCAATGTTTGCGCCGCCATGGTCGACGGCAAGGTGTGCGACCTGCGCACCGAGCTGACCGCTGACTGCAAGCTGCAGCTGCTGACCTTCGACGATGATGAAGGTAAGCAGGCGTTCTGGCACACCACCTCTCATATCCTCGCGCAGGCGGTCAAGCGCTTGTATCCCGAGGCAAAGCTCGCGATCGGTCCTTCCATCGACGAGGGCTTCTACTATGATTTTGACGTCGAGAAGCCGTTCGACCGTGATGACCTCGATAAGATCGAAGCCGAGATGAAGAAGATCGTCAAGTCGGGTATCGAGATCTCCCGCTTTGAGAAACAGCCGCAGGACGCGCTGGATTTTCTGAACGAGATCGGGGAACCCTATAAGGTAGAGTTAGCGAGCGAGCATGCCGGCAAAGGCGAGCCGATCAGCTTCTATAAGCAGGCGGAATTCGTCGACCTGTGCGCGGGACCTCACCTCATGAGCGTCGCTCCCGTCAAGGCGTTCAAGCTGACCAACTGCACCGGCGCTTACTGGCGCGGCGATTCTAAAAATCAGCAGATGTGCCGTGTTTACGGCATTTCGTTCCCGAAGGCGGCTATGCTGGAGGAATATATCACCAAGAGGGAAGAAGCCTTAAAGCGCGATCACAACAAGCTCGGCAGAGAGCTGGAGCTGTTCACCACCGTTGACTATATCGGTCAGGGTCTCGCGATCATGCTCCCCAAGGGCGCGCGTATCATCCAGCTTCTCCAGCGTTTTGTCGAAGACTTAGAGCAGGCGAACGGCTGGCAGCTGACCAAAACTCCCTTTATGGCGAAATCCGACCTGTACAAGATCAGCGGTCACTGGGACCACTATCAGGACGGCATGTTCATCCTCGGCGATCCCAACAGCGAAGAGGATGTTTACGCCCTGCGCCCGATGACCTGCCCATTCCAGTATCAGGTGTTCCTCAACCGCGGCAGAAGCTACCGCGACCTGCCCATGCGTTTGAATGAGACCTCGACCCTGTTCAGAAATGAAGCCAGCGGCGAAATGCACGGTCTGATCCGTCTCAGACAGTTCACCATCAGCGAAGGTCATTTGATGTGCACCCCCGAGCAGTTGGAGGGTGAGTTCGCACACTGTCTGGAGCTTGCGATGTACTGCCTTAAGACCTTGGGGCTTGACAACGACGTCAGCTACCGCTTCTCCCAGTGGGATCCCGATGACCGCGAGAAGTACATCGGTACCAAAGAGGAATGGGACGAGGTACAGGGCATGATGGGCAAGATCCTCGACGACCTCGGCGTAGAATATAAAATCGGCATCGGCGAAGCGGCGTTCTACGGTCCCAAGCTCGATATCCAGATCAAGAATGTGTTCGGCAAGGAAGATACCCTCATCACCATCCAGATCGACCCGATGATCGCCGAGAAGTTCGGCATGGAATATGTCGATCGCGACAACGTCAAGAAGCACCCGTATATCATCCACCGCACCTCTATCGGCTGTTATGAGCGCACACTTGCACTCCTGATCGAGAAGTACGCAGGCGCGTTCCCGCTGTGGCTCGCTCCCGTACAGGTCAAGCTGCTTCCCATCGCCGACCGTCACCTCGACCGTCTCTATGAGATCAAGAAGGAGCTCGACGCCATGGGCATGCGCACCGAGGTGGACGACCGCTCCGAGAAGATCGGCTACAAGATCCGCGAGGCGCAGGTACAGAAGATCCCGTACATGGTCATCATCGGCGACAAGGATATCGAGAACAACACCGTTTCCATCCGTCACCGCAAGGACGGCGACCTCGGCTCCATGAGTCTTGAAGAATTCAAGGCTATGATGAAGGAAGAGATCGACACCAAGGCAATCAAATAATCAAACGACAGGGGAGGGGCGTATCATCCGCTCCTCCCGATATATAGGGTAACCGTGAGCAGAAAACTGAGAAACATCAAACCGAGAAAAGTGAATCGAGGCGCTTTTGAAGAGCAAAAGCAGCGAGAGGAAAACGCGGTGCAGAACCAGCGCGCGTTATTGTTCATCCTCCCGCTGGTTATGCTCGCGATCCTGGCGGTCGGTATCTTCTTCGGTTTCAAGTTTTATCAGAATTCTGTCAGCGACCGCACGCCGATCACTCCGTCCGAATTTGTCGAGGACGCGTCCGAGTCGTCGAATCCGATGTTCCTGCGGGCGGTCAACTCCGCGTCACCGCTGTCGGAGAGCTTTGTTCCCGAGATCACCGAGTCCTGCGGGATCGAGATTTCCCCTGACGCCGCGGCAAGCCTTGAAATGATGGTAGATGACGCGAAGGACAACGGCTTTGACCTGATGGTGGTGGAGGGATATATCTCCTACGCCGATCAGGAGGAGCGCTATGATAACGCCGTGCAGGAGTACCGAAAAAAGTCCGACGCGAGTCTCGTGATGGCGGAAGCGCACGTCAAAAAGGAGCTGCCCCCCGCGGGCGAGAGCGAACAGCAGACGGGACTGATCGTCTATCTGACAGTGAAAACCGACGGCAAATTCGCTGATACGCCCGCTTACTCGTGGCTTGTGCGGCATTGTGTGGATTACGGCTTCATCCTGCGCTATCCCGAGAAGGAGAACGCGGGCGGGATGTCGTATTCATCCCACTTGTTCCGCTATGTCGGACGCTCAAACGCCCTGAATATGCGCGCGCTCAACATGAATTTTGACGAGTTTATCGCGTATACGGCGGCGCAATAACGGATTTGCTCAGAAAAATATAAAAAAAGTCTTGCATTTTGCGGAACGTTAGTGTATAATAACAACGTTACTTATGGCTATTGAGTGAAAGAGGTGAATGAAATGCAGGAGAAGATCCATCCTAACTATGGTCAGACTACCATTACCTGCGCTTGCGGTAATGTGATCGAGACCGGTTCTACCAAGAAGGATATCCGTGTTGAAATTTGCTCCAAGTGCCACCCGTTCTTTACCGGTAAACAGAAGCTTGTTGATACAGGCGGCCGTGTTGACCGTTTCAAGAAGCGCTTCGGTATGGAGAAATAATGAAACAGAGCTTAAGGCGGTACATCGGTACCGCCTTACTTAGTTTTTTAAAGGCTCCCTTTGGTAAAGGTGAGGTGTTGTCCAAATCTTCGATTTGGCACACAACACCCATGCAGAGGAAGAGCTGTCAGCGCCAGCTGACTGAGGGATTGTATTAATTACTGATTGACATTTATCTATGAATACATATAAAACCGTAAAAGCCTTCGCCTCTGACGAACTGGTCGAAAAGCGCTCGCGCTTCATCGGCTACTGTAAGCCTGTCTCTACGCAGGACGAGGCGATCACCTTTATCAATGAAATCAAAAGTAAACACTGGGACGCGCGGCATAACGTCTATGCCTACGTGATCAAGGATGAGGGAGTCTCACGCTACAGCGACGATAACGAGCCGCAGGGTACTGCGGGCATCCCCGTCCTCGACGCGATCCGCAAGCGCGGTATCACCGACTGCGTTGTGGTGGTCACCCGCTATTTCGGCGGCGTACTGCTCGGCGCGGGCGGCTTGGTGCGCGCCTATTCCGCCGCGGCAAAGCTCGCGATCGACTCAGCACAGGAGCGTGAGATGGAAATGTGCTCTGTCTGCACGCTGCGCTGTTCCTATACCATGTACGGCAAGATACCTGCCCTTGTCGCAAGATTCGGCGGCAGTATCGACGACTCGGACTTCACCGACGACGTCTCCCTTACCTTCCACTTGCCCGAAGATCATTTTGACGCTTTCAACAAGGCGCTCAGCGAAGAATCCTCGGGAAAGTACGCGGCTGAGGAAATAAATAAAAAATTTTTTGATAAATAAAAGGGTATTTGCCGCTTTTTGCGTAAATAATAAATGTGACTTTCATTTTTCGGGAT
Organism: Ruminococcus sp.; assembly: GCA_017457955.1. Taxonomy (GTDB): domain Bacteria; phylum Bacillota; class Clostridia; order Oscillospirales; family Acutalibacteraceae; genus Ruminococcoides. The sequence continues at coordinate 175,595 of JAFTGL010000004.1, forward strand.
ATTCGCTCGAAATGCGGTTATAATGAATAATTGATTGGATTTGGAGTAACTATGGCACGTTTATCGGATGATTTTATCAGTGAAATCAAATACCGCAACGATCTCGGCGAGCTTGCCGCGTCGTATATGCAGTTAAAGCGCCGCGGGCGCAATCTGGTCGGACTGTGTCCGTTCCACGGTGAAAAGACGCCATCCTTCAACATCTACACGGAGAACGGCTCTTTCTACTGCTTCGGCTGCGGCACGGGCGGCGACGTCATCACCTTCGTCATGAAGATCGAGAACCTCGACTACATGGAAGCGGTGAAATTCCTTGCCGAACGCGCGGGGATGTCCATGCCCGAGGACGACTATGATGACTCGATGAGCAGGCTGCGCACGCGTATCTATGAAGCGAACCGCGAGGCGGCACGCTTCTTTTACGGCAAGCTGACGTCGAAGGAAGGCGCGGAGGGACTGCGCTATCTGCGCGGACGCGGACTTGCCGACAGCACCATCCGTCACTTCGGTCTGGGCTTCGCGCCCGACGAACGCTTCGCGCTGGGCAATCACCTGCGTTCCCGCGGATTTACGGAAGCCGAGATGATCGCCGCGAATCTGGTGTTCAAGTCACGTTCGGGCAATTCGGTGCTCGACCGCTTCTATAACCGCGTGATGTTCCCGATCATCGACGTGCGCGGCAACGTGATCGCCTTCGGCGGGCGTATCATGACCGACCAGAAGCCGAAGTATCTCAACACCTCCGACACCCTCGTTTTCAACAAAAGCTACAACCTGTTCTCGCTGAACAACGCGAAGAACAGCAAATCCGACGCGCTGATCCTCTGCGAAGGCTATATGGACGTCATTTCGCTGAACCAGGCGGGCTTTACCAACGCCGTAGCGACCCTGGGCACTGCCCTTACAGCCGATCAGACGTCTTTGATGAAACGCTACTGCAAGGAAGTCATCATCTGCTACGACGCCGACGAAGCGGGGCAGAAGGCGACCTCCCGCGCCATCGACATCCTGCGCAGAGCGGGACTGCCCGTCAGGGTCATATCCATCCCCGACGGCAAGGACCCCGACGAGTTTATCCGCCGTCACGGCGATCAGGGTCACGCGGCGTTCCAGAATATCCTTGACAACAGCGGAAACGATATGGACTACCGTCTGAGAAAGCTCAGGGAAGCTTACGATATGAATGACCCACAGGGGAAGTTCAATTATCTGACCGAAGCCATCAAGCTGCTGTGCGAGCTGGATAACGCGATGGAGCGCGATATCTATGCGTCCAAGCTCAGCGACGAGACGGGCGTTGGGAAAGAATCCATCACGGAGCAGGTCAAAAGCGGGCTCAGGCGAAAGGAAAGAAACCGCCGCAGGGAAGAGACTTCCCGTGTGCAGACCGGTCTTTCTGCCCGAGACGATAAGGTGAATCCCCAGCATAAGGATCATCTGCGCGCCGCGACCGCCGAAGAAAACCTGATCGCGTACTTAGTAAAGAATCCGGACAAGCTCACCTATATCCATGAGCGCTTGAAGGCAGAGGATTTTGTCACGGATTTCAACAGGAAACTGTACATATATTTCTCAGAAAGAATATTAAACAACCTCGATCCCATGACGACCGTCACCGCCGATTACTCAGCTGACGAAGTCTCAAAGATACATTCCATGATCAACTCCCGCTCGGATATCCCGAAAACCAAAGAAGCGCTCGATGAGTTCATCGGCGTCATTCTGAAGGAGAAGGCTAAGCCGACCGAGAGCGATATCAAAAACAGCTCGCCCGAACAGTTCGCCGATCTGTTCTCGCAGTTCAGAAAAAACCATCAGTAAGGTAATATGAGAAAGGATGATGCCCTATGTCAGCAGCAGCAGAAAAGAAAAGCCTTTTGAAGGAATTGACCGATCTCGCCAAGACCAAAGGGAATATTTCAAACCAGGATATCCTCGACGCCATCGGCGAAATGGATATCGACCCCGAGCAGCTCGAAAAGCTCTATGACGCCCTCGAAGCCGCCGGTATCGAGATCGTCGAGACTGACCTCGAAGAGGACCTCGACCTCGAACATCTGAATATCACCGAGTCCGTCAAGGACGAGGACGGAACAGGCGATTCCGGCACGGTCGACAACACCGACAATATCGCCATCGACGACCCCGTCAAGGTCTATCTTAAAGAGATCGGCCGCGTACCGCTTCTGACTCCCGAAGAGGAAGTGGAGCTGGCGATCAAGATCTCCGAAGGCGACGTCAACGCGAAGAAGCGCCTTTCCGAAGCCAATCTGCGACTGGTTGTCAGTATCGCGAAGCGCTATCTCGGCCGCGGTATGCACTTCCTCGACCTGATCCAGGAGGGCAACCTCGGTCTGATCAAAGCTGTCGAAAAGTTCGACTATACCAAGGGCTTCAAGTTCTCTACCTACGCGACATGGTGGATCCGTCAGGCGATCACCCGCGCGATCGCGGATCAGGCGCGTACCATCCGTATCCCCGTTCATATGGTCGAGACCATCAATAAGGTGAAGAAGGTTTCTTCCCAGCTTTTGCACCAGAACGGCCGTGAGCCGTCCGCAGATGAGATCGCAGAAGAGCTGAACATGCCTGTCGACAAGGTGCGCGAGATCATGCGCGTGGCTCAGGAGCCTGTCTCCCTTGAGACGCCGATCGGCGAAGAGGAGGACAGCCACCTCGGCGACTTCATCCCCGACGACGACGCTCCCGCTCCCGCTGACGCCGCTTCTCACATCATGCTGCGCGAACAGCTCATGGAAGTCCTCGACACCCTGACTCCCCGTGAGGAAAAGGTATTAAGACTCCGTTTCGGTCTCGAGGACGGTCGAAGCCGTACCCTCGAAGAGGTCGGCAAGGAGTTCAACGTCACCCGTGAGCGTATCCGCCAGATCGAGGCAAAGGCGCTGAGAAAGCTGCGCCATCCGTCCCGCTCCAAGAAGCTCAAGGACTTCTTAGACTGATGACGTACGAAGAATGCGGCGCGATCCTTGACGAGATAGCGGATTCGCTCCCGATCGAGCTGTACCGCGAACTCAACGGCGGTATCGTGCTGGAGGACGGCGTGCGCTATCACTGGTACGCGCAGAACAACGACCTCTACATACTCGGCGTATATAACCGCGATAACCTCGGCAGATCCATCAAGATCTACTACGGCAGTATCATCAGCGTCTACCGCAATAAAACGAAAGAGGAATACCGTGAGATCCTCAGAAGGATACTGGTGCATGAATTGCGCCATCACAACGAGTACCTCGCGGGAGCGGACGACCTCGAGTATTACGATGATGAGCAGATCAGCAAGTACCTTGCGTCAAAAGGTTATACCATCAAATGATATGAGACCTCCCGTAATGGGAGGTTTTCTTTATCACGCTTTAACTTGTGAATATTTATTTTGACTTTGTATATATATTTCTATTTACATTTTGATTTTCGTGTGTTAAAATTGTAAAGCAAGAAACTGTTTGGATATACTATTGTTATGAGGAGAAGCATTATGCCTACAAAACCCAATGCAGAATTCACCAAGGATTTATATAAAGCGATTCTGACCCTCGAGACAGAGGAAGAATGTGAAGCGTTCTTTAAGGACCTTTGCACCATTCCTGAGCTCAAGGCGCTGTCCCAGCGCTTTGCCGTCGCCGTCATGCTCAACAAGAACATGGTCTATAACAAGATCGTCGAGGCGACAGGCGCGTCCACCGCGACCATCAGCCGCGTGAAGCGTTCGCTGGATTATGAGAACGCGGGCGGTTATAACCTCGTGTTCGGGCGCATGAAGGACAAAGAATGAGCGGATACCATATCTTCTCGCAGTTCTACGACAACCTGACCTTTAATGTGGACTACAAAAAACGCGCTGATTATATTCAGAGCGTTTTATCTTTATGCGGTCATAAGTGGGGACTGACGCTCGACCTCGCCTGCGGTACGGGCTCTTTGACCGTTGAGCTGAAACGCAGGGGAGTGGATATCTTCGGGATCGACGGCTCCTACGATATGCTGAGTATCGCGATGGACAAGGCGTATGACGAGGGGCTCGAAATGCTCTTTTTGTGTCAGCAGATGGAGAACCTCGACCTCTACGGCACCATCGACACCTGTATCTGCACCCTTGACAGCCTGAACCACATCACCGACCGACAGAAGCTGCAGCAGGTGTTCGACAAGGTCGCGCTGTTCATGAACCCCGACGGGTATTTTATCTTTGACGTCAACACTGTCTATAAGCACAGGAATATCCTCTCAAACAATACCTTTGTCTATGATACGGATTCTGTCTACTGCGTGTGGCAAAATTCTTTGAAAGAAAATAATATCGTCAATATCGACCTCGATCTGTTTGAGCGCGAAGGGGAGACCTATAGTCGCTACAGCGAGCATTTCAAAGAGCGTGCCTATGAGATCGGCGAGCTGAAAGAGATGTTGAGCAAGTCGGGCTTTGAGATCAAGGGTATTTTCAACGATATGACGACCGATCCGCTGAGCGATACTGCCGACAGGGCGGTGTTCGCGGCAAGGATCATCGAAGCGAAGAACAGAGAATAGAAAGGAAAACCTATGGATAAAATCATCAGATGCATCACCTCCGACGGAGCCGTGATGGTCTCAGCGATAGATTCGACCGACATCGCCTACAAGGCGAGCGTCATCCACCGTACAAGTCCCGTAGCCTCAGCCGCTCTCGGCAGACTGCTGTCCGCGGCGTCGATGATGGGCGCTCAGCTGAAATCGGCAAAATCCTCGATCAACATCCGCTTTGAGGGCGACGGAGAATTAGGCGCGTTCATGGCGGTAGCGGATTCTTACGGCAACGTCAAGGGCTTTGTCACTAATCCCGCCTGTCCCACGACCCACTATGAGAACGGCAAGCTGAATGTCGCCGAAGCTGTCGGCGCGGGTATCGTCAGCGTGATGAAGGACTTCGGCGAGGGCGAGCCGTACATCGGCAAGATCCCGATCGTCTCGGGTGAGATCGCCGAGGATATCACCAACTACTACGCAACGAGCGAGCAGATACCGACCGTATGCGCGCTGGGCGTACTGATCGATAAGGAAAGCGAACAGGTGTTGCTGTCAGGCGGTCTGCTGATACAGCTTTTACCCGGCGCGGATGACAGCACCATCGACAAGATCGAGGCAAACGTCGGCAAGCTCGATTCCGTCACCTCCATGCTCGCGAAGGGGATGTCGGCCCTCGATATGTGCAAGGCGGCTCTGGACGGCTTTGAGGTAGAGGTGTTGGACGAGTTCGAGGTCAAGTACGTCTGCGGCTGTTCGAAGGAGAAGATCCGCAATCTGATCGCCGCGATGCCTGTAGAAGAGATTCAGGCGATGATCGACGAGAATCACGGTGCCGAGGCGAACTGCCGTTTCTGCAACAAACAGTACACCTTCTCCGAAGGGGAGCTTAGCGCGATCCTCACAGAGAAAAAGAAATAAAAAAGTTTTAAAAACCCCTTGACTTTTTCCTCGGAATATAGTATTATATACGAGTCGCAAACAAAGAGGCGAACGGTTTGGGAGCATAGCTCAGCTGGGAGAGCACCTGCCTTACAAGCAGGGGGTCACAGGTTCGAGCCCTGTTGTTCCCACCAAAACACGGCCCGGTAGTTCAGTTGGTTAGAACGCTAGCCTGTCACGCTAGAGGTCGACGGTTCGAGCCCGTTCCGGGTCGCCACTTTTGCCTCTGTAGCTCAGTTGGTAGAGCAGGGGACTGAAAATCCCCGTGTCGATGGTTCGATTCCGTCCGGAGGCACCAATATTTGCGGATGTAGCTCATCTGGTAGAGCGCCACCTTGCCAAGGTGGAGGTAGCGGGTTCGAGCCCCGTCATCCGCTCCATAGACGTTAAAAGCACTTAATATTGCATTAAGTGCTTTTTCGATAAATATACATCTTGGTTGCGGTTTTGTCAACCATGTATGTCTGCGGCGACATAGCCAAGCGGTAAGGCACGAGTCTGCAAAACTCTGATTCCCCAGTTCGATTCTGGGTGTCGCCTCCAAAAGAAACAATCCGTCCTATATGGGCGGATTTTTCTGTATCTGCTTTCAAAACCCGCTGTTTAAGCCGTTCTACGAAGCGTAGGTTGACTTTTTTCGCTGTTTTGTATTGAATGATCGTATCAGAGATCGAGAGGAAGTGCTTGTATGAATGAGAAGAACACCGGCGCGTTCATCGCTTCGCTGCGTAAAGAGAGAACGCTGACACAAAAGCAGTTGGCAGAAAGGTTGAAGGTTTCCGATAAGGCGGTATCGAAGTGGGAGACCGGCAGAGGATATCCCGATATCGATTCGCTGATGGCGCTGAGCAGTTACTTTGGCGTGACGGTAAATGAACTTTTAATGGGCGAAAGGCTGAGAAGCGAGAAAAAAGAGAAACAAGCACAGAAGAGTATCGCCGCTGAGCTGATCGACGAGAAGAAACGGCGCCGCAGAACATATTGGGTCGTGATCGCGGTTGCTGTGCTGACGGTCGGCTTTATTATCACACAGGCGTTCGGTATCAAAAGTACGATCAGCAATCTTTCGTCATATCTACAACAGGATTCCGTATGCCATATTTCAGCGGATTATTCTTCTATAGAAATTTGCGGTCTGCCTTATACGCGGGTAGGCCGCATGATAGACGAGGATCGTGATTATACCTGGGAGCAGGATAAGCTCCTCTGCGACAGACCGATGGCTGGCGACCGGCTGTCGTCGGCGGATAAAATCTATTCGGTGAAATTTTGCGACAACTATGATTATGTCTGTTTAACGCACGAATCCGCGTTTGATTCGCGGTATGAGGACGCTGTTTACTGCAAAACCGAAAAGCTCGAAGAATATCGCCGAAACACGAGCGAGGGCAAGCGGGTATACTGTATCAGAGAGTATGAGGATTACAATAAGTGGAAAGGTACGGAATTATCCGACAGCTTCTCACAGGCGGTTGACACGCTGACGGAGGATGACGGTTACAACAGCTGGTATCCCGACGGAGATTCATATGACATATACTTCCATTATGAGAATTCGCCTTTATTGTATTTTTACGGATATCTCGGAGAAGAAAACGGAAGATACTTTATCACATTTTCCGGAGGCGTGGAAGTTTCAGAGGCCGAAGATCAGAATCTTCCGAAAGATCTTACCTACCGTCTGGACGAGAGCGTATCCGGGGAACTTGACGATTTCTTTTTGACAGAGAACAGGAGATAATGATGCAGCCCCAAAAGATCATCCATCCCATCCCGCCGTTATATGACGAAAACTGCCGTATCCTGATCCTCGGATCGTTTCCGTCGGTCAAGTCCAGAGAAGCGATGTTCTTCTACGGTCACCCGCAGAACCGCTTCTGGAAACTGATGGCTACGCTTTTTGATGAACCTGTGCCGCAGACGGTCGATGAAAAAAGCGAATTAGCCTTGAGCCATCATATCGCGATGTGGGATACAATCCATTCCTGTACCATTACAGGCTCGTCCGACAGCTCTATCAAAGATGTTGTGCCGAACGATCTCTCTGTGATCCTCGATAACTGCAAGGTGAAGCGTATCTTCTGCAACGGTGCGACCTCTTACCGGCTCTATATGAAGTACATTTATCAGTCAACAGGGATCGAAGCGGTCCAGCTGCCCTCGACCAGCCCCGCTAACGCGGCGTTTGACATAGACAGACTGGTGGGAGAATGGCAGGTTATCAAGGAATATCTATAACGATGCGAGGAAAGTTTTATGAGGTTAACAGCTGTCCGGCACGCGAATCGCGGCGGAAAAAATCGCAATAAAATCATCATCACTCTGTTGTTTTTTGCGCTGGGTTTTTTGCTCGGCATGATGGCAAAGGGACTGGACGTGACCGCCGGCAACAGGCTGCCTGTGATATTGCAGCAGATGGATATCAGCAACCTGTTTGGCAGAACGACGGTGTGGGCGCTGATTGCGCTGGCTATCGCTCTGTTCAGCAAAAGTCCTCTCCGTGCCGCTGTCAACGTTCTGCTGTTCTTTGTCGGTATGCTCGGCAGTTACTGCCTGTTTTCCGTAGTGTGGGCAGGTTTTATGCTTGATACAAGCTATTTGATGATATGGGTCGTGCTGACGGCTGTATCGCCGGTTCTTGCTTATATCGCGTGGTACGCGCGGGGCAGAGGACTGCTCGGCACGATTATTTCCGCCTTGATCATCGCGTATTTTATCTTGGAAGCGTTCAGCTTTAACGCAGGCTTGGAGTATTTTGACGTCGCCTACAGCGTAGTCGAGGTATTTTTCCTCGTTGCGGTGATTTCCATGCTGTACGTCAGATGGAACCAGTGCTTCATCTCCGTCGGTGCGGCTGTCGCGCTGGCGTATTTGGTCAAGCTGACCGGTTTTAGTATACCGTATGTTTTGTAAGGGATCCGTTCTGTGATAATAAAATCACTCTACGCTTGACATTCATACGATGGTAAGGTAAAATAAGATTTGCAGTTTATAATTGCGCCAATAGCTCAGCAGGATAGAGCGTTCGCCTCCTAAGCGAAAGGTCGGGGGTTCGAATCCCTTTTGGCGCGCCATATATAGCAGAGATATCCAAGATGGGATTTCTCTGCTTTTTTCGGGGAAGATATGAGAAAAAAATTCGTCAGGGGTATGCGCCACGGCGTGCCGATCATGCTCGGGTATCTGAGCGTATCATTCGGCTTCGGCGTGCTGTGTATCCAACAAAATCTGTCTATACTGGCGGCTGTCGGTATCTCGGTGACCAACCTCACCTCCGCGGGACAGGTCGCGGGAGTCGGTGTGATCGCCGCGGGCGGTTCGATGCTCGAAATGATCCTGTGTCAGCTCGTCATCAACCTGCGTTATTCGCTAATGAGCCTGAGTCTGTCTCAGCGCCTCGACCCGTCCTTCAATCTCATGCACCGTCTTTTTGTCGGCTACGGCATTACCGACGAGATCTTCGCGGTCGCGTCGTCGCAGGATGAACCGCTGACGCCCGCGTATATGTACGGTCTGATTTTCACGCCGTTCATCGGCTGGACTCTTGGAACCCTGCTCGGAGCGGTCGCGGGCGATATCATGCCCGCTTCGGTGACGGCGGCGCTGTCGCTCATGCTCTACGGCATGTTCATCGCGATCATTCTGCCGCCCGCAAAAAAGAATCATAAGCTGTTGTTCGTGATCCTGCTCTCGGCGGCGCTGAGCGTTGTGACGCACTTCTTCCTGCCGATGATCTCAAGCGGCTTTGCCATCATCATCTGCGCGCTGATCTCTTCCGTACTCGCCGCGGTCTTTTTCCCTGTTGAAGAACAGGAGAGAGGGGAGGCGCAGTCATGAGCATTGTCGCATATATCGCCGTGATGGCGGTGACCACCTATCTGATCCGCGTGATACCCTTCGCCGCGGTGCGGGGAAAAATCAAATCCCGCTTCATCAATTCTGTCCTGTATTATATTCCGTACGCCGTGCTGTCGGCGATGACCTTTCCCGCGATATTCTTCGCGACAGGCAGCGTCGTGACCTCTTCGGTCGGTACGGTGATCGCCCTTTTGATGGCATATTTTGATCTGCCGCTGATCGTCGTCGCGCTGTCAAGCTCCGCGGGCGCGTTTATCACAGCTCTCATCATGGGTCTGATATAGTAAAAAGCTCCGATTTTTCGGGGCTTTTGTCATTGTAATGTAACTTTCTGCCTATTGAATATTTCGCCTATATATGATATAATACTAAAGATTATAAAGGAAAGTGTGTGCTTTAATGGCAGAAAACAATTGCAAGCTGATCGTCATTGACGGTCTGGACGGTTCGGGCAAGGCGACCCAGAGCAAGCTCCTTGCCGAGCGGCTGACACAGATGGGATATAAAGCCCGCACGATCAGCTTTCCCGATTATGAGAGCGATTCTTCCGCGCTGGTGCGGATGTACCTCGGCGGAAAGCTCGGCGACAGTCCCGACGACGTGAACGCCTACGCCGCGTCATCCTTTTACGCGGTCGACCGCGTCGCGTCCTACATCAACACATGGGGCAGGGATTACGCGGAATATGATTACATCATCGCCGACCGCTACACCACCTCGAATATCATTCACCAGATGGCGAAGCTCTCCGAGGACGAGCGCGACAGCTACATCGAATGGCTCTTTGACTATGAGTACAACCGCCTTTCGATCCCCGCGCCCGATATGGTCATCTTCCTCGAGGTCGATCCCGCTATCAGTCAAAAGCTGATCTGCGGCAGGTATCAGGGCGACGAAAGCAAGAAGGATATCCACGAAGCGGATTTCGCCTATCTGCTGAGATGCCGCAATTCCGCGATGTACGCGATCGAGCACCTTGGATGGGAGCGGATCGACTGTACCGAAGACGGCGGGATGAAAACGATCGAAGCGATCAGCGATACGATCCTCGGGAAGATAAAGGAAAAGTTCCATGCTTGATTTCAGACCCCCTGCCATAGCGGATAAGGAGCGTATCGAAGCCTTTGTTAGACAGAGCGGTCAGATCGGCTGTGATACAGGCTTTGTGAATACTTACCTCTGGCGCGATCATTACAATATCCGCGTCGCGTTTGATGAGGACAGCTATTACAAGTGCTACTATATCGACGGACAGCTTACGGGTTATTCACTGCCGATGACCAACGGCGATATCAGAAAAGCGATCGAAAAAGTCCTTCTCGACGCAAAAGAACACGGCGTAAAGCCCCTGATCGGCTTGCTGAATGAAACGAATGCCGAGTTGATCAAGCGGTTGTACGGCGACAGGATCGTTCTTTCTGAGGACAGAGACTCCTTTGATTATATTTACGAAAGAGAGAATCTTGCACAGCTTGCGGGTAAGAAATACCACGCAAAGCGCAATCACCTCTCCCGCTTCAAACGAACTTATATAGATTATTCTGTAAAAGAATTATGTAAAAATAACTTTGCCGACGCGATGGATGTTGCAAAACGATGGCAGGCGGAGAACGACGATACAGGCGAGCTGGATATCATCCGCGACGCCTTCGATCATTTTGATGAGCTGGGGCTGTTTGGACTGATACTGTATGTCAGCGATAAGCCTGCCGCGATGTGTATCGCTTCCGAGATCAACGACTGCGTCTGCGACGTCAGCTTTGAGAAAGCGGTCGATATCGACGAGGGCTTTGCGGTCATCAACAATGAATTTGCGAAGCATTATACGAAGTACAAACTGATCAACAGGGAAGAGGATATGGGGCTTGAAGGGCTTCGAAAAGCCAAGTTGAGCTACCATCCCGATATCCTGTATACAAAAAGCCACGCTGTTTTTCATTAGGAGGAAAACGATGTTTTACTGTTTTTTAGCCGACGGATTTGAAGAGATCGAAGCGTTAGCGACCGTTGATATCCTGCGCCGTGCCGATATCGGCGTTACCACGGTCGGCGTCGGTTCCAAGCTCATCTGCGGCGCGCACGATATCCCCGTGACTGCCGATATGCATATCGATGAATTTGAGATCAACGAGGACATGAGCGGCGTGATCCTTCCCGGCGGTATGCCCGGCGTGAAGAATCTTTACGCTGAGGAACGCGTCAGGGACGCTGTTTCCTACTGTGTGTCCCGCGATCTATACGTCTGCGCCATCTGCGCCGCGCCGTCGATCTTAGGAAAGATGGGCGTGCTGATGGGCAGGAAAGCGACTTGCTTCCCCGGCTTTGAGGACGAGCTTCTGGAGGCGGAGGTATCCGCGGAGAAGGTCGTTGTCGACGGTAAGATCATTACCGCCAAGGGCGCAGGCTGCGCGCTCGATTTCGGCTTCGCCATCGTCGCTCAGGTCGAGTCGGAGCGTGAAGCGGAGCGCATCGCAAAGTCGATGCAGTGCTGATGGGTACTGTGAATCCCGCTTCATCCGACAAGGCGTATCTCAGAGCGTTCTTTACCGAACAGCGAAAGAAGCTGTGTGAGGAGCTTGAGCGCAAAAACGCTCTCGACATGGAGATCCAGACGCGTCTGCTGATCAGCCGCGAGTACCGCTCTGCCGATACCGTCCTGCTCTATATGGCAAGACCCTTTGAGATAGCCACCTCGCTGATCCTGCATGCCGCGCTGTCCAATCACAAGACCGTCGGACTTCCCGTATGCCTTGATGAAGGACAGATGATTTTCCGCAAGATCAGCTCTTTGTCTCAGCTGAAAGCGGGTAAATTCGGAATCCTTGAACCCGATGAATCCTGCGAAAAGATCACCGCGGACGAAAAGACGCTGTGCGTCTGTCCCGCTTTGTGCTGTGATATGCGCGGTTACCGCTTGGGCTTCGGCGGCGGTTACTACGACCGTTATCTCGCCGATTTCAAAGGCGTCAAAGCGGCTTTGTGCTATGCCGACAGCGTCATCCCGACGATCGGGACGGATGAATTTGATATCAAAACGGACGTTATCCATACGGATAGCTTTACACGAAATATGAAGTAACTTCATAAAGGAGCATTCATGATGAGTGATTATTCACGAAATAATTTTCCCGAGGAATCCATCGAGGAGACCCGCCGCAAGAAGATGGAGGAATTCCGCCGATCCGCCGATCACAGCGCGATCCGCGGCGACTACGACTTCGGCGGCGACGAGCCTGCCGCGGACTATTCCTCTTTTGAGAAGCGCACGGCGGAGGAATCCTCTCAGCGCCGCCGCAGAAGGAACCGTGAGATAAACTCTTACTCGGACAGCGATACCAAAAAGCGGATTGAGCGCGATTCCAAAAAAGCGCTCAAACAGCAGAAAAAGGAAGAGAAGCAGATCGAGAAAAGCAAGGCGAAGCGCAACCGCCGTATCTTCAAGCTGGTTTGGCTGACGATGATCCTGATCGTCGCGGTCGTTCTCTCCCAGTTCCTGCTGGTCGGTATCAACGACCTGATGGCGATCTCCCGCGAGGATAATCCCACTAAGGTGACGATCCATATCCCTGCCGACCCGACGATGGACGACGTCGCCAATGTTCTCTATCAGTCCAACGTCATCACCCAGCCCGGTTTCTTCAAGATGTACGCGAACTTCACCTCGTCGGTCGAAGGCTTCCGTCAGGGCGATTTTGAGATCGAGACCGACAAGGACTATGAGGCGATCATCAACTTTTTGCAGAGCAACGTCAACCGTACCGATATCGTGACCGTCCAGATCACCGAGGGTATGAACATCCTCGAGATCGCGAATACTCTGCATGAAAACAATGTTATCAGCGATATCCAGGCGTTCCTTGATTTGTGCAACAGCGAGTATTTTGACGAGGACTTCACCTTCCTGCAGGATATCTCGAACGCGGGCGACCGTTACTATAAGCTCGAAGGCTATCTGTTCCCCGATACCTATGATTTCTATATCGGCGAGGATCCGAAGTCGGTCATCAGCAAATTCCTGAACAACTACGACAACAAGATCGAACTGCATAAGGAGAAGTATTTCAGCAACTCCAAGAAGTCGACGCTGGCGGATGAGGCGAAGGGTACCGGCTACAGTGTGGACGAGATCCTCACCATCGCTTCCATCATCCAGGCAGAGGCGGCATCGCGTGACGATATGTACTACATTTCGTCCATCTTACATAACCGACTCAAGTACGGCGTGGAATACGGCGTCGCAATGCTCAACTGCGACTGTACCGTATACTATCCTTACCGCAAAGCGACGGACGTCCCCGAAAGCATCAAAACAAGTTTCCATTCTACCTACAACACCAATGACTTCAACGGTCTGCCGCCGGGACCGATCTGCAACCCGGGTACCGAAGCGATCAAGGCGGCGATCAATCCCAACGAGACCGATTATCTCTATTTCTGTCATGACAAGGTCGAAAACGGCTCTACGCCTTACTATGCCGTGACTAACGAAGAGCATGAGGCAAATCTTGAAGCGATCGCCAACGGCACGACCACCAGTAATTACGATTACTACTACGATTATTACTACGACTATTACGATTACTACGGCAGTGACGGAAGCGGCGAAGGCAATTATGAATAAGCCTGAGATCCTCTCGCCCGCGGGCGACATGGAGAGCTTTGACACGGCGTTGCGCTACGGAGCGGACGCCGTGTATCTTGCGGGCAAGAGCTTCGGCATGCGTACCGCGTCCAAGAATTTTTCTTTGGAAGAATTAAATGAAGCCTGCAAGAAAGCGCATGAGATCCATAAAAAGGTCTATCTGACCTGTAATACCTTACCGCGCAACGCCGATATTCCCGCTATGCCCGATTTTCTGAGAGAAGCACAGAGCTGCGGAGTGGACGCGTTCATCATCGCTGACCTCGGCGTGTTTGAGCTGGCGAAGAAATATGCGCCCGATGTGGAGCGGCATATCTCGACGCAGGGCGGTATCATCAACTATGAGTCCGCAACTGCGTGGTACAATATGGGCGCGAAGCGCGTGGTGCTGGCACGTGAAATGCGCCTCGACGAGATCGCCGAGCTGCGGGCAAAGATCCCGAAAGACCTCGAGATCGAGTGCTTTGTGCACGGCGCGATGTGCGTGTCCTTTTCGGGCCGCTGTCTGATTTCCTCTTTCATGACGGGACGCGACGCGAACCGGGGCGACTGCGCTCAGCCCTGCCGCTGGAAATACCACCTCTACGAAGAAAACCGCGAGGGGCAGTTCTTCCCTGTGGAAGAACACAGCGACGGCACCTACCTGTACAACTCCCGCGATCTGTGCATGATCGAACACATCCCCGAGTTGGTGCGTGCAGGCGTTGACAGCCTGAAGATCGAAGGCAGGGCGAAAACCTACTACTACACTGCCGTCACGACCAACGCTTACCGCCACGCGGTCGACGAATACTTCGACCGTCTTGACGACGCGGATTACCGTGTCAGCCCTTGGATCGTGGAAGAGCTGGACAAGATCAGCCACCGCGCCTATTCCACCGGCTTCTTCTACGGCGAGCCGGGTCAGGAGACCGAGAGCGGCGGTTATATCCGTCACTACAACGCGGTCGCGGTGTGTGAAAAAAGCAGTAACGACAAGAACATCGCGGTCATTACACAGCGCAACAAGTTTCTTGTCGGCGATACGCTCGATATCCTACCGCCCGACGGTTTTTCGTTCGAGGTCAAATGCATCCGCTTACAGAACGAGGATGGGGAAGACGTGCCGTCCGCTCCGCATCCTATGCAAAAATTATATATGACTGCCGACCGTTTCATCCCGAAAGGCTCCGTCATCCGAAAACGCAATTAATTATCTTTATATATCATCATCTGAAATGAGGTTTTTACAATGCAGTATATGGGTTTAAATGAACTCAGAGAAAAATTTCTGTCCTTCATGGAGAGCAAGGGACATCTTCGTCTGCCGAGCTTTCCGCTGATCCCGAAGGACGACAACTCCCTGCTTCTGATCAACTCGGGCATGGCGCCGATGAAGAAGTATTTCACCGGTGAGGTCACCCCGCCGCGCAACCGCGTGACGACCTGTCAGAAGTGTATCCGCACGCCCGATATCGAGCGCGTCGGTATCACCGCGCGTCACGGCACCTACTTCGAGATGCTGGGCAACTTCTCGTTTGGCGATTACTTCAAGAGCGAGGCGACCGCGTGGGCGTGGGAATTTTTCACGAAGGTTCTGGAAATGCCCGAGGAGCTGTTATACTGCTCCGTCTATGAAGAGGACGATGAGGCTGTTGAGATCTGGACAAAAGAGGTCGGCGTCGATCCGTCCCATATCGTCCGTTTAGGCAAGGAAGATAACTTCTGGGAGCACGGCTCAGGTCCCTGCGGTCCTTGCTCCGAGATCTATTTTGACCGCGGCCCCGAGAAGGGCTGCGGCAACCCCGACTGCCATGTCGGCTGTGACTGTGACCGCTTTGTCGAGGTCTGGAACCTCGTGTTCTCACAGTTTGAGTCCGACGGCAAGGGCAATTACACCGAGCTTGCAAAGAAAAACATCGATACGGGTATGGGTCTCGAGCGTCTCGCGTGCGTCATGCAGGGCGTGGACAACCTCTTCCTGGTCGACACCGTTCAGAATATCATGAAGCATATTTCTCAGATCGTCGGCGTGAATTACGGCGAGAATGAGAAGAATGATATCTCTCTGCGCGTCATTACCGACCATATCCGCTCCACCACCTTCATGATCGCCGACGGCGTAATGCCTTCTAACGAAGGCAGGGGCTACGTGCTCCGCCGACTGCTCCGCAGAGCGGCGCGTCACGGCAGACTGCTCGGCAGAACAGAGCCGTTCCTGTATCAGGTATGCGATACCGTGATCAAGGAGAACGCCTCCGCTTATCCCGAGCTGGTCGAGAAGAAGGATTATATCATCAAGCTGATCAAGGTCGAGGAAGAGAATTTCGCCAAAACCATTGACGCGGGTATGAACCTGCTTGAGAGCATTATTGAGAATGACGATATCAGCGTCCTCAGCGGCGAAGACGCCTTCAAGCTCAACGACACCTTCGGCTTCCCGATCGACCTGACCCGTGAGATCCTCGCGGAACGCGGCATTGAGGTCGACGTCGAGCGTTTCCATGAGCTGATGCTCCTGCAGAAGCAGCGTTCCCGCAAGGCGCGCGTGAATGCCGGCGCGGACGCGTGGGTCAGCGACGCTGTCGATTTCTCCGACCTTTGTGCAAGCGAGTTCATCGGCTATACCGACTATGAGAGCGAGAGCAAGGTTGTCGCGATCGTCAAGGACGGAGACCGCGTCGACCGTGCTCAGGAGGGCGAAAGCGTTGTGATCGTCCTCGACCGTACACCGTTCTATGCCGAGAGCGGCGGTCAGGTCGCCGATACGGGCGAGCTGAGTGCGGGCGACTGTCAGATCGACGTCGATGATGTGAAGAAAGATCCCTCAGGCGTTTTCATGCACATGTGCGAGGTTTCCACAGGCACGATCGCTGTCGGCGATACCGTTGCCGCAAAGATCGATATTGAGCGCAGACAGGATATCATGCGCAACCATACCGCGGCGCATCTGCTGCAGGCGGCTCTGAGAGAGGTTCTCGGCACCCATGTACAGCAGGCGGGTCAGCTGGTCAACGAAGATACCGTTCGTTTCGATTTCACACACTTCTCCGCGATGACCGCTGAGGAGCTTCTCAAGGTCGAAAAGATCGTCAATGACAAAATCCTCGAGGGTATTCCTGTCACCTGCACCGAAATGAGTATCGACGAAGCGAAGAAGAAGGGCGCTATGGCGCTGTTCGGCGAGAAATACGGCGAAATCGTCCGCGTCGTAGAGGCGGGTGCGTTCTCCAAGGAATTCTGCGGCGGTACTCATGTCGACAACACCGCCAAGGTCGGTATGTTTAAGATCAAGCAGGAGGGTTCTGTCGCGGCAGGTGTTCGCCGTATCGAAGCAGTGACCGGTCACAACTTCCTCATGTATCTGAATGACGCGATCATGATGATCGGACAGGCGGCGCATATGCTGCATATCAATAATCCTCTCGAGCTGGTCGAGGGCGCGCAGCGTCTGATGGAAAAATATAAAGAGAATGAGAAAGAGCTCGAGAGACTGCGCGACGAGATGGCGAAGGATCAGACAGGCTCGATCCTTGAGAACTCCGAGCGTGTCGGAGATACGAAGATCGTTACCGCGATGTACAACGGTGCTGACACCGACGCTCTGCGCAAGATGTGCGAGTATATCTATGAGACCGTTGACGATGCTGTCGTAATACTCGCGTCCACTAAGGGCGGTAAGCTGGTCTTTTCGTGCGTCTGTACCAAGAAGGCAATCGAAAAAGGTCTCAAAGCCGGCAATATCGTCCGTGAGGTCGCGAAGATCGCGGGCGGCAACGGCGGCGGCAAGCCCAACATCGCCATGGCAGGCGGTAAGGATCTGACCAAGGCTGACGAAGCGCTCTATGCTCTCAAAGGTATTGTCGAGTCGATGTTAGGCTGATCGTCAATTCAATAAACAAAGCCGCGGGTCAAGCGCCTGCGGCTTTATTGATTATGCACAAATACGGTACGGATTTTTTGGATTGCGCTTTTTGTCGGAGTATGTTATAGTGATTTTGATAAATATTTATTTTTAGCGGAACACTTTTGGATTTACTGCGTCAGGAGGCTTTTTTATGAAAAAAGTATTCATCCCTCTCATCCTTATCCTGTTGATCCTTTCTCTCAGTATCAGCGCGGCGGCAACCTCAGCGCCGACTACTCCTTACCTCAGCGGCGGTATCGCCTCATGGGGCGGGAGCGCCGACGCGGTCTATTACATTGTTGAGCTGTATAAAGACGGCGGTTTTGTGACTTCTGTTACAACGTCATCCACCGCCTATGATTTCAACTCGACGATCCAGAGCAGTGGTGACGGCAGCTATTACTTTGAGGTGTGCGCCGCGGCGGACAGCTCGGCGGGAGGAAATTCCGAGTACGTCCAGTCAAATACCGATTTTTATGGTTCCGTTACGTGCAGTCACTCGCTGTATTACTATAGTTTCAGCTACCCGACCTGCACCGAAAAGGGCGATAAGGGTCATTACGAATGTGAGAAATGCGGTAAGTGGTTTTGGGATAACGCCGCGACAGCGGAGATCATCGACCACGACGACGCGTTTTCCGACGCGATCGGTCACGACTGGGGCGAGTGGAAGATCATCAAGCAGCCCACCACCGACGCCGAGGGCGAAGCACAGCGCGTTTGCGCGAACGACTCGAGCCACGTTGAGACGACCTCGATCCCGAAGCTGAAATCCTCTGACGATAAGCCTGTGATCCCGACGGATGATTCTGATGAAACTACGTCCGAGACCATTGCCGAAAAGCCGACAAAATCGAAAGAAACCACGGCTAAAACAACGCCTACGACCGCGCCTACAGAGTATCAGCCTATCACGATCGCCACCAGAGGCGGCAGTTTCTTCGGTAATCTTCTGGCGTCCTTAGGCGGCAGCCTGCTTCTGTGGATCATCATTTTCGCAGTCGTACTGTTCCTTGTGATTCCCGGCGTTATCATCCTGATCGTCGTTTTGGTCAAGAAGAGCAAGAATAAGAAATAGTATTCATACACAATTAAACTGCAAAAGAACCGCGGGTTTTCCTGCGGTTCTTTGTGATTCCTGCGGATTGATTCACAATATGATTTATGCTAAAATTCAATTGTAATGTTTTCATGGAAGTGATGTTTATGCGAAAAGCTGTTTTCTGTATTATATTAGCATTGGTGATGATCTTCACCGCCCTTCCGCTGACGGCTCATGCCGCTGAGGCAGATCTGACAGTATCCGGAAAATGGGAGAGAGCCGGACATAAGGACGGCGGTACCATCGAGAGCGCTAATCTGAAATGGTCGTATGACGTGGACGATACCTTATACGGCATCGTCAGCTTTGAACCGATCGACCCGTCAAAGCCCGCCGTGATCCCCGACTATGGCATTGATGAATATGAGCTCAGCACCGCTCCGTGGATGGAGCGTGGTGCGGTCTCGGGCGTTTATCGCTTTACGATCGGGGAGGGTATCACCAAAATCGGTAAGAACGCCTTTCGCACAGCGTACCCTTTCGATATCAATTATGAAAAGAGTTATGATATTGAGCTGGAGCTTCCCGACAGCCTGACCGAGATCGATGACTATGCCTTTTATGATATACTGATCGGAAATGTCAGCTGGGGCGCGAATCTGAAGAAGATCGGCGCATACGCGTTTTATTATACCGCGATCCGCAAGGTCGATCTGCCCGCTGTGGAAGAGCTCGGTGAACATGCGTTCTTCCGCACGATCCAAACAACCTCTGTCACGATCGGCACCAATTTGAAAACGATCGGAGACGGGGCGCTTGCGTTCGATTTTGAAGATAACGCCGTTGTTTATTTCAAGGGTACGCCGGAGCAGTTCAACGCGATCGACTTCGGTACAGGGAATGATAAATTCCTGAGCTTGAACGTACATGTTCCGATCAGCGGTGCGGTGACGACTACTGTCACTGAGGGCGTAGCAGTAGGCAAAAAGCTGACCTGTACGCGTATGGGTCCCGCGGGAAAGCTGAACGCCGTGAACTACCGTTGGGAACGCAGCACCGATAAGCAGAATTGGACGACGATAGGCAAGAGCAATTTTTATACGATACAAAAAGAGGACTCGGAGCAGTATCTCCGCGTCTGTATCTATAACGGCACGATGACTCTCGACGGCAGGACGTTCTATGTGGACGGAACGCTTTACAGTACCGCGATCAAAATGCCGGAGTTTCCGATCTGTGAAATTAGGGCCGTGCTGAATATCTCTAAGGATGTAGACGTCAAGATTTGGCGGCGGATCTATATCAACGGTGAGCAGCAGCACCGGTATGACGGTACCATAGCCGATGGAGCTGACAAAAAATATACATGGATTCCCGGTTTGTATAAGGGGAACTATACGCTGGAACTGGCACCTGCCTCGACCTATGTTCCTCGAACCTATGAGATCGAGGTCAAGGGCGAAGAATGGCTGGATGTTGAGCTGTATATGTACGGCGACGTCAATCAGAACGGCAAGGTGCAATCCAACGACGCCATGCTGGCGTACAAGCACGCACAGGGTGAGGCACAGGATCAGCTGACGGGCTACGCGCTGCAATGCGCTGACGCCAACGGAAACGGTAAAGTGCAGTCCAACGATGCGATGCTGATATACAAGCAGGCACAGGGTGAGCATACTTTGTTCTGATATGAATGATACTTGATATACAAGGGCGGCACAGAAATGTGCCGCCCATACGTTTAGAAAATATGATTCAACCCGAAGTGCAATAGGGGAAGAGTATGCTGCTTTGAACAGCTAAGGATGCTTCTGCTGCGCTATGCGCCGAAAAAAACAATAAACCCCCGAGTTACCTCGGGGGTCAGTTGTTTGTTGATTAAACCGCTCTTGTTACCTTACCTGAACGTAAGCAACGGGTGCAAGCGTGTACTCTTTTAGGAGTGCCGTCAACAATAGCCTTTACTCTCTGAACGTTAGGCTTGAAGGTTCTGTTGGAACGTCTGTGTGAGTGAGAGACCTTGATGCCGAATTTAACATCCTTGCCGCAAAAATCACATTTTGCCATGCTTGTACACCTCCTTTAAGATTAATAATAGAAATGTATACATACGTTAACTCGTTTATAATAGCAGAAAATTCTGTAAAATGCAATAGTTTTCTGAAAATTTATTTCAACTTTTTCAACTTGCTATTTCCGTCGATTTATAGTATACTATATTCTGTATTTATATGTCAATCTGAAAAGTGTATGTTTTTCTGATATTTTGAACTATGGTGATATTATGTTATTGAGTTTATTATCCGGTCAGCTGGACTTTTACTCCGCTGTCTCTCAAATACTTGCGATCCTGCTGATCATCTTTCTGGTACTGCCGTTTCACGAGTGGGCGCACGCCTTCACCGCGGCGAAGCTCGGCGATACCTCCATCAAGTACCGCGGCAGACTGACGCTGAATCCTTTAGCGCATATCGACCCCTTCGGCGCTTTGGCGCTTTTGCTGTTCGGCTTCGGCTGGGCAAAGCCCGTTCCCGTTGACGCGCGCAATTTCAAAAAGCCCAAGCTCGGCATGGCGATCGTCGCGCTGATGGGACCTGTCGCGAATATCGTCGCGGCTATCGTTGGCGGTCTTGTATTTCAGGGTATCGTGAAATTCGCGCCTGACTTTTTTGTGTCAAACAATATCGGACAGTATGTGTATATGTTCCTGTCCTTCTATATACTGATCAATATTCGTCTCGCGGTATTCAATCTTCTTCCGATCCCGCCCCTTGACGGTTCGAAGATATTGTTTGTATTTTTGCCCGACAAGTGGGTGATGTGGTTCTACCGTTATCAGCAGATCATTTCGATCGTACTGATCGCGCTGCTGTGGGCGGGCGTTCTGTCGATCCCGCTCAACTTCCTGAGCAATTACGTGCTTATGTTTATTAACTGGATCACCGCCTTACCGTTCTCGCTCTTTTAAAAGAACGTCAATCTGACCGAAAGGAGGGTCATGATGTCTGAAAAAGTGAATGACCAAATCACCATCCTGCCCTCCGATGTGAAAACGATGGAGGTAGGCGAACAGAAGCTGACCTATCACTTTGAGGTCTATGACGGACCTCTTGACCTGCTGTTGACGCTGGTCATCAAGAATAAGATCGACATTTATGATATCAAGATCGCCGATCTGCTCGATCAGTACATGGAGCAGATCGAATTGATGCGTGAGAATGAGATGGACATTGCCTCGGAGTTCCTCGAGATGGCGTCCAGACTGGTCTATATCAAGTCCGCCATGCTCCTGCCGAAGTATGAGGATGAAGCGGAGGACCTTAAGAAAGAGCTTACCGGACAGCTGATCGAGTATCAGCAGTGCCGTGAGATCGCCCGCATGCTCGCGCCGCTTGTGGACTTCGATACCTTCACGAAATCCCCGTCCAAGGTGGAGTTCGATATGACCTATAACCGTATCCATGACCCGATGGATATTTCGGCGGCGTATATCAGCGCCGTCGGACGCGGTCAGCGAAAGCTCCCGCCCGACCGTTCGGCGTTCGCGGGTATCGTCAGCAGGAAGATCGTTTCGGTATCTTCGCGTATCATCCACGTTATGCGCCGTCTGTGGCACGGCAGGACCGTTACGTACAGCGAGCTGTTCACTGCCAGCAACGGCAGAAGCGAGCTTGTCGCGACGTTTTTGGCGGTATTGGAGCTGGTCAAGGGCAAGCGCGTGCGTATTGACGGCGACGGCGACGAAGCGATCGTAAGCATGATCGAAAAATAAGGAGGGATCACCATGACGGAAAAAGAATATCGTTCCTCGATTGAGGCAATACTTTTTGCAGCGGGCGATCCCGTTGAAGTAAAACGCTTGGCGGAAACGCTCGAACTGACCGAAAGCGCGGTAAAAACGCAGATGGACATTCTCATCGACGAGTATGCCGCGATGGACAGAGGTATCACCATCATCCGATTGCTCGACAGCTATCAGATGGTATCGGTAAAAAAATATGCGCCACAGGTGCGTAAGGCGATGGATCTGCGCCGCAACATCCCGCTGTCGCAGGCGGCGATGGAGGTGCTGGCAGTCATCGCGTATAACCAGCCTGTCACCAAGAGCTTTGTCGAGCAGGTGCGCGGCGTCGATTGCTCCGGCGTCATCGGCTCCCTGACGACTAAGGGTCTGATCGAGGAGAGAGGTCGATTGGAGCTGCCCGGCAGACCGCTGCTGTACGGCACGACCGATCATTTCCTCAGATGTTTCTCGATCAGCTCGCTGGACGAGCTGCCGCCGATACCGAAGGACGAGGACAAGGGCGACAGGGGAAAACAGCTGAGTATCTTTGAGAATGAAACGGAAAATACCGAGAATCCCGATGACGATACGGTGACCGCTTCGGTGGAAGAGATCGTAGCCGAAGCCGTAGAAGGTAAATGATTTGATAGCCTTATATATCATCCTCGGCATACTGCTCCTGCTTTTTCTGATCATGCTGATCAGGGTAGAGGTGCTCATGCAGTATTCAGAGACTGTTACGCTGATTTTAAAAGTGCTTTTCATCAAAATCACGCTCATTTCTCCCGAAAAAAAGCCAAAGGAGAAGAAGCCGAAGAAGAAAGAAAAGCCGAAGGAGAAAAAGCCCGAGGAAAAGAAGCCGAAGAAAGAAGAGAAAGAAAAGAAGAAAAAGCCCTCTTATTTATCCAAGCTGAAAGAGAAGAAGGGACTCAGCGGTCTGATCTCGCTGTTTGTCTCCCTGGCGAAGATCGCCGTCGGCGCGTTGAAGGGCATATTCTCCCATATCGTGATCAAGAAGCTCGACGTCGGTATCACGCTCTCGGGCGACGACGCGGCGTCGGTAGCGGTCAACTACGGACGGATCTGCTCCGCGCTGTATCCCGCGGTGAATATCATTACCGCCGCGACGGTCTGCAGGGACTATCATGTTTCCGTAGAACCTGTATTCGACCCCGACAGACCGACAGAGTTTTACGCGGACGTCCACGCGTGTCTCAGGATCATCTTTGTCGTATGGGAAGCGATCAAGGCGGCTGTGAAGCTCCTGATCGTCAGGATCAGATTGTAAATGTCACCCGAAAGGGTGTAACCAATAGATAGAATAAGGAGATGTAACCATGAGTGAACATCCGATCAACAGTTTGTTAGACACTTCATTGAAGAAAATCAAAGAGCTGATCGACGTCAATACTATCATCGGCGACCCGATCACCACTCCCGACGGCACGACCATCATCCCCGTGTCCAAGGTCACCTACGGCTTTGCGTCGGGCGGTTCCGACCTGCCGACCAAGAAGGATAACCGCGACTGCTTCGGCGGCGGTTCGGGCGCAGGCGTGACCATCCAGCCCATCGGTTTCCTCAGTATCAGCAAGGGCAACGTCAAGTTCATCCCGATCGAGAAGTACGACGGCGCGGCTGACCGCATTGTCGGCATGATACCCGAGGCGTTCGATAAGATATCTTCCTTTATCAAGAAGGACAAGACCGATAAGACCGATCTCGAGAACGATTTAGACAGCTTCGATATCTGATTTTCATAATATCCCCGACAGTTTCATAAACTCTATCGGGTGATTGTATGAAGAAGCTGATATCTGTTTTTGTCGTATGTGTACTTCTGACCGCGGTTGTGATCGTTCCTGTCCACGCTGATGAAGTGACGACTTCCGCTCAGGCGTTTGAGCTGCTTTGTGTTGACGACGGTAAAACGCTGTTATCGCAGAACGCAGATACGCCTCTGCCGATGGCGTCGACGACAAAGATCATGACGACACTCCTGACGCTGGAAGCGGCAGAGGATGATAACCGTGTGGTGGAATTCACCGAAGAGATGATGGCGGAGGGCAGCTCCATGTACCTCAAAAGAGGGGAAAAGGTGCGCCTGTACGATCTCGCTGTCGGCATGATGATGCAGTCGGGCAACGACGCGGCGAACGCGGCGGCGATCTCTGTCGCGGGCAGTATCGAAGGCTTTGCCGCGTTGATGAACGACAAAGCGCAAGAGATCGGCATGACGGATACACATTTTGTCACGCCCAGCGGGCTTGATGACGAGGATCACTATTCCACCGCGCATGATATGGCTCTGCTGATGGCGTACGCTTTACAGAATGACGATTTCGCGTACATCACCTCGCAGACCTCGATGGAAGTCGAGTTCGTCTATCCCGCGGATAAGTTCGTGACCTATCCGAATCACAACAAGCTCCTGCGTATGTACGATAACTGTATCGGCGGCAAGACGGGCTATACGGAATCAAGCGGCAGATGTCTGGTATCTGCGGCAAAGCGGGATAATATGACGCTGGTAGCGGTGACGCTGAATGACCGCGACGACTGGGACGACCATATCGCGCTGTATGAGTACGGCTTTGAGAACTTTGTTTCCGTTCAGCCTGAGCAGACTGCATATACACTCGATATCGTCGGCGGGGATCAGGATTCTGTTCCGCTGTATTTTGATGAAGCCTCTACTTTTGTGGTACCGAAAGGGCAGGAAAATGCGATAAAAACGCAGGTAACTTTGCCCTCGTTCGCCTATGCTCCTGTTGAAAAGGATGAACAGGCAGGCAGGGTCGTATATTCGATTGACGGCAATGTATTGGGCGAAACGCCGCTGTATTATGCCGAAAGCGTCGCGTATGACAGCCGAAAACGCGGCTTTTTTGAATGGTTAAAAGATTTATTAAGGATATACAATTAACATGGCACAGTTAGTCAGATTGCAAAAAATGCTCGCCGACTGCGGCGTAGCGTCAAGAAGAAAAAGTGAAGAACTGATCGCGGCAGGACGTGTGCGCGTCAACGGCAGAGTCGCTCAGATCGGCGACAAGGTCGATCCGTACAACGACAAGGTCTATGTCGGCAAACGCCGTGTCACCGGTACAGCGAAGCCGAAGCTGCGATATATCATGCTCAATAAGCCGCGCGGCGTGCTCACCACCATGAGCGATGAACGCGGCAGACGGTGCGTCGCGGACTTGATCAAAGATATCGATGTCCGTCTTTATCCCGTCGGCAGACTCGACCGCGACAGCGAGGGCATGCTTCTGATGACCAACGACGGTGAATTCGCCAACCACATCATGCACCCGAAGAAGCACGTCAACAAGGTCTACCGCGTGACCGTGCGCCCGAACATCACCGACGAACAGGTCGCGAAGCTCGAAAACGGCGTTGTCATCGACGGCAGAAAGACCGCTCCTGCTCAGGTGCGCGTCGTCAGCCGTGACAAGGATGGGGGACGCTGTGTGCTGGAGATCGTCATTCGTGAGGGTCGCAACCGCCAGATCCGCAAGATGTGCGACACAGTCGGACTCGAGGTAGCGCGTTTGAAGCGTATCGCGATCGGCGGCGTCAAGCTCGGCGGACTGCGCTCGGGCATGTACCGCGATTTGACCGATATCGAGGTGCGCAAGCTCTACGCCGACCCTAATCCGAACGAGAATTTCGATCCGTTTGCATAATATCGAATTTGGAGGAGCTATGTTAGTCGTCAAACCCGACCCGAATAATGAGAACAATGAGATAAAAGCGCTGAACGCTTTTTTAGATAATGTACCGTGCGGCTATGTCAAATTCCGCCACAACGGCTATATCCTTGCGATCACGGAGTTGATCCCCATGACAGACCCCGAGACTATGGACAAGGATACCTATGCCATCCTCGACACCATCATCCGCGCCCTGGGCTCATACGGGCTGAATCACTCCTGCTTCTATGTGGAGAGCGATAACCCCATGCTGTCCCCGACCTTGCAGACGGTTCGTTTCTCTTTAAAGGACGGGAAGATGAAGAGCGATCTGTCCAAAATATTGAATCATCACCATGATTGAACTGAGCTCCCTTGAAAAAGGGAGTTATTTTTTGCACGTTTTTCTTGTAATTTTCCTGACTTTGTTATATAATATACAATGAATAAATTTGTGGCAGTCGGTACATGATGCGATTTGCGTGTTTTGGTGCGATTGCCTGTTTGGGAGGAATGTTTGTGGGTACTGAGAAGTATTCATCCTACGATGTACTGAACGCGTTCTTTGACGACGGCAGTTTTCAGGAAACTGACGCATACTTAAAGAGCGCTGACGGCGCCGCCGAGGCTGTGACCGGATTCGGCACGGTAGACGGCGTACCTGTCTTTGCGTTCGCGCAGAACGTCGACAATTGCGGCGGCGCGATGAGCAAAGCGCAGGCGAAAAAGATCACTAAGCTGTATAACGCGGCGCTGAAAACCGGCGCTCCTGTTGTCGGCTTCTACGATTCTGTCGGCGGCAGACTGGAACAGAAATATGAGCTGCTTTCCGCTTACGGCGATATTCTCCGCAAGAGCGCAAAGCTCAGCGGCGTCGTCCCGCAGATCTCGGTCGTACTGGGCAATTGCCTCGGCACCTCCGCGCTGATTGCCGCCGCGGCGGATTATATCATCATGGATAAGGACGCAAAGCTGGGCGTCGATACAACCGGTCAGAAGGCGACAGCTGATGATAACCTGAACGCGGGTATCGCTTCCTTTATCTGCGAGGGCTTTGAAGCCTGTGTGGATAAGGCAAAGTCCCTGCTCTCTTATTTCCCTGCCAATAATCTGGAGCCCGCTCCGGCGTTCGAGACCGTTCCCGCTTATGCAGAGCCCGATAAACTGCCGAAGTATTTTGCTGATGAAAACAGCCTGTTGTGTGTCGGCGGCGGTTACGGCGAGCCTGTCTGCACCGCCTTTGGTCGTGTTAATGGCTATCCTGTCGGTATCGTTGTCACCAAGGGCGGCGAGATCTCTTCCGACAGCGCGAAGAAGATTATGAAGCACGTCCGTTTCTGTGACGCGTTCTCGCTCCCGATCATCACGATCGTCGACGCTGAGAAGTTTGCCGATCTCGCCGACGCTTCCAAGCTGATCTCCGTCTACGCTGACGCTACCACCGCGAAGATCGCCGTTGTTTCGGGCACAGCGGTCGGTTCTGTCTACATTGCGCTGGCAGGCGCGACCTCGGGCGCGGATATGGTTTACGCGCTGCCCGAAGCAGTCGTATCGCCTGTCGCTGCCAAAGCCGCGGCGCTTATCCTCGATGAAACGATCGCCGACGCGCCTGTCGCTCAGCAGGATACACTTGCCGAAGCATATGTTAAAGCGAATCTCTCTGCTGTCAAGGCGGCTGAGGACGGCTATGTGGACGACGTTGTTGAAGTGGCTCAGCTACGTGAAAAGATCGTCGCGGCTGTCGACATGCTGACAAGTAAGCGTGTCTCCACACTTCCGAAGAAGCATACTACTAAGATTTAATAAAGGGGTAAATGTTATGAAAAATCTGAGAATCACCGTTAACGGTACCGCATATGACGTACAGGTAGAAGAATTAGGCACAGACGCAGCACCCGCTGCTGCTCCCGCTCCCGCTAAAGCAGCAGCACCCGCTCCGAAGAAAGCTCCCGCTGCCGCGGCCGCGGGCGAGAAGGTCGCCGCTCCTATGCCCGGCACTATCGTTTCCGTCAACGTATCTGACGGTCAGTCCGTCAAGGCGGGCGACGTCCTCGTTGTCCTCGAGGCGATGAAGATGGAGAATGAGATCAAGGCTCCCTCGGACGGCACCATCACTTCCGTTGCCGTCAGCAAGGGCGAGAGCGTTGACACCGGCGCGACCCTCGTGACCATCGGCTAAGAGGAGAGTATTATGAGCAAGAAGATTTTAGTTACCGAGACAGCTCTGCGCGACGCGCACCAGAGCCTGATCGCGACCCGTATGACCACCGAGGAAATGCTCCCGATCCTGGACGCAATGGATAAGATCGGCTATCATTCCTTAGAGTGCTGGGGCGGCGCGACGTTCGACAGCTGTCTGAGATTTTTGAATGAAGATCCGTGGGACAGACTGCGCACCATCCGCGATCATTGCAAAAACACCAAATTGCAGATGTTGTTCCGCGGTCAGAATATGCTGGGCTACCGTCACTATGCCGACGACGTTCTCGAGTATTTCGTACAGCGTTCGGTTGCCAACGGTATCGATATCATTCGTATCTTTGACGCGCTGAATGATATCAAGAATTTGCAGGTCGCTATCAAGGCGGCCAAGAAGGAAGGCGCTCACGCGCAGGTAGCGATCAGCTACACCACCGGTCCCGTCTTTACCGACGAATACTATGTTGAGTACGCGAAGCGCATTGCCGACGCGGGTGCGGATTCTATCTGTATCAAGGATATGGCGGCGCTCCTGACTCCTTATAACACCGAAAAGCTCGTAAGAGCGATCAAATCCGAGGTCGACCTGCCCTTACAGCTCCATACACACTATACCTCGGGTCTTGCTTCCATGTGCCTGATGAAGGGCGTTGAAGCGGGCGTTGACATGATCGACACCGCGATCTCTCCGCTTGCCTTAGGCACCTCGCATGCTCCGACCGAGTCGATGGTAGCCGCGTTCATGGGCACCGAGTACGACACCGGTATCGACCTCGAGAGCCTGACGCCCATCCGCGATTACTTCATGACTCTGCGCGAGAAATATATCAAATCCGGCCTTTTAGACCCGAAGATGCTCGCGACCGACGCAAAGGCGCTGATCTATCAGGTCCCCGGCGGCATGCTGTCGAACCTGCTCTCTCAGCTCAAGCAGGCGGGCAAGGAAGATAAGCTCACCGAAGTGCTGGAGGAAGTTCCGCGCGTGCGTGAGGACAGCGGTTATCCGCCCCTTGTCACCCCGACCTCTCAGATCGTCGGCACTCAGGCGGTATTCAACGTCATCACCGGCGAGCGCTACAAGATGTGCACCAATGAGTTCAAGGATCTGGTTGCCGGCAAGTACGGCACCACTCCCATGCCTATCGATCCCGAGTTCCGCAAGCGCATCATCGGCGATATGACTCCTGTCGACTGCCGTCCTGCCGATCTCTTAGAGCCGGAGCTTGAGAAGCTGCGCGCCGAGATCCCGCAGTATATCGAGCAGGAAGAGGACGTCCTCAGCTACGCCCAGTTCCAGAAGGTCGCGATCGACTTCTTCGAGAAGCGTCGCAACGCAAAGCTCGGTATCAACTCCGACTTGCTGGATAAGGCAAATAAGGTTCATCCCGTATAATCATCATAGCCGGAGGGCAGTCTGCCTTCCGGCTTTTTTGTAAACATATCATATAGAATATATTTTGTTCCATTACATTGGATTGTGTTAATGAAATCATAAAATTATGTTAGAATTCATTGACAAAAAATTATATAATGCAAATAGATATCAATAGAGGAGGCATATCCATGAAAAAGATGATAGCATTATTCTTAGCGGTGCTGTTGATAGCTTCTGCTGTACCGTTTACTGCCGCAAGTGCCGATTCTCTGTCGTACATCGTGAGCGAAGAATCGCTCTTTGTGCATGCGGTCAGCAATTCTTCTGACACCGAGGCTTGGCAGGCATGGCAGAGCATTCATGATGAGGACTATATCGAAGAGAATCCCGATGAAAAATACTTTTTCCTGCCCTCGTCGGCAGGGACGGATTCTGTCGATATTTACAACGGCTATGATACGGCGGTCACCGTCAATGGTGTTGAGATCGCTTCCAAAGCAACCGAAGCCGTACCGTATACTGCCGATACGGCATATCCCGTATCGGTCGATGGTCACAGCTATACTTTGACTTTCATGCACTCGAGCGCCGAAGCGGCGGTCTACATCAATAATCCGGACGCCGACGGCAATGGTACCGACCTGATGACCTATCTGAATGCCGACAAAGAGCGCAAGGCGACCGCGACCGGCGCAATCGTGACCCCCGACGGCAAGATCGACAATACCACGATCAAGAAGATCAAGGGCAGAGGCAATACCTCGTGGGACAAGCCGAAGAAGGGTTACAACATCACCTATGATAAGAAGGTCGGTATCGCGGGTATGGAGAAGAACAAGAAATACTCTATCCTGCCGAACTATCAGGATGATTCCCTGTCCCGCAACCGTATCCTCTATGATCTTTCCGACGCGGTCGGTATGCCGTACGCGTCCGATTCCCGCTATGTCGATTTCTACGTCAACGGCTATTACTGGGGTTCTTACCAGATGGCTGAAAAGGTAGAGGCAGGCAGCCTTGTCACCGATGTGGATGAAGAAGCATATCTCAACGAGGACGGCACCGTCAAAGAGGATTTCCCGTTTATCGCTGAGGTCGACGCCAGCGCGGGCGACGGCGACTACTATGTCACCACCAATAACCTGAAAATCACGATCAAGGCGCCCGAGATCGATCCCGGTGCGGCAGGCTATGATGAAGTCAAGAACTACGTCAAGACAAAGTTCAGCCAGCTCTACAGCGCGACTGCGCCGTCGGCTGATCTCTCTGCGGTTGCGGACGTCGATTCCGTGACCAAGATCTATTTGATTAACGAGCTCGGCAAAAACTGGGACAGCGGCGTGTCCAGCCTGTTCTTCACCTATCGGCAGGACAGCGACGGCAATTATAAATTCTACGGCTCTCCCGTATGGGATTATGACAACTCCCTCGGCAACGCGACCGGCGTCAAGGGTGAGTTGCGCAATATCGGTGTGACAGATTATGAGGAGTACACCGGCTGGTGGTGCCAGCATAAGGGCAAATCGAACGCGACGGCGAAGCGCTCCACCAACATCATGGCGCGCATTTCGCAGAATACGCAGGTCAAGGCGGCAGCACCTAAGATCTGGTTCGAAAAATTCATGCCCGCCTTGAAGCATTTCTCAGGTGAACAGTACAACGCGAAAATCGAAAAAGAGCTGTATACCGGGGACGAGTATTTTGCTCTGGCACAGGCGACTGCCGCGATGAACTACAAGAGCGGCTGGCTGCTCAACACCGGCTCATGGATCGCCGATCACTCGAGTCTCAACAAGGCTGTATATGACCCCGAGACGCAAAAGATGGTCGTCGATGCTGCGGCAACGTCCTATGCGCAGAACTATGAAGACATGTTCAATTATGCGTCCGACTGGATGCTCAGCCGCGCGGCATGGCTGTCGGAGCAGTACGCTCCCGATTATACGCCTTCTCCGATCTTAGGCGACGTCAACGGCGACTCCTCAGCGGACGTTATCGACGTTACCTTGATCCAGCGTTATGAGGCAAAGCAGCTGGAGTTGGATGCCGATGCACTCCTGCGCGGTGATGTTGATAAAGATAACGATGTATCGATCATCGACGCGACCTTTATCCAGCGCTATACCGCGAAGCTTAACTCTGTCGAAGGAATCGGAGAACCGATTTAAAAGAAGAATCAGCAGGCAGGCTGTCAATGCGGCAGCCTGTTTTTGCTTTACAGGAAACCGCTAAAAGGGTTATATCCCATACAACGAAGATAGTTATGTGAAATGCGCTTAAAGCGCGATTTCGTATTTGTTTTGAATCACACGATCATAGAGTGGTGAGAAAATGTCAGCATATCAGGAAACAAAAATACATGGAACACCGGCTTTCCCGTATATCGTTTACGGCGCAAAGCTGCCCGAGCATACCTCCGGCGTCGCACTGCACTGGCATGATGAGATGGAGATCATCTATGTCAGGGAAGGCGTTGTCAGCGTTTCGGTCAGGAATACCGAGTATACCGTCAGCGCGGGAGATATTATTTTGATTCATCCTCAGGCAATCCACGCGATCAAACAGCACGGCAATCATTCTGCTTTCTACTTTAATATTTTATTCCGCTTTTCCGCGTTGGAAAGCGGCTCTGAGGATATTTGCCGTAAAAAATACCTTGAACCGATCTATACACGAAAGATTTTGATGCCCGAATTGATTCGTTCCGGTCATCCGTTGTATTCCGATATCGCTCCTATCATCCAAAAGCTGCTGATCGATCCGCATTATCAGCGTTTTCATGACGAAATGCTGATTAAATCCAGACTGTTTGAAATGCTGTATCATATCTTTCGGTTCTGTGAACAGGCTGACAAAAACTCGGCATACGAGGACATCGTCTACGAAAAGCTCAAAGTATCACTGCAGTATTTGGAGAAAAATTATGCCGAGCATATCACCGTGGAGAAGATCGCCTCAGTCAGTAATTATTCAGAAAGCCATTTTTCAAAGCTGTTTCATCAGCTGACCGGAGAATCTTTTACACAGTATCTGAAGAAATACCGTCTTGAAGCGGCTGCAAATCGTATTTTAAATGAAAAGACAAAGATCTCGGAGATCGCCGTAGCCTGCGGTTTCTCCAATCTTTCCTACTTCTCCCGGGCTTTTTTTGACAGGTTCCAAGTCACTCCGTCAGAATACCGCAAAATCGGTATCAGACGTGAACAAAACAGGAAGCTGATGCGTCAGAGGGAAAAAGATCAAGGGATCATCCCTTGATGACCCCTTGTGTAAATTCGTTGATGATTGTGCCGCCCGCGAGATTCATCGCTTCAGCGGCGCGTAAGTCGACACTGAATATTTCTTTTGCAGAACGATCCAGCTTATCGATATCCGCTTTTGTTTTGACGATCAGCGGCAGCTTCGCGTCTTTCAGCACGCTTTCCTTGCCGCTTCTGACGCCGAGTATCCTTAGATAGGGAACAGGCGTGTTTTGTATTTCTGACGTAATGCTCAGAAACGCGGACAGAATGATCCTGCGGATCCGCGCCATGGTGTAGCGCTTGGTTTTGATTGTTTTCAATATTTCCGAAAAAGAATTATACTGCTTTGCCGCTTCGATGATCCGGTTCTCCAAACCTTCGCTGACGTCGGCGATTTGCGCCAATTCTTCGGCGGTGATCGTTTTCAGACGATAGAGGATCGCGGACTCGATTTTCTCCAAGCTGCACGGATCGTTGACAGTCATCGGCGTGAACTCACGATAATCTTCACCCTGTTCTATCATCTCGCGGATATTGCTCGCCGAAGTAATGTTACCGTAGACATTAGTATCGTCATGCGCGGCTCCTTTGCGCTTGATCGCGACAGGCTCGATATCATAGCTCCTGCACGCGCGGATATATTCGAACGCGAGGATATTATTCGGCTTGCTGATGATTTTAGCGTATTCTTCGCCGACTGCTAAAGACAGCGCCTTCGGATAGTACTGCCCGTTCCGCATAGCTGTCTGTATCTTATCGTTGGTTTGGTCATCATCTAAAATATCCACCATTTTTGTGAGCGTATCAAGGCTGTCCTCGGCGCCGAAACACAGCATTTCGCAGTTGAGAGACTTTGCAATCCGCACGCCGTTTTTGGCAAAAATATTCGCGCTCGACATGGCGTAGGGGGTAGGGAGCTCGACGACGATATCCGCGCCGTTTTCCAATGCGGCTTTTGTCCTCCTGTATTTATCAGTGATCGTGATATCGCCGCGCTGGACAAAATTGCCGCTCATGATACAGACGACTTCATCGGCACATTCGCTTTTTATTTTCTGTATTAGAAATTTATGCCCGTTATGAAACGGATTGAACTCGCAGATCACCGCGGCACGGCGCATATTCTCACCAACTTTCGGAAAAGACTTGAAAAACAGGATAAAATGTACTATCATAGTATAAGTCAAAGTTTGAACTTTTTCAATACAGGAGGAAGAATTAATGAAAATATTGGTTATCAACGCAGGCAGCTCCAGCCTGAAATATCAGCTCATCGATATGGACAACGAGCAGATGATCGCCAAGGGCAACTGCGAGCGTATCGGTCAGGAAGGCTCCTTCATCGGTCACAAGACTGCCGACGGCAGATCCTATACCAAAGAGATCCCCATGCCCGATCATGCGAAGGCATTTCTGGCTGTCAGCGAAGCACTGCTGAGTGAAGAATACGGCGTCATCAAGAACCTCGACGAAGTTGCCGCGATCGGTCACCGTATCGTCCAGGGTGGCGCGCTGTTCAGCGATCCCGAGCTGGTTACTGACGAAGTTATCGCGGGTATCGAGAGCCTGATCCCGCTGGCTCCGCTCCACAACGCAGGTCATGTACAGGCGATCAAGGGCTGTCAGCAGGTGTTTGGTGACAAGGTCCCGATGGTCGTCGTATTCGATACCGCGTTCCATTCCACCATGCCCGAGAAGGCGTATATGTACGCGGTTCCTTATGAGTATTATGAGAAGTACGCTGTCCGCCGTTACGGCGCTCACGGCACATCCCACCGCTTTGTCAGCGGCGCGATGGCTGATCTGATGGGCAAGGATATCAAGGATCTCAAGCTCATCACCTGCCACATCGGCAACGGTTCTTCTATCACTGCCGTTCAGAACGGCAAGGTTATCGATACCTCTATGGGTCTGACTCCGCTCGACGGTATCCTGATGGGTACCCGCTCCGGCTGTCTCGATCCGTCCGTTGTTACCTTTATCGCTGAGAAAGAGGGCTTCACTCCGCAGGAGATGAACACCCTGCTCAATAAAAAATCCGGTCTTCTCGGTATCTCCGGCGTCTCCTCCGACGACCGCGATGTTACCAAGGCTGAGGAAGAGGGCAATCACCGCGCTCACCTCGTTCATGAGATGCTGTACTACCAGATCGCGAAGTATATCGGTCAGTACTGGGTTGCGATGGGCGGCTGTGACGGTATTGTTTTCACCGCGGGTCTGGGCGAGAATCAGCCCGCTCTGCGTGAGGCTGTCATCAACTACCTGAGCTTCGCGGGCGTCAAGCTGAACAAGGAAGTCAACGACGTCACCAGAGACACCGCTTTCATCTCCGCTGACGATTCCTCTATTCCCGTAGCCGTTATCGCTACTAACGAGGAACTGGCGATCGCGAGAGATACCAAGTCTATCGTAGAAAAGCTGTAAGCCAGCAATAAGACAAAAATGAAACGGGACTATCGCTTAATCAGTATGCGATAGTCCCTTTTTGCATTTCTTTGATTTTTTTATTCACAAGTTTATTGGAAAATTTATTCCGTTTTACCGTTCAGCATATCCAGTCCGTGGGTGAGATGGGGGAGAATAAAGCTCAGGTTTTCAACAGCGCCCTTCGGGGAACCCGGGAGGTTGATGATCAGGCTGTTGTTCCGTAATCCCGCGATCCCTCTCGACAGTATGCCGCGGGGAGTGATCTCCATGCTCTTTTGCCGCATATATTCAACGATTCCGGGAGCTTCGCGCTCGATGATCTCTTTAGTCGCTTCGGGGGTGATATCACGCGGGGCAAAGCCTGTTCCGCCCGTGGTGACGATCAGATGAACGCCTTGTTCGCATTGTGCGAGCAGGGCTTTTTTGATTTCATTTTTCTCATCGGGAATAATAAGTACGCTGACGATCTCAAACCCTTGATTCTTTAACAGCTCCGTAACAGCAGGTCCGCTTTTGTCCTCATAGATTCCCGAGAACGCGCGGTCGCTGACGGTGATAACGCTTGCTTTGTACATGGTGATTCTCCTTATTTTCCGAACGGACAGTGGGGATAGGTGCAGACCTGACAGCCTAAGCATAGACCGCCCTCGCCGTAGTCTACGAAATCCGTTTTGGTGAGCTTTACGCCCGCGGCAATGCGCGGGAGCACCAAGTCAAAAATGGTCGCTTTCGCGTACATCACACAACCGGGCAGTCCCATGATGGGCGTACCGTCCTCAAAATAGCCTAAGAGGAACATCGCTCCCGGTAAGACAGGCGCGCCGTAGGTGACGATATCCGCGCCGGATTGTTTGATCGCGCCCGGGGTGTTGTCGTCGGGGTCGACGCTCATGCCGCCTGTGCAGAGGATCATATCCGCTTTGCCTTTGACGGAGTTGATCGCCGATGTGATGTTGTCGAGCCCGTCGTCAACGGTGAGGTGTTCGATGACTTCGATCCCGTAGACGCGGAGCTTTTCGATCAATACAGGTGTGAATTTATCTTCGATCCTGCCGTGATATACTTCGCTGCCTGTGGTGATGACCGCGGCGGTTTTCAATGTATAGGGAAGGACGTTCATCAACGGCGTGCCGTTCGCGGCGGCTTTTGCCTGTTCGAGCTTATCTTTGTTAATGACAAGCGGGATGACACGTGTGCCTGCGAGCTTATCGCCTTTTTGTACCGCGGTGTCGCCTTTGCGGGTGGCGATCATGATCTCGTCGATCGAGTTGATGGCGTACAGCTTTTCACGGTCGAGGGTGAAAAGTCCGTTGATCTCAGCGGTCAGCTCGATTTTCCCTTCCTTGACTTCACTGCGGGCAATGTTCTCGCCCTTGCAGATCTCGCAGAGGATCTCTGCCGCGTCGTTCTCATGGAGCTTGTTTTCATCCATTTCGAAGATATACAGATTTTCCTTGCCCATGCTCAGCAGGACTGGGATATCTTCTTCGGTGACAATATGTCCTTTGCAGAATCGTGCGCCTTTGTACTCGCCCGGGATGATCTGGGTCATGTCATGGCAGAGCACCTGTCCGACCGCGTCTACAGTTTTAATCAGTTTCATAAATTACCTCAGTATAGTGATTACGTCCTCGGGACGGATAATGCCGCCTTTGATGACGACAGCGAATATGCCCTCGGTTGGCATGACGCATTTGCCTGTCAGCTTCTTTATTTCGCAGTCATTGTGGCATTGTTTGCCGATCTGGGAGATTTCAAGTTCTGTTTCACCGACTTGTAGTCTTGTGCCGACGGGAAGCGTTTTTAGCTCGATCCCTTCGGTCAGAATGTTTTCGGCAAAGTCGCCCGCGTTCAGCTCCATTCCCATTGCCCGCATGGTATCGACGCTCTCGTCAGCAAGAAGGCTGATCTGGCGGTGACGGTATTGTATGGGAGTGTCTGCATTCACTGCGTGAGCGTCGCCGATGATTCCGTGGTTTTCAAGCAAGGTGATCGAGGGGACAGGGTGCTTTTTGGTGCCTTTCTTTTCGCTGATACATACAGCCTTGACTGTTGCCTTCATCGCTTGAACTCCCCGCTTTTTCCGCCGTTTTTGTATAGCAGACGAATGTCTGATATTTCGATGTCGCGCTGAACGGCTTTGCACATGTCGTAGACGGTCAACGCTGCGGTGCTGACGGCGGTCAGCGCTTCCATCTCGACGCCTGTACTGCCTTTGCATTTGACCTCGGCTTCTATCTGGACCTCGGTATCGGTGAGGATGAAGCGGACGTCGACGGAGCTGAGCAGGAGAGGATGACACATAGGGATGATATCGGAGGTTTTCTTCGCCGCCATGATTCCCGCGACCTGTGCGACAGAGAGGACGTCGCCCTTTTTGATACCGCCGCTTTTAATCAGACTCATGGTGTCTGTATTTACTTTAACTGTTCCCGCGGCGATAGCGGTGCGGAAGGTTTCGTCCTTTTCGGTCACGTCGACCATTCGCGCGCGGCCTTGTTCGTTGATATGAGAAAAGTCCATGTTATCCTCCGATCTCATTCATGTTTCGCTTTGCGTCAGAGCCTTCGGTGTCAAGATTGTGTTTGAGCGGCTTGTGACGGACGCCGTCGATGATGGCGGTTTTCAGCATTTCGCCGTGCAGTCCTCTGAGGTCGATTTCCTCTTCGGAATGTAAGCAGGGCTTTAACTTTCCGTCAGCAGTGACGCGAATTTTGTCGCAGCCTGAACAGAAGCTGTGTGATATGGGGCTGATCAGTCCGATGGTGCCTTGGTGTTCGGGGAGCCGATAAACGCGCGCTACGCCGTCAACGGTCATTTGAGCGTGTTCGCGCAGATACTCTTCGAGCCCGTCGAGGGATTTGAAACATTCGCAGTAATGGCTTTTGACCTCACCGATGGGCATTAATTCGATGAACCGTATCTGATAAGGGTGATCCTTTGTCAGCCGCAGCATATTGCTGATCTCACCGTCGTTGACGCCGTTCATCAGAACGGTGTTGATTTTGATATTCTTAAAGCCCGCTTCTTCTGCCGCATGGATGCCATCGAGCGTACCGCTCAGTTTGCCGATACGGGTGATCGTGCGGAAGGCTTCTTCGTCGAGGGTATCGAGACTGATATTCAGACGATCGACGCCCGCATCCTTCAATTGACGCGCCATTTTCGGGAGCAAGCTGCCGTTGGTGGTGATACCCAGCTCGATCTCGGGTGAGATCTCTTTGATGTTGCGGCACAGGGTAAGGATACCCCTGCGGATTAGCGGTTCGCCGCCTGTCAGACGCACCTTAGTAACGCCCAGCTCATAGGCTGCCTCTACGATCTCTGTCAGTTCCTCGATACTGAGGATGTCGCAGTGCTCCTTTTTGCATACGCCTTTTTCGGGCATGCAGTAAATACAGCGGTAGTTGCACAGGTCTGTTACGGACAGGCGCAGATATTTGATTGTTCGTCCGAATGTATCTGTTAAGCTCATTTCAGGTTTTGATAACGATTCTTTAGTATACGATAGTAATTCTCTGTGTTTTCTGATTCTTTTGTCACGCCGTCAGCGATAGGGACAACGGTTTCGCATAACTGCCGCACTTCGTCGATATCATGCGAGACAAGGATGGTTTCTCTGCCAAAGTGTTCAATGATCGCTCTGACGGATGGGATCAGCTCCAGCTTCAAGAGTGTGTCAAGTGAAGCGAATGGTTCGTCCAGCAGAAGGACTTCGGGGGATGATGCGATGATCCTCGCCAAGGCGGCACGCTGTTTTTCACCGCCCGACAGGGTTTCGGGACGACGTTTTTCCAGACCGTCCAGGTGGAACTGAGCAATCAGCTCCTGCGCTTTTTGTCGGCGTTCGCGTTTAGGCAGACGGTGCATACCCGCTTCGATATTGCCCTGCACGGTCATGTTCGGGAATAATGCGTAATCCTGAAAAAGATAACCGACATGCCGCTTTTGCGGGGGCAGGTCAATATGCTTTTCACTGTCAAAGAGAGTGGTTCCGTTTAATTGTATCACACCTCTGTCAGGTGTGGCAATACCCGCGATACATTTGAGCGTCATGCTTTTTCCTGCGCCCGAAGCGCCGAACAGCGCTAATGACGCTTTATCACAGGTGAATTTTGCTTTCAGCGTATAGCGGTCGAGACGCTTTTCGATATCCACATACAGCATTATCCGCGCCTCCTTTGCGGTCTTTCAAGGAGATTGACACATAAGAGTACAACTGCGGAGATCGCGATATTAATAAGCACCCATTTGAGCGCCAGTTCATCATTTCCTGTTCTCCATAACTGGTAGACGGCTGTGGAAATCGTCGCCGTTTTGCCGGGGGTATAGCCCGCGATCATAGAGGTCGCGCCGTATTCCCCTAAGGCTCTTGCAAAGCTCAATACAACGCCCGCGATGATTCCCTGCTTGCAGTAGGGGAGTCGGATTCGCCAAAAGATGTAGGTGTTGGAGAGTCCGAGTGTTCTGCCCGCGTCGGCTAAGTTTTCATCAAACCGTTCAAACGCCCCCCGAGCCGTGCGGTACATCAGCGGAAAAACTACGACGGTGACGGCGAAAATCGCCGACCACCACTGCATGGTCAGTCTAATGTCAAAGGTATCAAGAAAATACAATCCGACAGCCCGCTTCGGACCAAGCACGAGAAGCAGCAGATAACCCACTACCGTTGGCGGTAAAACCAACGGCAGAGTGAAAACCACGTCAAGGATACCCTTGATGACGCGGGGTGTTTTTGCGATGTAATAAGCAGCTGCAATGCCAAGAAAAAAGACGATAACTGCGCTGATCGCCGCGATCCGCAGCGAATTGTAGAGGGGGAATAGTTCCATATGTACCTCAAGTCGGTTAACAGTGAATGGAAATTATTTGCTTGCGAGAGGGGTGAAGCCGACTTTTTCAAAGACAGTAGAGGCTTCTTTGGTCTGCAAATAGTCTAAGAACGCCTTTGCTTCATCCGCGCACTTACTTTCTTTCAGAACGGCGGCGGGGTAGATGACCTGACCGCACATCTCTTCGGTCGCGGTATCGGCAACCTTGAGCTCTGCGGAGAATGCGTCAGTCTGATAGATGATGCCGCAGTCTACCGCGCCTTCCGTAACCTGTGTAGTGACCTCTTTGACGTTTGAGCCGTAGGTCAGCACGCCGCTGTCGGCAAGAGCGGTTTCGTCCAGACCGTAGTATGCAAAAATCTTTTGCGTATATTGACCGACGGGAACGTCCTCGTTGCCAATCGC
Organism: Ruminococcus sp.; assembly: GCA_017457955.1. GTDB lineage: Bacteria > Bacillota > Clostridia > Oscillospirales > Acutalibacteraceae > Ruminococcoides. The sequence goes on from JAFTGL010000004.1 coordinate 216,448, forward strand.
CATCAGGATATCGCCGGCTTCGAGGTGTGCTTTCATATCCTCATAGGTCTTGATACCTGAGTCGGAATTGTCGGCGACGCAGAGAGCGACTTTGTTTTCGAGCAGATCGAGACGGGTGTCGGTGTTGATATAGCCGCCTTCTTCCAAGCCGTCCATCTGTTTCTGAGCGGCAGAGATGAAAAGGTCGCAGACCGCACCTTCTTCGATCTGGGTTTTCAGCGTACCCGAAGAATCAAAGTTGAAGGTCAGTTTGACGTTGTTAGCCGCTTCATAGCTCTGAGCAAGCTCTTCCAGCGTTTCCGTCATGCTTGCCGCGGCAAATACGACGATCTCCGTAGGCTCTGCGGAAACATCGTCAGAGGTAGTGGCTGTTGTCTCTGTTTCTGTTTTCGTACAGGCGCAGAGGATGGTAGCCGCTAATGCGAGTGTTAATAATAATGCGAATAACCTTTTCATGGTAATCAACCTTTCAATTATAATACAATAATGTGATTCTATTTTATCATTGACAAAAGATTGACACAATTCGCGTTGTTCTGTATAATAGAATTATGGTTCAGCATTACAGAATAGGTGATTGGATGGAAGAATATAAAGGGAAAGTTAAATCGCTTGATAAGGCGATGGATATTCTCGATACGCTCAGCAAAGCAAAGGGCGGATTAACGCTCAGTGAGCTTTCCTCACGCTGTGGATTTCCGAAAAGTACGACCCATGCGCTGGCGTCTACCATGCGCGACAGGGGAGTGCTCAGACAGCTTCCCGACGGCTCCTACGCGCTCGGGATGCGGCTGTTTGAGTACGGTTCGGCTGTCTCGCGCGGCTTTGATATCAGTACGCTTGCACGACCGCATTTAGAGAGCCTGAGTTCTTTGACAGGGGCGAATTCTGTCATAACATTGCTCGACGGTGAAAACGCCGTGTCATTTGATTATGCGGTCAGCCCGTCGGGTGTGCAGATCATCCCCGAGATCGGCGTCAGACTGCCGCTGCACTGCACTTCTCAGGGAAAGCTTCTGTTGGCTTATCTTCCCAAAAGCAGGGTGATCTCGCTCTATCGCCGAACGGAGTTTCAGCGTTATACGCCGCATACGATCGCGGATATCGATACCCTGCTTCATCAATTAGATGAAATCAGAACGCGCGGCTTTTCGGTTGAGGACGGCGAATATAAGGTCGGCTTGCGCTCAGTCTCCGCTCCTGTATTTGACAATTCCGGCTGCGTGAGATACGCTTTGACGACGATCGGCTTTTTCCGCAAAGTCAGCACAGAGGATTTTATCACCGCAGAAGAAGATACCGTCAGACAGGCGCGGATGCTGTCGACTGCGCTTGGATATGAATAAAACATGCTATATGTAAAAAGCTGCCTCAATACGGGGCAGCTTTTGTGATTCTTATGTGGCGCTTGTTCTGTAGTCGCGGTCTCCTGCCTCGGTCGTATCTCTGAATAAGAGAGAGATGCACCACAGAGCCGCTAAAGCAACGAGCACATAGACGATACGGGCGATGATACCCGACTGACCGCCGAACAGGAAGGCGACTAAGTCAAACTGAAACAGACCGACGCTGCCCCAGTTGATACCGCCGATGATCAGCAGCGTTAATGCAATTTTATCCAGCATTCGATAAACCTCCTTACAGTAAAACTGTAATGGTAGTGTTTGTCGAAGTGCTGTGATTATTCATATCACGCCCGTGAAGTAAAAAATTAACACAAGCGCGCCGAGCGCAAAGATGATCGCCGCGAGGATTTTTGTGATTTTTATGGATTTTTTTAACTTATATTTATGGATCATGACGTCTGGCGGGAAGGGAAGAAAGTAGTACATCGCCCCTAAAATCAGCAGGGAAGAGCCGCCGCCGATAGCGCCCACGTCTCGCAGAAAAGAATATAAGAAGATACAAACGCCGATCGCGATAACGAAGATCCCGTTGATCACAGAATACGGTTTTTGGAATTTTTCCTTGAGCTCATAATACTTGTTCGCGCTTGTCTGACAGTCGTCGGAGCAGTACATTTCGTGATAGGAAATCTCCTTCGCGCAATACTCACATTGTTTCATATATTATCACCGTGGCATAGTATAACACGATTCAAAAACGTTTGCAACATTTATACTAATTTTAGAAAATGAAATTGGGTATTATGTTCAAATATTGGGCTAATATTTGTAGAAAAAGTGAATTGAAGATTATTGTGAAATTTGATATACTTGATTGTGAGGAAAACTCAGAATAGGATAGCCATGCGGTTATCCGCCATTTTTAGGAGGAATAATATGAAAATGAGACGATTACTGAGCGCTTTGCTAGCAGTCGTAATGCTCATGTCCGTTCTCTCAGTCGGTATTGTCGCGACCTCGGCGGCAGAGACTGATACGGCTGAAGTAGCCGCGGATATCGACGTTGCTGCTGCGGGCTCAACATATGAGGATATGTTGGCTAACATCGAAGCGGACAACAATTACGGTCTGTCCGAGACCGTAAACGACGGTACTATCCTGCAGGCATGGACATGGTCCTTCGCTAACATCGAAGCGAACCTTGAGACCATCGCGGAGCAGGGCTTTACCACGATCCAGGTATCTCCCCCCAACGAGATCAAAAAAGGCACTAACGGCGCTAAGTTCCTGCAGAGCGACGGTCAGAACGGCTGGTGGATGTACTATCAGCCCTCGGGCTTCCAGATCAACAACAGCACCGATAACGCTCTGGGCACCAAGTCACAGTTCGTTTCCATGTGCTCCAAGGCGCATGAGCTCGGTCTGAAGGTCATCGTTGACGCTGTTATCAACCACATGGGCACCAAGGACGGCGACGACAACAACACTTCTACCGATCCGATGTCCCACGTGACTCCCAAGGCTGCGACCTATGAGCCTGAGATCTACAATAACAAGCTGTTCCACAATCCGTGGAAGAAGATGGAGTATATCGAGTCCAACAACACTCAGTATAACTCTACTTATGACCTGACCCGTAACTGCACCTCCGGTCTGCCTGATCTTAAGACCGAGGACAGCCGTGTACAGTCAGCGATCTATGATTACATGGAAGAGCTGATCCAGGCAGGCGCTGACGGTTTCCGTTTCGACGCCGCGAAGCATATCGAGACTCCCGACGATATCAGCAGCCTGAAGTCTGATTTCTGGACAAACACTCTTGTTAAAGTTCAGAAAGCTCATCCCGATCAGGAAATCTACGCATACGGCGAGATTTTGAACACCTGCGGTATCAACCGCCCGTACAGCATGTACACCAAGCTGTTCGACGTAACCGACTCCGGCTCCTACTGGGGCATCAAGAATGCGGTCACCGGCGAATACAGCGGCAACCCGATCCCTTATTATCCCAGCACGAACTTCACCGCGGCTAACGCCATGCTGTGGGATGAGTCCCATGACACCTATGTCGACGGCTCCACCACTTCGCTGAACACCACTCAGCGCGGTAAGATCTGGGCGCTCGTTGCAGGCAGAAGCGGTATTTCTTCCGTATACCTTGCCCGTCCCAGCGACAATACTAACACCAACGATCTGTACAATATCAAAATCGGTGAAGCGCGTAAGACCTCCTGGTCCAACGCTACCACCAAGGCGATCAACCAGTTCCACAACTACTTTATCGGTCAGTCTGAGTATTGCTCGAACTCCGGCGGCACCGCTTGGATCGAGAGAGGCACTACCGGCGCGATGATCGTCAACCTCGGCGGCACTACCACCAAGTCCGTATCCTTGAAAGCGAACAAGCTGGCTGCGGGTACTTATAAGGACGCTGTCACCGGCAATACTTTTACCGTTTCCGGCGGTTACATCAAGGGTAATGTCGGTTCTACCGGCGTAGCCGTTATTTATGAGAACAATGAGGCTCCCAAGCCCACCGATCCTCCTGAGACCTTTATCCTCGGTGACGCTGACGGCGACGGCGAAGTGAATGATATTGACGTAGTTAAGATTCAGCGTTATGTCGTTGATTTGGCTACTCTTACCGAAAAACAGCTTCTCGCGGCTGACGTTGACGGCGACGGCTTTGTTACAACGATCGACGCTTCTTTCGTTCAGCGTTACGTTGCACAGTTGACTGTTAAGTACGATATCGGCAAGGAGAAAGAGGTCAAGCCCGTACAGCCCACGACTCCTGTCGTTTATCCGACAACTCCTATTGTTTATCCGACCGATCCCGTATCCAATGATTCCTTCCTGCTGACCGACAACTTCGGTTGGGGTTCAGCCTACGTATATGCATGGGATGCAGACGGCAATGCACTGAACGGTCAGTGGCCCGGCGCTTCTCAGGCTGAGACCCAGACCAATGAGTACGGTGAAACCCAGTTTATCTGCCATATCCCCGAAGGCGCTGTCGGCGTTATCCTTAATAACGGTAACGGCGAACAGACCGAGGATATCACAGACTTCAGCTATGACGGCTACTGGATGGACGGCTCTAAGAATGATCTCGGTCATTACAAGGTCATCGGCTGGAATTCCGACGGTCCCGTTGATCCTGTCGATCCTACTCCTACTCCTGATCCTAAGGGTTCCTTCCTGCTGACCGATAACTTCGGTTGGGGTTCTGCTTATGTTTATTCCTGGGATGCTGACGGCAACGCGCTCAACGGCGAGTGGCCCGGCGCTTCTCAGGCTGAGACTGTCACCAACGAGTATGGCGAGACCCAGTTCAGATGCTATGTTCCCGATGGCGCTGTCGGCGTTATCCTGAACAACGGCAACGGCGCTCAGACTGAAGATATCACTGACTTTACCTATGACGGTTACTGGATGGACGGTTCCAGAAATGAGCTCGGTCATTACCTTGTAACCGGCTGGAATTATAACAGCGATACTCCCTATAATCCCGACAACCCCGATCCTGTTATTACTGATGGTGAGACGATCATCTTCTCTAACAACAAGGGCTTCAGCACCGTAAATATTTACTACTGGTCTGATTCGCAGGAGCCTGTACAGTGGCCCGGCGTTCCGATGACCTATCTTGATACCAACGAGTTCGGCGAGACCCGCTACACATTCAATATGCCTGAGGGTATGACCAACTACATCATCAATGATGGCTCTCAGCAGACTGTTGATATTCCGTTCACCGGTGCTACCGGCGTTTATATGACCGATCTCGACAGCGAAGGTCATTACAATGTCGATTTCTATAGCATCAGCGACACTCCGACTCCTGTTGACCCGACTCAGCCCGATAATCCCGATCCGCCTGTAACCGACGGAAACACCATCATCTTCTCTAACAACAAGGGTCTCAGCACCGTCAACATCTATTACTGGTCCGATTCCGAACAGCCCGTTGAGTGGCCCGGCGTTCCGATGACTTACCTCGATACCAATGATTATGGCGAGGATCGTTATACCTTTACCATGCCTGACGGCATGACC
>JAFTGL010000001.1 GCA_017457955.1 Ruminococcus sp.
GAACAATTCCTCATTACTCATTCCTCATTCCTCATTACTAAAATGTCTTTTTCAACCGAAACCAAGCGTGAGATATGCCGTACGCTTTCGACGCGCAAGCCGCTCCAGTACTGCGAGCTGTACGCCATGCTGCTGCTGGGCAGGGAATTCACCCCCCGCAGCATCGTGTTCAAAACCGAGAACGAGCATACCTTTTCGCATTTCATCTTTTTACTCAATCAGCTTTTTAAGGCAAAGTGCGAGGTGATCGCCCCCTTGAAGGGCGAGAGCGGACGCAACCGCTCCTACACCGTCACTGTGGTCTCGCCCGAAAAATGCCGCAAGATCTTCGAGCATTACGGGCATGACGAGCGCGACGTGAATCTCCGCGTCAACCGCGCCAACATCGACGACGAGGATCAGCAGCGCGCCTTTATCCGCGGCGCGTTCCTTGCGGGCGGCTCCGTGACCGACCCCGAAAAGGGCTATCATCTGGAGTTCTCGGTCAGCCACCGCAACCTGTGCATGGATATCTGCCGCCTGATCCGCGAGATACAGGACAGCGATATCAGCATCAAGATGCTCTCCCGCGGCGGCACCTACATCGCCTACATCAAGGACAGCGAGCAGATCACTGACCTTCTGACCTACATGGGCGCCGTGGTCGCGTCGATGAACGTCATGGGCACAAAGGCATTAAAGCAGGTGCGCAACTCTGCCAACCGCCGCGCGAATTCCGAGATCGCGAATCTGCAAAAGACCGCCTCGGCGTCCGCTAATCAGATCAAGGCGATCAAAAAGCTGAAAAAGGACGGCAGATACAACCTGCTGCCCGACGAGCTGAAAACCGTCGCACAGCTCAGATACGACTATCCCGAGCTGACGCTCCGCGAACTGGGCGAAAAGCTCGACCCGCCCATTTCCCGCAGCGGCGTGAATCACCGCTTAGAAAAAATCATCCGCTTAGCGGAAGAAGAATAAACAGAGGAACACTATGACAGAATTGAAAAACAGCATGGATTTTGAAGAAGCCTACGCCGCCCTGCGCGAGATCGTAGCAGAAATGGAAAATCCGAAGAATAAGATAGAAGATAATATCGCTCTGTACGAGAAGGCGTGCCGTCTTGTCCTGCACTGCCGCAAAAAACTCGACGAAGCGAAAATGCAGATCACCGATATCAACGAGCGTATCGCTGCGCTGAAAAACAGCGGCGGCGACATTTTTGAGGATTGAGTATGAAGGATTATATCCGTGAGATAGAGACCGCCCTCGAGGGATATCTGCCCGAGGGAAAGCTTGAAGAACAGAAGCTGATCGACGCGGTGCGCTATTCGCTGAACCTGAAAGGAAAACGCGTGCGCCCCTCGCTGACCCTGGCGTTCGCCGAGCTTTGCGGCGGCAGCGCACAGGCGGCCATGCCCTTTGCCTGTGCCGTCGAGATGGTGCACACCTACTCGCTGATCCACGACGATCTGCCGTGCATGGACAACGACGATTTCCGCCGCGGCGAGCCGTCGAACCACAAGGTGTTCGGCGAGGATATCGCCCTTTTAGCGGGCGACGCTTTGCAGAGCATGGCGTATGAAGCCATGCTGAGCGATGAAGCCGTAGCGGCAGTCGGCGGCGAAAGAGCGGCAAAAGCCGCGAGGATCCTCGCGAACCGTTCGGGACTTCTCGGCATGGTCGGCGGTCAGGTGATCGACCTGAGCCTTGAAAGCCGCACGGTCGGCATCGACGTTGTTCAGCTGATGGAAGAGAAGAAAACCGCCTGTCTGATCGAAGCCGCCTGTATGATGGGCTGTGTCGTCGCGGGCGCGACCGATGATCAGATCAGGGCTGCCGAACGCTATGCTCACGCGATCGGTCTGGCGTTCCAGATCGTGGACGACATGCTGGACGTCACCTCCACCGCTGAGGAACTCGGCAAACCCATCGGCAGTGACGCTGAGAATGAAAAGAACACCTACATGTCCCTTTTGGGGCTTGACCGCTGCCGCGAGCTGGTGAAGGAACTGACCGATGAAGCGATCGGCGCTTTAGACGCGTTTGACGGCGACACCTCGGGACTTGCCGATTTCGCCGTACAGCTGGCGAACAGGAGAAAATAACGTGTCATTCCCGCGGCATTTCACTGTGCCGCGCGGTGACGATTTGATAGTTACAGGTTTATTATGGCTTACGAGATTTTATCGAAAATTGAATCTCCCGCCGACGTCAAGGCGCTGAGCGATGAACAGACGGCACAGCTGTGCGCTGAGATCCGCGAGAAGCTGATCGACATCGTGTCGGTCAACGGCGGACATCTGTCCTCCAACCTCGGCGTGGTGGAGCTGACGGTCGCGCTGCACAAGGCGTTCGACTGCCCGCGCGACAGCATTGTCTTTGACGTCGGTCACCAGAGCTATACCCATAAAATGCTCACGGGACGCTACGGCGCGATCGACACCATCCGCCGCGAGGGCGGGTTGTCGGGCTTTCCGAAGCGCAGTGAAAGCGACGGCGACGCCTTCAACGCGGGTCACGCTTCCACGTCGATCTCGGCGGCGCTGGGTATCGCAAAGGCAAAGCTGCTGACAGGCGATCCGTCCTACACGGTCGCTGTCATCGGCGACGGCTCTCTGACGGGCGGGCTTGCCTATGAAGGACTGAACAACGCGGGTCAGCACAAAAAGAATTTTATCGTTATCCTTAACGACAACCGCATGTCGATCAGCAAGAACGTCGGCGCGATGGCGCGGTATCTGACCTCGATCCGCATGCAGCCGTGGTATCTCAGACTGAAAAAGCGCACCGAGCGCGTGCTCTCGAAGATCCCGCTCTTAGGCAGACCGATCGGCTATGTATTGAAGCATTCAAAGGCGAAGGTCAAGCACGTGCTGTACCGCCACACGATCTTCGACAAGCTGGGGCTTTCCTACTACGGTCCCGTCGACGGACATAACATGGATGAGCTGATGAACGCGCTGAACACCGTGAAGCTCTCCAAAGACCCCGCCCTGCTCCACGTGGTGACGAAAAAGGGCAAGGGCTACAAATACGCTGAGGACGATTCCGCCTACTACCACGGCGTCGGATCGTTCAATATCGAGACCGGCGAGCCGATCAGCTCCAAGGAGAATTTCTCTGCCGTATTCGGGCGCAAGCTCTGTGAGCTGGCAGGAGCGGACGAGCGCGTCTGCGCGGTGACTGCTGCTATGCGCACGGGTACGGGATTACTGGACTTTTCCAAGATTTACAAAGACCGTTTCTTCGACGTCGGTATCGCCGAGGAACACGCGGTGACCTTTTCGGCAGGACTTGCCGTCAGCGGTATGCTGCCCGTGTTCGCGGTGTACTCGACCTTTTTACAGCGCAGTTACGACCAGCTCATCCACGACGCGTCTATGCAGAACGCCCATCTGGTGCTGGCGATCGACCGCGCGGGCGTTGTCGGCGAGGACGGCGAGACCCATCAGGGACTGTTCGACGTCTCTATGCTGAACGCGATCCCCGACACCACCGTCTATTCGCCCTGCTATTTTGACGGGCTGGAAAATGCCCTGACAGCGGCGCTGTTCGACTGCAAGGGACTCGCGGCGGTGCGTTATCCGCGCGGCGGCGAGGGCGAACGCCCCGATGATTATGCGATAGAGAATCTAAATTACGATATGATCGGCGACAAAAATGCCGATACCCTGCTGATCACCTACGGCAGGCTGTTCAGCGAAGCGGTCGCCGCAAGAGAATTACTCCAACAGCAGGGAAAGGAACTCTGCATCCTCAAGCTCTGCCGTATCAAGCCGATCGACCCCGAAGCGGTGAGCTTTGCGAAGGGTTTCAAAAAGATCCATTTCTTTGAAGAAGGTATGCGCAGCGGATCGGTCGCCGACAGCTTCCGCGATCTGCTGGAGGAGACGGACTTTGACGGCGCTTATCATGTGACTGCTGTTGACGATATTTACGTCCAGCACGCTTCGGTTAAAAGCTCGCTCAAAGCCCTCGGGCTTGACGCTCAGTCGATGGCGGAGGTGCTGTCATGAAAAAGCGGCTCGACGTACTGTTAGTGGAAAAGGGCTTTTTCGAAAGCCGTGAAAAGGCGAAGGCGGTCATCATGTCCGGCTGCGTCTATGTCAATAACCAGAAGGCGGACAAAGCCGGCGCGAGCTTTGACGAGAACGCGGCGGTAGAGGTCCGCGACAACCGCATGCGCTATGTCTCGCGCGGCGGCTACAAGCTCGAAAAGGCGATGGAGGTTTTCCCGATCACCCTGAGCGGCAGGATCACCATGGATATCGGCGCTTCGACAGGCGGCTTCACCGACTGCATGCTCCAGAACGGGGCGGAGAAGGTCTACGCCGTCGACGTCGGCTACGGACAGCTGGCGTGGAAGCTCCGCAACGACGAGCGCGTCGTCAACCTTGAGCGCACCAACATGCGCTATGTCACCCATGAACAGGTGCCCGAGGATATCGCCTTCTTCTCGGTGGACGTGGCGTTCATTTCCTTGAAGCTGATATTGCCCGCGGCACGCGGCGTATGCGCCGATAACGCGCAGGCAGTCTGCCTGATCAAGCCCCAGTTTGAAGCGGGACGCGAGAACGTCGGCAAAAACGGCGTTGTCCGCGACAAAAAGGTGCATGCCGCCGTAGTGGAGGAGATCGTCTCCTTCTGCCTTGAAAACGGCTTTTCGGTGCTCGGACTCGACTACTCTCCGATCAAAGGACCGCAGGGCAACATCGAGTATCTCTTATACATACAGCGAAGCGACAGCCCCGAGAATCGACTGGATGTCACACCCGCAGAGGTGGTCGAATCCTCACACAATGAGTTAGATAAATAGGGGGTCATCATGAAAGTATCCCTGATCGTCAATAAAGATAAGGCGCGCGCCGTAGAAGCGGCTGAGCACGCCGCAAAGGAACTGCGTTCACTCGGCGTGGAGCTGTTCACCTGCGCGGATTGCCCGATCGAGGGCACGACAGTGACGGATACCGCCGAAGAAGCCATCCGCGCCTGCGATATCGCGGTGACGGTCGGCGGCGACGGCACGATCATCCATCACGCAAAGTACGCCGCCTTGTACGACAAGCCCCTTCTGGGCATCAACCTCGGACGCGTCGGCTTTGTCGCGAACATCGAGCCCGATGAGCTTGATGAACTAAAAAAGCTCGTCTCGGGCGACTACCGTATCCAAAGGCGCATGCTGCTGGATATCACCGTCGACAAGGACGGGGAAGAGCGCCGGTTCACCGCGGTGAATGAAGCGGTGCTCCACCGCGACTCGCTGTCGAATATGGTCGATATTTCGGTGGAATTGAATGATGAGCGCATCATTTCCTATCGTGCCGACGGCATGATCCTCTCCACCCCGACAGGCTCCACCGCTTATTCCTTCTCTGCGGGCGGTCCCGTCATCGAGCCTGATATGCGCTGCATCCTGCTCACGCCCGTCTGTCCCCACGCGCTGTCCTCGCGGCAGGTGGTGTTCTCGGAAAACTCCGTCCTCACCGCGCGGGTACATCCCGCTTCCACCCTCAAATGCTACATGACCGTGGACGGTCAGAATTATATCCCCATCTCTTCCGACGACAAGATCACGGTGAAGAGATCGCCGATGGAATTACAGTTGATTATTCTGAAAGAGAAAAATTTCTATACGCTTCTCAGCGAAAAACTAAAGGAGTTCTGACAACATGAAAACGACACGACATAACAAGATCCTGGAGCTGATCAATAAATATCCGATCACCACGCAGGAGGAGCTGATCGATTATCTGCGCGCCGACGGCTACGACGTGACCCAGTCCACCGTCTCCCGCGATATCAAGCAGCTGCGCCTGACCAAGACGCTCCTGCCCGACGGCAAGTACCGCTATCAGGCTTCTCCCAGCTCCGAGAAGGGCGCGAAGAACAATTTCAAGACCATCTTTTCTTCTTCAGTTATTTCGATCGAGAGCGCAATGAATATCGTGGTCATCAAGACCTTCAGCGGCATGGCTCAGGCGGCATGCGCCGCGCTGGACATGATGTCCTTCGACGCCGTCGTCGGCACTCTCGCGGGCGAGGATACCATCATGGTCGTCTGTAAGGACACCGAAAGCGCCGCGGTCTGCACCGAAGAATTCACCAAATATCTGGCATAGCCGAAAGCGCTGCCAAAGGAAACAACCTATGCTTACGAATCTATATATCGAGAACATAGCGGTTATAGAAAAAAGTAATATTGATTTTACAAGCGGACTGAACGTCCTCACCGGCGAGACCGGCGCGGGCAAAAGTATTGTGATCGACTCCATCAACGCGGTGCTGGGCAAGCGTTCCTCGCGCGGGATCATCCGCTCGGGCGCAGACGCGGCGTTTGTCAGCGCGACCTTCGAGGACGTCTCCGAGCTGGTGCAGAGAAAGCTCGTCACGATGGGCTTTTCCGCTGAGGACGGCACGCTGATCCTCTCGCGCGAATTATCCGTGTCGGGCAAGAACACCTGCCGTATCAACTCCCGTCCCGCGACTGTCGCGGCGCTCAAGGAGCTGGGCGAGTACCTCATCAACATCCACGGTCAGAACGACAACCTCGAGCTGATGAATCCCGCCCTGCACATCGTCTATATCGACGCGCTGGCGGATATCGCCGACAAGCTCGCCGCCTACCGCAGGCTCTACAGAGAGCTCAGAGCGGTCGAGGATGAACTGAACTCCGCCGACACGGATGAAGCGGAGCGCCTGCGAAAGATGGATCTGCTCTCGTTCCAGATCAGCGAACTGGAGGACGCGGATATCTCCGTGGGCGAGTATGACGCGCTGAGCGAGGAGCGCAACGCCTTGCAAAACCGCGAGAAGATCGCGAAGGAGCTCATGCGCGCGCGTATCGCGCTCGACGGCGATGAAGACGTCGACGGCATCCTGCGCATGACCGACGACGCGTCAACAAGTGTGATGAACGCTTCCCGCTGGATGAACAGCCTCGAGGGCACGGCTGACCGCCTGTCCACTGCGCTGTATGAACTGCAGGACATTTCCCGCGAGCTGGAGTCCGCGATGGACGACATCGACGCCGACCCCGGGCGTCTCGAAGAGATAGAGGAACGCCTCGATCTGCTGTACCGCCTGAGACACAAGTACGGCGACAGCGAGGAAGAGATGCTCGCCTATCTCGAAAATGCGAAAAACGAATTAAAATCCCTGAGCGATTATGCGTTCAACCGCGAACAGCTTGAAAAGCGCAGGGATCAGCTATATAACGACGCATATATTTCTGCAAAAGAAATATCAGAGATTCGCAAGAAGGTCTCGGAAGAATTCAGAGCAGGCGTGGAACGCGAGATGGCGTTTCTGCTCATGCCGAATGTGCGGTTAGAGATCCGGCACGAGACCGTCGAGCTGAACTCCCGCGGTATCGACAAGTTAGAATTTTTGATCTCCACCAACCCCGGCGAAGAACCGAAGCCCGTCAGCAAGATCGCTTCGGGCGGCGAGCTCTCCCGCATGATGCTCGCGATCAAGACTGTGCTGTCCAGAGCGGATTTCGTGCAGACCCTGATCTTCGACGAGATCGACACGGGTATCTCAGGCTCAGCCGCCGACAGGGTCGGCAAAAAGCTCAGTCAGCTTTCCGCCGACAGTCAGGTGCTGTGCGTCACCCATCAGGCGCAGATCGCCGCCTTTGCCGACAACCACCTGTTCATCAGCAAGAGCGTGCATGACGACCGCACCTTCACGCAGGTCGCTTCTCTGGACGACGACGGCAGGGTGAGGGAGCTTGCGCGTATCGTGGGCGGCGAGGAGATCACCGACAGCGCGCTGAACCACGCAAGACAGCTTTTAAATTCCGCAAGAGAAAATTAGATCACTGAAAGGAGTCCCGCATGAAGAAATGGATAACCCGAAAACTGAATAAAGACAACGCGGTTGCCATTTCTCAGCGCTACGATCTGCCCATGCTGATCGCCATGCTGCTGGACATCCGCGGCATCACCGACGAGGACGCCATCATCGACTTCCTCTCGAACGAGACGCTGACCGCTTCTCCCTTTGAGATCAAGGACATGGATCAGGCGGTCGAACGCATACAGGCGGCGATCGAGGACGGCGAGCGTATCTGCGTCTACGGCGACTTCGACGCCGACGGCGTCACCGCGACAGCCCTCTTATACTCCTATCTCTCCGACATCGGCGCGGACGCGATGTACTACATCCCTTCGCGTGAGACCGAGGGCTACGGCATGAACCGCGAGGCGGTTGACCGCCTCTATGAGCGCGGCGTGAAGCTGATCATCACCGTCGATAACGGTATCGCCGCCGTGGATGAGATCGCCTACGCCAACACGCTGGAGATCGACACGGTCGTCACCGACCACCACGCGATCCCCGACGTTCTGCCCGACGCGGTTGCGGTGATCGACCCGCACCGTCCCGATTGCGATAGTTCTTTCAAAGAATTATCAGGAGTCGGCGTCGCCTTCAAGCTGGTTCAGGCGGTCGAGGGTGATTATGCCGATGTCGAGGGACTCTTAGAGAATTACTCCGACCTTGCCGCCATCGGTACCGTCGGCGATATCGTCACCCTGCGCGGCGAGAACCGCGTGCTGGTGAAAAACGGACTCAGACACATCAACAACGGCGACCGCCTCGGTATCGCCGCTTTGACTCAGGACGCGGGGCTGAGTGGCAAGCACATTTCCGCGGGCAACCTGAGCTTTACGCTGGTGCCGCGCATCAACGCGGGCGGCAGACTCGGGCTGTCGCAGAAGTCCGTCACCATGCTGCTGTCCGACGATGAAGACTACGCGCTCGATATCGCGGCGGAGCTTTCCGCCGACAACGCCGATCGTCAGCGGATAGAACGCGATATCCTCAGCGATATCGACATGATGATCCGCGAGAACCCCTCTTTAGTGAACAACCGCATTATCGTCGTCTACGGCGAGGGCTGGCACAAGGGCGTCATCGGGATTGTCGCCTCCCGCATCAAGGAGGTCTACATGAAGCCCGCGATCGTGATCTCGCTTGACGGCGACGTCTGCCGCGCTTCGGGGCGGTCGGTACAGGGCTTCTCGCTGATCGACGCGGTGTTTGCCTGCTCCGACCTGCTGACCCAGTGCGGCGGCCACCCTATGGCTGTCGGCTTCGGCATCCGCAGGGAGAAGATAGAGGATTTTATCGAGAAGATCAACCGTTACGCGGCAGATCATCCCGTTCCCGCTCCGACCTTGGAGCTTGACTGCAAGCTCAATCCCGCCCAGCTCAGCGTAGAACTGGCGAAGGGGCTGTCGATGCTCGAGCCCTTCGGCGCGGGCAATCCGACGCCGCTGTTCGGGCTGTACAACATGACGCTCCGCGATATCCGCGAGATCGGCGGGGGAAAGCACCTGCGCCTAACCTTGTCGCGGGGGGACAGCACCGTCTATGCCCTGCGCTTCTCAACGACGCTTGCGGAGTTCCCTTATCAGGCGGGCGACGTCGTCGACTTAGCGGTTACGCTGGATGTAAATGTCTATAATAATTCCGAGAGCCTTTCCGTCTTTATCCGCGATATGCGCTTCTCGGGCAGGGAAGAGGACAGCATGCTCCTCTCCAAAGAGCTGTTCGAAGCCTTCTGCCGCGGCGACGGGATAACGCCTGAGCAGGCGCGGTCTCTGACCCCCAGCCGTGAGGAATTCGCGGTAGTCTACCGTTTTCTCCGTACGGCGGGCGGGTATCATTACTCCTTTGACAGCCTGCTGTACCGCCTGAACGCGGATATCGGTTACGGAAAGCTCCGCGTGATCTTAGAGTGCATGAATGAGCTTGGACTCATTACCATAGATGAAGGTATGTATGAATTTGAAGTGAAGCTGTGTGAGGTCAGCGGTAAGGTCGACCTCAACACATCCGTGATCATCACCAAGTTACGGGAGGTGAGCGTTGGTGAATGATGTGATCCATTATCAGGACTTTGATGAATTACTGTCGATCATTGACAAAAGCAACGTTAAGTACAACAAGAGAAAGATCAAGAAAGCGTATGAGTTCGCAAATCTTGCCCACGGCGACCAGCGCCGCGTCTCAGGCGTGCCGTTCATCCTGCACCCGACCTCGGTGGCGTGTATTCTTGCTGAGATGGGCATGGACACCGACTCCATCGTAGCGGCGCTCCTGCACGATACGGTAGAGGATACGGACGTCACGCTCAGCCAGATCAAGGAACAGTTCGGCGAAGAGGTCATGAATCTCGTCGACGGTCTGACCAAGATCAGCAAGATCAAATACACCGACCGCGAGGAGCGTCAGGCGGAGAATGTCCGCAAAATGCTGATCGCGATGAGCAACGATATCCGCGTCATCATCGTCAAGCTCGCCGACAGATTGCACAACATGCGCACCATCGAGTGCGTCAAGGATCAGAAGCGCCGCGACAAGGCGCTCGAGTGCATGGAGGTCTACGCCCCCATCGCGCACCGCCTCGGTATGAAGGCGATCAAGGATGAGCTGGAGGATCTCTCCATGCGCTACCTCGATCCTGTCGCCTACAACGAGATTGAAAGACAGCTGAGCCTGACCGAGAATGAACGCAACGCGTTCATCGAAGAGATCAAGAAGAAAATTTTAGATAAGATCGGCTTTTCTATCCCGCACGTCACCATCTCGGGACGCGTCAAATCGGTGGTTTCCATCTACCGCAAGACCTATATGCAGGGCAAGGAGCTCGACCAGATCTTTGACGTCTTCGCGGTACGCGTGATCGTCAACACCATCGCCGACTGCTACAACGTGCTCGGACTGGTGCACGATATCTTTACGCCCCTGCCCAACCGTATCAAGGATTATATCTCCACCCCCAAGGCGAACATGTACCAGAGCCTGCATACCACGGTTTTCGGTCAGAACGGTATTCCGTTCGAGGTGCAGATCCGCACCTACGAAATGCACCATACCGCCGAGTACGGTATCGCGGCGCACTGGAAGTATAAGCTGAAGCTCCGCGGCAGCAAGCAGGAGAACCTTGCCGAGAATCTCGCGTGGATCCGCAAAATGCTCGAAATGCAGAGCGACTCCGAGGACGCGACCGACCTCGTCAAAACCATCAAATACGACCTCTCTCCCAACGAGGTCTATGTTTCCACGCCCAAGGGCGATATCATCAACCTGCCCGCGGGCTCTACGGTCATCGACATGGCATATGCCATCCACTCGGGCGTCGGCAACCGCATGATCGGCGCGAAGGTCGACGGCAGGATCGTGCCGATCGACTACAAGGTCAAGAACGGCGAGATCGTCGAGATCCTGACCCAGAAGGAAGGCACAGGTCCTAAGCGCGACTGGCTGAAGATCGTCAAGACCAACTCTGCGCGCACCAAGATCCGCCAGTGGTTCAAGAAGGAAAAGCGCGAGGAAAACATCGTCGAGGGCAAGAGCCTGTTTGAGCATGAGCTGAAGAAGGCGGGCATGCAGTTTGCCGACGAGGACCTTGAAGAGTGCTTACAGCCCATTTTACAGCGCCATTACTGCAACTCGCTCGACGACTTTTACGCGTCCATCGGCTACGGCGGCATCCAGCTGTGGAAGATCATGCCCCGCGTCAGGGAAATCTATGCCAAGAAGTATAAAAAGACCGATGAAGAGCCCAAGCCCATCACCGAGGAACGCAGCTCCAAGCGCAAAAAGCACGTCGGGTCGGGCGTGACCATCGAGGGCATGGACGATTGTCTGATCAAGTTCTCCCGCTGCTGCAATCCGCTGCCGGGCGACGACATCATCGGCTACATCACCCGTGGCTTCGGCGTGAGTATCCACAAGCGCAATTGCACCAACGTCCCCGAAAAGCTCGAGGACAGCGAAGAGCCGGAGCGCTGGGTCATGGCGCATTGGGATGAAGAGATCCATGAGAGCTTCCAGAGCACGCTGGAGATCGTCTGCAACGACCGTACAGGCTTCCTTGCCGACGTGACCAAGGAGCTTTCCGCCATGCGTATCTTCATCCACATGCTCAACTCGCGCGAGATCAAGGACAATCAGGCGGTTGTTACCGTCACCATCGAGATCAATAACATGGATCACCTGCGGGCGGTCATGGCGCACCTCGCCCAGATCAACGGCATCGTGTCCATCACGAGGATATAATCATGAAAGCTGTATTACAGCGCGTGACACGCGCGAGCGTGACCGTAGAGGGCGAGTGTATCTCTTCTATCGAAAACGGTCTGTTGATCCTGCTGGGCGTAGCGGACGGCGATACCCGCCGTGACGCCGAGGTGCTTGCCGAAAAGACTGCCAACCTGCGCATTTTCAGCGACAGCGACGACAAGATGAACCTGTCCTTGCTGACGACGGGCGGCGCGGCGCTGGTGGTGTCCCAGTTCACCCTGTGCGCCAACTGCGTTAAGGGCAGACGACCCGACTTTTTCGGCGCGGCAAAGCCCGATCTGGCAAATGAACTGTACGAATATTTCTGTGAAAGAATAAAGATGGCAGGCGTCAAGACCGTAGCCAAAGGCGTTTTCGGCGCGGATATGAAGGTCGAACTGCTCAACGACGGTCCTGTTACGATTATTTTAGACACTACGGAGTTGAAGAAATGATAAAGATCGCGTGTTTTGTCATCGGTATGATCGGCACCAATTGCTATCTCTTAGAGGATGAAGCGACAGGCGCGCTGGCGGTCATCGACCCCGGCGACCACTGTGACGAGCTGATGAAAGCCATCGACGACCGCGGGGGAAAGCTCGACTACATCCTGCTGACCCACGGTCACTACGACCATATCATCGGCGCAGGGGAGCTTTGCGACCGCTATCACCCCACCGTCTGCGCTTCAAAGCAGGAGGTCGCCCTGATCGCCGAGCCGAGCTGGAATCTGTCGAAAAAGCACGGGCTGACGATTCAGCCCTTCACCGTCGACAAGCCCCTCTCCGACAATGAGACCTTCCTGCTGGGCGAGACGGAGATCACCTTCATCCTGACCCCGGGGCACACGATGGGCAGCGGCTGTTATATCGCGGACGGCTGTATCTTCTCGGGCGATACGCTCTTTTGCACCGGCATCGGGCGCACCGATTTCCCGACCTCGTCCATGCGCGATATGATGCGCTCCGTGAGCCGTCTGAAAAACCTTAAAGGCGACTATGACGTCTACCCCGGTCACGATAGGTTCACCACCCTCGACCGCGAACGCAAGTATAATCCATATATGCAGTGATAGTGTATATCAATAGCATAATTCCTAATTCCTCATTCCTAATTCCTAATTCCTAATTATTTGAAATGAATTTATATATCGACAACCACAAATTCCATTATGAGATGGAAAATCTCTGCCGCGCGTTCCTCTTTACCGAGGACGTCGCGGTGATCCATGAATATGATACCTTAGAGAAGCCCTATATCCTGACCTCTGTCCACGATGAGGTCAGGGTAGAATTATGTACGGACGAAGTGCGTGACGCTCTCTCAGCGCCCCTGTGCGATGACAACGAGCTATGCATGGGACAACTGCTGTACCGCCTTCTGTCCAAGGCGTATGACCGCGAACTGCCGTGGGGGATTCTCACAGGCGTGCGCCCGATCAAGCTCTTTTCCCGCCTGTGCGACAGGGATGGGGAAGAAGCCGCACGCCGCCTGTTTCGCGATACGCTCTATGTCAGCGGGGAGAAAACCGCTCTTGCAAAGCAGGTGCGCGACAATCAGGCGGCGATCCTGTCCCGCTCTGATAAACGCTCCTTTTCACTGTACGTCAGTATTCCGTTTTGTCCGACGCGGTGCAATTACTGCTCCTTCGTCAGCCAGACGGTCGAGAAGGCAAAGAAGCTGATCGAGCAGTACATCCCGCTTCTGCTCAGCGAGATCCGATATACCGCGGAGTTGACGAAAGAACTGGACCTTCGGCTCGAATCCGTCTACATCGGCGGCGGAACACCCACTACCCTCAGTGCTCAGCAGCTCGATATTTTGCTCAGTGAGATCGAAGCGGACTTTGATTTATCAACCTGCGCCGAATTCACCGTCGAAGCGGGTCGTCCCGATACCGTGACCGCCGAAAAGCTCCAAACGCTCAAAAGCCACCGCGTCACCCGTATCTCCATCAACCCCCAGACCTTCAGCGACAGCGTCCTCGAGCACATCGGGCGAAAGCACACTTCTCAGCAGACCATCGACGCGTACAGGCTCGCAAGAGAACTCGGCTTTGACAACATCAACATGGATCTGATCGCGGGGCTCACCACCGATACGCCCAAGAGTTTTGAGAAAACCATCGACATCGTCCGTGAACTCGACCCCGAGAGCGTCACCGTCCACACCCTTGCCGTCAAGCGGAGCGCAAGGCTCAATTCGTCCGACGCTGTCCGTGAGCACGGCTACACTGCCGCAATGCTTGCCTATGCCGCAAAGGAGCTGACCGCGGGCGGCTATGAGCCCTACTACCTCTACCGCCAGAGCAAAATGCTTTCTAACCTTGAGAACATCGGCTGGGCAAAGCCCGGATTTTTCAGCCCCTACAATGTCTACATCATGGAAGAGACGCACTCCATCCTCGCCTGCGGCGCGGGCGCTGTGACAAAGCTCAGGGACACAGGCTCCGACTACCTGGAGCGCATATTTAACTTCAAGTATCCGTATGAATATATCAGCCGTTTTGACGAGATGATACAGCGCAAGGAGCGCGTAAAATCTTTTTATGGTGAATACAACGAATAATCCATGAAAGAGTTGAATTCTCCGCATGACTATGCTAAAATACTGTTTCAGTAAATCAGAATTATCGAGGCGATGAGATGAGCAACGATAGCTTAAAGAAAAGTACATCCCAGACCTTTTTAAAGGGCGCGATGATCATGACCATGAGTATGCTGATCGTCAAGCTGCTCGGCATGTTCTACAAGGTCTTTCTGACCCGCCTGTACGCGAATTTCGGCGACGAGCTTGCGGGTATCGGCACGGGTCTTTTGAACAACGCCTATGAGGTCTACAACCCCCTGTTCGCGCTGGCGACTGCGGGCTTTCCGATCGCGGTCTCCCGCCTGATTGCCGAGAGCATCGCCCAGAAGCGGTACAAGGACGTAGCGGTCATCCACAAGACCTCAAAGCCCTTCTTCATTGGCATGGGCGCGGTATGCTTCGGGCTGATGATCGGCATCAGCTTCGTCTATGTCCAGATCATCAAGTCGCCGTACTCGATCTACTCGATGATGACGCTTGCTCCCTCGATCTTTATCGGCTGTCTGGTGGCGATCTACCGCGGCTACTACGAGGGACAGCGCAACATGTTCCCGACCGCCGTCAGCGAGGTGCTCGAGGCGCTGGGCAAGGTGTTCTTAGGACTGAGCTTTGCGTTCATCGTCATGAATGTGGGCATGAACGAGTACTCGGCTTCCGAGACCGTTTTCGGTCAGCATTTCGCCACCCAGTACGACGCGATGTACACCCTGCTTGCCTACTCGGTCGCGTCCGCCATCGCGGGCATCACCTTAGGCTCGCTGATTGCGTTCGTTTTCCTGCGTATCTATTACATCAAGCATAAATTCAGCGTACCCGACGAGGCGCTCGAGAATTCCATCGACGCGCGCACACGGCGCGAGACCTTCAACGCGCTGTTAAAGACGGCGATCCCGATCGGTCTCTCCGCGATCGTCCTGAACCTTTCGGGCTCTATCGATACGCTGGTGGTGCAGAACGTTCTGTACCACACGGCGCAGGTCAACCGAGAGGGACTGCTCGCCCAGTTCGACGCGTCCCAGATCGAGTCCATGCTGCCGATCAATCCCACCGAGACAAATCCGATCACCGTCCACACCTACCTGATGGGCGCGTTCAGCTACGCTCTGACCATCATGCAGCTGGTTACCTCGATCACGCAGGCGTTCGGCACCTCGGCGCTGCCGAACGTGACCACCGCCTACGCCAAGGGCGATAAGCAGGAGCTGAAAAAGAGTATCGAGACGGTATTGAAGCTGACCATGCTATTTACCCTGCCGATGGGTCTGGGACTCTTCGCGATCCCGTATCCGATCATCTCCCTGCTGTACAAGGGCTACTCCGCCTACATCGGCTCGGGCGTTCTGCGCGTGATGGGACTGTCCTGTATCGTGGTCGCCACCTCGACGCCGATCTGCTCCATGCTGCAGGGCGTCGGCAGGATCAGTACTCCGCTGATCCTCACCGCCACGGCAATGGTCATTAAGATCACGACCAACTACCTCTTCGTCAGCAACGTCAATCTGAACATCACGGGTGCTGCTGTCGGCTCGCTGGTAGCGTTCACCTACGTTTGTCTGGTCGGTATGTATATCCTCATCCGTCGCGCGAAGGTCATGCCGAACCTGTTCAACACGGTCTTAAAGCCCCTGATCTCCGCGTCGCTGTGCGCGGTGACGGCGTACTTCTCCTACCGGCTGTTCAACCACTTCACGGGCAACGTGATCTCTACCATCCTCGCGGTTATCTGCGCGGCGGTCGTCTACTTCCTCGCGCTGGTGCTCCTGCGCACCTTTACCGAGACCGAGCTGATGATGCTGCCAAAAGGTAAAAATCTTGTAACAATTCTTGCAAAACTGCACTTATTAGGGTAATATATATAAAGATAGCGCAAATGGCTATTTTTCGGAGATTTTATGGATTTTCAGTTTAAAGACGTATATAATATTTCTGATTTGGTTCAGATCATGCATATCCTGCGCGCCCCCGACGGCTGTCCCTGGGATAAGGTACAGACGCACGAGAGCATCCGCCAGAACTTCATCGAGGAGACCTACGAGGCGGTCGAGGCGATCGACAAGAAAGATGTGCCTTTACTGCGCGAGGAACTCGGCGACGTGCTGATGCAGGTGATCTTCCACTGTATCATGGAAGAGGAGCAGGGCACGTTCAGCTTTGACGACGTGTGCAACGAGGTCTGCCAAAAGCTGATCATCCGCCACCCTCACGTGTTCGGCAATATCGAAGCCGATACCCCCGAAGAGGTCTTGAAAAACTGGGACGCTATCAAAATGCAGACCAAGTCGCAGGAGAAGCTCGCCGACTCTGTCGACGACGTAGCGAAGTCGCTCCCCGCCCTCATGCGCGCGCAGAAGGTGCAGAAGCGCTCGGCGAAGTCCGGCATGGACTTCCGTTCTCCCGAGCAGGCTGCCGAAAAGCTCCCCGAAGAACAGCAGGAGTTGTTTGAAGC
The DNA here is from genome assembly GCA_017457955.1 of Ruminococcus sp. Lineage (GTDB taxonomy): Bacteria > Bacillota > Clostridia > Oscillospirales > Acutalibacteraceae > Ruminococcoides. The sequence goes on from JAFTGL010000001.1 coordinate 17,094, forward strand.
CGTCAAAAGCGGCGACAAGGAGAAGATGGAAGAAGAGCTGGGAGACCTCTTGTTCTCCGTCGTCAACATTGCCCGACTGATCGGCGTGGACGCGGAGCTGGCGCTCACCCGCTCGACCGACAAATTCTCACAGCGTTTTCGTGCCGTCGAGGAACTCGCCGACAAGCGGGGGATCGACATGAAGAACGCCCCTGATCCGTTAATTGATTCCCTCTGGGAAGAGATTAAATAGATTCATAAAATAGCGGTATTCCTAAACCGCAAAAAATTATTGGAGGAAACTAAAATGAAAAAGTCAGAACTCATCGCAGTTGTAGCTGAGAAGGCTGCTATTTCCAAGAAGGACGCTGAGGCTGCTGTAGCCGCTACCTTCGACACCATCGTTGACACCATCGCTGCCGGTGATAAGATCCAGATCGTTGGCTTCGGTACCTTCGAGAGAAGAGAGAGAAACGCTCGTACAGGCGTTGATCCCAGAACTAACGCTAAGATCGAGATCCCTGCTTCCAAGGTTCCCGCTTTCAAGGCAGGCAAGGCTTTCAAGGACGCTGTTAACAAGTAATTTTCCCGTTTGCAAAAACTGAGCTGACAGGCAACTGTCGGCTCTTTTTTTGCTTTACAGGAAACTGCTCGTTTCCGTAAAGCAAAAAATGATTTGTATGCCCTCCCAGTTTGCTGCTGCGCAGCAACGGGAGATGGCTATGCGAAATGCGCGCGAAGCGCGATTTCTTGTTTCAGCAAGTGTTGACACGTGTTAACAAATGTCGGCAAGTGTTAACAAACGCCGACAAAATCAACTAAGATAAAGAGAAAGTAAAGATAAGGTCAAAGGTAAAGAGAAAGTCAAAGATAAAAGATAAAGAAAAAGAGAAAGATAAAAATAATTTCTTAAACAATTCTCAATCAAAGAAAAAGACAAAACCAATTGCTTTCTCAAAAACCAAATGCTTTTTCAGAAAAGCAAAAAAAGCTAAGATAAAGGTAAAGATAAAGACAAAGTCAAAGGTAAAGATAAAGTCAAAGATAAAGAATAAAGAAAAAGATAAAAATAATTTCTTAAATAATTCTCAATAAAAAGAAAAAGACAATTCTGTTTTATTTTGTTTTTTGATTTTTAATATGTGTTCGGCTGTTGTTCAGGGGTGAACAACAGCTGAACACGAATGGAGAAGTCCGTGTACGGACAAGAAATACAGAGAAGAGCTTTTGAGAAATTTTCGCAAATAAGTAGGACTGCCCGAAAGCAGTCCTTTTCTTCTGAGATATTCTGTTGACGAAAGGCTGTTATTTCAGAGCGGCTTCGATGTCAGCGGCGATCGCGTCGTGATCCGCGCCGATGACCAGATAAACGTAGTTGCCGTTTGTTTTGACCTCGCAGGCTTCGATCATGCTGACCTGCTCCGCGTCATAGCTTTTCGCGTTGCTCAGCTGGGAGCGCAGACGCGCGTCGAGCTGGGCTTTGATATTCTCTGCGGCAGTGCTGTCGACGGCTTCTACGATGACGACCTCGTTATAGTCCTTTGCGGAGGACGAAAGCTCCGCCGAGAATTGCTTGACGTCCTCGGGAGCGATCTGATAGTAGCGGTTCAGGCTGTCGGTGTCCTCGATCACCTTCATGTCGCTCAGCCCGTAGGCGCTGTTGACAGAGTCCGTGACAGCGCTCAGGTCGGCGTTCTTCGCGCCGCAGGCGGTGCAGAGGATCAGAACGAGGACGGCGGCGGTGATAAGGGTCAGTATTTTTTTCATATAGTTACCTCTTTTCAAGTTATTGAAACCATTATACCGCAACTGTGCGCGAAAATCAACCGCGGGTTGCCTGTCGGAAATTGTTGTGCTATACTTATCATATATCAAGTCTGTTAAGCCTAAAACTTTATAAGCATTGCTTCGTTTATTTGCGCAATACATCGTCCTTGCCCTTGACAGGCGCCAGCCTGCCTGCGGGCTCGTCCTCGTCTTGCACAAATATACTTGTAATCAGATATAAACTTTTAGACTTAACAGACTTTTAGGAAGGTGACAGTATGCTGATTACGGTAAATGATATCGAGATGGAATATTTTACGTTCGGCAGGGGAGAAAAGATTTTTGTGATCCTGCCGGGGGTGGATACCAAGAGCGTGCTCCTGTCCGCGAAGGCGGTGCAGGCGGCGTATCGGGTGTTTGAGGAAGAATACACCGTCTATGTCTTTGACAGGCGCAAAAACATGCCCGATCCGTACCCTGTGCGGCAAATGGCCGCGGATACCGCCGCGGCGATGAAGGCGCTGGGGATAAGGGACGCCGATATCTTCGGCGCGTCTCAGGGCGGGATGATAGCGATGTGTATCGCGATGGATTCTCCCGAGCTGGTACACGCGCTGGCGCTGGGCTCTACCTCCAGCGCGGCTGACGATAGCGTCAGCGAAGGTACAGGCAGGTGGATCGCGCTTGCGAAGGCGGGGGATATGACAGCCCTGACCTCTGAATTTATCGACTGCCTCTACTCCGAGAATACGATCGGCAAGTATAAGGAAATGCTGATCCACATAAACGACAACGTCGGCGAAGAGGGGATCAGGCGGTTCATCATCCAGTGTGAGGCGATCGACGGCTTCAATGTCTATGGGGAGCTTGACAAGATCACCTGTCCCGTGCTGGTGATCGGCGTCGAGGGCGACAAGGTACTGCCCGCTGCCCACTCCCGCAGGATCGCCGAAAAGCTCGGCTGTGAGCTGTATCTATACGGTACGGAGTACGGTCACTGCGCCTTTGACGAAGCGCCCGACTACAAACAGCGGTTATTGGATTTCTTTCATCAGGCATGAATTATTATTCTCTAAACGAATATTATAAACAGAAATACGGCAAAAAGGTCTATCGTCTTGCCATCAGCGGCGGCATGACCTGCCCCAACCGCGACGGCACACTCGGTACGCGCGGCTGTATCTTCTGCAGTGCGGGCGGCTCGGGAGAGTTCGCGTCGTCGGCGACCTTCTCCGTCGCCGAACAGCTGGAACAGGCGAAGCGGCGGGTAAAAGCAAAAACGTCGGATAACGCCTACATCGCCTACTTCCAGCCCTTTACCAACACCTACGCCGACGTGGACACGCTCAGGCGGCTGTATCGGGAAGCCATCGCGCCCGAAGAGATCGTCGGGCTTTCGATCGGCACGCGTCCCGACTGTCTGCCGCCCGAGGTCATCGACCTGCTCGGCGAGATCAACGCGGTCAAGCCCGTGACCGTGGAGCTGGGCTTACAGACCATCCATGAGGCTACCGCGCAGTATATCCGCCGCGGCTATCCGCTGACGGTATACGACAGGGCGATCGAAGCCCTGCATCAAGCAGGCATTGAAGTCGTGACCCACGTCATCCTCGGACTGCCCTATGAGACCGAGGAAATGATGTACAAGACCGTTTCCTACGTCGGGGAGAGAACCGACGGGATCAAGCTCCAGCTGCTCCATGTGCTTGAAAACACGGATTTAGCGGACGAATACCGCTCGGGGATATTTGACGTACTGTCCTTAGAGGATTACACGCGGATCCTCTGCCGCTGTATCGAGATTCTGCCCGAAAAGGTCGTCGTTTACCGCCTGACGGGCGACGGCGACAAGCGCTCGCTGATCGCGCCTTTATGGAGCGCGGACAAAAAGAAAACGCTCAATTTCATAAATCGCTTCATGCGGGAGAACAATATACAGCAGGGGCGGCTTTATTCACGTATCTGAATAATATGCAAAAAATATTCTTATTGAGAAATACTATAATTCTAATATAGAAATATATCAGGAAAATCCTGTGCTATACTTTGTCCACATATGTAGAATTATGTCAAAACACAACGATTGATATAACCTGTGGAGATGAGTAAGACTCTATGAAAAAGAACTTCGTTTGCGTAATGGCTCTTCTGTGCTGTGCCGCGATGCTGCTCAGCGGCTGTAAAGCGATCGTCGACAAGCAGAAGGCGACCGAGGCTCCCGCTGCCGCAGTGCCCGCTACCGAGGCGAGCGGCTATGACGAGACCTCGCCCAAGAGCGCCGAGTGGTTCGACGACGCGGTGTTCGTCGGCGACAGCGTCACCTTGAAGCTGAGCTATTACTGTGAATCCCATCCCGAGGCTCTCGGCGACGCGTCCTTCTTCTGCGCGGGCAGTCTGGGCTATACCAACGCGCTGTGGGATATCGACGATCCCGAGGCGGTGCATCCCTACTACCAGGGCGAGACAAAGCTCGCGGAGGACTGTGTGAGCGTCACAGGCAAGAAGAATGTATTCATCATGCTGGGCATGAACGATATCGGTCTCTACGGAACGCAGGGCGCTATGGACAGCTGTAAGACGCTGGTCAGCCATATCGCGGAGAAGTCTCCCGACGCGCGCATCTACATCCAGTCGATCACCCCGATGATCAAGTCCGCCGAGATGGAGACCTTCAACAATATGCTGGTCAAGGAATTTGACGGTATGCTCAAATCCTACTGCGAGGAGAATAAGTACAAGTACCTCGACGTTTTCTCCGCCGTAGCGGACAAGGACGGCAACCTGCCGGACGAGTACTGCAGCGATCCTGACAGCATGGGTCTGCATTTTACGGACGCCGCCTGCGAGATGTGGGCAAATTATCTGAAAAACAACGCATAAACAATATATAAAATGAAAAGGAAGGATCATATGAAAAGAATCATCAGCGTGATCGCTCTTGTGCTCGCCGCCGCCATGCTGTTCTGCGCATGCGGTCAAAGCGCGGCGAAACCCCTGAGCGAGATCTTCGGCTCTATCAAAACTGAGTACAGCGTCACCGACATGGTGGAATTCGACGACGTCTCGACCCTCGAGCGCTTCTACGGCATCACCGAGGATCAGGTCGACGAGTTCGCGGGCGGGGTCAACAACTCCGGCGTGAAGATGGAGGAGATCGTTCTGGTCAAGGCAAAGGACAGCGCCGCCGCTTCCGATATCGCCGAAAAGCTCAATAACCGCCTCAGCTCCAAGCTCAACGAGACCAAGAACTACAACCCCGAGCAGTACGCGATCGTGGAGAAGAGCTCGGTGGATACCAACGATCTCTACGTCTCGCTGATCATCTCCGAGAACGTCGAGGGGATGAAGAAGCTCTACAAAGAGGGCATCGGCGCGGCTGAATAAGGCTAATACTAATCCTTAATAAAAACCTTTATCATCTATTGAGCTAAATTTCGCATAGCTTTGTTGGCGTCGTCGCACGCTGTACTCGGTAGGCATATCCAGTAGGTATGCCTTGACCTCGCGAAGCGGCTCCTCCTTTCCCCACCGCGCAGGGGCGCGTCGGGGACCCCGATAATTGACATACGTCAGTATGCCTGCGTCGTCCGCCTCGCTCTGCAAAATTTATCCCTAATATCTGATTAAATCTTTTTTAAGGATTAGTATAAAACAGAATACAGACAACAAGAAAGGTAATGCTCACCGCAGCATTACCTTTTTTAGTATGATTATCGGTTTTCTATGATACTTCTGATCTCTTCTTCCGCCGCCGTGATCTCCTCACGGAATTCCCGCGCCGAAACGCGGATCGCGCCGTTGCCGAGGATGATCAGCTGTTCCATGCCGTCGGAGGTGACGACGCGTACGCGGTTGTTTTTGGCGAGCTTGTAGGAAGCGCGCTCGATGTACATGTCGGCGGTCTCCGCTTCTTTGGTATAGACGATGGTGATGTTGTTGAACTTCTCCACCTCGCGCTCATGCCCCTTGATCTTGTACGCGTCAAAGACGAGGATCAGCTCGCATTTTTTGTAGCCCTGATAGTTGCACAGGGTGTTGATCAGCAGATTGCGCGCGGTATCCATATGTCCGTCGACCAGCTCCCGCAGATTGTCCCACGCGTGGATGACGTTGTAGCCGTCCACGAGGACGTATTCCACGCCGTTGTAGTCGGACGGCAGGTTTTTCTTGTGCTTGAGCTTGGTATAGTCGGGCGTTTTGTAGCGCTTCGGCTCGCTGTACTGCTTTCTGCGGACAGGTCCGTAGGTCTGCTCAAAAATCGCCATCAGCTCTTTGTCCAGCGCGAAGATATCCTTCTGACTTTTGTATTTTGACAGATCGCGGGGAGACGGGGAAGAGGTATCTGCTGTTTTACTGCTGAGCACGCTCGGCAGGTGCATATGCCGCGGGACTTCGTCCCACTTGACCGTGTGACCCGCTCCGTGGGAGCAGAATACCGAATCCGCGGTGTTTTCCACATCGCTGTCGGCGTCGTAGCCGATAGCCGCGATGACTTCCTCTGTGTTGTGACACGGCTCATAGCCCTTGAAGGCGGTGTTCAGCCTGCCGCTGCCGTGGGTATACTGCATGACCTCTTTGGTGTAGCCGCGCATGGTCGCGACAGGAGCGGTGCCGCTGAGCGTCGCGGTATCGCCGATGGCTTCGGGCGGGTCAAACGCGCCGTGCATGCGGGTGATATCGTTCATCGCCCTGCCGAGGTTTTCGGCGGGGACGGTGAGGGTGAAGCGGAACACGGGCTCCAGCAGGATACTGCTTGCGGATCGCAAGCCCTGCCTGACCGCGCGGTAGGTCGCCTGACGGAAATCCCCGCCCTCGGTATGCTTGGGGTGGGCTTTGCCGGACTTGAGGACGATCTCCATGTCGGTGATCGGCGAGCCTGTCAGCACGCCGATATGCGTTTTTTCGTAGAGGTGGGTGAGGATCAGCCGCTGACAGTTTTTGTCGAGCTCGTCCTCGGGACATTCGGTCTTGATCGTAAGACCGCTGTCACGCTCAGAGGGCTTTAACAGCAGATGTACCTCGGCGTAGTGGCGCAGGGGCTCGAAGTGACCGACGCCTTCTACGGTTTCGGCAATGGTTTCCTTATAGATGATACTGCCCTTGCCGAAGCCGACCGAAAAGCCGAACCGTTCTTCGATGATGCTCTGCAATATTTCAAGCTGTATCTCGCCCATCAGCTGTATCTGTATCTCGCCGTGGCGTTCATTCCACAGCAGTTTGAGCTGTGGATCCTCTGCTTCCAATATCTTCAGCTTTGACAGCGCCGTATGCGCGTCGATACCGTCGGGCAGGATGACCGAGTAGGTGAGGACGGGTTCGAGCACCGGCAGAACGCCGTCGCCCTCTGCGCCCAGACCGTCGCCGGGCAGGGTGAAGCTGATCCCCGTCACGGCGCAGACAGTGCCGCTCTCCGCTTCTTCGAGGGTCGTATACTTTTCGCCCGAATAGACGCGGATCTGGTTGACCTTTTCGCCGTCGGTATTCTTGCGGCTTGGCAGGACGTCCTTGACCTTCAGCCTGCCGCCGGTGATCTTCAGATGGGTGAGCCTGCTGCCCTGTTTGTCCTCGGATATTTTGTATACCCGCGCGGCGAATTCCTCTCCGTACTTCTTTTCATCTGTATAGCGAACGAGCAGCTGTAAGAATCCCTCTACGCCGATCAGCTTCAATGCCGAGCCGAACAGGCAGGGGTACAGCCTGCGCCGCCTGACCGCGTCGATGATATCCTTTTCCGCGAGACTGCCCGTTGAATCAAACTTCTCCAGCAGTCTGTCGTCACACAGGGCGATATTCTCATATAATTGCTCTTTATCATCGCCGAAGTCGACACAGCGGTCGCTGAGCTTTTCTTTCAGTTCATTCAGGACGCGTTCCTTGTCGGCGCCGTCCATATCCATTTTGTTGACGAAGATGAAGCACGGGACGCGGTATTTTTTCAAAAGCTCCCATAACGTGGCAGTGTGGCTCTGCACGCCGTCCGTACCGCTGACGACCAGTATCGCGTAGTCGAGCACCTGTAAGGTGCGTTCCGTCTCGGCTGAGAAGTCGACGTGTCCGGGGGTATCGAGCAGGGTGAATTCCGTGTCCCCATACCGCATGACCGCCTGCTTGGAGAAGATGGTGATGCCGCGGTCGCGCTCCAGCTGAAAATTGTCAAGAAAGCTGTCCTTGTGGTCGACTCTGCCGAGCTTCGAGATCGCGCCCGACACATACATCATCGCTTCGGACAAGGTCGTTTTGCCCGAATCAACATGCGCGAGTATCCCGACGACCGTTTTTTTCATGCTTTCACCTTCTTGTGCCTTTTCTGTTTCATAGTTTATAATATCCGCCGGCTGTCTGTCAAGAGCGCATGCGGGCTGACAGCCGTGCGTATGGAAAGAAAGCTGTGATATTTTAGCGATATTTTCATAAATACACCTTGATTTCATGCGCTGTTTGTAGTAAAATAACAATGATGTAACTAATTACATTTCAATAAATTCTTAGGAGGAATTATTATGTCAGTAAAAGTTGCTATTAACGGCTTTGGCCGTATCGGTCGTCTGGCTTTCCGTCAGATGTTCGGTGCAGAGGGTTATGAGGTAGTTGCTATCAACGATCTGACCAACCCCGCTATGCTCGCTAACCTCTTAAAGTATGACACCGCGCAGAAGGGCTACTGCGGCGTTATCGGCGAGGGTCTGCACACTGTAGAGGCAGGCGAGAACTCCATTATCGTTGACGGTAAGGAGATCACCATTTATGCTGAAGCTGACGCTTCCAAGCTCCCCTGGGGCGAGATCGGCGTAGACGTTGTTCTCGAGTGCACAGGCTTCTACTGCTCCAAGGCTAAGAGCCAGGCTCACATCGACGCCGGCGCTAAGAAGGTCGTTATCTCCGCTCCCGCGGGCAGCGATCTCAAGACCATCGTTTTCAGTGTTAACGAGGACACTCTGACCGCTGACGACACCATCATCTCCGCTGCTTCCTGCACCACCAACTGCTTAGCTCCCATGGCTAACACCCTCAACAAGTTCGCTCCCATCCAGACCGGTATCATGTGCACTGTTCACGCTTACACCGGCGACCAGATGATCCTTGACGGTCCTCACAGAAAGGGCGACATGAGAAGAGCCCGCGCAGGCGCTGCCAACATCGTTCCCAACTCCACCGGCGCTGCTAAGGCGATCGGTCTGGTTATCCCCGAGCTGAACGGCAAGCTCATCGGCGCTGCTCAGCGTGTTCCGGTTCCGACAGGTTCCACCACCATCCTGACCGCTGTTGTCAAGGGTGACAACGTTACCGTAGAGGGTATCAACGCCGCTATGAAGGCTGCCGCTTCCGACAGCTTCGGCTACAACGAGGATCCGATCGTATCGAGCGATGTTATCGGCATGCGTTACGGCTCTCTGTTCGACGCTACCCAGACCATGGTATCTCCCATCGGCGACGGTCTGTATGAGGTACAGGTAGTTTCTTGGTATGACAACGAGAACTCCTACACTTCTCAGATGGTCCGCACCATCAAGTATTTTGCTGAGCTGTAATCATTGATTCTGCTCAGTTGCTGAGGCGGGACATGCCCTCAGAGAATCCGGCTGAGAGAATGTTTTGCCAAAGTTGATAAATCGCCAAATCGCGGCTGTGCTTTCGGGCATAGCCGCTTTGTGCTTTCTATCGTCATCCGGCACAAAACTTGTTGACATCTTTTTCCGATTAGTGTATAATTTTAAAAGCTACTTTATTTTGTCGCGATTTACCGCGATAAAATACTAAAATAATAAAGGAGAAACGATTATGAAAAAAGTATTAGCAATGCTCATGGTGATCGCAATGGTCGCTTCTGTTGCCGCTCTCGCGGGCTGCGGCAATTCGTCCGAAACCACCACTGACGCTGAAAAGACCTACATCATCTATTCCGACAACGCTTTCGCTCCGTTCGAGTATCTCGACACCGATACCAACGCCTATGTCGGCGTTGACATGGATCTGATGGCGGCAATCGCTGAGGATCAGGGCATCAAGTATGAGATGCACAACGAGGGCTTCGACGCTTCTATGGGCGCTGTCCAGAGCGGTCAGGCTGACGCGATGATCGCCGGCATGACCATCACCGACGAGCGCAAAGAGACCTTCGACTTCTCTGACGCTTATTTTGACGACGGTCAGGTCATCGTTGCCAAGGCAGGCACCACCATGGATGACCTCAAGGGTAAGACCGTTGCCGCTAAGACCTCTACCGTAGGCGGCGAGTACGCTGAGTCCATCAAGGACGAGTACGGCTTCACCATCAACTACTATGAGGGCTCCGACAACATGTATCAGGCTGTTTCCACCGGCGCTGACGTCGCGTGTGTAGAGGACTTCTCCGTTATCGGTTACGCGATCAAGACCGGTGAGGTCGACCTCGCGATCATCTCCGAAGAGCCCGCTAACGTCAAGGGCTACGGCTTCGCTGTTCAGAAGGGTCAGAACGCTGAGCTGATCGAGAAGTTCAACGCAGGTCTCAAGAGCATCAAGGCAAGCGGCAAGTACGACGAGATCCTCGCAAAGTACGGTTATTGATCTTTTAGGGAATTATAATAGTACCTAAGCTGTAAAAGTGAATTCTGATTCAGCACGGTAATTCTGTTATCGTGCTGAATTTATGTAAGGCAGTTGTAGTATATGGATTTTGGTAAAGTGTTCAGCGGAGCAATGCCTCTGCTGTTGGAAGGCTTGAAGCTGACCGTCATCGTGTCGCTGGTGTCCATCGTCATCGGCATGATCATCGGTCTGCTGGTATGTTTGATGAAGATGTCGAAGAACGTCGTCCTCAGGGCGATCGCGGGCGTCTATATCTGGATCATCCGCGGTACCCCTATGCTGGTACAGGCGTTCATCGTGTTCTTCGGCGTGCCGCAGGTCGTGCGGATGTTTGTCAGCGACTTTAAATTTACGGCGCTCACGGCGGGTATCATCACCCTGTCGCTGAATGCGGGCGCGTATCTCGCCGAGATCTACCGCGGCGGTATCATGGCTGTTCCGAAGGGTCAGACCGAGGCGGCGCGTTCTCTCGGACTCTCGCAGGGTCAGGCGATGCGCAAGGTCGTTCTGCCCCAGGCGATCAAGTTTTCCATCCCCTCTCTGGTCAACCAGTTCATCATCACCATCAAGGATACCTCCATCCTCTCCGCTATCGGTATGGCGGAGCTGGTCAATAAGGCTAAGACCTATGTCGGCAGTACATACACCTTCTTCGAGACCTATCTGGTCGTCGCCGCGATGTATCTGGTGATTATTTCGATACTGATGGTCATTTCCAATTATATCGAAAAGAAATTAAAGTATGAAGGGAAGAAGAGACACCGTGACGAACATTAACAGAGAAAACAAAAAGGTTGTCGTTACCAACCTTCACAAATACTTTGACAAGAACGAGGTACTGACGGGGATCGACGCGACCATCTATGAGGGCGAGGTCGTCTGTGTCATCGGACCCTCCGGCTCGGGTAAATCCACCTTCCTGCGCTGTCTGAATAAGCTCGAGGACGCGACCTCGGGCGAGATCGTCATCGACGGCTTCGATATCACCGACAAAAAGGTGAATATCAATAAGGTGCGCGAGAACATCGGCATGGTGTTCCAGCAGTTCAACCTGTTCCAGAATATGACTGTCATCAAGAACATCATGATGGCGCCCGTTATGCTCAAGAAAATGACCAAGGAAGAAGCCGAGGTCAAGGCGAGAGAGCTGCTTGCCCGCGTCGGACTCTCTGACAAGGAGCATGCTTTCCCCGGCGAGCTGTCGGGCGGTCAGCAGCAGCGTGTGGCGATCGCCAGAGCGCTTGCCATGAATCCCGACATCATGCTCTTTGACGAGCCTACCTCCGCGCTCGACCCCGAGATGGTCGGCGAGGTTCTGGACGTTATGAAGGAGCTTGCCGCCGAGGGCATGACGATGATCGTCGTCACCCACGAAATGGGCTTCGCGCGTGAGGTCTCCGACCGCGTGCTGTTCATGGCGGACGGCGTTATCATGGAAGAGGGTACGCCTGAGCAGGTGTTCGGCAACCCGCAGAACGAGCGTACACAGGACTTCTTAAGAAAAGTTCTTTAATCGAATAAGGTTTATAGAGCGCTGTATCTTCGGATACGGCGCTTTTTTCTGTTCCAGAATAATAAGTGCATTTTTGAACAATTTGTTAATAATCAAATTTGACCTTGACTTTCTTTGACCAATGCTGTACAATATAGTCAAGGTCAGAAAAGGACAAAGACAACTAGGAATGAGGAATCAGGAATTATACAACAGGAAGAATGATTTTCCTTGCGTTTCCTGCTTCTTCTAGGAAAGAAGGATATATATGCGTATGAGTGATTTGGTCGCCCAGTATATCAAGGATATGCTGGAGCAGCAGGACGGCGAGGCGGAGATCAAGCGCAACGAGCTTGCCACCACCCTCGGCTGTGTTCCCAGTCAGATCAACTATGTGATCACCTCGCGCTTTACGCCCGAGCAGGGCTACATCGTGGAGTCCCGCCGCGGCGGCGGGGGCTACATCCGTATCACGCGGATCAACACCACCCGCGGCGGCGCGATCATGCACATCGTCAACGCGATCGGGAACTCTCTCGACAAGGCGACCGCCGAGGTGATGATCGACAACATGATGACGCGGGGGATCATCGACCTGCGTACCGCGAAGCTGATTGCCGCGGCGACAGGCGAGAGGGCGTATCTCAGCGTCCCCCAGCAGTACCGCGACGCCATCCGCGCCACGGTTTTCAAAAACATGCTTTTAACATTACTCGACACGTAAATCAACAGGTATATGATAAAATATAATGAATTGCTTACGGCATGAAAAGGAGGAAAAAACAATGTTATGTCAACACTGCAAAAAACATGAAGCCACGACTCACGTCAAGACCATGATCAACGGCAAGGTCACAGAATACAGGCTCTGTCCCGAGTGCGCGCACGAGCTTGGCTACGATAATATGTTTTCGGATTTTTCCGCTGATTTCGGCGGACTGCTTTCGAGCTTCTTCTCGAACGCTCTGCCCGCTATCTCGGGCGCGGCACACTGCGAAGGCTGCGGCAGTACGCTGAACGATATCAAGCGCACCGGCAAGGTCGGCTGCGCGGATTGCTACGATACCTTTTTCAGCGAGCTTTTACCCACCATCCGCAGTATCCACGGCAACACCGAGCATAAGGGCAAACAGCCCGTGATCGAGTATACCGTCAATGAGGAAGAGAAAAAGACGGATGCATCCGCTGAATCCCCCGAGGATAAGATAAAGACCCTGCGGGTCGAGCTGAAACAGGCGATCGCGGACGAGAACTTTGAGCGTGCGGCTCAGCTGCGCGACGAGATCAAGGAATTGGAGGGATAACCGTGAGCGAAGCTGTTGTATCGACCAGAATTCGTCTGGCGCGCAATCTGAAAGAATATCCCTTCCCGATCCGTCTCTCCGCCGACAAGGCGCGTGAGATCGCGGACAAGGTTGGAGAGGCGCTGAAGGACTGCGGAATCAAATTCCACCGTATCGACCTCGACGCCATCCCCGATACCATCCGTGTCGCGATGATCGAGCGCCACCTCGTCAGCCCCGACTTCATCGACGCGCAGGAAGGACGAGCCGTCTACCTCAGCGACGACAACACCGTGTCTATCATGGTCAACGAGGAAGATCACATCCGCCTGCAGGTCATCAAGGACGGCTTTGAGCTGAATGAAGCCTATGCCCTCGCGGATCAGATCGATAATATTCTTTCAAAGAAATTAAATTTCGCGTTTCACAAGCAGTTCGGCTACCTGACCCAGTGTCCGACCAACCTCGGTACGGGCATGCGCGCGTCGGTCATGCTCCACCTGCCCGCCCTCGAAATGAGCGGCGCGGTGAACCGCATCGGTGCGAATCTCTCTAAGCTCGGGCTGACCATGCGCGGACTATACGGCGAGAGCACCAAGCCCGCAGGAGCGTTCTTCCAGCTTTCCAATCAGGTCACCCTCGGTATCTCCGAGAAGGCGGCGATCGACAATCTGCAGAACATCACCACCCAGCTGATCGCGCAGGAAATGCGCGCGAGAGAAACCGCCCTGAGCAACATCGAGGTCGAGGACAGGATCCACCGCGCTTTGGGCATTTTGAAAACCGCGCGGCTGATGGATCACAACGAGGCGATGCGCCTGCTGTCGCTGGTGCGCTTGGGCGTCAGCGAAAAGAAGCTCGAATCCCTCTCCACCGACAGCATCGACACGCTCTTGGTCGAGATACAGCCCGCTTCGATCATGACGAAATACGGCGACGATATGAGCCCCCGCGACCGCGATATCAAGCGCGCGGAAATCATACGGACGAAATTTAACTGAAACAACATGAATAGATGAATTGCGCACAGCGCATGAAAAGGAGGTAAGGTATATGAAATACACATTCAAGGGTTTTACGGAAAAGGCGAACAGAGCGCTGAACCTCGCGATCGAAAGCGCGGAGAAGCTCGGCGCGTCCTACATCGGTTCGGAGCATATTCTGCTCGGACTGTGTCAGGAGAACAGCGGCGTGGCGTACACCGCCCTGAGTGACAGCGGCGTGACTGCCGACAAGCTCGAAGCGATGGTACAGAGAGACTCCGACAACGCGGGCAGCGGTTCCCTGAACCCCGACGATTTCACCCCGCGCACCAAGCGCGTCATGCAGACCGCCGTGATGTATTCCGCACGTACCGGCTCCGGTTACGTCGGCACGGAGCATCTGCTGGTCGCGCTCCTGTCTGACCGCGACAGCTATGCGATCCGCTATCTGCGCGCCTTAGGCGTCAGCCCCCAGACGATCGCCGACCACATGAGCGCCCGCTTACAGGGCGAGGAGCAGGGCGGCTATGAGAACGCGGGCGGCGCTCAGAACGCCCCTGACGGCGACAGCAAGACGCTGGACAGCTTTTCCCGCGACCTGACAAAAGCCGCGAAGAACGGCGAGATAGACCCCGTGATCGGCAGGGATGAGGAGATCAAGCGTATCATCCAGATCCTCTCCCGCCGCACCAAAAACAATCCCTGCCTGATCGGCGAGCCGGGCGTCGGCAAGACCGCTATCGCCGAAGGTCTCGCATTGAAGATCGCCAACGGCGAAGTGCCCGAGCACCTGCGTGACAAGCGCGTCGTCGCCCTCGACCTCACCGGCATGGTAGCGGGCACCAAGTACCGCGGCGATTTTGAGGATCGTATCAAGAACGCCATTGAAGAGGTCAAGAAGAGCAAGAACATCATCCTCTTCATCGACGAGCTGCACACCATCATCGGCGCAGGCGCGGCAGAGGGCAGCGCGGACGCGGCAAATATCCTCAAGCCCTCGCTGGCACGCGGCGACTTCCAGGTCATCGGCGCGACCACTCTTGAAGAGTACCGCAAGTATATCGAAAAGGACGCCGCCCTCGAACGACGCTTCCAGCCCGTCAAGGTCGGCGAGCCGAGCGAAGAGGACGCCATCGAGATCCTGAAAGGTCTGCGCGACCGCTATGAAGCCCACCACAAGGTGAAGATCTCCGACGAAGCGATCGACGCCGCGGTGAAGCTCAGCTCCCGCTATATCGCCGACCGCTATCTGCCTGACAAAGCCATCGACCTGATCGACGAGGCGGCTTCCAAGGTGCGCCTGAGCGCCCTGACCTATCCGAACGAGATCAAGGACCTGGAAGCGGAGCTGGAGCAGCTTGAAAGCGAAAAGACCGCCGCCATCAACGAGCAGGACTTTGAGCGCGCCGCCCAGCTGCGCGACGAGCAGAAGAACATCACCGCTCAGCTTGAAAAGGCAAAGAACAGCTGGCAGGAGAGCGCGAAGGAAAGCTCCCATGAGGTCACCTCTGAGGACATCGCCGCGATCGTATCCTCGTGGACGAAGATCCCCGTTGTGGAGCTGACCCGCGAGGAAAGCGAACGCCTGCTGAATATGGAAAAGATCCTGCATGAGCGCGTGGTCGGTCAGGAAGAAGCGGTATCCGCCGTTTCCCGCGCCATCCGCCGCGGCAGGGTCGGTATCAAGGACCCGAAGCGCCCCATCGGCTCATTCATCTTCCTCGGTCCCACCGGCGTCGGTAAGACCGAGCTGTGCAAGGCGCTGGCACAGGCGATGTTCGGCGACGAAAATGCCATGCTGCGTCTCGACATGAGCGAGTACATGGAGAAGCATACCGTGTCCCGCTTGGTCGGTTCGCCTCCCGGCTACGTTGGCTACGACGAGGGCGGTCAGCTGACCGAAGCGGTTCGCCGCAAGCCCTATTCCGTCGTCCTCTTTGACGAGATCGAAAAGGCTCACCCCGACGTGTTCAACATGCTCCTGCAAATTCTCGAGGACGGCAGATTGACCGACAGTCAGGGTCGTACGGTGGACTTCAAGAACACCATCATCATCATGACCTCGAACGTCGGCGCACGCCGCATTACCGAAAAACAGACCGCTTTCGGCTTCACTCCCGAATCGGAAACTGCCGAGAATGTCAGCATCCGCGACCTCGTGATGGGCGAACTCAAGCAGGTGTTCCGTCCCGAGTTCCTCAACCGTGTGGACGACATCATCGTGTTCAGCAAGCTGACAAAGCCCGAGATCAAGGAGATCGCCGGCAAGATGCTCGAGACTCTTTCTAAGCGTCTGGACACCCTCGGCGTGAAGATCACCTTCACCGACAAGGCGGTCGAGAAGATCGCCGACGAAGGCTTTGACGATACCTACGGCGCGCGTCCCCTGCGCAGGGCGATCGTCACCAACATCGAGGATCAGCTCAGCGAAAAGATGCTCGAAGCCGACTTCGACAGCACAAAGCCCCTTGTCTGCGACCACGACGGCGAGCGGTTCACCTTCAACGCGGCAGAGTGATCTGTACACAAACTACCCCTCAGCTTCACGGCTGAGGGGTTATTGCTTGTCCGAACTTGACAGAAGTCATCAAAAGTATTATCATAGGCTTGTTTGTGAAAATACACATGTGTGTAATAACTGATTGATATGGAGGGGTATATGAGACCTGTCAAGATCGTTTCCGATTCCTGTTCGGATCTGGATAAGCATTTACGTGAGAAGTACGACATCGACTACCTGCGCATGAAAACCATCATGGACGGCAAGGAGCAGTGGGCGTCACTGGATTTTGAATATTATTCTCCAAAAGAATTATACGATTACATCCGCGCGGGCAACCGCGTCTATACCGATCAGGTGCCGACCGCGGAGTTTGAGCGCGTGTTCGGCAAGTACGCGCAGCAGGGGATGGACATCGTCTATATCGGCGTGTCGGATAAGCAGAGCGGCACCGTCGGCGCGGCTCAGATCGTCGCGAAAGAGATGATGGACAAGGACCCCGATCTGACCATTCATTGTATCAATTCCCTCAACGCCTGCATGGGCGAGGGACTGTTGGCGATCCGCGCGGCAGGCTATCGCGACGCGGGTATGAACGCCGACGAGATCTGCGAGAAGATCATGTCCGAGCGCAACAACATCCTCGAGTATACCACCGTCCACAACCTCGACACCCTGCGTCGTACCGGACGCGTGAAGGCTTCCGCCGCCTTTTTCGGCAACATGCTGGGCATCAAGCCCATCAACATTGCCGACGCCGCGGGTTACCAGACGCCGATCAAGAAGGTCAAGGGCCGCTACAACTCCCTTTGCGAGCTGGTGAATCTGATGAAAGAGAACGTCATCGCTCCCGAGGAGCAGTGCATTTACATCGTGCATTCCGACTGCCTTGACGAGGCGGAACAGCTCCGCAACATGGTCATGAAGGAGATCCCCTTTAAGGAGTCCTATATCAGCAACCTCGGTCCGATCATCGGCGGCGCGATGGGTCCCGGCTCTCTCGCTCTGCTCGCCTACGGAAAAGAAGTCACCTATAAGGTGGCTGACTGATCGATCATGAAACCTGCTTTTGACGAAGCAGGTTTTTATTTTTTTTGATGTCAACCGCATATCGTTTTCTTTGCGGAGCATACTATCATTACCAAATCACATGGAGGTAATGATATGACCGACAAAGAGTTGCTCTATATCGAGGACGCCCTCGGACATGAGCAGTATTTTCAACAGAAGTGCAAAGAGACCGCACAGAGTCTGACCGACCCTGAGCTGAAAACCTGCGTAGAAAATCTCAGCACCCGCCACTCCCAGATTTTCAACCGCTTTTATTCACTGCTGTAAGGAGGTACGATGATGGACGACAAGAATCTCATGCAGAATTTACTGTTTCTCGAAAAGGGCTGCTGTGACCTGTACCTGCACGGCGCGGTAGAATCATCCACCCAAAACGTCCTCGGCGCGTTCAACTCCGCGCTCGACGACTCCCTGTCCATGCAGGACGAGATCTACTCGAAGATGACCAACAAGGGCTGGTACAACGTCGCTCAGGTCGAACAGCAGAAGATCGACCAGCTGCGTCAGCAGTATTCCGCTTCGCAGGGCTAAGTCAAAATACAGGCATAACAAAAGAGGTAATGGCTTTCGTCATTACCTCTTATCTTTCTCATAAAGAATTAAAACGTTGGTATATTATTCTGAATATGAATTAAAACTCCTCTTTGATCGAGCGGGTGAACAGGGCGGAGAGTTCTGTTTTAGCGTCACCGTTTTCGAAGAGGATGTTGTACACCGCCGTGGTGATGGGCAGGTCTACATCTAACTGCTTACCGAGCTTGACCATTGCCTTGGATGTCATCACGCCCTCGGCGAGCTTTTCGAATTTCTCGCCCTTTATGTACGCTTCGCCGTAGCGGCGGTTGTGACTCCACGGGGAGAATAAGGTCGCTTCATAGTCGCCGAGGTGGCACAGTCCGTAGGCGGAGATCTCGTTGCCGCCCGCGGCATGGATCAGCCTTGCGACCTCGCGCGTGCCGCGCGCCATCAGCGCACCCTTAAGGGATGTATAGCCCGCTCCGTCCAGCATGCCCGCGGCGATACCGACGACGTTCTTTGCCGCCGCGCCAATCTCGGAGCCGATCAGGTCGGTGCCAAGGTAGAAGCGGATCAGCTCGCTGTTGAAGCTGTGCACCAGCTTGCTTTTGACCTCTTCGTTATCGGAGTCGATGACCATGCAGTTCGGGATACCCTTGACATAGTCCTGCGGATGACCGGGACCGACCCATACGGCGACAGGCGTTTTATCGGTATCGACAAAGTCTGAGACGACCTGCGTCAGGCGCTTGCCGGTCTTTTCCTCGATGCCCTTCATGCACAGCACGATGACTTTGCCGTCAAGGTCGAACTGTGAGATCGTCCGCATGTAACCGCGCAGGTACTGCGACGAAATGGAGATCACGATGACCTCGGCGCGTTCCACGGCGAGCTTGTGGTCATAGGTGACGGTAATGCTGTCGGGGAAGGTGAGGTAATCGTTGTGATGCGTTTTCAAAAGCTGCTGCAGCTCGGGGGCGTTTTCAAGACCGCAGGAGTATACCTCGTGACCGATACGGTCGAGATACCACGCGATACAGCTGCCCCATCTGCCGCAGCCTAAGACAGAAATCTTCATCGGAATCACCTTCAATATATTTCGAAAATAGAATTATAATAAAAGAATCCCACCTGACCGTAACGGTCTTGAGATAACCTGCCTACAGAATGACAGGTGGGTGCCAGCCCTGCGGCTTTAGGCTCCCTTCTTCCATACGGATGGGAGGTCTGCACACCGCCGAAGGAGCGAAGCTCCCGATTTAAGGGTTGTAGGGTTATTTGCGACCGATACGCGAATCAGGCAGGATATTGACTTGGTTATGGTTGATATCTGAGGATCATTCCTCGTCCTCGACGTCGTCGAAGAGCTCTTCGAAGTGCTGCTCGAACACGGCGGCTAACTCATCCAAGAGAGCGTCATCTTCGACCTCGGCAAGCTGTTCCTCGCCGTCCTCTTCGATGACCTCCATGATGTAATACTCGCCGCTGTCCTCGACGGATTCATCAGCGCTGTCGAAGATGGGATACAGAGCGTAGAACACGCCCTTCTCGTTCTCAATGGTATCGAGGATCTCAAAGTTATGCTCGACGTTGTCTTCATCGATCAGGGTGATGAGGTCGGGCTTGTATTCGTTGTCCATGGGACTGTCTCCCTTCTGTTTTTCTACTCTCATTTTACTATCATCAGGGCATGAAGTCAAGGGATTTTGCGAAGATTTCATGATACAGTATTTTTCGATAATATATTGAAAAAACAGCCAAAATATAGTATAATAAATAAGATTGCAGGCCGTTGATTCATAAGCCTGTTTTGCAGACGCATATAATGATATGATTTCTTCGTTTGGAGGAAGTATGTTTCTCTTGCCTTTTGAACGTTTACCTCGGGAGTTCCGATGCGACGAGGTAAAGAAATATTATGATATTTTAGATAAGAAACGTCCGAGCCTTTTCCTCAAGCGTGTGATGGATATTTTTCTGGCTCTGATCATGATCGTCCTGCTCCTGATCCCGATGGCGGTCATCGCCGTCATCATCAAGGCGACGTCGAAGGGACCCGTGCTGTATAAGCAGGAGCGCGTGACGACCTATAACAAGCACTTCATGATCTGGAAGTTTCGCACGATGAGGGTCGGCGCCGATCAGGCAGGCGCGCTGGTGACCTCGGCGCACGATAACCGCGTCACGGGGATCGGCGGCACGCTCCGCAAATTCCGCCTTGACGAGCTGCCGCAGGTGTTCCACGTGCTGTCGGGCAAGATGAGCTTTGTCGGCACGCGTCCCGAGGTTCCGAAGTTTGTGGAGCGTTACACGCCCGAGATGATGGCGACGCTCCTGATGCCCGCGGGTATCACCTCGCTCGCGTCGATCCGCTTCAAGGATGAGGACGCGATCATCGGCGACGTCAGCGACCCCGACGAGGTCGACCGCATTTATGTGGAAAAGGTCCTGCCCGAGAAGATGAAGTACAATCTGAAATACATCTACCGTTTCGGTTTTCGCAGAGACATCTATCTGATGTTGTCGACCGTAAAACATGTGATCTCATAAGGGAGTTTTTAAGGGTTAGCTTCTTTATGACGTTCTGATGATCCAAAGAGGATGGTTATGAGTAAGTTCAAAAAAGCTGTTCTGGACACCTCATTGTTCCGGCGCAGTTATGTGATCTGCCTGTTTTGCAGTAATATCTCCTTTGTGCTGATACCGGCGTATTTTTTGCTGATATTCCTGTTTCTCTGGGGCGTATTTCTGCTCATTTATAATGAGGCAAAGTACCGTACCGTTCTGAAAACGCGTTACGGCTTCTGGCTTCTGGCGTTTCTTCTAACGTCGCTGATCACGGTGATCGTCCACTTGGCAAGCACATTTCTCTATAACGCCTACAATTTGATCATGCTCCTGCATATGGCGATATGCTTCTTTGTGCTTTACTCGGTGCATACCGAAAAGCACCTGAATTTCCGACGGGAGCTGTATTCCATCTGCCGTTTTATCGTATACGCCACGACGGTGCTGGGAATTCTCGGACTGTCATTCCTGATGGCTGAGATCAGCTTTGAGGTGCTGTGGTTCAAGTTCATCGTGTATGAAAACCGCTTTGACGGCATGTTTATCAATCCGAACCAGCTCGGCTTTGTCGCCGTGGTCGCGATCTTCTGCTCCCACATGCTGCTGAAAAAGGATTTTATCTCTATCTCGGGACGCGAGCGCGTCAGCCGTATCTGGATCGGCTCCTGCGTTGCGGTCAACGCGATCTCGCTGCTGCTTTGCGACAGTAACGGCGCGATGATCCTGATGATAGGATACGCGATTTTCTTCGTGATATACAAGATGTTCGGCTCGGAGAGCAAATTCAGCTTAAGACAGATCGTCACCAAGTCGGCGGCATGCTTATTGGCAGGACTGGTCATCGTAGCGTCGGTATTCTTTGTGCGCAACATCACGCAGGCGGGCTTTGTACAGATCATGAAAACCGCTTCCGCGTCAAAGATCGTCTCGACCGACAGCCTGACCGACAGGATCGCTCACGACGAGGCTGCCGTGACCTTCGAGCATGAAAACAAAAACCTCGATTCGGGACGCTTCAAGCTGTGGCAGCAGGCGGCGAAGATGTTCATGCAGAACCCCGTCATCGGTATCGGCAAGGGCAATATCTATGAATACGGCAACCGCATGTTTGAGGACGGTATCAAGTTCTCGAAGAGCTACGGGATACTCGCTCCGATCATGACGGATTTCCACAACGGATATATCACGATTCTGGTGTGCTCGGGCGTTATCGGATTCGTGCTGTTCTGTATCTTCGGACTGCGGTTCTTCAAGCACATCACCATCCACGTGTTCCGTGACGACAGTTTACACGAAAGCGTTCTGCCGTGCATGTACTCGTTCCTGTGCTCTTATGTGATCTACTCGTTCATCGAAGTAGGGCTGCTGTATAACCTGAACTTCATGGTCATTTTCTTCTGGCTGATCCTCGGCTATACCTCCTGCTTCCTTGTCAAATATGAGCCGTCAAGGGCATTGGGAACCTTCGTGGTATTCGGCAAGACCTTCAGAAGAACCTTATTATAATAAAAATGTATTTATCCGCAAATATTTCCGATAATATCCGTGGTGATGACAGTGAAATTATATTTACAATGTGATACATCCGATATTAACGCGCGCTATACGGTGGCGGATGAAAAGGGCTGTCTGCGCTACACGGTGACAGGCAAGCGCAATCCCTCGGGCGAGACCATCCGTATTTGTGACACGCACGGCGAGACGGTCTGCAAGATCCGCGGGCTGGGCTTTTCGGCGCTGTCGGTGTACAGTATCAGCGCGGGCGGCGAGAGCATGCGGCTGAATATCGCGGTCGGAACGGACCGTGCCGCGGTGCGCTTCCGCGGGATCAGCTTCTTTGTCCGCGGCGACGTGCTGATGGGCTCCTACTCCATCCTCGACGCGGATACCGCGGCGGTGTGTACGGTGGGCAGGGACTTTGCCCGCGGGTGCACACAGCTTTTGATAGAACAAGAAGAAAGAGAGATCTTCTGCCTGGCGGCGGCAATATGCATCAACAGTCTCAACGTCGGTCATATCCCCGCTTTGCAGATGTCATGATAAAATAAGAACTAAGAACTTAAGAATAAGAAAGAATAGAAAGGTAAGGTATATCGTATGGACAAGTTATTACAGTTACTCAGCGAGAATTCTTCACTGACCACCGCTCAGCTTTCGCTGATGCTCGGCGAGCCTGAGGATTACATCAAGGCGCAGATCGCGGAATATGAGAACAGCGGCGTGATCCGCGGTTATCAGGCGGTCGTCAACTGGGACGAGGTCCCCGACGCGGGCGTTATGGCGATGATCGAGTTAAAGGTCGCGCCTCAGCTGCAGAAGGGCTTTGACGAGATTGCCGAGAGGATCCTCGAGTACGATGAGGTCGAGTCCGTATACCTGATGGCAGGCTCTTACGACCTGCTTCTGACCGTCAAGGGCAAGACGATACAGGACGTCTCGTCCTTTGTCGCGAAGCGTCTCGCCGCGATGAACGGCATCCTTTCGACCGCGACGCACTTCATGCTCAAGCGCTATAAGGAAAAGGGCGTTTCGCTGATCGACGCGAAAAAAGACGGAAGGGAAATGATTTTTTGATGGATTATTCCGATAAGCTGACGCAGTCGATCCAATCGGTGAAGCCCTCGGGAATCCGCCGCTTTTTCGACATCGTCAATGAGATGGATAACGTGATCTCCCTCTCGGTCGGCGAGCCTGATTTCCAGACGCCGTGGCATGTGCGCCAGGCGGGTATCACCTCGCTCGAACAGGGCAGGACTTGGTACACCCCGAACCGCGGCTTCAAGGAGCTGTGCAGGGAGATTTCAAATTTCTATAAAAGAAAATACAATCTTACATATGACCCGACCGAGGAATGTGTTGTCACGGTCGGCGGCAGCGAGGCGATCGACATCGCTATCCGCTGTCTGGTATCCCGCGGCGACGAGGTGCTGATACCCCAGCCGTCCTTCGTCTGCTACGAGCCGCTGACGATCATGGCGGGCGCGACGCCCGTGATTATCGAGACAAAAGCGGAGAACGCCTTCCGTCTGACCCCCGAGCAGTTGGAGGAAAAGATCACCGACAAGACAAAGCTGCTGATCCTGCCGTTCCCGAACAATCCGACCGGCGGTATCATGGAGCGTGATGACTTGGAAGCGATCGCGAAGGTCATCAGAGACCACGATCTGATGGTGCTGTCCGACGAGATCTACTCCGAGCTGACCTATGAAGGAAAACGGCACGTTTCCGTCGCGTCCATTGACGGTATGCGCGAGCGCACGGTGGTCATCAACGGCTTCTCGAAGTCGTACGCCATGACCGGCTGGCGGCTGGGATATGCGCTCGGACCGAAGGAGATCATCTCCATGATGGTGAAGCTCCACCAGTTCTGCATCATGTCCGCGCCGACGACCGCGCAGTACGCCGCGATCGAGGCGCTGCGCAACGGTGACGTCGATATCGAGAACATGCGCAATGAATACGACATGCGCCGCCGTTTTGTGGTAGGCTCGCTCAATGAAATGGGGCTGACCTGCTTTAACCCCGAGGGCGCGTTCTACTGCTTCCCGTGTATCAAGTCGACAGGGCTCAGCAGTGAGGAGTTCTGCACACGCCTGCTCCATAGCAAGCGCGTCGCGCTCGTACCCGGCTCCGCGTTCGGTGAATCGGGCGAAGGTTATGTGCGCCTGAGCTATTCGTATTCTATCCAGCACCTGATCCGCGCGATGGAATTGATCAGAGATTTTTTGAAGGAACTGAAAGATGAAAGCAACGGTTAAAGCGCCCGCGAAAATCAACCTGACGCTCGATATCGTCGGCAAACGCGCCGACGGCTATCACGATGTGGCGATGGTCATGCAGGCGGTTTCTCTGTACGATACCGTTACCGTAGAGCTTTTGGACGGCGAGGGCGACACGATCGCGGTTTGCTGTCCCGCTTATCCCGACGTGCCGACGGATGAAAGCAATATCGCGTGTAAGGCTGTCAGGGCGTTTTATCAGGCAACTCAGGTGAAACCCTCTCCTCTGTCCATCACCATCGACAAGGTGATCCCGACGCAAGCGGGCTTGGCGGGCGGTTCCGCTGACGGCGCGGCGGTCGTGCTCGCGCTCAATCAGCTTTTTGAGACCCATCTGAAAATGGAAGAGATGGCGGATATCTGCTCTCACTTCGGTTCCGACGTGCCGTTTTGTCTGTTGGGCGGCACCATGCTCGCGACAGGGACAGGCACGACGCTGAAAAAACTGCATCCCCTGCCGAACTGTCATATCGTCATCTGCAAGCCCGATATCTCCGTCTCCACCGCGGCGGCATACGCGGCTTGCGACGCTCGACCGCCGAAGGGCTTTCTCTATACCGACGAGCTGATCAAGCGGCTGTACAGCCGTGATATCCGAGGGCTTTCCACCTGCCTGTACAACGAGTTTGAACAGGTGATGGAGCTGCCCGAGATCAACGCGATCAAGCGCGACATGCTGTCCTGCAAGGCGCTGGGAACGTCTATGAGCGGCTCAGGGTCGGCGGTGTACGGCATTTTCATCAGCGAGAAAAAGGCGCAGGCATGCGTTGAATTTCTGAAAAAGAATTATAACCATGTGTTCCTGACCAAACCGCTGAAAGACGGCTGTAGAGTCGAAGCTGTAAGTTAAACTGAATAAACCCATAGTTACCTGCCAAAGATGATAATAACCGAACATTGAAAGGCAGGTAATTCTTTTGAAGAAATATATTCACCTCTTTGTCGCGTCCGTGATCCTCGCGGGGATGCTCTTGAGCATACCGTTTTTTGATTCTTGTGAAGACCTGACCGAGGATGTACTGCGCGTACATATCCTCGCGAATTCCGACTCCGCCGCTGATCAGAGCCTGAAGCTCAGCGTGCGCGACAGGGTCGTTTCGGAGTGCTCCGCGTACTATGACGCCTGCTCCGATAAGGACGAAGCGCTCGCGGTGACCCGTGAGCACCTCAGCGAGATCGAAGAGATCGCCGAACAAGAGATCAGGGATCACGGTTTTTGCTATCCCGTGCATGCGCAGATCGGCGAGATGCGCTTTGACACCCGCTATTATGAGGACTTCACCATGCCCGCGGGTCGGTATGACGCCCTGCGGCTGACCATCGGCGGGGGAGAGGGTCAGAACTGGTGGTGCGTGATGTATCCGTCGCTGTGCGTCGGCGCGGCGTGCAAAGACGAAATGCGCGACAAGCTCGACGACGGCGAGTACAAGGTGGTGACCTCCGACAAATTCGACTTTCGCTTCAAGATCGTCGAATACTGGGAGGATATCAAAGGGTGGTTTCAATGATATCCCTTTTTAGGGACATCAAAAGAGATATGATACATTTGAGAATCGGGAGGTTCAGATCAGATGGATGAAGTGAAATTAAGGCGGTACCGCAATCTGCTGACCATCAGCGGTACTGGCGTGATCGCGTTCGGCGTATGGAGCGTTATCAAGACGATCCTGTTTATGACGCTTACCCCCGATTATCTGCGGCTCAACGACATCGGCGACATCGGGGACATCGGGGAAGCAGGGATGACGGTGGTCAAGATCTTTGCTTTTACTGTTCTCGGCGTGATCATGGCGATCGAGCTGTTATTGCGCCTGTACATAGGGCTTTCGGCGCGCGCCGAGGGCAATGGCAAAAAGAAGCGCATCGTGTATGTCGTCGTTGCCGCAAGCCTTCTCCTGCTCTCGCTGTGGTCGATCATCACCAGCCTGCATGTGAGCGAATATGGCTCTCTGCTCGATATGGCTGTCTCTCTCTTGTTGGAGCTGACCTCCGCGGCGGCGTTCTTTGAGACGATCTATGCCTCCTGCATGGTCAGGAGACTGCAGAAGAAAGCGAAAGAGGGGTGAGGGGATGAACAAGGATTTTCATTACTACGCCACCTACTGCGCCGCGTACCTTGCGGGCTATTCGCATGAAGAGAGCCTTGCGATCTGCTACAGCGCTCAGTTTGTCGACTGGTGCACCGTCACCTACCTCTCCACGCTGAAAGCGCCGCGTTCCGCCGCGACGACCCAGCTGCAGCTCGAGATGATGGACGTCAAGATGAACGCCGTCGGCTTACAGGATATCACGCGTATCTGGGCGTCGTTCCATTTCCTGCCTTATGATCTTTATGCGCAGAAGCCGCATTGCTCCAAGCGCTATCTTAACAAATACCGTCTGATCTGCAAGCCGAACGGCGATCTGCTGGTCGATACCGTCAAGCTGGCGAAGGATAAGAGCCTGCAGGCGGTCGGCGTCGCGATGCACGTCCTCGCAGATACATGGGCGCACAGCAACTTCGCGGGCACGCCGTCTCTGGTCATCAACAACACCGATCATTATTTTTATGAGCTGATCCCTGACGGCGACGGCTTCAGGGAGCGCCCCATCAAGTTCAGCCACAACCCCGGCGCGGGGGACGACATCGAGAAGGGCGTGTATGTCAACACCCTTTACCGCACTGAGGAAAACACTATCATGAACCTCGGTCACGGACGCGCGGGACACCTGCCCGACTACAGCTTCATCCGCTACAAGTACCTGCCCGCGTGGGGCGATTATGAGGAGGTCGTCAAGGACAACCCTTCGGACTATTATCATGCCTTCTGCCAGATGGTCTGCGCGATGCGTTATCTGCGCGGAGAGCTGCCTGAGTTTGAAAAGGATACATATGATACGGAAAAGACCGCTCCCTGGGAGAAAGAGATCAAAGCGATCATCACAAAGCGTCAGCCCGATTCCTGCGGCGACTGGCGCGCGCTGGGCGAGAAGCTGTCGGGGCGGGCGATAGAGGACTTTGACCTCGACAAATACCGTGACGAGTATCTCGCCGCCGATAAGGACGGAAAGGACGATACCTTCCTCGGCAGATTCATCCTCGCCGCGCTTTCTCAGAAAAGCATGGTCACGGGAAAGATCTTCCGCTCGGGCAACAAGCTCGCGGGCTATTCGGTCGATATGAAAAAGGGTTTTCGCGGGATCCGCGATTACCGCAAGCTGATAAAAGAAACAAAGGGGGCGCAAAAGGATGACAGGCGGTAGACGTGTGACGGATATTCTTGTCGGCGTGCTGACAATGCTGCTGGGATTTGCGCTGATCCTTTTCCCCAAACACGGTCTGTCGATCGTGGCAGGCATCCTCAGCATGACGATGATCGTTTACGGCGTCCGCATGCTGATCTATTACTGCTCCATGGCGCGCCATATGGTCGGCGGCAGGACGATGCTGTACATCGCCGTGATCGTGCTGGATCTGGGCGTGTTCGCGTGGACGCTGACGGATATCCCCAAGATCTATATCGTCCTCTATCTGGCGGTAGTACACGCTTTCTCGGGAGTGATCGATATCATGCGCGGACTGGAAGCAAAGAAGTATAAGGCGCCGTCGTGGAGACTGAGCGCTCTATCCGGCGCGGTGAATCTCACCGTCGCGATATTGTGTATCGTTTTCCTCGGCTCAACCGATATGATCGTGTATATCTACAGCGCGGGACTGATCTACTCCGCCGTGACCCGCATCATCACCGCGTTCCGCAAGACGGCGATCGTATATATCCAATAAATACATAACGGAGAGAATTATGCTGCGTTTTATCCTCGGCCGTTCCGGCTACGGAAAAAGTGAATATCTGCGCCGTCGGTTTGCCGACCTCGCTGGGGCGGGGGAGACCAAACTGCTGTTCCTCGTGCCCGATCAGATCTCGTTCGAGACCGAAGCGGCGCTTCTGAACATGCTCGGACCCGCTTTGTCGCGCAACATTCTGGTGCTGGGCTTTTCGCGCTTGTGTGATTATGTCTTTGAAGCGACAGGCAACCGCTACGCGGCGTTTGCCGACGACGGCGTGCGCCATCTGATGATGAGCCTTGCGCTCGAGCAGGTGCGCGATCGGCTGACGGTGTTCGACAAGCGCTCCGACGCGTCCGATACGCGCGAGCTGATGCTCTCCGCGGTGAAGGAGTACAAGAAGTGCGCGATCTCTTCCGATACTCTGCGTAAAGCCGCAGAGGCCGTCGGCGACGATACCCTGCGCGGCAAGCTGAACGACACCGCGCTGGTGTACGACGCGTACAACGCCGTGATGGAGCGCAGTTACATGGACCCGCTCGATTCGCTGACGAAGGTGTATGAGCTGCTGCTCGACAACAGACTGTTCGCGGGCTATACGATCGCGCTCGACGCGTTTTACGGCTTCACCTCACAGGAGTACGATGTGGTAGAGCTGTTGATGGCAATGAGCGCCGAGACCTATGTCGCCCTGACCGACGACGGACGCGCTGACAGCGAAAGCCTGTTCTTTGTACCGCGCCGAACCCGCGCGCGGCTGACGCGCTTTGCACGCGAGAACGGCATTGATATCGCGCCGATCGTGACGATGACAACGCCGTATCGCTTCGCAAATGAGACGCTGATCACGCTCGAAGAAAACGCCTACCGCATGAACAAAGAGCCGTATCCCGAGGAAACGGACGCGGTGACGGTATACCGCGCGTCGGGTATCTATGATGAATGTGACTTCGTCGCGCGTACCATCCGCGCTTTGACAGAGAAGGGTTACCGCTACCGTGATATCGCGGTCATTTCTCGCTCCGCGGAGCCGTATATCGGCGTTCTCGACGCGTGTCTGGATAAATACGACATCCGGTACTTCATGGACAGACCGCAGGACATCGACGCCATGCCTATCGTCCGTCTGGTGACCTCAGCCTTTGAGATCGTCAACCGCGGTTTTCAGCGCGAGGATATCCTGACCCTGCTGAAAACGGGTCTGTGCTCCTACAGCGTTGAAGAGATCGCGGATTTTGAAAACTATCTCTTTGTATGGGACGTTGGCGGCAGGGGCTTTTACGACCCCTTCACCGCCCCGCCCGACGGCTTCTCCGATCAGATGACCGATGAGGACAAAGAGAAGCTGGATCGGATCGAGACGCTTCGCGCCGATATCATCGGCAAGCTCAGACGCTTTG
Source organism: Ruminococcus sp. (assembly GCA_017457955.1). Classification (GTDB taxonomy): domain Bacteria; phylum Bacillota; class Clostridia; order Oscillospirales; family Acutalibacteraceae; genus Ruminococcoides. Next base: position 46,766 of record JAFTGL010000001.1, read on the forward strand.
CGAAAGCGGTCAGGGATACCGAAGGCAGAGCGGTTTGCGCGGCGCTGATGAAGCTGCTGTACGATCTGAAGGTCGATGAAAATATCAACGCTTTATGCGATACATATGAGGATGACGGCGAGCAGGAGCTTGCTCAGGATCTGATCCGCAGCTGGAATGTGCTGTGCGAGATCCTCGACAAAACCGTCGCGGTCATCGGTGATTACGCGATCACGCCGAAGCGTTTTGCCGAACTGCTGCACACCAACTTCGCCGCGTCGCAGGTCAGCACCATTCCCCGCTCGATGGACGAGGTGGATATCGCGACCGCCGACCGTTCGCTGATCTCGGACAAGAAGATCGTATTCCTGATCGGCGTCTTAGAGGGCGAATTTCCGCATACTCCCGTGGAAGCGGGCGTGTTCACCGACAGCGAGCGTGTGCGTCTGAAAGATTCGTTTCATCTGCCGCTGTCCGACTCCATCGAAGAGCTGATCGCGACGGAGCGCTACTATGCCTATTCCGCGCTGACCGCCGCAAGCGATCAGCTTTATATCAGCTTCTCTGCCGCCGATATGCGCGGCGAGATCCTGACCCCGTCCGACATGATCGGCGAGGTCGAGACGAGCTTGCCAAAGCTGAGTTTCATCAATTATGATATGGTTCCGACAGAAGAACGCCTGCGCAGTAGACGCGCCGCGTTCGATTACCTCGTCAGCCGTTATCACAGCTGTTCTCCCGAGATCACTGCATTGAAAGCCTATTTCGGCACGGACGGCGAATACGGCGACAGGATCGCGTCGATCGAAGCGGCGCTGGACCGCCGTGCCCGCAGGATCAGCGATCTGAAGCTGACGCGTGAGCTGTACGGCAAAGAAATGCGCCTGTCCTCGACCAAGATCGACGTCTATCACAAGTGCCCGTTCCGCTACTTCTGCGAGTATGGTCTGAAGATCCGTGAACGCCGCAAAGCCGCTGTCGACGCGCTGGAATACGGCACGCTCATGCACCATATCTTTGAGTGCTTTTTCAGCCGCTTTACGCGCGAAGAGTATGTCGATATGGACGAGACCGTGATCGCCGAGACTGTCTCCGAAATCCTTGACGAGTATATCGACACCCACTTCGGCGGGACAGAGGATAAGTCCGACCGCTTCTTATACCTGCTGTACCGTATCAAATCCACCGCGGCAAAGCTGGTGTACCATATGACGCGGGAGCTTTCTCAGAGCGATTTTACACCCGTTGATTTTGAACTTGGCGTCGGTACGGACATCCCCGATTATACGGTGGAATTGCAGGACGGCTTGAAGCTGACCGTGCGCGGCAGTGTTGACCGTGTCGACCGCTGTGACGCCGACGGCGTCAGCTATATCCGCGTCATCGACTACAAGACAGGCACCAAAGAATTCAACATCAATGATATTCTGTACGGCTTGAACCTGCAGATGTTTATATACCTGTACGCGATCGAGCATAACGGCAAGGAGCGTTACGGTGAGATCACGCCTGCGGGCGTACTGTATATGCCCGCGGTGTCGCCTGTGATCCCTGCCGATCCCGATACGTCCGAGGCGAAGATCCGCGCCGAGGTGATGAAAAAATACGCGATGAAGGGCGTTGTCCTTGCGGACGCCGATGTGGTGGAACACATGGAGCACGACGGTAAGGGCGTCTATATCCCCGCAAAGCTCAAGGACGGCACCGTCAGCGCAAGTCCCGGCAGTATCGCGACTTTAGCCGAGCTTGGAGCTATCTTCCGCCATATCAACGTATTGATGGCGCAGATGGCACAGTCGCTGTACGACGGCGACGTCGACGATCTGCCGCTGAAGGGAAAGAAGTATGACGGCTGTGCCTACTGTGTGTATCAGTCGGTATGCCTGCACACGGAGGACGATCCCTGCCGAGAGGCTGAGGATCGCTCTGCCGCCGAGGTATTTGAAGAATTGACGCGAGAGGGGGATGACCATGCCGAGAAACTGGACTGAGCACCAGCTTGACGCGATAACGGCGCGGGGCGGTTCGGTGATCGTATCCGCGGCGGCGGGCTCGGGCAAGACCGCCGTGCTTGTCGAGCGCGTCATCCGCCTGATCACCGACAGCGAAAGCGGCGTTGACGCCGACCGACTGCTGGTCGTGACCTATACCCGCAAAGCCGCCGCTGAGCTGAAAGGCAGGCTCAAAGAGGCGCTGACCGAATGTATTCGTCAGAACCCAACCGACCCGTTCCTGATCCGTCAGCAGTCGCTGTTGTCCAAAGCGAGTATCTGCACGGTCGACTCGTTCTGTATGTCGCTGTGCAAGGAGTACTTTTATCTTTTGGACATCGACCGCAATATCCGTATCGCGGATGCGGGCGAGCTGAGCGTCCTGCGCTCCGACGCGATGCGCCTGACGCTCGATACCCTCTATGCAGAGAAAGACCCCCGTTTCCATAATTTGGTGGAGACCTTTGCTTCCGCGCGGGACGACAGCCGTCTGGAGAACAATATCTTCCAGCTGTACGACTTCCTGCGCTCACATCCGTTCCCTGAAAAATGGCTCAGCGAGAAGCTGTCCTACTACACCGACTTCCGCGACGTTTCGGATACGGTATGGGGGAAGATCATCGCCGAGTATACGACCGAAGCGGTCGAGTATCTCGGACAGCTGTACGAACGCGGCTGTGACGCGATCTCGCTCGACGATAAGCTGTATGAAAAGCTGTTCCCGCTGTTCGATACCTACCGCGTGTTTCTGGAACGCCTTAACGACGCTGTGGAACAGAAGAGCTGGAACGCTGTTCGCGGCGTATTGCAGTCCTTTGAAGCGGGCAAGCTCCTAACGCCCAAGGGCTATAAGGATCATCCCTTGAAGATAGCCGCGGCGTCCGCGCGCGACGTTTTTAAAGATACCGTCAAGACCCTGCAAAAGCTCTATACGCAGGAAGAAGCGATGTGTCTCTACGACATTGAACGGCTCAAGGATTATGCCGAGCAGATCTTTCGCGCGGTCACCCTGTTCGGAGAGAATTACGCCATGCTGAAGAAGGAGCACGGCGTAGCGGATTATGCCGACATCGAGCACTGGGTGCTCTCGCTGATCGTCGACAGGGACAGTATGGAAAAGACCGCCGTCGCCGAGGAGATCTCTTCCCGCTTCGACTATATCATGGTCGACGAGTATCAGGACGCGAACGAGGTGCAGGACACCATCTTCAAGACCGTGTCCCGCGGCGAGACCAATCTGTTTGTCGTCGGCGACGTGAAGCAAAGTATCTACGGCTTTCGTCAGGCAATGCCGGAATTGTTCTTAAAAAGAAAAAACGAAGCCGCTTTATTTCAAAAAGAAAACGCGGAGTTTCCCGCAAAAATAATTCTTGAAAAGAATTTCAGAAGCGACAGCGCCGTATTGTCGGCGGTCAACTTCTTTTTCACCAAACTGATGTCGCCCGCTGTCGGCGATATCGAATACAACGAAGAAGAAAGGCTCGTCGCGGGCGCGGAGTACGCGCCGCAGAATGAGCCTGCCGTAGAGCTGAACATCATCGACAAAGAAGTTGTCGGCGAGGAGGACGCCGCCATAGCCGAAGCGCGGTATATTGCCGAACGGATCTTACAAATGACGGCGGACGGCTATCCCGTGAAGGACGGCGACGGCTACCGTCCCGCGACCTACAGCGATTTTGCGGTGCTGATGCGCAACCTGTCGAGCTACGGCGCGGTGTACCGCGAGGTGTTCGAGCAGTACGGCATCCATGCCCACAGCGAGAGCAGTGCGGGCTTCCTCGGCGCGAGGGAGATCATGCTGCTCACCAACTTCCTGAGGGTCATCAACAACCCCGCTCTGGACATCGAACTACTCAGCGTGGTGATGAGCCCGATATTTGCCTTTGACGAGGACGATCTGGCGCGAATCCGTATCGGCTCGCGGAACAGCTCGCTCTACACGGCGATCACACTCGACGCGGAAAACGGCAGTGAGAAGAGTCAGGCTTTCCTGAAAGAGCTGAGCTACTACCGCGGCTTATCGGTGACGCTGCCGCTGTATCGGCTGATCGCGGTGATTTTTGAGCGGTCGTCGTTCCTGTCGATCATTCCGGCGTCCGACAGCTCCGGCGGGGCGGTCAATAACCTGAGACTGCTTCTCGATTACGCCCGCGCCTTTGAACAGAACACCCACCGCGGACTGTCCTCCTTCGTCAACTACCTTGACCGCCTGTTGGAGGACGGAACCGACCTGCCCTCTGCGGCGCGCGACAGCGGCGGCGACTTCGGCGTGGAGCTGATGACCGTCCATTCCTCGAAGGGTCTGGAGTTCCCGATCTGCTTCATCGCGAACACCGCCCGCAAATTCGTCTCCGACGCGTCAAAGCCCGTATTGCTCCATTCGCGTTACGGCTACGCGCAAAAGCTCTTTGATCCTGCCCTTTCCGCGAGCTTCAACACCATGCCGCGCACTGCGCTGGCGATGGAGATCAGCCGCGATGAAATGAGCGAGGAACTGCGTATTTTATACGTCGCGATGACGCGTGCAAAGCAGAAGCTGATCATGCTTGCAACGCCCTCGCGCGGCGCGGGGAGCTATATTTCCTCTGTCGCGAAAAAGCTCGCCGGTCAGCGCGATATCTCGCCCTTCGCGGTGCGCTCCGCAAATTCGCCTGCCGACTGGCTGACGATGTGCGCGCTGCTTCATCCCGACGGTGAAGTATTGCGAAGCTATGCCGAGTCGGAAACCGACTTTGAGCCTGAGTCGGATTTCCGCTTCACCTGCCGCGTGATCGATACGCCCTTTGACAGCGGCGAAGATGCGGGTCAAAAAGCTGACTTTGAACTCCCCGACGGCGATCCTGCCGTACTGCAGGCGCTGAAACAGCACGCGGATTACCGCTATCCGTATGAGGGGCTGAACCGCCTGCCTGTGAAGGTCGCGGCGTCTGTTCTGGCGCATCAGCTGACCGAAAAAACTTATGACCGCTATCTGAACCGCCCCGCTTTTCTGAGTCATGAAAAGCTCAATTCCGCCGAAAAAGGCACTGCCCTGCATACGTTCATGCAGTTTGCCGATTTCGCGGCGGCGAGAGCGGATATGGATGGTCAGTTGAAAAAGCTGACGGCAGACGGCTACCTGACCGAAGTACAGGCAGACAGCGTGGACAGGGAACGCGCGAAGCGCTTTATCGAAAGCTCCCTTGTTACACGCTGTCTCAAAGCGGATGAAGTCTATAAGGAATACCGCTTCAACGTGAAGATTCCTGCCCACATGGTGGACGAAGAGATGGAAGATGCCTTCCGCGAGGAAGAGATCATTCTGCAGGGCGCTGTTGACTTGGCGTTTGTCGAGGACGGCGAGCTGGTCATCGTGGATTATAAAACTGACCGTGTGAAAAAGCCCGAGGTTCTCGCCGAGCGTTACGCAAAACAGTTGCTGCTGTACAAGGACGCGATGGAAGCGTGTCTCGGATTGCCCGTGAAGGAATGTCTGATCTATTCCATCTATCACAGCGCCGAGGTTGAGGTATATCGGAAATCCTAAAGAGAATTGGACTTGACATGGAATAAATAGAAAAGTCATTGCACGACGAACTCGAGCTGCAATGGCTTTTGTTTATATTGACAAACGAGCGACAGCGTGTTATAATTAAACTGGTTAGCTCATGCTAACACTGCGGTTTTAAGATGGTGCTTTGATAGAACGAATTGTCATAGCTTTTGTTTTATATGCAACACTTTAATGGACTTTTTTACTATATTAGCAGACGATAAATGGAAAGCAAGGTTTTATGAAAAGACGTATCGCATTTTTGCTTGTTTTGGTTTTGATAATGTCTATGGCGGCAGGCTGTACGCCGCCGGAGATTCTCTCTCCGACTGAGGCGGCAGCCGTAGCGGCAACGGAGAGAGAAAAACTTCCGTTCGATGAAACAGAGTGGGAGCACGTTGTCGACCAGTATGATGACGACATCGGTATCGGCGGCAGTGTGATCCCCGATTTATATGATTACTGCCTTGCTGCTATTGTGGCTAAGGTGACGGAGTGGACAGAGCACGGCTGTGAGGCTGAGGTAATAGTGCCGTACGAGGTGGATTATTACACAGACGTGCGGCAGGAACACTACTTTTTGCAGGAAATCTGCGGACGGCTCAAGGCGGGCGATACGGTATCGGTCAGCTTTGCGGACAGGAGCTTGATCGTTAATGGTGATCATCGTTATACGGCGTGGGAGCACGGCGTACCGAACGACGGTGATTTTCCCGCGGGTACGGTTGTGTCACTCGGCGTAAGCAGGATAGAAGCCGATCATCAGATTATTTCGGATTTTATTGCCAATAACGGCTATGTAGGAGAAAATGATATCAGTGTGGCGCGGGTCGATTTACAGGAGTGGAATATGGAGGACGGCTGGGGTGCGACGATGAAGCCGTTGTCCGAACTGCCGTACGCTGTCGTCAGGCTGAGAAGCTGGTCGGTCAACAATCAACGTGTGTTCAGTTTTTCCTGCGATATCTTGGATAAGAGTGATAACCTTACATGGACTCCCCTCAGCGTAATCAATCAGGGTAATATTATGTATGCCCTGCCCGAACAGGATATCGTTGGGTTCAACCCCCCGTCCCCGGACGATTTCCCCGAGGGCACGGTGTTGAAGATTTACTATGTAGAGGATACCCGACAGCCGGTGTATATCGAACCGATAGAATGGAATGAATAATACCAATCATTAATAACTTTTATCGTTTATGGGGCTGAATTCCGCATAGCTTTGTTGGATTCTTTGACATACGTCAGTATGCTTGCGTCATCTGCCGCGTTCTGTGAAATTTATCCTTCATATCTGATTAAATCTTTTTATTAAGGATTAGTATAAGCGAAGGCTCCCCGAAATTGGGGAGCCTATTTAATGTTTCTATATTTCTATGAAAGAATGATTTTTTCAGCGACCTTGATACCGTCCACCGCGGCGGATACGATACCGCCCGCGTAGCCCGCGCCTTCGCCGCAGGGATACAGTCCTTTCAGACTCACGCTCTGCAGGCTGTCGTCGCGCGTGATGCGGATGGGGGAGGAACTGCGGCTTTCCACGGCGGTGAGCACCGCGTCGGGATGGTTGAAGCCGTGCAGCTTGCGGTCGATCAGCGGGATCGCTTCACGCATGCTGTCGGTGACGAACCGCGGCAGGATATCTTCCATCCTCGCAAACCGCGTACCAGGCTGATAGCTTGGTAAAACCTCGCCGAAGCGGTCGGACTTTTCGCCTTTGAGGAAATCGCCGACCCTTGTCACAGGCGCGTGATAATCACCGCCGCCCGCGATGAACGCCTTGCGTTCCAGCTCTCTTTGCCAGTACATGCCCTTGAGCGCGTGTTCCCCGGGGATATCCTCGGGATTCACCGATACCAACAGCGCCGCGTTGGAGTTTACCTTGTCGCGGGCAAATTCGCTCATGCCGTTGGTGACGACGCTGTCCATCTCGCTCTGTGCCGCGACGACAACGCCGCCCGGGCACATGCAGAAGGTGTATACGCCGCGCCCGTCCCTCAGATGGACGCTTTGCTTATAATACGCGGCGGGCAGCTGTTTGTATGCCGCGCCGTACTGGGAGCGGTCGATGTTCTCCCGCAGATGTTCGATACGCGCGCCGACAGAAAAAGGCTTCGGCGCAGTATGGACTCCCATGCCGTGGATCAGCTCAAAGGTATCGCGCGCGCTGTGACCGATAGCGAGGACGATCTCACTGCAGTCGATCAGCCGCTTTGCGCCGTTGTGCTCGACCTCGGCGGCGGTGATTTTGCCGTCGACCGTTTTGATGTCGGTCAGCTTGGTGTCGAAGTAAACGTCCGCGCCTGAAGCGATCAGCTCCTCGCGGATATTTTTGACCGTGTCGCGCAGCTTATCCGTGCCGATATGGGGCTTTGCGTTGTAAAGAATTTCTTCGGGAGCGCCGTGCGCGGCAAATTCCAACAGCACCTTGCGCGCTCTGCTGTCCTTCGTACCCGTGTTGAGCTTGCCGTCCGAGAAGGTGCCCGCGCCGCCCTCGCCGAACTGCACGTTACATTCGGTGTTCAGCTCCGCGTTCTCCCACAGACAATGGATGACCTTCGTGCGTTCCTCTACGCACGATCCGCGTTCGATGACGATGGGGCGAATTCCGCTCTGCGCGAGCGTAAGCGCGCAGAACAGCCCCGCGGGGCCTGTGCCGACGATCAGCGGGCGTTTGCTTTTGTCCTTTGGAGTAAGCGGGATGTAGCGGTATTCTTCGGCAATGGCGGCGTTCTTGTTTTTCGCTTTGTTCAGAACCGCCTTTTCGTCGCTGTTCAGATAGACGTCCACGCTCGTTGTGTAGTGGATATTGTCCTTGTGCCGCGCGTCGATCGAGCGGCGGTAAAGCGCGGTTTTCGCGATCGCTTTCGGGGAGACTCTCAGCTCCTTTGAGCAGGCTCTGACGATATCTTCATCGTCGTAGCCGATCGGGAGCTTGACGTTATTGATACGGATCATAGGCTGTCTCCCGCGCACAATCCGCTCGCAAAGGCGAATTGCAGGTTGTAGCCGCCGCAGTCGCCGTCGATGTCCAGCGCTTCACCGAGGATGTACAGTCCGCGGTGGCGTTTGCTCTCAAAGGTGCGCGGGTCGATCTCGCTCAGCCTTACGCCGCCCGCGGTGACCTGCGCTTTTTTGAAATCCCTGCTTTCTTCACAGGTAAAGCGCCAGTCGGAAATATGGCGGCAGATGAATTTAATTTCTTTATCAAAAATATCTTTGCACGGTAACGAGGGCTTTATCCCGCTTGCTTTCAGGATCGCAAGCCCGAGGTTTTTATGGAACATGCCTGTGAAGATCTCGCTTGCGGGCGCGTCGGGATCACGCTGTACACGCGCGTAGATCTCATTCCTGATCTGCTTGTCGGTACACTCGGGCAGAAGGTTCAGGCTGATTTCACACCCGCCCTTGTTCGCTTCGCGCGACAGGTTGAAGATGCAGATACCCGACAGCGCGTTTTCGGTAAACTGTACCTCGCCGCGTTCGGTTTTGATGATGTGATGATTCTGTACCAGACTCGCTTGTGCCTGCGCTCTGATCCCTTTCAGAGAACGTAAGAGATCGCTTCTGACCTTGACGGGGGACAGGGACGGCGTCAGCTTCGTCAAGTTCAGTCCGAGCGAGCGCAGAAGTTCCCTGCCGCCGCTTTCACGCCCCGCGTAGTCGGCTTTTCCGCCGAACGCGGCGACGCATTTTTTTGCGTAAATGCGCATATCCGCCGCGGCTATCTCATAGCCCTCGGCGGTTTTTTGGATGCTTTGGATATCGGCATTGCAGATTTCTTCAATGTTGAGCTCCGCCATCCGCTTGCGCAGGACGTCGAGAACGGAGCTTGCCTGATTGGACAGGGGATAGACCCTATTTTCGCTGTCGGCATGCGTCAGCAGTCCGAGACCGTGAAAATGTCGAAGGACGACCTCAGAGTTATATTTCGAAAAAAGAATATTGATCAATGCGTCACTGCCCTCACCGTGGTAGCTCTTTTCATCTGCCCCGACGTGGCTGAGGTTGCACCTGCCGTTGCCGGTGACCAACAGCTTTTTGCCGACGCGGTCGGCTTTTTCGAGGATGACGATCTTTTTATCCCTGTGGTTCTCTGCGGCGCGGATGGCGCACAGCATTCCTGCCGCGCCGCCGCCGATGACTGCCGCGTATACGCTCTTCTTTTTCATCATGCCTGAGGAACGCTGGTGGTGAAGATGTTCGCCAGGAATCCGAAGGTTTCGGGCAGCAGTACCACCAGAGAAACGATGACGCCCGCGATCAGTACGCCGCAGAACACAGCCAGCATGGATTTTTTGAAACCCATATCGAGGATGGACGCCGCCAGCGTACCTGTCCAGGCGCCCGTTACGGGGAGCGGGATACCGACAAAGAACATCAGGGCGACAAAGAGTCCCTTGCCGCTTTTCGCTTTCAGCTTTTCGCCGCCCTTCTCACCTTTTTTCAGGCAGAAGGTAAAGAATTTGCCGATGTACTTTTTATCCTTGCCCCATTCAAGCACCTTGCGGGCAAAGAGATAGATGAACGGCACAGGGATCATATTGCCGATCACGGCAATGATATAGGCGACGATGGGATGGATATGATATCCCCACACCGCGGCGGGGATCGCGCCTCTGAGCTCAAAAATCGGGATCATGGCAAAGCCTATCGTCAGAAGGTAATATTTCAGCATATCGTTACTCCTTACAGATCAATGATATCGAATCGCATACACTTAGCATTATAACTGAAAAACGACTCTATTTCAACTCTTATTTAGATTATCCTTAAAACTTATATGAATCCGTTTGACATCTTATACGGAATTGATTAAAATATTACCGTATTAAATGAAACGGGTATAACTATGGGTAATCGTAAATCCACTGCCGCGCGGATCATCCTGACCGTGCTGACGGTCACGGCTGTCGCGGCGATCTTTTATAATTCTTCTTTGAGCGCGGTGGAATCCACCGAACAGAGCTCTCCGCTGACGGAGTTGATCAACAGCTTTTTGAGTTCTCTGCACATTCCGCTGACGTTGGAGGAAACAGTGATCCGCAAGGCGGCGCATTTTACGGAGTACGCGGTGTTGGGCACACTGCTGACCGTGACTGTCCATCTGTATGTGAAAAAGCGGAGCAGGACGCTGTTGCTGGCGCTGCCGCTGGGAGCTGTTGTCGCGGTATGTGACGAGCTGATCCAGCTCTTTCCCGCGGGACGGTCATGTGAAGTGCGGGACATGCTGATCGACTTCTGCGGTATTTTATTCGCCGCGCTGATCGTAACATTGATTATTTCTAATATAGAAAAAAGACGAAACAAAAAGGGAATGAAGGAAGGGTAAAACTTGAGTGAAGTAACACAGAACAAAATGGGCGTCAAGCCGATGCTTCCGCTCTTGATGGGGATGTCGCTGCCCGCGATGTTCTCGATGATGATACAGGCGCTGTACAACGTGGTCGACAGCATTTTTGTCGCGCGGTTCCATCCCGACGCGCTGCAGGCGGTGTCGCTGGCATATCCGCTGCAGATGATCCTGATCTCGTTCGGCGTCGGTACGGCGGTGGGCGTCAACTCGCTGATAGCAAGGCGTCTGGGCGCGAAAAATTATCAGGAGGCGAACGCCGCCGCGACGACAGGCTTGGTACTGGCGGTGATCAACTGGCTGGTATTCCTGGTGATCGGACTTGTTCTTGCGCGTCCGTTCATCGCGCTGTTCACCTCGGATGAAACGGTCATCGGCTACGGTCACCAGTATCTGACCGTGGTGCTGTGTATCTCCTTCGGTATGCAGATCTCCTGCATGGGTGAGAAGATCCTCCAGTCGACCGGCAACATGATCTTCCCGATGATCACCCAAATGCTCGGCGCTGTGATCAACATTATTTTCGACCCGCTGCTGATCTTCGGTATCGGCTTTTTCCCGCGCTTAGGCGTTCTCGGCGCGGCGATTGCGACGGTGCTCGGACAGATCTGCTCGATGATCTTTATACTGATCGTCCTCTTTGCCCGCAAGCATGAGGTGAAGATCTCCTTCAAAGGCTTCCGCATGCAAAAAATAGTTTTGAAAAACATCTACGCGGTCGGGTTTCCCGCGATCATCATGCAGAGTATCGGCTCGGTGATGGTCTCGGGTATCAACGCGATCATTTCCATGGCGGATATCACCGCCGAGTATGCCGCGGCGTATATCAACGCTTTCGGTATCTACTTCAAGCTCCAGAGCTTCATCTTCATGCCCGTGTTCGGTCTGAATCAGGGCGTTTCGCCGATCATCGGCTACAACTACGGCGCCCGCAATAAGAAGCGCATGTACTCCGCGTTCCGTCTTGGAATTATCATCGCAGCGCTGATCATGGCGGCGGGAACACTGCTGTTTCATCTTGCTCCCTCATGGCTGTTGTCGCTCTTTGAGTCCGACGCTGCCGCCGATCTTGCGGCGAACGCGCTGTTGGGCGAAGTCGGCGTTCCTCTGCTTCGTATCATCAGCCTGTCCTTTATCTTCGCGGCGCTCGGTATCATGTTCTCCACGCTGTTCCAGGCGGTCGGCAAGGGACTGTACAGCATGGTGATGTCGGTATCCCGACAGCTGGTCGTGCTGCTGCCTGTCGCTTTCGCGCTGTCAAAGGTCAACATGATCGTGATGTGGTACGCGTTCCCCATCGCGGAGGTCGTGTGCTTAGGTATCGCTGTCGTATTCTTTATTCTGTTGCAGAAAAAAGAACTCAGCCGATTGTAATATTAAAAAGCATCATCTCATAGAATTTACGGGGTGATGTTATGAGTGAGATACAACGCAGCGAGATCATCTACGAAGAGGGATGGCATGACGCCGCTCCTCCCGCTGAACCTGAGATTCCTCTTGATGAAGCGGAAAAGAAGCCCGAAGGCGAGCCCGAGATCAGGGAAACGTCAAAGCCCTTGCTGATCAGTATTCAGCTGGCGCTGTGCCTGTTGGCGGCGCTTGCGCTGTTTTTGCTCAAGGCGATGGACAGCGTCGGGTATCACGAGTTCATGGACTACTACCATGAGGAGCTGAATAAGCCCGTCGTGTCGCAGGGCGTATTTGAAGCGCTGGATATCAGCAAGCTGTTCACAGAGGATGTGACCGTACAGGCGACGCCCGATGAAGCTCAGGATCGCTAAGTTACAAATTTATTTAGGCTATGAGGTCGTGGCGGCGATGACCGCCGTTCTCCTGCTCGACCGCGAGAACCGTGTGATCTGCTGTTTTATAGCGGCGCTGCTGCATGAGCTGGGACATATCCTGATGATGCGGCTGTTCGGCGTGAGGGTACGAAGGCTCAGACTGCGGCTGTTCGACGTGCTGATCGAAGCGGATGAGCCCGCGGATTTTTTGTCCGATGTCTGGATCACCCTCGGCGGCGTGATGATGAATTTCCTCTGTGCCGCTTTCTTTTGTCCGTTCAGCCTGAAGCTCGGATTGCCGCACCTTTTGCTCGGCATATTCAATCTCTTGCCCGTGATGAGTCTGGACGGCGGACACCTGCTGACGATCTGCTTATCCCGACGGTTTTCTCCGCGCGTCTGCGATACGGCGCTGAAAATCACTACCTTTGTCTTTCTCCTGCCGCTGATGACGGCAGGCTTGTATATACTGTTTCAGAGCGGATATAACTACTCGCTTCTGCTGATATCCCTCTATCTGTTGGCATTGTTACTTTTGAAAAAATAGGAGAAGTCTATGTATCCCGAGAAAATCGAAAAATTGCTCCTGAAGGTGCAGAAGCCGGGACGCTACGTCGGCGGCGAGATGGGAGCGGTGATCAAGGACAAGCAGGATGTGGACGTGCGGTTCGCGTTCTGTTTTCCCGATACCTATGAGATCGGCATGTCGCACCTCGGCATCAAGATCCTGTACAGCCTTTTCAACGAGAAGCCGTACATCTGGTGCGAGCGTGTTTTTGCGCCGTGGCTGGATATGGAGGAGCAGATGCGTGCGCACGATATCCCGCTCTACGCCCTCGAGTCCGGCGACCCGATCTCCGACTTTGACTTCATCGGCTTCACCCTGCAATATGAGCTGAGCTACAGCAACATCCTCAACATGCTGAGCTTGGGCAATATCCCTGTTCTGTCAAAGGACAGGCATGACCTCAACCATATCGTCGTCGCGGGCGGTCCCTGCGCCTGCAACCCCGAGCCGATCACCGATTTCATCGATATCTTTTTCCTCGGCGACGGGGAAGAGGTCGACCTCGAGGTCATCGAGCTGTACCGTCAGTGCAAAAAGGACGGCAAAAGCCGTGAGGAATTCTTACAGCTTGCTTCTCAGATCAAGGGCGTCTACGTGCCCTCGCTCTACGACGTGAGCTACAATGACGACGGCACCGTAGCAGCTGTCACGCCCAAGAACGGCGCTCCCGCGGTCATCGAAAAGCGCGTGATGATGAACATGGACGAGAGCTACTATCCCGATAATTTCGTCGTTCCGAATATCGAGATCGTTCACGACAGAGCGGTCGAAGAGATCTTCCGCGGCTGTATCCGCGGCTGCCGCTTTTGTCAGGCGGGCTTTTTGTACCGCCCTGTCAGAGAGAAGTCGGTCGAATGTATCAGCAAGCAGTGCCACGCCCTGTGTCAGAACACGGGCTATGACGAGGTGTCGCTGTCCTCGCTCAGCTCCAGCGATTACACGCAGGTCGTGCCCATGCTCCGCGAGCTGAACTCGTGGGCAAAGCCTGAGAACGTCAGCCTGTCCCTGCCGTCTCTGCGTGTGGACGGCTTTTCCGACGATATCCTCAACGAGATCAAAACCGTGCGCAAAAGCGGTCTGACCTTCGCTCCCGAAGCGGGCAGCCAGCGTCTGCGCAACGCGATCAATAAAAACGTCTTTGAGGATGAGCTGATGAACACCTGCCGCGTCGCGTTCGAGGGCGGCTACACCACCGTGAAGCTCTATTTCATGATCGGCTTGCCGACCGAGACGATGGACGACGTTGCCGATATCCCGCTCCTCGGCAAAAAGGTGCTGGATACCTTCTACAGCACGCCCAACCGCCCGAAGGGCAAGTCCCCCCGCGTGACGGTATCCGCGTCCTCCTTTGTGCCTAAGCCCTTTACCCCCTTCCAGTGGGAGCCGCAGGACACGATGGACGTCTTGCGTGAAAAGCAGCAGCACATCAAAAAGACGATGGCGGAGAATCATATCTCTCCGAGCAAGATGTCATATAACTATCATGACTCCGATACCTCGTATCTTGAGGCGGTGTTCGCCCGCGGCGACCGCAGGCTCAATAAGGTCATGTATGAAGCCTACAAGCGCGGCATGCACTTTGACGGCTGGAGCGACTGCTTCTCCCTGCAGGCATGGTTCGACGTCTTTGAAGCCTGCGGTATCGATCCGTCCTTCTACGCGAACCGCCGCCGTTCGTTTGACGAGGTTCTCCCGTGGGATCACCTTGACTACGGCGTGTCCAAGGCGTTTTTGCGCCGCGAGTGCGAGCGCGCGTACCGCTCCGAGGCTTCTCCCAACTGCCGTGAAAAGTGTATGGGCTGCGGCGCGATGAAATACGGCGGAGGTGTGTGCTATGAAAAACGTTAGAGTCTTTTACCGCAAGTTCGGACCTTGCAAGTATATCTCCCACCTTGATACCAACCGCGTGATGATCCGCGCCATCGGAAAAAGCCGGCTGAACATCTGGCGCACCGAGGGCTTCAACCAGCACGCCTATATCACCTTCGCGCTCCCGCTGTCCCTCGGCTTTGCCTCCGAGTGTGAGAGCATGGATTTCCGTGTGCTGGACGATGACGAGGATCTCTCGGCGATCCCCGCACGGCTGAACGAATGTCTGCCCGAGGGCATTCGTGTGTTCCGCTGTGCCGAAGCGGTGTATAAGCCCGCCGCGATCGACTCCGCGAAATACGCTGTGACACTGGAGCCGATGAACGAAAGTGAAATTTCTAATATAGAATTATCAGAGAAATGGGAAGCCTTCTTACAGCTCCCCGAGATCAACGTCGAGAAAAAGACGAAGAAGGGCATGAAAACCGTTGATTTAAAGCCCTATATCCTCGCGTATGAAGCGCGACAGGGGGAGAAGGTCTGCTTTGATCTGACCCTGCCCGCAGGCTCTACGCTGAACATCAACCCGAACCTGCTGATCCAGGCGTTTTCCGACTCCATCGGTACGGAGCTGTATGCCGACATCACCCGCGTCGGTATCTACACCAAGGAGGGCGAGGACTTTGCGTAAGCGTTTCGATATCGTTCTGCTCGACGCGGACGAAACGGTCTATGACTTCAGGCTCGCCGAAAAGACCGCCGTCAGCCTTGCGCTCGCTGAATTCGGCGTTGATCCGACGGATGCGGTGACCGCGGAATACAGCGCTATCAATCTGCGTTGCTGGAAGGCGCTCGAACTGGGCGAGCTGAGCCGCGAGAGTCTGAAACCCACCCGCTTCCGCATGTTGTTCGAAGCCATCGGCGCACCGCCGTGCGATTATTACGCGGTCAACATGACCTACGAGCATAACCTCGCTCAGCAGTCCTTTCTTCTCGACGGCGCGCCGGAATTTGTGCAGAAGCTCCATGAGCACTGCAAAATCTACCTCGCTACCAACGGTCTGACCATTCCCCAGACAGGGCGGTTCAGCCGCAGCGCGATCAAGCCCTATGTCGACGGTATCTACATCTCCGAGCAGATCGGTCACAGTAAGCCCGACGCGGCGTATTTCGACTATATCTTCCGTGATCTGGACATCACGGACAAGAGCCGCGTCATCATCCTCGGCGACAGCCTGACCTCCGACATGCAGGGCGGCCGCAACGCAGGGATCACGACCTGCCATTTTCTGAACGGAGAGTGTCCCTCAAACAGCGATCTCTGCGATTATGAGATACAGGATTACGACGGGTTTTTCGACATTCTATTTCAATGATAAAACGCCTGCTGTGAAAGAAATCACAGCAGGCGTTTCTGCGTTATTCGTTTGTCAGACAAGCTACTGACGGATCTCGAGCTTTTCCACCGCGTTCATGACCCTCTCGGCTGTTCCGTCGCCGCCGCAGTCGCGGTACGGTATCCAAAGATAGTCATGCAGGGTTTCATATTCGTCTTTGGTGATCCATCCGCGGTTGATGTAGGTCATACCGAGGTGTACGATCCGATCACACGCCAGTCCGAGGAGCAGTTTTGTTTCCGTACTCTTTTTGTCCATCCGTTTCATGATGAACGCCCAAAACCCCGATGAAGCGATCACAGCCGTGACAATGGCTGCGGATATCTGCCATACTTCAAGCATTTGCGTCCTATCCTTTCTATATGAATGAATACCCCTCTATCTATGGCGCGATAATCGAAAAAATTGCATAAAACTATGCAACTGTATAAATATGTATTTTATTTCGGGAATACAAGAAGTGAAACCGATCACAAGTGATTCTATGCTTTGTAACAGAAAACGCGAGGAAATACTCCCTCGCGTTGATCCGTTTTCTTATTTTATATCGGCGTCAGGACTTTTTGATTGATGGCAAATCCCGACGGGGAGACCATGTCAGCCGTTTTGGATGAGCGGTGTCGATGACGCTGGCTTCTGCTTTCAAGTTGATAATTGAAAACACTTTTTGATTGTAAGAATATTTCTGCCGTCCTTATATTCGTATGAGACGTTATCCATCAGCTTCTTGGTCATGAAAATGCCCAAGCCTCCGATCGGGCGATCCTGAGCATTAAGCGTAACATCAGGGTCGGGTTTCTTGAGCGGATCATACGGGATCCCGCTGTCGATCAAGGTGATCTCCGCGAATTCAGAGCTGATACTCACGCGGATCACCGCTTTGCCTGTGCTGTCAGGATAAGCATACTGCGCGATGTTGACGAACAGCTCTTCGAGCGCGACGTCGATCTGCATCTGCGCCTTTATAGGGCAGTCGTGCTCTTCGAGCAGATCATCAACAAAGGCGAGGACGTCATGCAGTTGATCGACGTCGGCACAAACCGTCAGTTCATGGGTTTTAGGCTCCATCCTGTTTGCCTCCTCTGTATTCCAGACAAAGCATCGTCAGATCATCGAACTGCTCCGCTTCCCTGACAAAGCCGTCTACGGCAGATCGCACCTGCTTTAGGATATCCTGAGGCGCCGCTGAAGTGTCTTTGTTGAGCGCTTCCAGCATGCGTTCGGTGCCGAACAGCTCCTGACTTGCGTCGGTCGCCTCGGGAACGCCGTCGGTGTACAGGAACAGCTTGGAGCCCGGTTCCATCTGCAGCTCATATTCCTTGTATCTGAGTCCGTCCATGCCGCCGATGACGAAGCCGTGTTTATCCTTGATCAGCTCAAACTGACCGTTCGCGCTGCGCATCACGGGATATTCGTGACCTGCGTTAGCGGCGGTGAGCTTTCCTGAGGACAATTCAAGGATACCCAGCCATACCGTGACGAACATTTCCTCACGGTTATTGGAGCAGATCGCGGCGTTTGCGTCCGTCAGTATCTGCGCGGGGGACTTTCCGAGCATGGCGTTATTGGCGAGGATGATTTTTGCGGCCATCATAAACAGCGCGGCGGGAATGCCCTTGCCGGATACATCCGCCATTACCATACACAGATGATCGTCGTCAACGAGGAAGAAGTCGTAGAAGTCGCCGCCGACCTCCTTCGCGGGGTCCATAGAAGCATAGATATCGAACTCCGGACGGTCGGGAAAAGCGGGATAGATATTCGGCAGCATATCCGCCTGTATCCGCGTGGCAACACGCAGATCAGACTCGGTAGCCTCCACTTTTGCGCGGGTCTCTAAAAGGGTATGGGTGCTGACGTTGGTAGTCAGGTACACCAGAGATACGGAAACCGCTAAGCTGAGGGCAAGATAGTTGCTGTCTGCTCCCAAAAGGATGATTTCCAGTACATAGACGGCGGGCGCCAATACACCGAATACGATCATGTTGTAAGATACGCGAGTTGCCGCAGAGTTTTTTCGCCGACCTCTGACAGCATATTCCACAGCGCTGATCAGCGCTGTCAGAAGGTATAACCCCATCAGCGGAGTAAACAGCGCGTCGAAAAGAATTTCCTCGTGCAGCCCCCCTGTTTCGTCCACTCTTACAACCCAATGGGTCAAAGGCGTGGTAACGCAAAGCAGGAAGAAGATCCCTAACGGAACGATATAGAACAGCACGTTCATCCATATAGCTTTCGGCAGACGGTCAAACCGGTTCAAAATGTAGCGGTTTAATAAAGCGGTAAATGAAACAAACGAAATCATATAGCCGCAGACGCCAAGATAAGTAAGCGCCGATAGCTGAGGACGATTTTCACAGAAGGTCCAGAGGATCTCAAAGCTGCACATAATGACTCCAAACAGCAGCATGAGCGAGAGACGGTCTTTGAGCTTTTGCTTATACAGCACAAGATTGTTAAAGAGAAGGATGCCGAGCAAGATCATCGCTACAAAGAGCAATTCCCGATATAATCCGTTGATGATCGCTTGATCTGTCATATTATTTCCTTCCTGCAGCTGCTGCCGGATTACAGCAGCTGCGTGTTATTCGATGGTTGAATATCCGAGAAGCCGGTGACCGCAAAGATCTGCTTGACCGTATGGAGCCAAATCATTTCTTTGATGTTTATCGATGATCGGTTCCGTCACTCATTATTTTTTTCTTCTGAATATGCTGACAAATTCAGTAAAGAAATTCTTTTTATCAGCGATCTTCTTTTTGATCTCTGCGATCGTGACGTCAGCCTGCGAGTTATGGGTCACCATAGCCTGCGCGAGTCTGACATAGATGCTCTTGAATCTCTCGATGCTTGCTTCGTCATACAGGCTCGCGGCAAAGTCGATCATCACCTGCAGTCCGTCCGCGCCGTCGAGGATCTCGATGTCGAGGATCGTCTGGGACGCCGCCTGATTCTGGCGCACTTCGACCGGCTCGATGTCAAAGCCCTCGAGACCGCCCATGTCGCGGATATCCTGCTGATAGAGCAGATATGCTGCCTCGCCGCTGCCGACCTGGTTGACCGAGTCGACGTAGGGGTAACAGCTGTGCTCGATGCCCTTCTGTACCTGCTCATGCACGTCGGCAAAGACGTTGCGCAGGGTGTCGCTGTCCTTGAAACGGATACCCACCGGCAGATCGCGGAACATCAGGCCCACGGAGCTGAGCATCTGCATATCCTCTCTGCCGTTATAGATCCACGACAGCTTGATATCGGGCGCGTCGTTGTAGATCGAGATCGCAAGTGCCGCCACGGTGATGAAGAACTCGTTGCGGCTGATCTTATAGGCGCGTTCTACCGCCTTCATCTGCGCTTGCTCGATGTCCAGCTCGCCGAACAGCTCGCCCATCTCGTTCTCGCGGGATTCATGGTCGGTCTTGGGATAGCATGACCAGTCGATATTGTCGTATCTATCCTCAAAGTACTTCTTGCTTTCTTCATAGAACGCGGTATTCACAGCATCCTCACGCCGCTTGAGCATGAGATAGTAGTAGTCCTTGTCCATATCCATGCCCATGTACGCCTTGCCGACGTCGCCGAGGAACACCTTCAGCGAGGTGCCGTCGAACAGCGAATGATGGACGTCGAAGAAGATATAGCCGGCTTTTTCGGTCTGGAAAACACGGCAGCGGAACAGCTTGCCGCCGACGATCTTGAAGGGATACACCAGCGTATCCTTCACGAATCTCATTTCGAATTCGGACAGCTTCTCGACATGGATATCCGTCAGGTTCTCGGGAGTATATCTCTGGATCAGCTCGCCGTCCTCGTTCCACGCGAAGGTGGTCAAGAGGGCAGGGTGATTCATGATCGCTTTTTTCAGCGCTGCCGCCATCTGTTCCATATCAAAGAGATCGGTGCTGACCTTCATCATCGAGAAAAGGTTGTACATCGTGGAGTTCGGGGTGTACAGCTGATAGTCGACCATATACAGCTGTTCGGTCGTCAGCGGGTGCTCCTCCTTCAGCGACGCGTCGTTCTTCTCATCAGGGCTTTCACCGTCGTTGTTCTCGAGTATCTCCTGATACAGCGCGGCGATCTTCGCGGGCGTTCTGCCGCGAAAGACTTCGGATGTATTCAGTCCGGGCAGATCGGCTTCGGTGATCAGATCGATAGAGCCGAGCGAATCGCCGCCCATCTCATAGAAGTCGTCGTTGATACCGACCTGCGAGAGCTTTAAGACCTTTTCCATCGCGTGACAGATCTTTTCTTCGATCTCGTTCGTGGGCGCGGCATAGTCGCTCTTGAAATCGTCTATATTAGGCGCGGGCAGGCCTTTTCGGTCGAGCTTGCCGGTCGCCTTGAGGGGTACCTTATCGATCTTGATGTAATAGGCAGGGATCATATAGTAGGGCAGACGCTTCAAAAGCTCCGCGCGGAGCGACTCGGCGTCGACCTGTATATCAGCGGTGTAATAGGCGCAAAGGTAGCTTTTGCCTGCGTCCTCAAAGCCGCGTACAGCCGCCCATTCGATACCGAGCGCCTGCTTGACGGCGGCTTCGATCTCGGCGGGTTCGATGCGGTTGCCGTTGATCTTGATCATATCGCCCGATCTGCCGAGCAGTACATAGTTGCCGTTCTCGTCCTTCTTGGCAAGGTCGCCGGTGTGATAGACGCCGTTTACGAACGCCTTTGCACTTTGTTCAGGCAGGTTGATGTATCCGCGGACATACGGATTCTCAAAGCACAGCTCGCCTGTCTCGCCGTCAGCGACCTCTCTGCCGTCCTCGCCGATGAGAGTGATCTTGGTGTCGATCTCAGGCTTGCCGATCGGGCAGGTCTCATAGGAACGGTCGATCTTGAAAATGCCTACCGCAAAGCCGCTCTCGCTGGCGGCGTATACGTTGATGAGATCTACATTCTTATTATATACGTTGTTTGCGGGCTCGCTTCCGACGATCAGTATTCTGAGGAACGGTCCCGTCTGATTTCCCAGCTTACGCACATAGGAAGGCGTCAGGAAGGTGACGGTGATGCGCTTACTGATGAAGAATTTCGCGAGAGCGCCGGGATTTTTGATGACGGCGTAGGATACGACAAAGGTCTTTCCGCCGAAGATGCTCAGCGCTTTCAAAATGACGATGACAGAGGCGACGAAGTTCATCGGCGCCAGCAGCGCGAGCCTGTCGGAGCTTTTGAAGGGGGTCTCGCCGTCGATCTTGATGGATTCGATCGCGCGGCTGAGGTTGCCGTATTCATGCAGAACGCCCTTGGGGTTGCCTGTGGTGCCGGAGGTGTAGATCGCATAGGCGGCGTCGTGATCGCCGTGCGCTTCATAGCCTTTCAGCGGCTCGGTGTGCATGATCTCGTCCCAGTTGTCGGCACTAAGCTCCAGCTTGCAGCCGCAGTCAGAGCGGATGAAGTTGATGCGCTCCGGCGCGTAGGTGTCCTCTACCAGCGCCCACGCCGCACCTGCCTTCCAAACGCCGATCATCGCGATGATCGGGAGGATGCCTCTCGGAAGGTCGATGAGGACAAAGTTCTCTTTACCGATATTGTTCTGCTTCAGATACGCATAGACGCGTCCGCTCATCTCGTCAAGCTGAGCATAGGTGACGCCTTTGGCGTGCGCGTCGTCAAACAGGATCGCTCCGTTGGGGTTTTCAGCGGTATACTGTTCCAGCAGTTCTAAAATGTTGATCATATCAGTCTGCCCCTTCTATATCAAGGATATCCGAAAATCCTGTGACCTCAAATATTTCCATGACTGTTTCGTTCACATTGCGGACCGTCATTTTGCCCTGCTTGTTCATGATCTTCTGGGCAGAGAGCAGTACCCTGAGTCCCGCGGAAGAAATGTAGACCAGATCCTTCATATCCAGCGTAAGTGCTGTGACGCCGTTCAGGGAGCTTTTCAGTTCCTGATCGAGCTCGGGTGCCGTCGATGTGTCCAGACGACCCTCAAGAGTAAAGATAGCTGCGGCGTTTTCGATCGTTTTTTTGATGTTGAGCATAAGTATTGGATTCTCCTTTTCTTAATATTATTGTTTTGACAGTATGTGCTATAGTGCTTCGGTGTTCGAAAGCACGACAGTTCTGAGCAGATGATTGATGATCAGCGGTCCGCGCTGATCTCTTTCAGATATATTATAACGGCATTGAAGGCATAAATCAATATAAGCATTTTCCGATCCCGTTCAAACTGATCGGATCATTGATAATGGAGTCATTTCGATTTGTATGGATCCTGAGAGCCTGTTATTGATTGAATTCAAAGAAATTCATTTGCGCGAAGCCCGTTGGCAGCGGTATCGTACACATGTAGATGAAAGCCAAAATCAGACACGCGACCGCGATCGACAAGACTGCGATACGGTTCGGCATGTTTTTGAAGGTGCCGACGATACCGAGCAGGAAGAGCGTCAGCGAGTAAATGACGGTTACAAGCTGGTATGAATCGCCTTTTGTGTTATCCCGCTTTCCTTCTTCAAGCAGTTCCTGTGAC
Source organism: Ruminococcus sp. (assembly GCA_017457955.1). GTDB lineage: Bacteria > Bacillota > Clostridia > Oscillospirales > Acutalibacteraceae > Ruminococcoides. The sequence goes on from JAFTGL010000001.1 coordinate 69,663, forward strand.
TGAGCGGACGTGCCTTGTGCCGACTCAAAGTATTTTCCCGTTATTCCGGGCATATTGAACGGATTGTCTTCGCCGTTTTCCTCCATCCATTTGATGCCTTCGGCAAGAATATCGCTGATACTATTTTTCTTGAAAGTCTCGATCTTATCGTTGATGAGATCGATCTTTGTCTGATCACTGTCAGCCTTTGCCAAATCCAGTTCATAGGTATAATCCTTCAAGGTGTTCCATGCCATATAATCGGCAAGGAACGCTTGCGTTCCGAGGTTGTATTCTGCGGTACTCTGTGACGCCGTGTTATTGCTCTCTGTAAAATGGATGGATTGGAGTCCGCCGTGCAGATGTGCGATCCATGAAGCCCACGCCGAGAGCAGCGTCGTGATGCCGAGCAGCACCGCAACGACCGTTTCAAGCCTTTTGGCGGTCAGGATGGTTTTTTTGCCTTTGACCGCGTTGTCGGGAGGAGTATCACCGCGTTTAGCGGATTTGCCTTTTGTTGATTTGGATTGATTCATATTGATGATCCCTACTGTACCAAAGAGTACGCCTTTTGGAGAATGATTTCGAGCAGGGAGCGATTTGAAAGCTGTTCCTTTATCTCGCCTGACAATTTCACGGAATCGGTTATGATCGCGTCGGCGTCGCTTGTCATGAAATACTCGATATCGTCTTCTTCGTTGACCGTCCATACCATGATCTTCTTGCCCTTGTCATGGATCGCGGCGATGGTCTCGTCGGTCGAGATCTCTTCCTCGAGAGCCAGATAATCGAAGGGGGTGTTCTCGATCTGACCAAAGGAGATAAAAGCGAGATAGCCGGTCTGCATTTCGGGGTATTCCTGCTCGATATACTCCAGTATATCATATTTCAGCGAGATTAGCACTACCTGATTTTCCATGCCTTTTTCCTTGATGATCCTGACGGCGTCATCCGCCATCTGATCGTCGGCAGTCGCGCCTTTCAGCTCCACAAAGAGGATCACCTTGTCGCGGGACGCGTCGAGCATTTCTTCTAAGGTCGGTACAGGCTCTCCGTCCACACTCAGCTCCTTGACCTCGCTGAGCGTCATTTCTTCCGGCGTTTTTTCAACGCCCGCGACACGCGCAAAGTCCGCGTCATGGTTGACGACATAGTATCCGTCAGAGGTGCGCTGGATGTCGATCTCACAGCCCATGGCGCCGAGCTCATAGGCGGCCTCGATACCCTTTACGGTGTTTTCGGGCGCTTCGATACCGCCCGCGCGGTGAGCGATGATCTCAGCCGTGATCTGCGTATGGAAGATCTCATCAAAATGATTGACTCCGACGACGGAGAACGCGACACAGAGGATCAGCACCAGCACGACCGCGGTTATCACGAACGGATGGCGCTCCTTATCCTGCTTCCGATACTGCCATTCTCCCTCGCTGCTGTACTTTTTGTAAAGCATCGTCAGCTTGAGTACGAAGAACGATACAGACATCAGTGCCGCGAACAAAAGGACGATAAGCGGGATAAGGGTGAATAAGATATCACAGAATCTCAAAGCCGTTTCTCCCATCGGGATCAGCTGTACGATCAGCAGGGGAAGGGCGGCGCATGCCGTCAGCAGGACTGCCGCAAGCGTCGCGATCACAAGAAAGCAGATCAACTCAAAAAGGAAGTTTTTCAGGTTGCCCTTGACCAGCTTGCGGGAATTGACGCTTGCTTGTTTCATCGTCATGCCGTCCGTCAGCGCTCCGTGCAGGATGAAGCAATAGATGAACGCGACCACCGTCAATAAGATAATAACAACGGTATAGCCGATCGAAAACAACGGGGTGTTGTTGATGACGGACATGATAAAGCGCGGCATGTAGAATGACGAGGTCAGCGATACGGAAAAGCCGAGTCCGAGGATCGGCGCGAGAACGACCGCATACAGAACAACCGCCAGTCCGCGGAGATTGAGATACTTTTTCAGCGCCGCGAAGCCGCCTTTGACGCTCTGCCACACGGACGTTTTTTCCCCGTCAAGGAGCTTTGAGCTGTAGATGAGAAGAGCGTTCAGCTCGACCGCGACGTATGAGATCACCATCAGCAGGATCAGCGCGATCATCACATAGCCCTGCCAGTGGGTGAACACAAAGCTTAGATCGCCGCTGGTGACAGCCGTTTTGCCTGTCAATCCTAACAGCAGACCGCACAGAGCGGATATGCCCCATGTCAAAAGCGACAGGAGAAGAAACGACACGAGCTGAAACGTCAGCAGTTTCGGGATCGCCTGATAAAACGGACGGATTCGGTTTTTCAGTTTCATAACAGTACCTCTTTGATGTTTTATACTAATTTCTAATAAAACCCTTTAACATCTATTGCGTAAAATTCTGCATAGCTTTGTTGGACTCCTTGACATACGTCAGTATGCCTGCGTTGTCCGCCTCGCTCTGCGAAATTTTCCGTTAATATCTTATTAAAGCTTTTTATTAGAAATTAGTATTACGCGAAGCGGGGAAGAACCGCGTGAATAAAGTCATGTATCCGCCGTGTATAACGGCATACGCGGCGGATACGGATAATCGGGGTAAAATATTGATTGATCAGTCGTTGGCGGCAACGCCGGTGAACATCAGGGTAAAGCCCGTTTCGATAAAAAAGATACCGATCAGAACGCCGAGCGATACTGCCATGAGCGTAGGCTGGAAGAACGAGTAACATCCGATCAGAACAGCGAGTATGCCGAAAATCAGCTGCAGTATCCATAACTTGGAGCCGGTCGCTTTTGTCACCGATACGGAATTGATGATCGAAACGATACCCATCAGTACAAACCATACGGCGGTCAATATCAGCATGATGCCTTCGGCGAAGAGCAGGGATTGGGGGAACGCCATCATGACGCCGCCCAGCAGAACGCTCAGGATACTGAACACAAAGTTGACGCCGAATCGTTTTTCAACAATGGCTTTGATAATGCCGACGATACCGAAAGCAGCCATCAGTATCACGACAAAATAACCGGTGTTCATAAAGGTAAGCAGCGGCGTGAAGATACAGGAAAAACCTCCTGCAACTAACAAGATCCCTAAAATAATGAATAATACGGTCATAAAAACACCTCACAAAAAATTTATCTGAATCCGGATCCTGATGGGCATGAACACAGGACACGGACTGACAGAGCGTTGCATATCACTTTTTATTAAATGAATACTACATAAACCCACTTTATTTTACTATTTTTATTTGTTTTATCCAATGGGATGTTCCATAATGGAACATCTGAATTTTACAAAAAATCTTGTTTTTGTATATCGTTTTTGTTTATAATAATTTGGAAAACGACTGAAGTTTCAACAAAAAACTACGGAATATAACAAAATGGGTCAGTTTTTTCTAAAATCTTGAGAAAACTGCGGGGATTTTCACTGACAGCCGTAATGCTTCGGTCAAGGATCGGTATTAAGACGATACCGCGTATCCGGCTGTACGGATCGAGCGGTGTTGCCTGAGAGATACATAATACTTTAAAAGAGGGGATGTCATGTTCAAATTACTCTTCAAAAACATGAAGGCTAAAAACTGGATCTCAGTCATCGCGATTTTTTTGCTGACGCTGGGAGAGGTTTTCTTCATGATGCAAATCGTCAGCTACATCAGCTTGCTGACCGGCGCTGTGCAGTCCAGCAGAGAAAACGGTGTAGCCGAGATCTGGTGGTATGGTCTGTATATGGTCATATGCGCTATTATGATGGCGGCAGTCGAGGTCGTTATCCGATTTGTAGCCAGCGCGACCGCCAGCAGTACCGTTACCGGTATCAGACAGAAAATGTATGAGAGAGTCAACGAGTTCGCTATCTCGGACTTCGCTTCTTTCTCTACCGAGTCTTTGATCACCCGAACCACCAACGACATGCAGAATGTCCATCTTGCGTGGCTCACATTCTTAAAGACCGCGTTTTTAGCGCCTGTCGTAATGATATGGTCTGTCATTCTTCTGCTGCAATACGCCAGTACGTCTCTGACGATCGTCACCGCGATCTGGCTGGTTCTCCTTGTCGTTGCGGTCGTCGTTCTGCTGATGATGCTCACGCCGAAGTTCAAGATCGTCCAGAAACTGACCGATATGCTCAACGTCGCTTCCAGAGAGAACCTGACCGGCGTCAGAGTCGTCAGAGCGTTCAACGCCGAATCCTATCAGGAAAACAAGTTTGAAAAGGTCAATACCAACTTTACCAAGGTACAGATCTTTGCCGGCAGAGTGATGTCTTTCTTTACACCGTTTGTAATGATGGTCATGTCGGGACTGTCCCTGTCCATCCTGTGGGCAAGCGCCTACGTCCTCAACGGCATGAATATGGAAGCTGCCGCGCAGTCTTTCAGCGCGACGAACGCGTTCGTCATGCTCGCCAGCCAGATCATTATGTCTTTCGTTCTGATGGTCACGCTGATCGTTATCTGGCCGAGAGCCGCAGTCAGCGCAAAGCGTGTCCACGAGGTCATCACTCACGAGGTCTCTGTTCTGGATCCCGAGAATCCCGCAGCTTTCAAGGAAGCGGGTACGATCGAATTCAAGAACGTCGGCTTTGCTTATCCCGGTTCGGATAAAGAGGCTGTTTCCGATATCAGCTTCAAGGTCAAAAAGGGTGAGTCCATCGCGTTTATCGGCGCTACCGGCAGCGGTAAAACCACCATCATCAATATGATCCCGCGTATGGCAGACTGTACACGGGGCGAAGTGCTCGTCGACGGCGTCAACGTCAAGGACGTTCTCCAGAAGGATCTGAGAGACCGCATCGGTTACGCGCCGCAGAGAGGCTTCCTGTTCAAGGGCAATATCAAGGATAATATCGCGTTCAAGGATTCCGATATGTCGCTGTCCGACGTCAGATGGGCGGCAGAGATCGCGGACGCCGACGGCTTCGTTATGAAGAAGAGAAACGGATATGATTCCGAAGTGGCTCAGGGCGGCTCCAACTTCTCCGGCGGTCAGAAGCAGAGACTCTGTATCGCGAGAGCAGTAGCCACCAAGCCTGAGATCCTGATCTTTGACGACTCCTTCTCGGCGCTCGACTATAAGACCGACAAAACGGTCAGAGGCCGTATCGCCGAGCAGCTCCCCGATACCACAAGAGTCATCATCGCGCAGCGCGTCGGTACCATTATGGACGCTGACCAGATCGTCGTACTGGATAACGGTAAGATGGTCGGTATCGGCAAGCACTATGACCTTGTCAGAAACTGTCCTGTTTATCAGGAGATCGCTTTATCACAGCTTAGTAAGGAGGAGTTAGGATTATGAGTACAAACGTAAATGCTCCTGCTAAAGAAAAGAACAAGCTGGGAAGCCTTGTAAAAGCATTCAGAAGTTACTATGTTCCCTTTGTTATCTCGATCATACTGCTGATCACATCCGTTATTTTCACGATCCTGACCCCGGGTACGATCCGCAGCCTGACCAACGAGATCTCGCCGGTCGGCAAAGAGGCGGTAGCCGGTAACTTCGTTATCGACATGGGAAACGTGACCCATTATGCCCTGCTTCTTGTCGCATACATAGGCATCGCGTTCCTTTCGGGCTTTATCTCCGGTTTTATCCTCAATACCATCATCCAGAGATTCTCCAAGGATATCAGAAGGCAGATCTCTTCCAAGATCAACAAAATGCCTCTGGATTATTTTGACACGACTCAGACCGGTGATATCCTCTCCGTTATCACCAACGATGTCGATATCCTCAGCACCTCGCTGCAAAACTCCGTTAGTATGCTGGTGCAGTCCGGCGTCATGCTGGTCGGCGTGTTTATCGCGATGTTTCTCGCCTGCTGGCAGATGGCGCTTGTCGTCGTATGCTCGCTGCCCATCATGCTGATCATCATCGGGCTCACCTTCAAGTACGCGCTGCCGCTGTTCGATAAGAACCAGCAGCTCCTCGGCGACGTCAACGCTACCGTTGAAGAAAACTACTCCGGTCAGCTCATTATCAAGGCGTTCAATGCCGAAGACAAAAAGGTCAAGGAATTCAAAGAGAAAAACGATCTGTTCGGTACGATCCTGTACAAGTCTCAGGCTATCGGTACTTTGATCGAGCCTGCTATGCAGTTTGTATCCTACCTGACCTATGCCGCGGTTCTGATCGTCGCGGGTCTGCTCTTTGCCAACGGCGTTATCTCCGATATCGGCGTTATCACCGGCTTTATCGTATATGTATCGCTGTTCCAGGAGCCTCTGGCGCAGATCGGTCAGGCGAGCTCCACCATCCAGCTCGGTACCGCCGCGTGCAACAGAGTATTCACCTTCCTCGAGCAGGAAGAGCTTCCCGACGAGGGAGATAAGAAACAGCTTCTTGACCACAACCACATCCGCGGCGAGGTCGAATTCAAGGACGTATGCTTCGGCTACGATCCCAAGAAGCTGACGATCACCAACTTCTCCGGTAAGATCAAGCCCGGTATGAAGGTCGCGATCATCGGACCTACCGGCGCCGGCAAGACGACGCTGGTCAACCTGCTGATGCGTTTCTATGAGATCACCAGCGGCGATATCCTGGTCGACGGCGTGTCCATCAAGGATATGTCGCGTCAGGAGCTCAGAGATATCTTCGGTATGATCCTGCAGGAGACCTGGGTTATCAACGGCACGCTCAGAGAGAACATCGTCTACAACCTCAAGAATGTTGACGAAAACAGACTTCAGGAGATCCTCGAAGAGACCAACCTGAGCCACTATGTATCCACCCTGCCTCAGGGACTTGATACAGAGATCCAGAAGGAGAGCGCGCTTTCAGCCGGTCAGAAACAGCTCGTCACCATTGCGAGAGCCATGACCGAGAACGCTCCGATGCTGATCCTCGACGAAGCGACCAGCAACGTCGATACCAGAACAGAGATCCTGATCCAGAAGGCGATGGATTCTCTGACAAGCGGCAGAACCAGCTTTGTCATCGCGCACAGACTTTCTACCATCAAGAACGCTGACCTGATCTTTGTTATGAAGGACGGCAACATCGTAGAGACCGGCGATCACGACTCCCTGATGGAGCTCGGCGGACTCTACAGCGAGATCTACAATTCTCAGTTCAACTGATATCAGTCATGCGCAAAATCTACGCCTGATTCACGCTGAATAGAAAACAGTCATAAAACGAACAACACCACCTGATCCGGATCAGGTGGTGTTCGTTTGTTTATCCGTATTCAATTCAGTTTCTTGCGGTCATGTCGTAGACGAACACTTCGCTGATCTCGTGGTCGTAACCGTCGTAAAAGCCTTTCGGCATGCCCAGTACGATACGCGCGCCGCGGTTGTAGAGCAACAGCAATTGGTTTTTGTCATGGTCAAAGGTCAGTCCCTCGATCTCGCCCTGGAGTGTCACATCATCAAAGGTACGCTCCAGCGTTACGATACAGTCGGTCGCGCCATCTTCGATCTTGGTGCGATAGAGGTGATCCGGCTCACTGTCGTCAGCCGTGCCGTCGTCGGCGGTCATATAGAAACAGCCGTTGTAGTAGGCAATGCCCTGCAGCCACTGCGGCGGCATCTGCATATGCACCTTGCCCTGATACTTGCCCGATTCCAGATCATAGCCGTACAGATAGCGGCCGCTCTCTTCGCCGACCCACGAGCACATCCACACGGTGCCGTTATCGGGATTGACGGCGATTCCCGAGCACTCTAACTGACCGCTGTCGGGCTCAAAGGGGAAGGTGCGCTTGAGTTCCAGCGTATCGCCGTCGTAGACCGCGACCTGGATGTTCTTGCCCACGCCGTCCATAAAATACTCGGCGCCGATATAAAGCTCATTGTTGTATACGTCAATGTCGCCGATATGGTTGACCTCAATCTCATATCCCTTGAACGGATCTTCGTTCAAGCTGATCAGGTTCCAGTTCTTGTCGTACTTTGCCAGTGTAGTCGAGCCGCTGACCCAGTAGTAGCCGCCCTCGCTGCACACGCCCTGTCTGCCTTTTACCTCGTGAGAGCTGTCGAGCGTATACTGATACTGCGGCAGCATTTGTGCCGCGTTATCCTCGGGACGCGCGGATGTGACGGCAGCTTCGTCCTCAGTCGCATTAGTTGCTTCGGTCGCGGTGTTTTGCCCTGCGCTGCATGCGGTGAGCAGCAGGATCATCGTACACAGGATCAATAGTAAGATTCTTTTCACAGTGTATCCTCCGTTTCAATTTTTGTTATTTCGATACCTCATCAAGAGAGCCGCACTCGGATATGTTTTGTGCGCCCCGTTTTGAAAGGCATATTTGCTGAATCGGGATAATTGCATGTTTATTGATTTTTTCGGTGAAATTATACCATAGGCTTCAACGTGTTTCAACGCTCCGGAAGAAAAAGGGAGTGTTCCATTATGGAACACCCCATTGGAGAAAATGATGAAAAATAGTAAAATATGAAATAAATTTATGTTCTTTTTAGATAGGATAATGGAGCGATATGAATAGCTCCCTTTGACAGGAACAGTGAGCGAAAGGCTTGATGATACCAGTATTCCGAATGCCGGACAATGACATTCCGCATTTTGTATTAATCTTATATCAATCTGAACGGCTTGGCGGAACGATGACATATATATTATAATGATAAAGAGGCATATATGGAATTACGGAGTTACGCCCGTTTGTGACAAGCAGGGCACCGCTTTTCGGGGCGTGGTTTTTGCCCGGACACAGGAAGAAAACGTGCTGATGGGAGTTGCCTCCAACAGTGCGATCACCCGCATGATCCTTTCCGGAGAGCGATCAGGAGCGGGTCGGGCGGCGTCTTAGCAAGAAAAAGGAGAGGAACCATTATGAATGTCTACGATTTTGACGGAACGATTTTTCCCGGGGATTGCTCGATAGGCTTTGGCTTCTGGTGCATGAACCGGCATCCCAAGCTGTGGTTCACCTTTTTTCCGAAGGTGATCAGAAATCTGATCCTGCGAAAAGCAGGAAAAATGCCGGAGTATCTGATGCAGCGCAAGCTCTTCAGCTATCTGACACTGATCGATGATTTTGATGAACAGATCGAACGGTATTGGGATAAGAATGAGAAGAAGATCGCCGCATGGTATCTCAGGCAAAAGAGACCTGACGATCTGATCATCAGCGCGTCGCCTGACTGCATCATTGAGCCGATCGCAAGGCGGCTCGGCGTGAATTTCATGGCTACGGAATTTGACCGTGAATACGGGGTGTTTCTGAATAATATGATGTACGCAAAGGAAAAGGCAAAGTACATCATTGACCGCGGCTTTCCGCTGATCGAGAATTTTTACTCCGACTCTCTTGCCGATACGCCGCTTGCGTTGTGCGCTGAAAAAGCCCATCTGGTAAAGGATAAGGCAAGCACCGTGGTCGATTGGCCTGACCTGGATGAGGAAACCATGGGTAAGGTCAAGAGCAAAATCGACACAGGATGGAATATCCATCTGAAAGAGGAAGAATAAATGTATATCATCATTTATGACTTCGGAACAAGCAGTGTGAAAACCTGCCTGTTTGAGATCGATTCAAAAATACGTCTTGCGGCAAGCTCTACCGCCGGCTACGGTCTTTATATTTCTGACGACGGAGGCGCGGAGCAGGATACTCAGGAATGGTGGGCGGCGCTGTGTTCGACCACGCGTGACCTGTTTCAAAAGTCGGACGTCAAGCCTGCCGAGATAGAAGGAATGGCTTTCTGCTCGCAGATGCAGGGATCTGTTTTTGTGGATGAGAACGGAAACGCCCTGAGACGACCGATGAATTACTTGGATCAGAAGGGCGTCAAAGAGTATAAAGAATGTATGGGATCGGGCTTGATCAAGGTTTCCGGCTGCAGCCTGTATAAACTCCTTCGGAACCTGATCGTAAATTTTGCCGCCTCAACCAGCGCAAAGGACCCTGTCTGGAAGTACAAATGGGTTGAAAATAACGAGCCTGTCGTTTATAATAGAATTTATAAGTGGCTGGATATCGGCGACTATCTTGTGTTGCGCTGCACGGGCAGATTTGTAAGGACTGCCGATTCCGCCTTCGCGACTTTCCTTTATGACACGCGCAAGGGAAAGGAAGGCTGGAACAAAGGGCTTTTGAAGATGTATCAAGTTGACCCTGACCACATGCCGGAGATCATTGATTGCACGGATCCGGTCGGCGGGCTGACTGAGAAGGCGGCACAGGATCTGGGGCTGGTAAAGGGTATCCCTGTTTTCGGAGGCGGCGGCGACACGACCTTTGTCAATATCGGCGCCGGATGTACGAAACCGGGCGATACCCATATCTACGTCGGGACGTCGGGATGGGTGTCAACGTATCTGGATCATCAGACGGTCGATATCAACGCGATGATAACAGGCGTTCTGTCAGCCAAACACGGATACTTCAATTATTACGCGGAACTGGAAACAGCCGGAAAGTGTTACGAATGGGTCATGGATCATCTTGCGCTGGATGAGATCAATTTGTATCTTGACCAAACCAAAGTCACGGATGTTGAGAGCAAATACCTGAGCCTTTATGATTATCTTTCTCAAGAGGTCAGCAAAGTTCCTGCGGGAGCGAACGGCGTCATCTTTACCCCGTGGCTCCACGGTAACCGCTGTCCGTTTGAAGATTCCAATGCGGGCGGAATGTTCTTCAACCTCAGGATCGAGAACGGCAAAAGAGATATGATACGCGCAGTCCTTGAGGGGATTTGCTATCACCTGCGCTGGCTTCTGGAAAGTGAAATGAGAAAGGTGAAAACCTCCGACACCATCCGTTTTGTCGGCGGCGGCGCTTTGTCGCCTGTCACCTGCCAGATGCTGGCGGACATCACCGGACGGACGATCGAGACGGTAAACAATACTCAGGAGGTAGGCGCAATAGGAACTGCTCTTGTTGTAGCGGCTGGTGTCAAAGACGCGGATGTGCTTGAATTATCGCGAAGCCTTGTAAAAGCCAATCATACCTACGTTCCCGATCCTGAAAATAAAGAAGTATATGAGCGCAATTACAGGGTTTTCAAAAATCTCTACAAGGCAAACGCAAAGTCCTTTAAAGAATTAAACGCCTAAGCAGACACTGAGTAATGTTTGGACTGATATGTCCGAGGCGATTTTGACTCGGACAAAAAACAGGCTAAAAAAACGGAGATTCATTTTTATGGTTTATCGGATTCATAAGGAGTTACAGTAACATGATCTCACTGCTGATATCTTTTGTTGTTTTGATCGTAGGATATATCGTGTACGGCAGGGTAACGGAAAAAATCTTCGCTCCCGATGACCGCCAAACGCCTGCGATCGCGGTGGGCGACGGCGTTGACTTCGTCCCCATGAAAACGTGGAAAGCGTTTTTGGTGCAGCTCTTGAATATTGCCGGCACAGGACCGATATTCGGCGCGCTGATGGGCGCGGTATTCGGACCTGTGGTGTTTTTATGGATCGTGTTCGGCTCGATCCTCGGCGGCGCGGTGCATGATTATATGAGCGGCATGATCAGCTCGCGTCATAACGGCGCGTCGATAGCCGAACTGTCAGGCACTTATTTAGGAAAAGCCGCAAAGTGGTTTATGAGACTGTTCTCGGTCGTTCTTTTAGTGCTGTGCGGTACCGTTTTTGTGACCAGCCCCGCCGGATTGCTCAATAAGCTTACGCCCGACTGGATGAACGGAACTTTTTGGGCGGTCATCATTCTTGTGTATTATTTGCTGGCTACTCTTCTGCCGATCGACAAGCTGATCGGCAAGGTGTACCCGATTTTTGGCGTCCTGCTCATTGTCATGGCAACTGCGGTAATGGGCGGTATCATTTTCTCGGGCGGCAAATATTCCATTCCCGAACTGTCGCTAGAGAATCTCCATCCCGAAGGAACGCCGGTATGGCCGTATATGTTCATCACGGTCGCCTGCGGCGCAGTATCGGGTTTTCACGCGACACAGTCCCCGATGATCGCCAAGTGCATCAAGTCCGAAAAAGAAGGCAGAAGCATATTCTACGGCGCGATGATCAGTGAGTCGGTGATCGCGCTCGTATGGGCGGCGGCGGGCGTATCCTTCTACGGTACGACGCAGCTTCTCAACGAAGCGCTCAAAGGCGGCGCGTCCAATGTCGTTTATGAGATATCCACCGGTGTTCTCGGGGTCGTCGGCGGCGTGCTTGCCGTCGCGGGAGTCATCATTTGTCCGATCACCTCAGGCGATACCGCGTTCCGCAGCGCAAGGCTGATCCTCGCGGAGACTTTCCATCTGGATCAGAAAAAGATCAAGAACCGTCTTTTGATCACCATTCCGCTGCTTGTCGTCGGAGGTCTGCTGACATGGTTTGCTATGGTCAACGACGACGGATTTCAGACGATATGGCGCTACTTCTCATGGAGCAATCAAACGCTCGCGATGGTCGCGCTTTGGGTAGCGACCGCATATTTGCTCAAAAAAGGAAAATATCGCTTCGGGTCTCTGCTTACCGCCCTGCCGGCGGCCTTTATGACTGCGGTGAGTGTGACATATCTCCTTATGGCTGAGGAAGGCTTCCAATTGGATCAGACCGTTTCCTATATCGCGGGATCAGCCGCAGCGGCGGTTCTGCTGATCGTTTATCTGATCTTCCTGATAAAGAAAAATCGGTCGGTAAAGCAATAGAACTCTTTTGGTATTCAGGATCAATTGCAAGACTGCAATAAAATAATAACAGAAAGAAGAATCACAATGGAAAAAACAAAGAAGCAAATGAAGGTCTGGCGCGTTGTCGCCATCATAACGATCTGTGCGCTGCTGACGGTCAGTATACTTTACGCCGCCGGCGTGGGCTGGAAACAGACCGCCCCTGTCCCTGCCGGCGATACTGTCACCGCTGACGGGAATGCTACCGTTGATGAGACTGTTTCCATTGACGGGAACAAAGCGCTTTCGCTCTGGAACGACGGTACCGGTGCGAAGAAAAACCTGATCGACTACGTCAGCGCCGTCACAAAAGATGGCTCAGACGATTATATTCCGGTCAATGACCGTATCGCGGTGTTCGACATGGACGGTACGCTCGCCTGCGAGACCTTCTATACCTACTATGATACGATGATGTTCATTGAATACTGCCTGCACGACCATCCCGAGCGCGTTTCCGACGAGCTCAAAGAGGTCGCTGCGTCGATCGAACCCGGCTACGTCGCCGATGAAACGCTTGCGAGAAACTTTGCAAAGGCTTACGCGGGTATGACCGTCGAGGAATTCTATAACTACGCGGTGGAATTCGGCAAGAAGGAGACCGCGAGCTTCAACAATATGCGCTACATCGACAATTTCTATCTGCCGATGGCTGAGCTGATCGAATATCTTTATGAAAACGACTTCACGATCTGGGTCATCAGCGGCACGGAGCGTGCCACCACCCGCGCTATCGTTGCCAACTCTCCGATCAAAGACTACGTTGAGCCGGAGCACGTGATCGGTACCGATTTTGAGGTAAAGGTAAAGGGTCACGAGGACGAACCGTCCAATATGGACTTCAAATACGAGAACGGCGACGAGCTTGTTCTCACCGGCGGCTTCATACAGAAAAACCTGAACGCTAATAAGTCCATCTATATTGAGCGTGAGATCGGCAAACGTCCGGTGCTGGCATTCGGCAACAGCGGAAGCGACACCAGTATGATGAACTACGCCATTGACGAGAGAAATCCCTACAAAGCGCAGGCGTATATGGTCGTTGCCGACGACAATGTCCGTGAATGGGGCACACAGGACTACGAAGAAAAATCCGCGGACTATATCGCTAAGGGCTTTATCCCGATCTCGATGAAGGACGATTTCGCGAAAATCTATCCCGACGGTATCACTAAAGCGGAACAGCAGTACGTCCCCGCCGAATCTCAGTCTGAGGATACCGATAAGGCGGCGTGATCACGATCGGAAAGGCGAAATATCTCACTGCAAATAAAAGGGAGGGTACAATGCCGTGATGAACAAGATCGAGGAAGCCATCATCTATGCCACCGTCATGCACCAGGGAAAGGTGCGCAAGCTGGGGAACACCCCGTACATCCTGCACCCGCTGGAGGTGGCGCAGATCCTTTCGGCAATGACCAATGATCAGGACGTTATCACCGCGGGTATCCTGCACGACATCATAGAGGACACCGACGGCACGCTGGAGGAGATCGAAAAACGTTTCGGCGAGCGTGTGGCGTTTCTGGTGTCCTCCGAATCGGAGAATGCTTATCCGGGCGAGAGTAAGGACGCCAGCTGGAAGCGGCGCAAGGAGGAATCCCTGAAGGTCTTGAAAAATACCGACGATCAGGGTGTTCGGATGCTCTGGCTGGCGGATAAGCTGGCTAACATACGCTCCCTTGCGAGCGGCTATTCGGAATACGGAGAGCAGCTGTGGGAGAGCTTCCACCAGCGTGACCCCGAGATGCACCACTGGTACTACCAGACCGTCGCCGAGCAGCTGGAGCTTTCACTGAACAAAACCGGTGCGTTCAAGGAATTCATCAAGCATATCAATTTCATCTGGCCGGGCTCTTTCGATTCCGAAAAGGCGCGGTACAGAAAGTACCGTGAAGTGTCCGTTGAGGGCTGCAGGCGCATCGGACGCGGAGCCAAGGGCGACGTGTACCGCTACGACGACGAGCTGGTGATCAAGGTCTACAACCGGAACAATACCTACAGCGATGTAGAGCGTGAAATCGCCATGGCGCGCAAAGCCTTTATCCTGGGAGTCCCCACTGCCATCTCCTTTGGCATCGTTTCGGTGGGGGATAAGTACGGGGCAATGTACGAGTTGGTCGATTCTGAGACGATCTCACGCTGTATCGCGCACAATCCCTCTCAGGTAGACGCTTACGCAGAAATGATGGCGGATCTTGCCCGCGTGATCCACGGCACAGAGGTCACAGCGGAGGACGGCTTCCCGTCGGCCTTAGATCGGGTGCGCAACTACATCGAGGGAGGTGTCGGACTGGAGGACGCCGCCCTGGCCGAGAAGGTTATGGCGCTTCTCGAGACGCTCCCTGATACGGGCACCCTGCTGCACGGCGATTTTCACACAGGAAACGTGTTTTTACAGCGCGGCGAGCCTCTGCTGATCGATATGGATCGGCTCGCCGTGGGACATCCTATCGTGGAGCTCAGCGACCTGTATTATTTTTATGTGATCCTGGGAGAGGATGACCCCACTGTGGTCGAGAGGTTCATGGGCTTTTCCTACGATACCGCGAGCCGTTTTATGAAGCTGTTTCTGAAATACTATCTGGGAACGGAGGATGAAGAACGGCTGAAAGAGGTCGAGGAAAAGGCGTCGATCATCGGCTACAGCCGTTTGATCCGGAAGATCCGCAAGCAGAGAAAGCCCTCCGAAGCGGATCACATGCTTGTCCGCCGGTGCGTGGAGCGGATCGCCGAACTGGCGGAAAAGCTGGATAACTTAGCCTTCTGACCGAAATCGGCTTTGATGATCGTTAGGATGACAGGAGTAATCCGAAAAAAAGATTGAATAACCGGAAATAAGTATTTGAAATACCGTTCAGCTCTGCTGCGGTGAAGGACGACTCCTTGCATCGTTGCGGGGCTGATGTTTTCATCCTGCCGCATAAGGGCGGAAGGTTCACAGAAGTAAGGAATGGTATATTAGACGTTTTGGAGGAAACCGATCATGGATTATAGAAAATTAGGCGATACGATATATATTCGAATGGACAGAGGGGATGAAATAATAGGATGTATTCTGGACGTCTGCAGGAAAGAAGGCGTCATGTCAGCCGTCTTCAGCGGTATCGGCGGATGCAGCGAGGCGCAGATACAGACCTTTTTGCCGGAAACCAATACATTTGAATCTCAGACGCTTCGCGGTATGCTGGAGCTTGTGTCGTTGACCGGTAACATTGTCAACGGCGATCAGAAAGAGCTTTATCACCACACACATGCAGTGTTTTCCTATAAGGACGGAGAAAAGCACTGCGTCGCAGGCGGACATATCAAATCCATCACCGTTTTATATACGGCTGAGATCGAGCTCAGACCGGTCGTCGGCGGTATGATCAACCGGCAGTTTGACCCTGAGACGGGTACCGGCTTCTGGAGTTTCCGATAAATTCCGTTTATCATTTTATCAGTATTCAATCTGCTTTGCGAATAAGTGACTGCATACAATCTAACAGAAAGGAAACACATATCGCCATGAAAAGAACCGTCTCTCTGCTGCTCTGCCTGTGTCTGATACTCAGTCTGTTCACAGTGATCCCGGCGTCAGCTTCTGCCGAAACGATCTATTCTGTTCCGCGCATTACGATCACCACCGAAAACGGCAACGGCACTGCTCTGGAAAAAGCCGACGGCTATGTCAACGCTGAGATCACCATAGCCGACGTCAACGGCGAATCTATGACCGACAGCGCCCTGTTCAAGGTGCGCGGACACAGCACCGCGCTTTCCTTTGTTACGAAGAAAGCATTCACTTTCAAATTCAGTAAGAAAAAAGATGTTCTCGGTATGGGCGCGGGGAAAAAGTGGGCGCTTCTCGCAAACACCTTCGATCCCACGCTGCTGAGAAATTACATAGCCTTTGACCTTGCGCAAAGGATGGGGTTAGCGTATACGAGCGAACAGCGTTTTGTTGAGCTATGGGTTGACGGAAGCTGCCGCGGCTGTTATACCCTTATGGAACCGGTGCAGGAGGGCAAAAATCGCGTTGACATTGACATTGAATCGAACGACGGTATGAACGACTTTCTGCTGGAGCTCGAGGCTTCGCGGGCTGAGAGCGACGTCACCTATTTCAGGACCGATGGTATCCGCTTCGCTGTCAGCGAGCCTGAGGAACCGAACGCCGAACAGCTCTCCTATATCAAGTCCACGATGGACGATATTATGGCAGCTGTCAAAACCGGTGACCGCGACGCTGTCTCAGCAAAAATCGACATACCTTCCTTTACGAAATTTTATCTGCTCAACGAACTGTATAAAACGGTAGACTTCAATTTCAGTTCCGTGTTCTTTTACTATAAGGACGGCGTTCTTTATGCCGGACCCGCGTGGGACTATGATCTTGCCGCGGGCAACAGCAACGCTGCCTATTCTGCCACCGCGGCGGCATGTGCCGCTTCTGACGGACTCTCTGCGGCAAACTGCCATCTGTATCAGTATCTGTGTTCTTACGACTGGTTCAATGATGAGGTACGGAAAGCCTTCCGCGTGTATTATGACGATTTTTCGGATATAGCGGCAGAAGGCGGTATGATCGATCGTCTGCTTGAAGAATACCGTCCTCTTTTTGACCGCAACTATTCCGACGCGGGCTGGAACGTCAGCAAGTGGTGGGTGAACGTGCAGAAAAAGCCGCTGTCTACCTACGACGAGAACGTCGGATATCTTCGCGATTGGCTTTCTGCCCGTGTCAGCTGGCTGAACGAGTATTACCCGCCGCTTGACGAGCCGGTTGCCGCTTATGTCCGCGGCGATTCTAATGACGACGGCACGGTGACGGTACTTGACGTGACCTTGATCCAAAGAAGGCTCGCTGAGCTGACGATCACAACTTTTAATGAAAAGGCTGCCGATGTAGACGATGACGGCTTGAATATTGCCGACGCTACAAGGATACAAAGATATTTAGCCGGATTTGATAACATCTACCATATCGACGAAGGGGTTTTTGACGATGATCCGACAAAACAGCAGCTTGCGCGCGATCCGTATGAATCACCGTTTGTTCCGGAATAAGCTGTTGCAGAGACGCCGAGGAAAGGACATGGGTATATTTACAGACGCAGTCAGCTATTTGTTCCGTCTTAAAGAATAAAATATCGGAATGATTCGGTTTGAATTCAGACACGCTATTGTATTGAAATAAAGCAGATATTCAGTTATAATATTTTAATAAACCGAAAAATCGGCAATAAGAATCGATCGGATAACGGAGAAACATATGATAAAAGCAATAAAACGCCCGATTTTCAAATGCTCATTGACAATATTCCTTTGTTTTCTGCTGACTTCCACGGGACATTTATCGTGGGTGTATCATATGATGGATCTGACTTCTGCCGCATTATCGCAGCAGATAACGATGGCGGCGGGTTATACCGCTCAGGCGGCAGGAATCGGAATATTTTCGGCTTTTCTGCGATACCGTCATATCGCGCCGCGCACGATCTTCATTTCAACCGTGATCGCATATACGGTTTTCTTGTTTCCGGCAGTTTTATCCACGAGCCTTGTCGGTACTGTTATCTTCGGATTGCTGATCAGTTTGCTTTGCGGAGCGATAGCAGGATACTATCTCTATGAGCTTACCGAAACAGCGGGCAATGACCGACGCGTGGTTTCGTTCGGAATCGGATACGGTTTAGCCACAGTGGCCGCATGGCTGCTCTCGCTGATCGACGGCGGTTCACTTTATTACGGCAAAGGCGTGATTTTCATCTGTCTTGCGCTCGCCTTATTATCTGTACTCGGCACGTTTATCAAAGGCTCAGTCGAAGAATCCGAACAAAAGCCGCAGACGTCCAATCAGCCGCTGATTCGTCTGCGCACACTGATTATTTTATCCGGTGGTGTTGTGCTCCTGTTCAGTCTTTTGAACAATATCGGATTTTCTTTTTCCACCTCGGAGCTACAAGGCGGCTTTCGGGTGGAGTCCTCTCGAGTTTTCTACGGCGTTGGGTTAATCACAGCGGGCTTCGTGACAGATAAAAGCCGAAAGTACGGCGCGGTATGCGCGCTTGCGGCGTTGGTGATCCCGTTCATTGTGCTGGCGCTCAGAGGCGAACCGGTCTCCTATACGGTATTCTGGGCTATTGGGTATCTTGCGTTCGGGTTTTACTCTGTCTATCGGATCATCCTGTTTTCGGATATTGCAAAGAATCGAAGACTGCTGTATTTATCCGGTTTCGGCTTGCTGATCGGGCGGATCGGCGACGCGCTCGGCTCGGAGTTATCCGTATTTCTTGAAGGAAACGAGAAGATCAAGGTTATCCTTGCCGCGATGCTGTTCATGGGGTCTGTATTTCTGTTCATCAAACTGTTTCAGTCACTATACATGCCCACTGCCCGCCAAAAAAGCGAACGTGAGATATTTCACGACTTTTCGGCGGAACATGATCTTTCCGCACGCGAGCGTGAGGTGCTGAGACTGCTTCTGGAGAATAAAACAAACAAAGAGATATCCGAAGTCATCTGCGTGTCCGAAAGCACCGTCAAGTTTCATATCCATAATCTTCTGTCGAAAACCGGATGTAAAAACCGAACAGATCTAATTGATTCCTATAACGGAAAAAGATAGCAAAACAGATATGGCGATATTGCGAAGTGCCTCGCGATATCGCCTTTTTTGCTTTACAGGAAACTGCTCGTTTCCCGTAAAGTAAAAAAGATTTGTATGCCCTCCCGGTTTGCTGCCGGCGCAGCAACGGGAGATGGCTATGCGAAATGCGCGCATCATCACGACCTAACCTAAAACTAACCCTGATAAACAGCGGATTCTACTACAATTAGATTGCTCGGCGAAAGGTTGACATGCTATGATATATATGTGTAATTATATTTACTGATAGGAGGATTTTTTATGACAAAACGATTACTGAGTCTGCTGTTGACGCTTCTGTTGGTCGCGACGGTTCTGCCGATGAATGCTGTCACCGCAGGCGCAGCGACGTTGACCGACGGTGACTACACCTATGAGCTGCGCGGCGACGGTACCGCTGAGATCAAAAAGTACAACGGCACAGACACGCAGATCATCGTCCCCACAGAGCTGGGCGACACAGCGGTCTCCTCGATCGGCGCGTATGTGTACGAAAACAACAAAACGATCGAGAGCGTGACTATCCCGGACGGGATCAAGTCGATAAGCGACCGCGCGTTCAAAAACTGTTCCGCGCTGTCGGGCTGTGAGATTGGTGCGGACGTCAGTTATATCGGACCGAACGCCTTTGAAAACTGCACGGCATTAACGTCAGTCGATATCCCGTCTAACGTCAAGATCATCGACCAGTATGCGTTTGTAGGCTGCACCGCTCTCACCGAGATCACACTGCATGAGGGCTTAGAGAGCTTAGGGTACGATTTCTTGTATGGGACGGCGGTTTCTTCCGTATATATCCCTTCGACGCTTACATCGGCGAACACCGCGTTCTACGGGGCGGCGGCGCTTGAGGACGTCACTTTCGGTGAGGGCTTCTCTTCGATCCTGTACGGTATGTTTAAAGCCAGCTCTCTGAAAACTTTGACGATCCCCGACTCGGTGACGAAGATCGACCGAGCCGCCTTCGCGGATATGCCCGAGCTCGAGTCGCTCGTGATCCCCGACTCGGTCACCGAGATCGCGTTGGATTTGGCGTCCAACTGCCCGAAGCTGACCTCGTTCTCCTTCGGCACGGGCGTCAATTACGTTCCCGCGTGTGCATTCTCGCGTTGTACCGGACTTAAGGAAATCAACATTCCTGCGAACATTACAGAAATCCGCTATGATGCTTTTGCCTACTGTACCGGTCTGACAGAGGTCGAGATCCCCTCGAATGTTAAAAAGCTGGAAAGCTTCGCTTTCGGCGGCTGCACGAACCTTTCAGGTGTTACACTGAACGAGGGCTTGACCGAGATCGGAGAGGGAGCTTTTGAGAGTACGGCTATCACAGAGGTAACGATCCCGAGCACCATAACGAACGGCAGATCGCCGTTCCTGCGCTGTTCCAATCTCAAGACGATCAACCTCCCCGACGGGATCACGACGATCTTTCACGGCCTGTATGAGGGCACGGGCGTTGAAAGCGTGACGATCCCCGAGGGCGTCACCCTGCTGAAAGACTCCGCTTTCCGCAATTGTTCGGAGCTTACAGAAGTTATTCTGCCCTCTACTTTGGAAACGATCGAACAGGGCGCCTTTGTGAACTGTACCGCACTGACTTCGATCGATATTCCCGAGAGCGTCAAGACGATCGGTTCATGGTCGTTCAGCGGCACGACTGCTCTGACAGAATGTACGCTCCATGAGGGAGTAGAGACGATGGGCATCGCCGTTTTCGAAAACAGCGCGCTGACCTCGATCTACGTCCCCGCGTCGCTCAAGCGTACCCAATGGCCGTTTGACCGCTCCAACATCAGTGAATTCACCCTCGGCGAGGGTATCACGGAGCTTCCCGGCGAAATATTCAAGGGCTGTACGCTGATCACCGAGTTCAATATTCCGTCCTCAGTCACCAAGATCGGCGATTACGCGTTCTCCGGCTGTACCGCGCTCGAAAAGATCACCATTCCCGACAGCGTCAAGGAGATCGGAAACGGCGCTTTCGAGGGCACCACATCCCTAAAGAACATCACCTTACCCGAGGGCTTGGAAGTTCTGGGCTCTCAGGTATTCCGCTACAACAGCGGCGTTACTTCCATCAGATTCCCCGCATCCCTGACGCGGACGAACAGTCCTCTTGATGACTCCAATATTTCTACGGTTACCTTTGCGGAAGGTATCACTGCCCTGCCCGCCGATATGTTCCACGGCGCGGATTTTGTTACAAAGGTGAAGATCCCCTCTACGGTGACCGAGATCGGAAACGACTGCTTCAGACGATCCGGACTCGAATCCGTCACGATCCCCGACAGCGTGAAGACCATCGGCAAAAATGCGTTTTATGACTGCTTCAATTTGTATGCCGTAAAGATAGGGTCGGGAGTCGATTATCTCCCGAGCTACTGCTTTGCAAATTGCACCCTCCTGCAAAATGTCGTAATTCCTGAGACGGTATCCGATATGGCGGACGGCGTTTTCTACCATACCGGACTCACCTTTGTCCGTCTGCCGCAGTCGCTCAGCTATATCCCGATGCACATTTTCGAAAACTGCGCCGATTTGACAGAGGTAGAATGTTCTGATGAGATTACCGCAGTAGGAGACAACGCGTTCTATAACTGTACGAGTCTCACGACCCTGCGTTCCTCCGCTGAGGACGTTGATTTCTCCAATACCAGCTTCGGCAACTGCCCGAAATTCTATGATAAGCGATTTGACGTATTCAACCGCGCCAAGACGGGGATCGAGTCGACCGGCAGCATCGGTATCAATGAGACCCTGATTCACTTTACGCTGAGGTACGATATCCGCGACGACTGGGCGGATGAGGATATCGTGATGAATAAGCTCTATCTCAACCTGCCCGATAATATTGAGATCGTGCCCGCGTCCTTCTCGGCGGACGGCTTTGACTTTGACGCCGATACCTATCACGGCGACTACAAGAGCTTCGATATGACTGACGGCAGGACGAGCGGCGTCATGCGCTTCTCCGCATATCTCAAAGGCGCGAATGACAGCCTTAAGGAGCTCAGCGCAAGCGTGGATTTCCGTTACAAAGGAAAATATTTCAACAAGCCGCTGGGCGAGGTTGAGCTGACCACCTCGAAGCTCTCTCTGTTCGCATCGAATAAGGTCACCGATACGACAACCGTTGTATCAGGCTATTCTGCCTTCTCCGACAAGAAAGTGAACATCCACATTACGCACCTGAACAGCGACGGCACAAAGGGTGATTCGGTCAGCTATACCGTTGCCCCCAACAAGTACACCGGCAAATATATCTCTGAACCGCTCAGCATCATCGGTGAGGACGATACCGCGACCGACGGCGATCAATTCGAGGTTTACGCCGAGTGCAGCGGTGAAAAGACCGACGTTGTTTCCTTTATCTATCTGGCAAACGCCGTTACGGTGGAAAAAGCGGTTGAAACCGTCAACATCACGAAGTTCATCGCACCGGGCAAAACCAATATTTCCCATGGCGGTCAGGCGAACGTATTTGATATCACGGATGTTTTCACAAGGGGCGCAAGCCCTGTCGTGGTGCTCAACCCCTCTGAAATGCTGCAGTTCAAGTTCCGACTGAATAATGACGAGAATGTCTCCGACGTCATCCTTATGAGCAACAACGACGGCAACTGGCAGTTTATGGAGCTGTATTATGATGCTCAAAGCGACTACTGGATCGGCGAAGGCAATTTTGATGTCAAAGATCATGTGCCGGTACCCGGTCAGTACAACCTGCCGGGTGAGCTGCACCTGTTCTATTACTACGGCGAACGCCTCGATACCTATCAAGCTCACTACTATGGCAAAAAATCCACGGTCACTCCTACCTCTTCTGACGCGAAGACCCCTGCGCCGGTGGGCGCTACCGAGCCTCCCGAGGATGAAGATGATGAGGACGAGCCCTTCTATTACGATAAAGACGGTAAACCCCATGGTAAGCTCGGCGATTATAACGAGACCATTCGTGACGCCGCTAAAGACATATTCATTGATATTGTTCAGGGAGATGTTTCGGGTGCCCTGAGCGACACTGCCGTAGGCGGACTCAAGGCGCTCTGGGAGTGGGGCAATAAAGATGACAACTTCTTCAGGGCTACTCACCACGGCTACAGCATCGGACCCGACGGCATGATCGTCTTCCCCGAGGACCATGTCGGTATGGTTGACCCGAACAGCAAACAGCGAAACGCCATCGACCCCTCCGGTATCGTCTTTGAGGCGGTAGAGGGCAACCGCGTAGAGGGCGCGACCGCTACCATCTATAAGCTGAACACCGCGACCGGCGAGTGGGAAGAGTGGAACGCTTCCGACTTTGAGCAGCAGAACCCCTTAAAGACCAACAACGAGGGCGCCTATGCATGGTTTACCGATGAAGGCAGATTTAAGGTAACGATTTCGAAGGAGGGCTACGAGACGCAAACTTCCGAGGAATTTGACATTCCGCCCGAGAAGCTGGGTCTCAACTTCAGTCTTGTCGATAATACCACCCACCCGACCGCAACCGTAGAGAAGGATGATGAAACAGGCGCGTATATGCTGAGATTCAGTAAGTTCATGCAGGTCGATACTGTCAATACCAACACCGTAAAGATCGAAGGTCTCGACAATATCACGATTACCCCTGTATATCTCAGCGACGGTGACGCCTATGCCGATACCTTCGCCGTTGACGGAACCCCGAACGGAGACGACGTCACGTTCACCCTGTCCGAATCATCGCTCAGCTACAGCGGCATGAGCGCCATAGCCGATACCATCAGCTATGAGGAGTCCATTCTCGGCGATGTGGACAGCGACGGCGACGTGACGATCATTGACGCGAGCATGATACAACGCCATCTTGCGGATATCCAGACATTTGCGTATGATGAAAGTGTTGCCGATACCGACTTGGACGGATCGATTACGATCATTGACGCAACATATATTCAGCGCTGGCTCGCAAGCCTTAAAACCAACGATAAAATCGGCAAGTCATTCAGCTGAATCATCTGCAAATAACTTTACCGCGTACAGGGCATATGACCTTGTACGCGGTATTTCTTATATAAACTAAGCCCCGTTCCATTCTTTTTTATGTACGTGGGAATGGCAGCGGGGCGTTTCATGGTTTTCATGTATGCAGAAGACAGTCGGCTTTAGTTTACTGATTGCCTTTTTTCTGCTCCTCTTTCATTCCCAAAGAAGTTATAGTCGGCATCACTTAAGTATCGTTTTCGGTAAGCGCCAGCGAGTATGGGGTGGTTTTTATTTTTGCGGTCTGACCATGTGTGTCTCCGGTATTTATAGCTTAGATGGCGTGTCAAGTATTTCTCTTTTTAATATAATCCAATTTTTAACCCGTCGAATTCGAAGGGGTTAGAAGTCAAACAGGATTTTCATAAAAATCAAGAGGATATTGAGTTTTTGATTAGGTTGTGCTATAATCGAGTTAGCGATAGCTAACTTTACGGGGCGATGTAAATGAAAAACAAAAGATCATCTGCCGTTCCTTTACTGGGCGGTTCTTACCATCCTGTTGAAGCAAACGGAAGAGAAGTGGCTTCGGGAACTCTACGGCGAAGCGTACGTGGAGTATTGCAGAAAGGTGAACCGCTGTATCCCATGGTTTCCGAAGCGGTAAACAGATCACGATAAGGAGTATATCTATGTCAAAGAAAGCGTTTATCATTCAGCACAGGAAGGTGAGCTTATGACTGCATCTGTGATATCAGGGTTAATGATCCCGTTTATCGGTACGACGCTCGGTTCTGCTGTTGTTTTCTTTATGAAACGATCGCTGAGTGTGAATGTTTCGAGGGCGTTGACAGGCTTTGCGGCGGGAGTGATGACAGCGGCA
>JAFTGL010000005.1 GCA_017457955.1 Ruminococcus sp.
GGAAGTGTTCAGCGTGGTGTAGACCGTGAAGGTATCGCCTACGTTGAATTCCTGTGTCTCAGTCTCGCCGTCAAGACCGCGTACGGTGACGGTCGCTTTTCCTGCCACAGTGGGCTCGGGTGCTTCGGTCTCAGTAGGTGCAGGAGGATTGGTGGGTTCGGGAGCTTCTGTCTCGGTAGGTGCGGGAGGATCGGTCGGCTGCGGCGCTTCGGTCTCGGGAGCCTGAGTCGGCTCAGGTGCAGGCTTATCAAAGGTCGCGTTGACGGTCAAATCAACTCCGGAAGCAACTACACCCTTATTGACCAACCTGGTTAAACCGTCATCTGCAGCAGCCAGCATGGTCAGCGTGTTTCTGACTTCGCCTGTACCGCCCGTGGTAACCTTGTACTCGGTAACGATAGCCAAATCATCGTCAGAATCAAACACAAACCCGTTCGGCGTAGAGGCATTGTACTGAATGTTACCGGGCGCATACAATCTGCCCATAGCGGCTTCGCCGAGTACCGGGAATACAGCGTCTGTATTCACAAACATATCTTCGTCGGTTAAGGTATCATTCAGCGAAAGAATACTGTCTGTAAAGGTCTGGGTCGCGCTCAAAGCAGCAATCGGGCTATTTGAGGCAACGTTCAGAGAAGTATAAACCTTGAACGTATCGCCTATGTTGAATTCTTTTGTCTCAGACTGACCGTTTAAACCGTAGATGGTGATAGTGGCAGTCTTTAAAGGTTCCTCAGTCGGCTGAGGAGCCTGGGTCTCAGTGGGCTCGGGAGCCTCGGTCGGCGCGGGCTCGGTAGGCAGAACGTCGATCGGCTCGCCGATACCCTTGCCCTCTGCCTCGTGCTTATGCGCTACATAGCAGCGGAGCAGCCATACGTCGTTGCCGTTGATCGTTTTCTCCTGTCCGATCTCGGCATCTACAAAACAGTCGGCTACTCTGAAATCAACAGAATCCTTGGAAATCTGGTCGTACCTAATGAATCCCGCTTTCTTCGCGATCGAACTCTTCAGAGCAAAGACGTCATTGCCATCGACTCTGCCGTTGCGGTCGATATCGCCAAGAAGAGGGGGATCATACGGGGGATCCTGATAGATGGCCTCTTCGTCATCAGCTGCGGCTGAGGTCTGAACGATGCCGACAGAAAAGATCGACAACAGCATCGTCAAAGCCAGTATCATACTGATGACTTGCTTAGTTTTTCTCATGTTATCTCCTCCTGATTCACACCGAAAAAACATAGTTTTTCAGCGCGGTCAATTTAACTGAGCTTACCCCGCGGGTACACTCTCGCTATTATGTTAATTATATTACAAAGGCGTAATCTTTTCAATAAATCCGTAACCTTTTATCGAAATGGGAGCATAGAAAAATCAACCCTGTTTTTGGGGGTTTTGCACAATTATGGAAATGGTTTTTCTATAATTCTCACAAAGAAAAATGGACCTCCGCGGGGGAGGTCCATAAGACTGAAATCGTTTATTCTTCGGTCGGAGCAACAGGAGCAGTGGGGATATAATTCTCCTCCAGCTCGATGTTGTTGTAGCGCGTCATACCGGTACCGGCGGGAACCAGCTTACCGATTAGGACGTTCTCCTTCAAGCCGACCAGCGGGTCGACCTTGCCCTTGATCGCAGCGTCGGTGAGCACACGGGTGGTCTCCTGGAAGGAAGCCGCGGACAGGAAGCTGTCGGTCGCGAGTGAAGCCTTTGTGATACCCAGCAGAAGCTGTGTCCAGGTCGCTTCTTTCAGACCCTCTTCACCGTCCGCAATACGCTCTTTAATTTCTTTATTCGCATAAAGAACGTCGGTACGGTTGTACATCTGACCGGGCATGAAGTCGGTAGAACCCGGATCGTCGACTCTGACCTTCTTGAGCATCTGGCGCACGATAACCTCGATGTGCTTATCGTTGATATCAACACCCTGCAGGCGGTAGGTGCCCTGTACCTCGCTGATGAGGTAATCCTGTACAGCCTTCGCGCCCATGATCTCGAGAATGTCGTGCGGGTTGACGGCGCCGTCGGTGATCTTGTCGCCCTTCTTGATGTGCTGACCCTCTTCTACCGCGACACGGAAGCCGAAGGGGATCAGATAGCTCTTCTCTTCGGAAGTCTCGGTGTTATAGACGATCGCGTGACGGGTGTTCTTGATCTCTTCAAAGCGGACGTCGCCGTCGATCTCGGAGATGATAGCGAGGTTCTTCGGCTTACGGGTCTCGAACAGCTCTTCAACACGCGGCAGACCCTGTGTGATATCCTCCGCGGATGCGACGCCGCCCGTATGGAAGGTACGCATCGTCAGCTGTGTACCTGGCTCGCCGATAGACTGCGCGGCGATAATACCGACCGCTTCGCCGACGGTGACAGGCTGACCGTTCGCGAGGTTCGCGCCGTAGCACTTCTTGCAGACGCCGTGCTTTGAGCGGCAGGCGAGGATGGAGCGGATCTCGACGCTCTCGACGCCGGAATTGCAGATGATATCTGCTTCCTTCTCGCCCATGAGGGTATCCTTGGATACCAGAACGTTGCCGTTCTCGTCACAGAAGTCGCGAACAAGGTAGCGGCCGAGCAGACGCTCGTGCATACCCTCGATGACCTGCTTGCCGGAGGTGATGTCAAAGACCTCGAGACCTTCGTTGGCATGGCAGTCGTCGTCGCGGATAATGACTTCCTGCGAAACGTCGACCAGACGGCGGGTCAGATAACCCGAGTCGGCGGTACGAAGTGCGGTATCGGCAAGACCTTTACGCGCGCCGCGGGAAGAAATGAAGTACTCTAAGATGTTCAGACCTTCACGATAATTCGCACGGATCGGAATTTCGATGGTCTTACCGGAGGTGTTCGCGATCAGTCCGCGCATACCCGCGAGCTGACGGATCTGGCTCATAGAACCACGCGCGCCGGAATCAGCCATCATGAAGATCGGATTATATCTGTCCAGATTGCTCTGGAGCTTTTCGGTAACGTCGTTGGTCGCCTTTTCCCAGATCGTGAGGACCTTTTCGTATCTCTCCTGATCGGATCTAAGACCCATGTTGAACTCTTCGCGGATCGCGTCAACGTCAGCCTCAGCCTTAGCGATGATCTCACGCTTTTCCTCGGGGATGGTGGCGTCGCAGACAGCGACGGTGATCGCGCCGATGGTAGAATATTTATAGCCCTGCGCCTTGACGTTATCGAGCACTTCGGCGGTCACCTCGGTGCCGTGAACGCGTATGCAGGCGTCAATGATCTTACCGAGCTGCTTCTTGCCGACGAGGAAGTCGATCTCAAACTTGAAGAGGTTCTCCTCCTCGCTTCTGTCGACAAAGCCCAGATCCTGAGGGATCGCACGGTTGAAGATGATCTTACCGACAGTGGTGTCGATGATGCCGCTCTTCTTTACGCCGTCGATCTCCATCTCGCGTCTGACCTTGATCTTGCTGTGCAGGGTAACGTAACCGGTCTGGTACGCCATGAGCGCTTCGTCGACGTCCTTGAAGACCTTGCCCTCGCCGGGTTCGCCGTCCTTGTCAAGAGTCAGGTAATAGGAACCTAAGACCATATCCTGTGTCGGAACGACGACAGGCTTACCGTCGGAAGGCTTCAAGAGGTTGCCGGCAGCAAGCATGAGGAAACGGGCCTCAGCCTGCGCCTCGGCGGACAGCGGTACGTGGACAGCCATCTGGTCGCCGTCGAAGTCGGCGTTGTACGCGGTACATACCAGCGGGTGGAGCTTTAAGGCACGACCCTCTACCAAAACAGGCTCAAACGCCTGAATACCTAATCTGTGCAGTGTGGGAGCGCGGTTAAGCAGAACGGGATGACCCTTGATAACGACCTCGAGCGCGTCCCAGACCTCGGGCTTCGCTCTCTCGACAGCCTTGCGGGCAGCCTTGATGTTCTGGCTTACCTTTGTCTCGACCAGACGCTTCATGACGAAGGGCTTGAACAGCTCGAGCGCCATTTCCTTGGGCAGACCGCACTGGTACATCTTCAGCTCAGGACCGACGACGATAACCGAACGGCCGGAGTAGTCAACACGCTTACCCAGAAGGTTCTGACGGAAACGTCCCTGCTTACCCTTGAGCATATCGGACAGAGACTTCAAGGAACGGTTGGAAGGACCGGTAACGGGACGGCCGCGTCTGCCGTTGTCGATCAGAGCGTCGACCGCTTCCTGCAGCATACGCTTCTCGTTGCGGATGATGATATCGGGAGCCTCCAGCTCGAGCAAACGGGCAAGACGGTTGTTGCGGTTGATGACGCGGCGGTACAGATCGTTCAGGTCGGAGGTCGCGAAACGGCCGCCGTCGAGCTGTACCATGGGGCGGATATCCGGCGGGATGACGGGCAGAACTTCCATGATCATCCACTCGGGACGGTTGCCGGAGAGACGGAACGCCTCCACGACCTCTAATCTCTTAGAGAGTCGCGCTCTCTTCTGAGAGGTGGAGCAGTTCTCGATCTCTTCCTTGATCTCTGCGGAGAGAGCATCGAGGTCGATCTCTTCGAGCAGGTCGCGGATCGCCTCGGCGCCCATGCCCGCGGAGAAATCGTCCTCATACTTCTCGCGCATATCGCGGTACTCCTGCTCACTCAGAAGCTGGAGCTTGGAGAGTTCTCTTGCGTCGCCGGGATCGGTGACGATATAGGAGGAGAAGTACAGGACCTTCTCCAGTGTTCTCGGGGAGATATCCAGCATGAGAGAGATTCTCGACGGGATACCCTTGAAATACCAGATGTGCGATACGGGAGCGGCAAGCTCGATATGACCCATGCGCTCACGTCTTACTTTGGCGCGGGTGACCTCAACGCCGCAGCGGTCGCAGATCTTGCCCTTGAAGCGGATGCGCTTGTACTTGCCGCAGTGACATTCCCAGTCCTTGGTAGGTCCGAAAATGCGCTCGCAGAAAAGGCCGTCGCGCTCGGGCTTTAAGGTACGGTAGTTGATCGTCTCCGGCTTTTTGACCTCGCCGTAAGACCATTCTCTTATTTGATCGGGAGAAGCAAGACCGATTTTGATTGAATCAAATACATTATTATCCATAATAACAGCCCCTCCTTACTTATATTTCATCTGAGCCGAAGTCGTCATAATCGAGCATATCGTCCTGATCCTCGAAAATGGAGCTTTCGTCAAACATATTGCCCTCTTCGTCCTGATCCTCGTCAAGCAGGAAGCCGTCCATAGAGGTCATGACCTGATCCTCGTCGAGCGTCTCGTCATCGGATGCGACAACGATATCGTCGTCCTCCTCGAAGTGCTGCTTGAGGTCGATCTCCTCGCCGGCGCTGTTCAGCACGCGGACATCGAGCGACAGACTCTGCAGCTCCTTGATCAGAACCTTGAAGGACTCAGGGATACCCGGAGTCGGGATGTTCTGACCCTTGACGATGGACTCATACGCCTTGACACGGCCGACAACGTCGTCGGACTTGACCGTCAAGATCTCCTGCAGGGTGTAAGCCGCGCCGTAAGCCTCCAGCGCCCAGACTTCCATCTCACCGAAGCGCTGACCGCCGAACTGCGCCTTACCGCCCAGAGGCTGCTGGGTAACCAGGCTGTAGGGACCGGTGGAACGCGCGTGGATCTTATCGTCAACGAGGTGATGGAGCTTGAGGTAGTACATATAGCCGACGGTAACGGGGTTATCGAACATCTCGCCGGTTCTGCCGTCACGGAGTCTTGTCTTACACTCCATGGAGATACCGTTGTGACGGAAGCACTCGCCGAAGTCGATACCGGTCTCGTCGCGCATATCCTTGTAATCGTCTTTTTCCTTGATGCGCTCGAACAGCTCGAAGATATCCTGCTCGTGAGCGCCGTCGAATACGGGGGTCAT
The DNA here is from genome assembly GCA_017457955.1 of Ruminococcus sp. Classification (GTDB taxonomy): domain Bacteria; phylum Bacillota; class Clostridia; order Oscillospirales; family Acutalibacteraceae; genus Ruminococcoides. The sequence continues at coordinate 5,826 of JAFTGL010000005.1, forward strand.
GATCTTCCAGCCGAGCGCCTTGCAGGCGTAGCCGAGGTGGACTTCAAGAACCTGACCGATGTTCATACGGGAAGGTACGCCCAAGGGGTTGAGGACGATATCGAGCGGAGTACCGTCGGGCAGGAACGGCATATCCTCAACAGGGAGGATACGCGAGACAACACCCTTGTTGCCGTGGCGGCCCGCCATCTTATCGCCGACAGAGATCTTGCGCTTCTGCGCCAGATAGCAGCGGACGACCTTGTTGACGCCGGGCTGCAGCTCGTCGCGGCTGTCCTCGCGGGTAAATACCTTGACGTCGACAACGATACCGCTCTCACCGTGAGGTACGCGCAGGGAGGTATCTCTGACCTCTCTCGCCTTCTCGCCGAAGATGGCACGCAGCAGGCGCTCCTCGGCAGTCAGCTCGGTCTCGCCCTTCGGGGTGACCTTACCGACCAGGATATCGCCGGCGTGGACCTCGGCGCCTACGTGGATGATACCGTTCTCGTCCAGATCCTTGAGCAGATCCTCGCCGACATTCGGGATGTCGCGGGTGATCTCTTCGGGTCCGAGCTTGGTGTCACGGGCGTCGATCTCATATTCTTCTATATGGATAGAGGTATATTTATCCTCACGGACGATCTTCTCACTGATGAGAACCGCGTCCTCGTAGTTGTAGCCTTCCCAGGTCATGAAGCCGATCAGGGCGTTCTTACCGAGAGAGATCTCGCCGTTCTTGGTAGCGGGACCGTCGGCTAAAACCTCGCCCTTTGTTACGCGCTGTCCGCGCTCTACGACGGGGATCTGGTTGATACAGGTGCCCTGGTTGGAGCGGAGGAACTTGATGACCTCGTGCTCCTTGACCTTGCCGTTGTCATACTGAACGGTAATGTGGTTCGCGTCAACGCTCATAACGGTACCGTCGTCGTCGGCAAGGACGCAGACGCCGGAGTCGGTGCCCGCCTTGTACTCCATACCGGTGCCGACAATCGGCGACTCGGTGACCATCAGCGGAACAGCCTGTCTCTGCATGTTGGAGCCCATCAGCGCGCGGTTCGCGTCGTCGTTCTCGAGGAACGGGATCATCGCGGTCGCGACGGAGACGACCATGCGGGGGCTGACGTCCATGTAGTCAAAGCGGAAGGCTCTGTGATCGACGAACTCGCCCTGATAACGGCCGACGACACGCTCGTTGAGGAAGTGGCCTTCCTCGTCGAGAGGCTCGTTCGCCTGAGCGACCATGAACTCGTCCTCCATGTCGGCTGTCATGTAGACAACTTCCTTGGTGACGACGCCCTTCTCCTTATCGATCTTGCGGTAAGGCGCCTCGACAAAGCCGTACTCATTGACCTTCGCGAAGGTAGCGAGGTAGGAGATCAGACCGATGTTCGGACCTTCAGGGGTCTCGATAGGACACATACGGCCGTAGTGGGTATAGTGTACGTCACGTACCTCAAATCCCGCTCTGTCACGGCTCAGACCGCCGGGACCGAGGGCTGACAGACGTCGTTTATGCGTCAGCTCGGCAAGGGGGTTGGTCTGGTCCATGAACTGGGACAGCGGCGAAGAACCGAAGAATTCCTTGATCGCCGCGGTGACGGGACGGATGTTGATAAGGCTCGCCGGAGAGAGCGCCTCGGGGTCCTGCGCCTGCAGGGTCATGCGCTCGCGAATCACGCGCTCGAGACGGCTAAAGCCGATGCGGAACTGGTTCTGCAGCAGCTCGCCGACGCAACGGATGCGGCGGTTGCCCAGGTGGTCGATATCGTCAGTCTTGCCGACATGCTCGGCGAGGCAGTTCATATAGTTGACGGAAGCGAAGATATCGTCGGTCGTGATGTGGTTGGGAACGAGATCGCCCGCGCGGCGCTCGATCTCAGCCTTCAGCTCTTCCTCAGTCTCGCAGGAGTCGAGGATCTCGCACAGGACGTCAAAGGATACGCGCTCCTTGATGCCTAAGGGCACGCAATCGAAGTCAACATAGGCGTTGATGTCGACCATGCCGTTGGAGAGGACCTTGATCTCGTGACCGTCCTCGGCGGCGATAAAGGCGTACTTTACGCCCGCGTTGTCGATCTCAGCCGCTTTCTCGCGGGAGATGACCTCGCCGCGCTGCGCCAGCACCTCGCCGGTGCGGGGAGCGACGATCGGCTGGGTCAGGGTATGACCGGAGATACGACCGGCTAAATTCAGCTTTTTATTGTATTTATATCTGCCGACACGCGACATATCGTAGCGTCTCGGGTCAAAGAAGAGGTTATTGATGTGCGTCTGGGCGCTCTCGATCGTCGGAGGCTCAGAGGGGCGCAGCTTGCGGTAGACTTCGAGGAGACCTTCCTCAACGTTCCTGCAGTTGTCCTTTTCAAAGGTCGCCTTGATACGCTTGTCGTCGCCGAACATCTCGACGATCTCGGCGTCGGTGCCGAGTCCGAGAGCCCTGAGGAAAACGGTGATCGGCAGCTTGCGGTTCTTGTCGATACGGACATAGAACACGTCGTTGACGTCATTCTCATACTCCAGCCACGCGCCGCGGTTCGGAATGACGGTCGAGGAGAACAGCTCCTTACCGGTCTTGTCGTGCGCCATCTTGAAGTAAACGCCCGGAGAACGGACCAACTGAGAGACGATAACGCGCTCAGCGCCGTTGATGACGAAGGTACCCGAGTCGGTCATCAGGGGGAAGTCGCCCATAAAGACGTTACTTTCCTTGATCTCGCCCGTCTCCTTATTCAGCAGTCTGGCGGTCACGCGCAGCGCCGCGGAATATGTGGCGTCTCTCTCCTTACACTCGATGACCGAATAATTCGGATGCTCCACGTCGAGGGTGTAGTCGATGAAGTCGAGCACAAGGTTGTTCTGGTAATCGTTGATACCCGAAACATCCTTGAATACTTCCTTGAGACCCTCGTCCAGGAACCACTGGTAGGATTTCTTCTGGATTTCGATAAGGTTCGGCATACTGACGACGTCTTCAATCTTGCCGAAGCTCTTACGCTCTGCTTTGCCCAATTTTACATCTTTAACATTGACCAAAAGCACATCACTCCTTCTTTTTTGATACGGATCATATGTGTCGGGACAGTGCCGTGCGCGGCGGATGAAGAAAATGACAAAATTGTTTTCATTCACCTCTTGACAAACGGCTCCGACTTTGATAATATACTTTGTCGAAAATTCCGTCTGCAGTGCAAGGCGTAAATGTTCCCATAATGATACATTGTAGTATTCTAAAGGATTTCGTCAAGAAAGTCAAGTGATTTTTTGAAATTTTCTGTTTTTAATTCGATTTCGCAATTATAACAAAAATTCTTTTGTTCTCGAAAGTATCTGGAACGCCCGACAGCGTTGTAAGTTTTAAAGGCTGTTTTCGCACCCTTCTTTATATAAAGTTACCAATTCCTGTGTTAACCATCGAAATTTTTGAGCAATAGTCTACTAAGGATGAGAAAAATGCTGTTACAAAAAGAAAAAATCCTTTCAAAAATCCATTCCCCTATCGCCGTCCATCTCTACGACAGGGTGGATTCCACCAACAATGAAGCCAAACGCCGCCTTGATACGGACGGCATGCACCTCTACGCCACCACCCACCAGACCGCGGGCAGGGGCAGACGCGGTCACGACTTCTACTCGCCGAAGGATACAGGGCTGTACATGACCCTCTCCTTTCCCCTGTCGGGCGATCCCGCCGATATCCAGAAAGTCACCTGCGCCGCGGCGGTCGCGGTATGTGAGGCGATCAGCGCGTTGAGCGATCGGCGCCCACAAATCAAATGGGTGAACGACATTTATATCGACGGCAAAAAGGTCGCGGGGATCCTGACAGAGCTGCTGTGCGATAAAGAAAATCAGCCTGCCGCCGTCATCGTCGGTATCGGGCTGAATCTGACCACCGAGCACTTCCCTGCCGAATTCGCCGACAGAGCGGGCAGTATCGGCGACATCGAACCGAATGATCTGTGCGGCACGATCGCGGATCGGCTGATAATCCTTTTTGAAAGTCTCGGCGATAATTCCGTTATAGAAAAATATAAACAACTGAACCTATGTATCGGTCACACCGTAGCCTTTACCAAAGACGGCTTCGAGCACAAAGCAAAAGCCGTCGACATCACTGCCGACGGCGGTCTTGCGGTAGAGGAAAACGGAAAACGTACCGTTCTCCACTCGGGAGAGATCAGCGTCATCGTGCGCTGATCTCTTTTTATTTTTCCGTTATTCAGCGCCTTTGAGCGCTTCTACCATATCTATCTTCTTGTTCTTGCGCGCGACCATCAGCCCGACCAGCAGCGATACGCCGAAGGTCAGCAGTACGGACACGCCGTAGGTCAGCGGGCCTAACATCAGCTTCATCTCATACTCCCCCGCGAGGGCTGTCAGCAGCCACTGCAGTACCCCGACGCCGGCGGGAAGTCCCACCAGAATACCGATGACGGTCAGCCAGATGTTCTGCGAGATCAGCAGGCGTCCGATATCGCGGTTGCGGAAGCCCAGCACCTTCAAGGTCGCAAGCTCCCTCGAACGCTCCACATAGCTCATCAAGCCTAAGTTGTACAGCACCACGATACCGAGGATCACGGCGGCGATCACAAGGATGATGACCATGCTGTCCATGATCTCGACAAAGCTGTCGAAGGTGTCCATCAGCTGTCCCTTGTCCTGCTTGCCCGCGATCAGATCGGAGGACGGGATCTCATCGGCTGTTTGATCGGTATAGATCGCGGTGACGGTATAGTCGATCCCGAGCTTGTCGGCGAGCACGTCCGTCATCGTGACGCTTTCGGTCATCACGGAGCGGTTATAGCCCAGCACCTTCGCCTCATAAGTCTCGGTCTCACCGTAGGGCGAGAAGGTGATCGTATCGCCGATCTCCGCCCTGTCCTTGAGACGCAGGCAGAGGTATACGCCCTCGTCGCTGAGATCGATCTTCTGATTCCCTTCATCGATAATATTCATCAGCCCGTGCGGGATATGTACGATATCCAGCGAGACCGTGTCGCCGTCGAGGCTGATGCCCGAGAGGCTCTCCCAGTCGCCGCCGAGTTCTTCGGCAAGGCTCTTTGACTTTTTCACATCCGCGTTATCGTTCAGGTTCACCTTGGTGGTGTAGGCGGAGATGTCGTTGTCGAGCAGGTCGAGAAAACCTGCCATCGTATCGCGCATGCCCAGTCCGCCAACCATCAGCACCATACAGCCGATGACGCCGACCAGCGTCATTGCCGAACGGCTCTTGTGACGGCTGAGATCGCGGATATTCCACTTGGTGCCGAATTTCAGCCTGTCCCAGCCTTTCAGCCGTTCAAAGACCGTCTTGCGCATTTTCTTCGGCGCGTAGGGACGCAGCGCATCGGCGGCAGTGCCCTTCAGCTGCTGACGGACGGACAGGAAGCTGATGAGCGTCAGCAGGATCACCGTGCCTGCCATCACGGGATAGCAGAACGCGGGGATAGCGGCTGACCAGTCGGGCATATCGAAATAGGTGCCCATCATACCGTTCTCGCTCATGATCGCCTTGCACACCGCATAGCCGAGGGCGATCCCCAGCCCTGTTCCCGCGATACCGATGAACAGTCCGTAAGAGGTATAGTGTCTGAGGATCCTGCGATTCTTGAAGCCCAGCGCTTTGAGCGTGCCGATCTGGAGCTTTTCCTTTGTCGCGATACGGTGCATGGTGGTGACCATCGTGAGGATCGCGATCATCAGGAACAGCACCGGCAGTACCGAACCCATCGTCTTGCCTTCTTCGGCTTCACCCATCGCTTCCTTGTACACGACGTGATCGTCCTTCGGCGTGACCATGATGGTACGACCCAATTTCTCCTTCACCGCGTCCTCGAGATCGGCTTTGTCCATATCGGAGATCAGGTTCACCTGCGCGTATACCTGATCCATCGCATCCTCTGCGGAGTCTGCGCCGACAAACAGGCGCGTCAGTCCTTCGTCAATGAAAACGTCGGGTACGCCCGCGCTTTTCAGCTCGTCCGAGAAGCTGTCTTTCATCTTATTTTCTACCGTATCCCGCAGTTTTTTCGGCGAGATATAGGCATAGCCGAAGGTGGTGTAGTCGGGCATGAGCTGGTTTTTGTCGGCGACGCAGATCATGTGCTCGCCCGCCTTGATCAGCCCGACGATCTCGCCCGAAAGCTCCGTGCCCTGGAATTCAAGGGTCAAAGTATCGCCGAGGGCATAACCGTTTGCCGCGGCGAATTTGTCCGACAGCCAGAAGCCGTCGCCGTTCTCGTCATATTCTTCTCCGCTCATCAGCATGAAGGTCGACACAGAATAATTCTCGCTGACGTCCAGCGCGAGCGACTTGTTCTTCTCGCCCTTGATATCGAGATTCACGGACAAAAAACGCGTCGCGGCGTCAACTCCGTCGATCTGTTGGATCTTTTCGATATCCTTTTCGGTAAAGCCCTCCTGCGAATACAGGCGGTAATCGGCGTAGCGGGTATCTTCAAAGAACCGCCCCGTGTCATACTCGATCGTGTACCACTCCATATTGAAGCCGAGGAACATGCCCACGCCCAGCGTCATCATGATGATCATAGAGAGGAACTGCGCCTTGTAGCCCCACGCGGTGCGGAATAACTTACGTATCAGCATTACCACTCCACCTCGTCGGCGCTCATGGGATTCTCCTGCTCCTGTACCGAGCGGATCTTACCGTTCTTGACGCGGATCACGACGTCTGCCATCTTCGCGATGCTCTGGTTATGGGTGACGATGACGATGGTCTTGCCGTAGCTTTTCGCCATCTTCAGCAAGAGCTTCAAGACCATCACGCCGGTCTCGGAGTCGAGCGCGCCTGTCGGCTCGTCGCACAACAGGATCTTCGGATTTTTTGCCAGCGCGCGAGCGATCGAAATGCGCTGCTGTTCGCCGCCGGACAGCTCCGACGGGAAGTTATGTAAATGGTCGCTCAGTCCCACCTCGGCGATCATCTCCTTCGCGCTGAGGGCGTCGGGGGCGATCTCGGAGACCAGCTGAACGTTCTCATAGACCGTCAGCGTCGGGATCAGGTTGTAAAACTGGAACACAAAGCCCACCGTCGCGGCACGGTAGTCGGCAAGCTCGTTATCCGACAGCGTCGAGATATCCTTGCCGCCCACGGTGATCTTACCCTCACTCGGGCTGTCGAGACCGCCCAACAGATTCAGCAGTGTGCTTTTGCCCGCGCCCGAAGGCCCTAAAATCACGACGAATTTGCCCTCGTCAAGGGTGAAGCTGACATTATCGAGCGCTTTCAGCTCATGCTCGCCGCTGGTATAGATCCTTGTCACATCTTCAAACTGTACGATCGCCATGATATCACCTTCCAAACAGCGAAAAACGCTTTTTCTCATACGGCGCGGACTTCACGCCTGTCACCTTGTAGCCTGTCTTGCCGATCGACTCGATCAGCTTTTCTTCATCCAGCGGGCTGTCGCTGAGGATCTCGGTCACTCCCTTGCTGTGGGAGGACGTCACCTTCTTCACGCTGAAATCCGCGCGGACGGTATCGTTGATGTGGCTCTCGCACATGGAGCACATCATGCCGTCTATCTGCAATGTTGTCTTTATCATATTCAACACTCCATATAACCTATAGTTAGCTCATACTAACCCTGCATCAAAAAAGAAACCGCTGTTTCTTCTTCAACAGAGGTCAAATACCTTTGATATCGGTTAGTCTTAGCTAACCCCATTATAAGCCTATATGGGTATTTTGTCAAGTATACCGCGGACAAAAAGCCCGCGGTATTCTCTGTTATGCACGCGTTACCCAGTAAATCAATCCGTACAGCACTGCCGCGGCGGTTCCGTACACCAGCACAGGACCCGCAATAACGAACATCTTTGCCGCCAAGCCCGTGATCAACCCTTCTGCCTTGAACTCGATCGCGGGCGAGCTCATCGCGTTCGCAAAGCCCGTGATCGGCACCAGCGTCCCCGCGCCGCCGTGCTTCGCAAGCCGCTCATACTGATGGAGCGCCGTGAGCAGGATACCGATGAAGATCAGCGTCACGGAGCACAAGGTCTTAGCCGTGTCCTCGTCGGCGCCGAGGTACTTGTACAGCTCCAGTATCCCCTGCCCGATCATACAGATCAGCCCGCCTATGAGAAAGGCTTTGAGACAGTCGCGCCATATCGGACTGTCCTTAGAGCGTTGTTTAACAAGCTCTGCGTAATTTTGCTTTGTCATACTATCACCGAAGATAGTGTGCCGCCCTATTCACAAAATATTCACCAATTTTTTAAATCTGCTTCTTGTAATTGACCCCATATAGATATATAATTATACTGATATTTTAGTGAAAGTCAGCAGTACTATGGAAATACACTATTTAGACAACAGCGCGACCACGCAGGTGTGTCAGGCGGCGGCGGACGCCGCGTACAAACTCATGCGTGAGAACTACGGCAACCCCTCGTCCCTGCACAAGCTGGGGATCAGAGCGGAAGAAGCGGTGGAAGAAGCGCGTGCGGCCGTCGCGCAGTCGCTGTCTGTTGAAGCAAAAAACATAACCTTTACCTCGGGCGGTACGGAAGCGAACAACACCGCGATGTTCGGCGCGGCGCAGGCGTTAAAACGCCGCGGCGACCGCATCATCGTCTCGTCTGTCGAGCACAGCTCCGTTTATGAGAGCGCGAAACGCCTTTCTCAGCTTGGCTACGACGTACAGTACATCCCCGTTGACCGCGATGGGATCGTCGATCTTGAAGCGCTCAAAACACTCCTGACCGACAAAACCATCCTCGTCAGCGTGATGGCAGTGAACAACGAGACAGGCTCCGTCCAGCCTACAGAGCGGATCGCAAAGCTCGTGCACAAGCTCAGCCCCGACGCGCTGTTCCACTGTGACGCGGTACAGGCATACTGCAAAATGCCGCTGAAACCGAAGAACCGGGGCGTTGACCTCATGACCGTCAGCGCGCACAAGATCCACGGTGCGAAAGGCTGCGGCGCTCTATACATCCGCGACGGCGCGAGAATTCTGCCGCTCCTTTACGGCGGCGAACAACAGCACAAAATGCGCCCCGGCACGGAAAGCTCCCCGCTGATCGCGGCATTTGGCGCGGCGATCAAAGAGGCGAATATTTCCGAAAATATGGAAACTATCAAGCGTCTGAATACCTACGCGCTGGAAAAGCTCCGCGTGATCGACGGCGTCACGATCAACTCGCCCGAAAGCGCCCTGCCATACATCATCAATCTCTCGGTCGAGGGTATCCGCAGTGAGACCATGCTCCACCACCTTGAGAGCCGCGGCGTGTACGTCAGCTCCTCGAGCGCCTGCGCCAAAGGCAAACGCAGTTATGTCCTCGAGGCGATGGGTCTGCCCGACGAGCGGATCGACAGCTCCCTGCGCGTCAGCTTCTCGAAGTATAACACAACAGAGGATATCGACGCGCTGATCGAGGGACTGCAAAGCGGTATACAAACCCTGCAAAGAAGATAAACAAGGAAGATATTATGAAAGAAATCGTACTGATCAAGCTCGGCGAGATGGTCTTGAAGGGACTCAACCGCCGCACCTTTGAGGACGTGCTCCTCAAAAACATCAAATACCGTCTGCGCGGACTCGGCAGATTTGAGATCAAGATCGCCCAGTCCACCATTTACATCGATCCTCTGTCCGAGGATACCGACCTCGACGACGTATGCGAGCGCATCGGCGAAGTGTTCGGCATCGTTACCTTCTCCCGCGCGTGCGTCTGCGAGAAGGAGCTTGACGACATTCTGCAAAAAGCCCCCGCATACTGCAAAGAATACCTCGAGGACGCAAAGACCTTCAAGGTAGAAAGCAAGCGCTCTGACAAGCGTTTTCCCTATAAATCCCCCGAGATCTCGGCACAGGTGGGCGGCAAGTTGCTCGAGACCTGTCCTCACCTCAAAGTGGACGTCAAAAATCCCGATGTCACCGTGACCGTAGAGGTACGTGACTTCGGCGCCTACATCCGCTGTGCGACCATCCGCGGACAGGGCGGCATGCCTGTCGGCACGTCGGGGCTGGCGACCATCCTCATCAGCGGCGGTATCGACTCCCCCGTCGCGGCGTACATGATGGCAAAGCGCGGTTTGAAGCTCAACGCCGTGCACTTTGAAAGCCCGCCTTACACTTCTGAACGCGCGCTGATCAAGGTCGAAAAGCTCTTAAAACAGGTCAGCCGCTACGCGGGCTCTATCGAAATGCACACCGTTCCGCTGACCAAGGTGCAGGAAGCCATGCGCGACCGCTGCCCCGAAGAGCTGTTCACCATCCTGCTCAGACGCGTGATGATGAAAATATCCACCCGTATCGCCGAACAGACCAAGTCGGGCGCGCTGATCACGGGCGAGAGCCTCGGTCAGGTCGCGTCCCAGACCATGTACGCCCTGAACTGCACCAACGCCGCCGCGGGCAAGATCGTGTTCCGACCGCTGATTGGCATGGACAAGCAGGAGATCATCAATATCTCGCGCCGTATCGGCTGTTTCGAGACGTCCATCGAGCCGTATGAGGACTGCTGTACCGTTTTCACCCCGAAGCATCCGCGCACAAAACCCATCCTGCATTTTGTCGAGCAGGCAGAGCGCGAGGCAAATCTCGACGAGCTGATCGAGGAAGCGATACAGAACACCACCGTAAAGACCATCGACTTTTCATAACCATATAAAGAAGGATTCATATGTATCAATGTGAATTATTTTCCATCAAAAAGAATACAGCGGACTTTGAAACTGTCAGTGCCGCGCGGCAGGAGATCTCCGCGTCTCTCGCGACGTTGGGTATCGAGCTGAAAAACGTCACGGAGCTGAACGCCGATCCGAAGAAGCTGTCCGCCGGCGTCGGCAAATGTCTCTCGGACGGCGACAGGGATATGTTTATCTTCGTAAACGCTCTGGACACGCAGGATAACGCATCCTTCCGCAAGCTGTTTTACCGCGCGATCAGCGACCTCGAAGGCAGTATCAAAGCCGACGAGAAGCACAAGGGACTGACCGCGAAGCTCAAGGTCTCTTCCCTCGGCGACCTCGGAAACGGCTACAAGGGCTACTGCTTCAGCTTAGGCGGCAAGCGCTTCATCGCCCTGCCGCAGGCGTCCCTATGCTCAAAGGACATCAAGACTCTCATCAGCGACGGTATCCGTCAGTCGGAGGACGTCTTTGTCCGCGGCCGAGAAAAATATCCCGAGGGTATCGCCTACTATGACGGCAAGGGCAACGAAGCCGACTCCGACCTCAACCGTGATTCGCTCACCGATAAGATCGCCCCGCCGAAGAAACAGGGGTTCTTCAAATCGTTCATCCCGCTGAAAGAAGACTCGAAAAAGATGAAGATCCGCAAGGTCGTGGTGCTCATCGCCCTCGCCGCCTTCATCGGCGCACTAATCTATGTGCTGGAGTTCTTCATCTTCGGACCCATGCGCAACAACGCCGTCACCAGCGAGATCCAGGAGATCGCCTATAGCAAGTCCGATGACAGCAGTGAAGAAGGCGGTCCCGCGCAGGACTGGGACGCGCTCAAAGAGATCAACGACGAGATCGTCGGCTGGATCACCATTCCCGATACCGTCATCGACTATCCCGTGCTGTATCACGAGGGCGACGACCGCTACAACCAGTATTACATCAAGCGCACTTATAAGAAAGAAAGCTCCGAGTACGGCAGTATCTTTGTCGACTACCGCTCTTCAGACGGCACCCACTCCCGCAACGTCATCATGCACGGTCATGATATGAACGACGGCAGTATGTTCGCGGGCATGCTGAAATACTCGCCCAAGGGCGACCTCAAAGGCGACCTCGAATACTATCAGGAGCACCCCGTCATCATCTTCAACACCCCCGACGGCGACGCGAAGTACAAGATCATCTCGGTGTTCAAGACCTCGACCCGCTATGAGCACGGTGAGTTCTTCAACTACATGCAGGGCGATTTCAACTCCGATGCGGAGTTCATGAACTTTGTCTACAACACCCGTATCCGCTCGTTCTTCAACATCCCCGTCACCTGCAACGAGGACGACCAGATCATTACCCTGTCCACCTGCTGCTATGAGTTCTATCAGTGGCGGTGCGTCATCGTCGCCCGCAAGGTGCGCCCCGGCGAGGACGAGAATGTCGACGTGAGCCTCGCCACGCGCAACTCCGCTCCCCTGTTCCCCGACGTTTACTACCAGCGCTACGGCGGCGAGCGCCCCGATCCCGGCACCTTCAAGAGCGCCAACAAGGACGGCAAGGTCGACTGGTACGACGGCAAGGGCAACCTGGAAGGCTCAGAAGATCTGACCGCGACTCTCGCGTCCAATCCGACCGAACCGCCGACCGAAAAGCCGAAGAAGAATACTCCCAAGGCGACAGAACCGCCGAACTACACCTACTACCCTGTCACCTACCGCAACTATGACGGTACCCAGTACGCCGCCTACAACGTGAAAGAGGGCGATCCCGTTCCCGTACCCGAGGGCACGCCGGGGATCCCGCCCGACGACGAGTATTACACCTACAGGTTCACCGGCTGGAACCGCGACGTCGACGGCGTGGACTTCGACCACATCAACATCGGCATCGACATCTACCCCAACTTTGAAGCGATAGAAAAACAGTAAATCATGAAATATAACATCATCTTTTATCTTTCAAAAAAAACTTCATACTGTGAAAAGGCGCTGAAAAAAGCGTTCTTCTCCATCGGGGGCGAGGCGCACCGCGTCTCCTCCGCTACCACGCCCATACAGCTTGGTGAGGAAGTCGCCCGCAGTCTGAAGATCTGCCCGCTGACGGTCATCATCGGCGGACTGCACACGGACGGCGACGACAATCTCTCGACCGTCCTCTCGCGCGTATTCTCCAACTCTTCCCTGACCCTCGAAAACATGCGCAAGCTCAGCGGTGACAGCGGCAGCGAGGGCTACATCGTGCGGTACAAGAGCCAGATCCTCTTAGCGCTGCCCGACTCCCCTGCCGATATCACATCCATGTGCAGTGAAAATCTGCTGGATTTCATCAGGGAGAAAGTAACTGTATCGGAGAACGGTTGCGGGAAAGCCTGACGGCTTTTGATTGGAATAGTGCTGCATAAAATAACGCTCGCGACTCTTTGAAAAAGTCGCGAGCGTTTACATTTATTTTAGTATTGTTCGAGCAAAGCGAGTATCCGAAACCATTCACTAAGCTCACGCCATGAGATCACACACAAGATCGCTGATCTCGGCAGGGTTATCGAGCGAAAGACCGTTGATCAGCCTTGCCTGCGCGTAGAGGATCTTGCTGTACTCGCCGAGCTTGTCTTTGTCGGTCTCATACAGTGACAGGAGCTTCTCCTTGATCGGGTGCTCCATGTTGATCTCGAGGACGGTCTCAGCTTTGATGTTCTGACCCTCCGCGCCGGGCATTTTGTTCAGGATTTGCTCCATGCCCACGGATACCGCACCTTCGCTGGAGAGGCATACCGCGTGGTTTTTCAGCGTGTTGGTATAGCGCACTTTCGCGACCTTGTCGCCGATGGCTTCTTTCATGAATTTGAAGAGCTCTTCGGACTTGTCGTTCTCTTCCTTGAGCTCTGCCTTCTCTTCCTCGTCGCCGAGGTCGAGATTGTCGGTGCAGACGTTGAGGAACGCCTTATTATCGTAATTCTGTAAAATCTGTACGCAGAACTCGTCGATGTCCTCGGTCAGGTACAGCACCTCATAGCCCTTGGCAATAACGGACTCCACCTGCGGAAGCATGGCGATCTTCTCGACCGTCTCGCCGACGGCGTAGTAGATCTTGTCTTGATTCTCTCTTGCTCTGTCGAGGTACTCGCGGAGTGTGGTATACTTGCCCTCGTTGGATGTTTTGAACAGCAGAAGATCCTGCAGTTCATCCTTGTTCATGCCGAAGGACTGGTACACGCCCCATTTGAGCTGAGCGCCGAACTCCTTGAAGAATTTCTCGTAATTCTCGCGGTCGGTTTTCAGCATTTTGGAAAGCTCGGAAGCGATCTTCTTCTCCAGCGCCTTCGCGATGATTTTCAGCTGGCGGTCATGCTGGAGCATTTCGCGGGAGATGTTCAGGCTCAGATCGGCGCTGTCCACCAGACCCTTGACAAAGCTGAAATGGTCGGGCAGAAGATCCTTGCACTTCTCCATAATCATGACGGAAGAGGAATAGAGCTGTAAGCCCTTCTCATAGTCGCGGCTGTAGTAATCATACGGCGCGTGGGACGGGATGAACAGCAGGGCGGTGTAGGTTGCGGTGCCCTCGGTGGACTGGCGGATGACCTTCAAGGGAGCGTCGTAGTCGTCAAACTTCGACTTATAATACGAGGTATATTCCTCGTCGGTGACCTTAGACTGCGGCTTCTTCCAGATGGGAGTCATGCTGTTGAGGGTCTCGTCCTCAAAGACGTCCTCATACTCGTCCTCGCTCCCCTCCTTCTTCTGACGGTGAGAGGTGAGCATTTTGATCGGGTAGCGGATGTAGTCGCTGTACTTTTGACCAGCTCGCGGATACGGTAGGTCTCGAGGAACTCGCCGTACTTTTCGTCGTCGGTATCTTCCTTGATGTGCAGGGTAATGACGGTGCCCGCTTTCTCTTTATCGCAGGGCTTGATGGTGTAGCCGTCAGCGCCCGAGGATTCCCAGAGATAGGCTTCATCCGCGCCGAAAGCACGGGACTCAACCTTGATGTTGTCGGCGACCATGAACGCCGAGTAGAAGCCTACGCCGAACTGACCGATGATGTCGATGTTCTCATGCTGATTCTCGTCGTCGGTCTTGAAGTCGAGCGAGCCCGAATGGGCGATCGTGCCGAGGTTGTTTTCCAGCTCCTCTTTGGTCATGCCGATACCGTTGTCGGTGATCTTGAGGATACGGTTGTCCTTGTCGAGGTCGAGACGGATCTCGAAATCGTCATGGCTGAGCCCGACACTGTCGTCGGTCAGAGAACGGAAATAGAGCTTGTCGATCGCGTCACTGGCGTTACTGATCAGCTCACGCAGGAAGATTTCTTTATGGGTATAGATGGAGTTGACCATCATATCCAGCAGTTTTTTGGATTCTGTCTTGAATTGCTTTTTCGCCATATGGTTTACCTTCTTTGTACAACATAATAAGGAGACAAGCTCCCGCCTGTCACTGATTTTATTATACTCCAAATTTTAGCACTGTCAAGGTTAGAGTGCTAATTCTTTGTGAACATTCTATTAATTTGAGTATATAAATAAGAGCCACCCCGTGCGGAATGGCTCTTGAAGTAAAAGAAAGATTTATTTGATGACTCT
Source organism: Ruminococcus sp. (assembly GCA_017457955.1). Taxonomy (GTDB): domain Bacteria; phylum Bacillota; class Clostridia; order Oscillospirales; family Acutalibacteraceae; genus Ruminococcoides. The sequence goes on from JAFTGL010000005.1 coordinate 21,038, forward strand.
GTATCTCACGATACCGTCAACGCTCTTGATCGCGTCCTCAGCGTCAGCGTTAGGAGCGGTGGCGTCGATGATGGTGTAGGCATAGTCGCCGCGGCTCTTGTTCTCCATGTTCTCTACGTTGCCGCCGATGATCTCAAGGAGCTTAGAGATGATCTTCGGGGTGTTCTGGTGGAACACGCAGAAGCGGACGTCGCCTGTCTTGGGCATGGAAACGTTCGGGAAGTTGACGGAGTTCTTGACGTTGCCCAGCTCCAGATACTGCTTGACCTCATCAGCAGCCATGATCGCGCAGTTGTCCTCGCTCTCGGGAGTGGATGCGCCCAGGTGAGGCAGGGCGACAACGCCGTCTACGCCGATCAGATCCTGGGTAGCGAAGTCGGTGACGTAAGAAGCGATCTTGCCGCTCTTCAAGCCGTCGATGATGTCAGCGGAGTTGACCAGACCGTCGCGGGAGAAGTTGAGGATGCGGACCTCGTCCTTCATCTTCGCGATGCTCTCGGCATTGACCATGCCGCGGGTACCGTCGTTGAGAGGCAGATGGAAGGTGACGTAGTCAGCCTGCGCGTACAGCTCGTCGATGTTCTTGACGGTCGCTACGTGACGGGAGAGGTGCAGAGCAGCGTCAACGCTCAGGTAGGGGTCGTAGCCGACAACGTGCATGTGAAGCGCTCTTGCCGCGTTCGCGACCAGTACGCCGATCGCGCCGAGACCCACGACGCCGAGGGTCTTGCCCTTGATCTCGGGACCGACAAACTGGCTCTTGCCCTTTTCTACGGTCTTGAGGCAGTTGGGATCGTCCTTCAAGGTCTTGTTCCACGCGATACCCTCACTGAGCTTGCGGGAACCGAGGAGCATGCCCGCGATGACCAGCTCCATAACGGCGTTCGCGTTCGCGCCGGGAGTGTTGAATACGCAGATGCCCTTTTCGGTGCACTTATCGAGCGGGATGTTGTTGACGCCCGCGCCGGCACGCGCGATGGCGAGCAGGCTTTCGGGCAGCTCCATGTCGTGCATGGAAGCGGAGCGGACGAGGATACCGTCAGGAGCGGCGCACTCGTCGACGCAGTTATAGTTGTCGCCGAGTCTGTCGGTGCCGACAGCGGCGATCTTGTTGAGCTTTAAGATGTTATACATAGAAATCTCCCTTTATTCAATTAGGAATGAGTAATGAGGAATTAGGAATTGTCGGCGGGCAAACCCGCACCCGTTTTATATAGAAAGCTGAAACGCATCCGCTCCATCATTTAGGAATCAAAAGTCGAAAGGCTTTCCCATAATTCCTCATTCCTAATTCCAAATTCCTAATTCATTACTTGTTCTCTTCTTCAAACTTCTTCATGAACGCGACCAGCTTCTCTACGCCCTCATAAGGCATAGCGTTGTAGATGGAAGCGCGCATGCCGCCGACAGAGCGGTGACCCTTGATGTTGATGAAGCCTGCTTCCTTCGCAGCCGCGACAAACTTCGCGTCGAGCTCATCGTTGCCGGTGACGAACGGAACGTTCATCAGAGAGCGGTCCTCAGCGACGACAGTGCCCTTGAACATCTCGGAAGAATCGAGGAAGTCATACAGCAGCTTCGCCTTCTTTTCATTGCGCTCCTTCATCTTCTCCAGACCGCCGATCTCGTTCTTGATCCACTCGAGGACGAGCTTCATGATGTAGATGGTGTAGCAGGGCGGGGTGTTGTACATGGAGCCGTTGTCGGCGTGGATCTGGTAGTTGAACATGGTCGGGCAGATGTCTCTCGCCTTGCCGAGCAGATCCTCGCGAATGATACAGATGGTCACGCCCGCGGGAGCTACGTTCTTCTGAGCGCCGCCGTAAAGCATACCGAACTTAGTAACGTCGATCGGCTCAGAGAGGAAGCAGGAAGAAATATCCGCGATCAGCGGAACGTCGCCTGTATCGGGCAGCTCATGGTAAACGGTGCCGTAGATGGTGTTGTTCATGCAGATGTAGAAGTAGTCTGCATCGGGGGTGAAGGTGCTCTTGTCGAGCTTCGGGATATAGGAGAAGGTCTTGTCGGCAGAGGAAGCGACGATGTTGACCTCGCCGTAGCGGGCAGCTTCCTGCGCGGCCTTCTTCGCCCACTGACCCGTGATGACATAGTCAGCCTTGCCGGAGCCGTTCATGAAGTTGAGCGGGATCGCGGCGAACTGGGATGAAGCGCCGCCCTGTAAGAACAGGACCTTGTAGTTGTCGGGAATGTTCATGACTTCGCGTAAGAGAGACTCAGCCTCGTTGATGATCGCGCCGTACTCCTTGGAGCGGTGGGACATCTCCATGACCGACTGACCTGTACCCTTGTAGTCGAGCATTTCGTCAGCGGCAGTCTTTAATACGCTTTCGGGCAGCATCGAGGGACCTGCCGAAAAATTGTAAACTCTTGCCATAGCATATACCTCCTGATTGTATTCTATTTGGATATACAATATCTTGTGTCACGGAGTTATCTATATGATAACATCCGTTACAATTATATGACAAAATCCCCGTTAATTCAATAACAAAGCCAAAATCAGGTGTAACAATTTTACAAAGAATTTTTGAATTTTTTGTATACTTTGCAAAAAACAACTGTCGCAAGCAATTTTGCGACAGTCATCTATTTGTTATAAGCTACTGTTTTACCGACCCATCATGAGCGGAACACCCTCGTACTTATCGGTATCGACTGTGCTCGAAGTCGTAATCACATCCTCTTTTTCAAATTCAGTTATACTGAGCCGTATACGCTCGTAGGTCTCGGCAGGAGCCTTTGACATTGCATTTCTGCTGTAAAGATTTGTCATATTAATACCCCCGTTCAGTCAAAGTAAGCGTTCGCCGCCTGATTATACAGATAGGTCGCCTTACCCAAATTCTTCTCATTGACACTGGTTTTGCTGTGGGTCATCAGTGTTCTAGCATAGTCGAGCACAGAGTAACGATAACTCTGTCCGCCGATGGTAAATGTCTGCAAATTATCCAGCTCCGCCGCAGGCAAATTGCACTGCTCAAAGTATACATACGGAAGCTTTGTCTCGTCACAGCGGTAATTCGTTTCATTCTTTACTCTGTCATAAGCCGCTTGATCTGTGATGGTGTAATAATGTCTCAGCGAGGTTTCTGTCAGATATACTGTGCTTGAACCGTAATAATTCAGACCGAAAGCCGATGTATTGGCGGTCATGTCGCTCATGCACCCGCCGCCATTCGCGGATGAGATAGCATTGTTTACCATTTCCGGAGTAACCTCGTTCATAACATATCCGTCCACGTTTTTATTGGCGAGATTGTCGGTCTGTACGTTGAATACGAGTTGTGCCTTGGCGCCGTAGTTCAGCATTTCTTTCGCGAGTATCACCAGCTCCGCCTGCTTAGATACGGTGTTTTCGGGCATACTGATGATATACTCACAGTAATCACGCACACTGTAATCGTCGTATTCATCGGTATACTCATTCCCGTTAATATAAGCTGTCGCGTGGATCGTGCTCGCCATTTCGGCAGCTGCTACGTTGCAAGTGGTCTTAAACAGCCCCAACGCCGTATCATAATCCGTTGATTTTACGGTAAAGGAAGTGCTGTCCTCCGGCCATTCAAAGTCTATACTGACAGTTTTTGTCCCTTGCTTCACCTCGTCAACCGTCAGGCCTGCAACAGTCACATCGATATAGAAATTGACTGCGATATCCCCGTTAAGCGAAAGAGAGTGCCCGGCAAAAAACTTCTTTCTCACGGGAGTGAACACAGCTGTATAGGTAATATCGCCGGTCACAGGCGGGAGCTCATAATTAAGATCATAAGTGTTTTCTCCATCTGTCCAACCTGAAAAGGTATAGGTGTAGCGAGCGTCATCGGGTTTGGTCGGCGTTATCCCCTTATAGGTGGGGTGGATCTCTGTTTCGAGCTTATATTCCTCGCTTCTGACCAGCTGACTGCCGTCCCAGTTTAACCAATCAACGTCACAGTAACCGATCCACTTGTAGGTGGTAGTCTCCGTCGGAGGAGCGATCACAGCCATGTAATCATTGCCGGAAACACGAGCTGCCGTGGGCTCACCCTTGATGCGCCAGCCGTTTCTGCGATTTTCTCCATTTGATAATACCATTTTGCCTTGAACGCCAATTGTAAATTTCTCAGACAACGTCAAGGTTCTGGGATTACAACCCTCAAATAAATCAACAAATAAAGTTACCTTGCTTGTATCGAAGGAGGACAAGTCCAGTTCCCTCAGCGAAGAACAACCGCTGAACATCTGATACATATCGGATACACGACTGGTATCCCAGCCGGACACATCAAGCGAGGCGAGCTGTCCGCAGTCAAGAAAAAAGTTATTTAATGTTGAAACACCGGAAGTATCCACTCTGCTGAAATCCATCGATTTACAGACTTGGAAGCCATTAAACAAGGCTTGCGTCCAACCACCGAATTTCACGCCATCCAGAGCAGTGATCGATTTAACAGCCCATTTGTTTAGGTTCCCCCAACCACCGCTATCAGACCGGAATGTGCCGGAAATAAGAACCATCTCGCCGGTCTCGTTATTCAAGCTATATACGGCGCCGGAGGGTGTTGTATACTCGATCGCCTCCGCAGAAGCAGAAACCGGTACGACCGCAAAAACTCCCAATAAAAGTGCGGCTGCCACAACAATACACAGTAGTTTTCTAATAGTCACTATAATTACCTCCTGCATAATTCTTTTTAATTGCAGTTATAGTACTTTTTAGTACTATAACTGCAATTGTATCATAGTCTTGTGGTAAAGTCAATAATAATTTCGTAATCAGGTGATACGGTGTACTTTAAAAGGATAAGGGATTTGAGAGAGGATCACGATCTGAAACAGGTTGATGTCGCAGCTTACTTAGGGATCGCCCAAACTGTCTATTCAAGATATGAAAGGGGCTTTCAGACAATCCCTGTTGAGCATTTAATACGTTTATCCGAGCTTTATCATGTCTCGACAGATTATATCCTCGGACTTTCTTCGGTCAGTGCGAGCGATCAGAATTCTGACCGAAAATAACATATTGCTACACAATTAGAAAACACAAATAGGTTGTCAGCTGACTCTTTCGTATCGAATAGCGATACTGACACCGGACGCTGATAAAATGATTAAGGGGCTGTCGTACAACAGCCCCTTATATTCTTAAAAAGAACTATATTCAGTTGAACAGCCCGTAGAACGCCTTGTGCGCCATGTAGATATCGGCCTTGCTGATAACCTCAAACGGCGCGTGCATGCACAGCACCGGGATACCGAGGTCTACCACGTCGACGTTCATGTTGGCAACGTACTTCGCGATCGTACCGCCGCCGCCGATGTCGACCTTGCCCAGTTCTCCGACCTGCCACTTGACGTTGTTTTTCGCGAGCATGGCGCGGATCTCGCCCATAAACTCGGCGGAAGCGTCAGAGGTATCGTACTTGCCGCCGTGACCCGTGTACTTCGAGATCACGACGCCCTCGTTGATAAAGGAGCAGTTCTTCGGCTCATACGCCGAGGAGAAGGTCGGGTCGAACGCCGCGTTCACGTCAGCCGACAGGCACTTTGATTTACTCAGTACCCTGTAGCCCTCGTTGCCGTCGACCTTCGCAAGGTCATAGATGAAGTAGCGGAGAAAGTCGCTCTGCATGCCCGTGTTGCCGTCGGAACCCGTCTCTTCCTTATCGGTCAGGTAAGTGATACAGGTGGACTCGGGGATCTTCGTCTCAAAGAGCGCCGTGACGGACGGATAAGCGCAGCACTTGTCATCGTGACCGTAGCCGCCGATCATGGAGCGGTCAAAGCCGACGTCGCGGGTAGGATAGGCAGGGCAGAAATTCAGCTCCGCAGAGAGGAAGTCGCTCTCTTCGATCCCGAAGCGGTCGTTGAGTATCTTCATCACGTTCAGCGCGATCAGATCCTTTTCGTCGCTGTCGTCAAAGGGAAGCGAGCCGATCAGGATGTTCAGATCCTCGCCCGTGAAGGCTTTGGACATCGTCTTGGTCGCCATCTCTTTATCGAGGTGGGGCAGCAGATCGGTGATGAGGAAGCACTCGTCCTTCGGATCGTCGCCGATACGGATATCCACGACGGAACCGTCGAGCTTCACCACTCTGCCGTGCAGGGCGAGGGGTACGGTCGTCCACTGGTACTTCTTGATACCGCCGTAGTAGTGGGTCTTGAACAGGGCGAGTCCGTTGCTCTCATACAGCGGATTGGGCTTTAAGTCGATGCGCGGGGAGTCGATGTGCGCGATCGCCAGCTTCACACCGTGGTCGGTGCCGCTTTTGCCGATCACCGCGAGACCGATCGCCTTCTCACGGTTGACGATGTAGACCCTGTCACCGGGCTGGTACTTCTTGTCGGGTTCAAAAGGAGTGAAGCCCTCTTTCTCGGCAAGCGCTTTCACGTAGCTGACCGCCTCGCGCTCGGTGCGGGAGTTGTCGAGGAAGGTCTTGTAGCCCTCGCAGTAGGCGTCGGCTTCCTTTAAGAGATCCGCGGAATAATCCGCAGCGCCCTTTCTCTCCTTCATCATCAATTTTTCTTTGAGTTCCTTTGCGTTTTCGCTCATAATAAACCTCCGGTTTCTTTAATTAGGAGTTAGAAATTAGGAATTAGGAATTGTTGGTGGGCAAAGCCCACACCCTTTTTATTATTTACAGAAACACTTCCGTTAAAACTGACAGGCGTCCAATTTTCTAATTCCTCATTCCTAATTCCTCATTGATAATATATCTTCTTATACATCTCATACGCGTCCTCGACGCGGTCGACGTAATGCTCGGTTTCTTCATACGGGATATGGCTCAGCGTCTTGCCGTCCGGGGAATACGCGCTGTCCTCGAGCCAGCTGCCGACGTTGGCAGTGCCCGCGTTGTAGGCTGCCGCGGCGGTCTTGATATCGTTGTTGTGCTCACTGAGCAGGATACTCAGCAGATAGGTGCCGTAGCGGATGTTGATATCGGGATCGTACAGCGAGTCGGCGGAGTAGACGATCTCCCCCTCCAAGTGCTCCTGCAGCCACTCAAAGGTCGAGGGCATGATCTGCATGAGACCCATCGCTCCCGCAGCGCTCTCCACCTCGGGGCGAAAGCCGCTCTCGGTACGGATGACGGCATAGACCAGCGGTTCTTCCACATTGAACTCCTTCGCGTACCTCGTGACCTGCTCTGAATAGCTCTGCGGATAGAACACGCCGTAGACCTTGCGCTTGGTGCCCTTGAAGGCGTCGTCGGGCGACAGGAAAAAGAACACCAGTACGATCACGAACACCACCAGCACAAAGGTGACGAGGAATCCCAGCGCGCCGTGACCCTTTGTCTCGCGCGAATGACGGCTTTCATAGCGGCTCATCGATTCACCGACCTTTCATACAGCTTATCCACCTCTTCGCTCAGCTCCCTGAGCGATCCGTTATTATACAGTATATCGTTGCAGAAGCTGAGAAAGAACCCTTCGTCAAACTGCGCCGACATCCGCAGGGCAACGTCCTCGCGGGAGATCCCGTCGCGCATAAGGAGCCGTTCCATACGGATCGCTTCATCCGCGATCACGCCGATCACACGGTCGCAGTAGACTTCCATCCTCGCTTCAAAGAGCTGGGACGCATCGAAAAAGACGGTGTCCGCGTCAGCCGTTTCAGCCTTACTGAGCATGATAGAAGCGATCTTCGGGTGGGTGATGGCGTTGAGCACGGCGGTCCTGCCGGGCTTGGAAAAGGCGATCTGCGCCACAAGACGCCGATCAAGCGAACCGTCGGCTTTCAGCACATCGCCGAACGCCGCGCATAACATCGCCTTGACCTCGCTGTCCTCCACCGCCTCGCGTGCCGCTTCATCGGCGGAGATCACGACGGCGCCCATCTCGCTGAGCATGCGGCTGACTTCGCTTTTGCCCGCGCCTGTCTGCCCTGTCAGCCCGATCACGCGCTTTGTCGGCAGGTCGATCACCTCGAACGCCGCCGCGCGGATCAGACGGTTGTACAGCGCCATGCCGACGCCCGTCGCCGAGGGACAGTGCGCGTAGACGGTTTTCACGCCCTGCAGTTCATCCACAGCCCGCAGCGCGTCAAACAATGCCTGCGCCTGCTGCTTCTCATCGGTTTCGCTCCCCATGGTAATGCAGGGGGCATGGATCTTTGACACATCCTCGATATAGCACAGCGCCGCGATGCTCTTGTCGCGGGCATAGAGACGGTTGAGATAGTTGATGTATTTTTCATCACTGCCGCGCAGGAGAATGACTCTCGCTTTCGGCGCGTAATGCTTGTATTTCATGCCCGGCGAAGCGGCTTTCTCGTTATTTTCAAGTTTGTTCAAGACAGCCTTGTCCACCTCGATCGGTCCGATGACTGCCTCGATCTCCTCGCGGGTGATGATACCCGGGCGCAGGATGCGCGGGATATCCGTCGCAAGGGTGATGACCGTGCTCTCCACGCCGACGCCGCATGCCCCACCGTCGAGAACGGCTTCGATCCTGCCGTCCATGTCGTCGATCACATGCTGTGCCGTAGTCGGGCTGGGCTTGCCCGAGGTGTTCGCGGATGGCGCGGCTAAGGCGAGACCGCTTGATCTCAACAATCTCTGCGCGTCGGGATGGGACGGGATACGGATGGCGACCGTGTCGAGTCCCGCGCTGACCTCGTCGGGGATGACATCCCCCTTCTCCATGATGATCGTCAGCGGTCCGGGCGAGAACGCCTGAGCCAGCTTGACTGCCTTTTCGGGGATACTGCGCACCAGATGAAGGCGTTCGATGTCGGAGAACTCAGCCACGTGCACGATCAGCGGGTTGTCCATCGGGCGGCCTTTGGCTTCAAAGATACGCCGCACCGCTTCACCGTTGAGCGCGTCGGCGGCAAGCCCGTAGACCGTCTCGGTCGGCATAGCGACCAGACCGCCGTCGGTCAGGATGGCAGCCGCCTTTTTGATATCTTCAGTTGTGTTCTTTAAGAATAAAGTGTTCATTTCTTTTAATTAGGAATTAGTAATGAGGAATGAGGAATGAGGAATTGTGGGAAACACTTCGTGTTTTGATTCCTGAATGATAAAGAAGAAACGTATCTTTCTCATATAATAATCTGGTGCGGGTTTACTCGCCATTCATTCCTAATTCCTAACTCCTAATTCCTCATTGATTCTTTCAGCTGTTCCGCCCTCTGCGCGGTCACCAGCGCGTCGATGATCTCATCGAGACCGCCGTTCATGATCTCGTCCAGCTTGTACAGCGTCAAGCCGATTCTATGATCGGTCACGCGGCTCTGCGGGAAATTATAAGTGCGGATCTTCTCACTGCGGTCGCCTGAGCCGACCTGGGAGCGTCTGTCGGAGGCAATGGCTTCGTTCTGCTTATCCTGCTCCATTTTCAGCAGGCGGGATTTGAGCACCTTCATCGCCTTGTCCTTGTTCTTGTACTGCGACCGCTCGTCCTGACATTCCACCACCATGCCCGTGGGCTTGTGGGTGATACGGATCGCGGAAGAGGTCTTGTTGATATGCTGACCACCCGCGCCCGAGGAACGGAAGGTATCGATCTCGAGGTCGTTGGGGTTGATGTCCACTTCCACGTCGTCCGCTTCGGGCAGGACGGCGACCGTCGCCGCCGAGGTGTGGATACGCCCCGAGCTTTCGGTCTGGGGCACGCGCTGGACACGGTGGGTGCCCGACTCAAACTTGAAGCGGCTGTAGGCGCCCGCGCCGCTGACGATGAAGGAGACTTCCTTATAGCCGCCCAGTCCCGTTTCATTCAGGCTGACGACCTCTGTCTGATAGCCCTTTTTCTCGGCGTACATGCTGTACATACGGTAGAGGTCGTAGGCAAAGAGCGAGCTTTCCTCGCCGCCCGTACCGCCGCGGATCTCCACGATGACGTTGCGCTCGTCGTTGGGATCCTTCGGCAAAAGCAGGATCTTCAATTCTTCCTCGAGTACGGGTAAAGAACGCTTTGCTTCATCCAGCTCCGCGTTCGCCAGCTCCCGCAGTTCTTCATCCGCGGAGTTGTCCTCTAAGAGCATGAGGCTCTCTTCGATCGTGCTCTGCGCCGCTTGATACTCGCGGTATTTCTTCACCACAGGCTCGATCTGCGCGTATTCGAGCATGACCTTGCGGTAGGTCTCAGGATCGGACACGACGTCCGGCTCATACATCCGCTTCTCGAGCTCATTGTATCGCTTGTCAAATATCTCTAATCTGCTGAACATACATTATCCTTTGATACTGATTTTTTCCAAGTCCCGATATACTTCCCGTATATTGTGCTCGACCTTTTTGCGGGGAACCATGACCTCCCGACCGCAGCCGAGACAGCGGATCTTGAAGTCCATCCCGACGCGCAGGACAGCAAAACGGTGATTCCCGCAGGGGTGGGGCTTTTTCATGACGAGCTCGTCGTTCACACGAATATCCATAGAACCCTCCGAATACATACTGATATAGTATACCATATACAGGAAAAAAATGCAAATACTCTTTGCTACATCTTGTGAAATGCTATCAAACTCTTGACTATATATAGTTTTTAGAGTAGAATATAGAGTGATAATTTATATGCATATCATCTAAAAAACGGTCGGCAATAACAGCCGATCGGGTTTCAATGAAAAGGTACATTATGGAAGATAAACATTTATCTGTCAAACATCGCTTTGCCTTCGGCGCGCTGGTCGCGGCATTCTTCGCCTCTACCCTGCTCGTTTACGGACCGCTTTCACTGTACGTGAACGGCAACGACGAGATGTGGTTCAGCTTCCGCTCACTGCTCTCGCCTGTCATACTCGTCGCGCTGATCGGCTTTACCGTCATGACGGTACTGCTGTCCCTGCCGAAAGGCGGGATCCACAAGATCCTCTGCTGTCTGATCTTCGGCGTCTCGCTGGGGCTGTATATCCAGTGCGGCTTCTTCAACATCAGCTACGGCTCGGGCGTGCTGGACGGCTCCCAGATCGCGTGGAAGGACTACACCACCTACGGCGCGATCGACTCCGCGATGTGGGCGGCGTGTATCGCCCTGCCCTTCGCGCTGTACATGGTTTTCAAGCGTTCATGGCGGCATATCCTCATGGTCACCGCCGTCTTTCTCATGCTTATGCAGGTGGGCGGGCTGGCGGTCAACCTCTACCAGAACCAGAACTCGCTGAACAAGCTCAGCCATGAGGTCACCGTTGACGGCATGTATGAGCTGTCCGACACCGACAACACCCTTGTCTTTATCCTCGGCTCGATGGACAAGAGCTACTATGACAGCTACAAGGAGTCCCATCCCGAGATCGAAGAACAGCTGAAGGGCTTCACCGAATACGAAAACGTCCTCGGCACAGGCTCCGATTCTCTTGTCTCCGTACCGTCCATGCTGACGGGCGAGGTCTATAAAAAGGAAACCAAATACACCCGCTTCATCGACAACGCGTGGAACACCTACAACGCCTATGACGTGCTCGACAAGAACGGAGTAGATACGCGCATTTACTCCGACGACAAGTATTTCGGCAACGCCGCCGTGCGCAAGGTGGAGAACATTGCCGACCGCGCGCAGGACAGCGAGGCATACCAAGTCATCGGCAACACCATGTACCGCTACACGATGTACAATGCCGTGCCCCACTACTTAAAACAGCTTTTCTGGATGAGCCTGAACGACTACTCGTCCTTCAAGAGCAACAGCACCTACACCCCGGGCAACGACGATAAGTTCTACGCCGATTTTGAGAGTAATGGCGGCTTCACCTACACCGACGATTACGACGCCGCGGTGCGTATCTATGACCTCAAGGGCGCTGAGCGCCCCTACCGTCTGACTGCCACAGCCGAAAAGGATACCGACGGCACCAGCCTCGACGAGCAGATCGAGGGCGAGTTCTACATCATCCTGCAGATGATCGACGACCTCAAGGAAAACGGCAAGTTCGACAACGCACGTATCATCATCACTGCCGACAACGGCGACAAGGAGATCAACCAGCGGCCCGTCCTTCTCTACAAGGACAAGGGCAGCAAGGAAGCCTACAAAACCAGCACGGCGCCTGTATCTCTCTTTGACCTGCCCGCGACCCTTGCCTCCACCGTCACCGACGATTACAAGGATATCGGCACGGGAGTGAGCTTCAAGGACGCGGAAAAATCCCCGTGGAACCGCCGCCGCTTCTTCTACCTCAACACCGGCTCGAACGCCGAGTCCCGCATCGAGGAATACAAGACCAACTCCCCTGCCATCGGCAAGGATGAACTGAAGCTGGTCAAAAGCTATTACATCAACGGCGGCAAGATCGACAACTACATCCTCGGCACGGAGCTGACCTTCACCGAGGACGAGACCGCCGCTATCTACTGCAAGGACGGCTTCGGTCACACCAACGGCTGGCGCACGATCATCAACGCGACCTCCGCGACAATGGAGATCCCCATCGAGGACATCCCCGAGAACATCGAGGATATGCACGCCTACTTCAACGTGCTGAACATCTATGAAGAGACGCAGTGCGTCATCAGCGCCAACGGCGAAGAGGTCTACTCCGGCAGACTCACCTCCGACGTCCGCGCCAACGGTCTGAACTTCCTGATCCCCGCCGACGTCATCGGCAGAGACAAGACCGTCACCCTCACCTTCTCCTTCCCCGAGCTCAGTGAGGACACCGACGTCATTGCACTGACGTCGTTCAAGATCTATACGCAATAAGATCATCGTTAACATTTCAATCACAACAAGAACAGGAGCGCTTCACTCGAAGCGCTCCCTTTTTCATTAGAAAAGGTTCCGTACCGAAGCACGGAACCTTTGATACTATTCAGACAAAAATCAGGCTAAATGACCGTTTTTCTTGATAATGTCGATGACCTGATCGACATACTTCTCGCAGATCTCGTCACTTCCTGCCTCGACCATGACGCGGATGACAGGCTCGGTGCCGCTCTCGCGGACAAGGATTCTGCCGTCGTCGCCTAGCTCCTCGGTGACCTTCTTGACAGCCGCCTGGACGTCGGGGTCATTCTGCGCGTCGGGCTTCGACTTCACGCGGACATTCTTCAATACCTGCGGATAGAAAACGCAGGGAGCCGCCAGCTCGCTCATGGGCTTCTCCTTCGCCAGCATGACCTCCATCATCTTGAGAGAGGTGAGGATGCCGTCGCCGGTGGTGGCGTACTTGCTGAAGATGATGTGACCGCTCTGTTCGCCGCCGATACGGTTGCCGGTCTGCACCATGTTCTCATAAACGTACTTGTCGCCGACCTTGGTCTTGTCGTACTCGATGCCGACCTTGTCGAGCGCCTTGTACAGACCGAAGTTACTCATAATGGTGGTGACGACCTTGTTGTTTAAGAGCTTTCCGCGCTCCTTCATATATAGACCGTAGACATAGAGGATGTGGTCGCCGGTGACGACGTTGCCCTTCTCGTCCACGCACAGGCAGCGGTCAGCGTCGCCGTCATAGGCAAAGCCGATATCCAGCCCCTTCTCGACCACAAACTTCTGTAAGTGCTCAATGTGGGTGGAGCCGCAGTCGGTGTTGATATTGTAGCCGTCGGGAGCGTCGTTCATGACGTAGGTCTTTGCGCCCAGCGCGTTGAACACACCCTTCGCGATCTGCCATGCCGCGCCGTTGGCGACATCTAAGCCCACCTTTACGCCCTTGAAGCTGTATTTGCTCATGGAGATCAGGTAGCCGATGTAGCGGTTGCGTCCCTCGACATAGTCAACGGTTCTGCCGATAGCGTCGCGCTCAGCGACGGGAATGTCGATCTTGCCGTCGATATATTCCTCTACCTTTAAGAGGGTCTCTTCCTCCATCTTCTCGCCGTTGCCGTTGAGCACCTTGATGCCGTTGTCATAGTAGGGGTTGTGAGAAGCGGAGATCATGATACCGCAGTCAAAGTCGTCGATACGGGTGATGTAAGCGACGGAGGGGGTGGTGGTGACGTGCATGATGTAAGCGTCAGCGCCGCTTGCCATCAGACCGGTGCACAGCGCGTACTCGAACATGTACGAAGAACGTCTGGTGTCCTTACCGATCAGCACCTTCGCCTTTTTGCCCTGATTCGCGCCGTAGTACCAGCCGAGGAAACGGCCGATCTTGATGGCGTGGTCAAAGGTCAGATCCTTGTTGGCTTCACCGCGGAAGCCGTCTGTACCGAAATACTTGCCCATTTTGATTACCTCTTTTCTACGATCTCGCCGCTGTTTTTGTAAATGCAGTTCTCCGGAACCACGCCGCGCACGCAGGAGGTCGGATAGACGTTAGAGTGTCTGCCGATCACGGTGCCGGGGTTGCAGACGGCGTTGCAGCCGACCTCGACATAGTCGCCGAGCATCGCGCCGAATTTTTTGAGACCGGTCTCGATCTTCTCGGTGCCGTTATGTACCACGACGAGCTGCTTGTCGGACTTGACGTTCGAGGTGATGGAACCCGCGCCCATGTGGGAGAAGTAACCGAGGATCGAGTCGCCGACGTAGTTGTAATGCGGGGTCTGCACGTGGTCGAACAGGATGACGTTCTTTAATTCCGCGGAGTTGCCGACGACGCAGTCAGCGCCGACCAGAGCCGAGCCGCGGATGAAAGCGCACTGGCGCACCTCGGTGTTCGGGCCGATGATGCAGGGAGCGCCGAGATAAGCGGAATCAAAAACCTTGGCGGTCTTGTGGACCCAGACCTGGGGAGCACGCTCCTCATAGTCGTCGCCCAGCGTCGCGCCGAGTTCGATGATCATGTCCTTGATACCCTTCAGCGCTTCCCACGGATAGGTAAATCGGGAAAGATAATCCTTCGCGAGGGTGTGGTCAAGGTCATATAAATCCTTGATAGTATACATTAAAGTCTCTCCTTCTTCTCGATATCGAGGAAGTATTTGTAAGCGCCGACGGTCAGCTCGTCGCAGGCAGCCTCGTCGCAGGCGATGATCGCGCCGTTGTGCATCTGCAGAGCGGAACAGGTCCACTTGTGGCTGACAGAGCCCTCTACGGTCTCAGCCAGCGCCTTCGCCTTATTGTGACCGTTGATGAGGATGAGAACTTCCTTACTGTCGGTAACGGTGCCTACGCCGACAGACAGCGCCTGAGCGGGAACAGCCTCGGGATCGTTGCCGAAGAAGCGGGAGTTCACGATGCGGGTGTCGGTGGTCAGGTTGCGGACGCCGGTGCGGGAAGAAAGGCTGGTGAACGGCTCATTGAACGCGATGTGACCGTCAACGCCGATACCGCCCATGAACAGGTCGATGCCGCCGTAGGATGCGATCTTCTCTTCATAGCGAGCGCACTCGCCCTCGGGATCGTCGGTCATGCCGTTGAGGATGTTGATGTTCTCGGGCTTCATGTCGACGAGGTGATCGAAGAAGTTGTCGTGCATGAAGTACCAGTAGCTCTGGTCGTGCTCGTGAGGCAGACCGAGGTATTCGTCCATGTTAAAGGTGACGACGTTCTTAAAGCTGACCTCGCCCGCCTGATTCATGCGCGCCAGTTCCTTGTAAACGCCGATGGGCGAAGAACCGGTCGGCAGGCCGAGGATAAAGGGGCGATCCTCTTTGTGGTTGTTGATCTTCCTGGCGATGTAATCCGCAGCCCATTTGCACATCTTATCATAATTGTCCTGAATAATAACTCTCATAATATACCTCCGTAAATATCGGTAAAGTTTATTTTTTATATAAGCGACAGGAGAACCTCTGTTACAGTGTTGATTCTGCTTTTTCCTTTCTCCCTTACGACCCGCCGTGCTGAAAATATATAAATATACCTTCTTTTCCCAAAACGCTTCAGCACACAGCCGTGACAGCATCCGCCGAATCTTTCGATCGCTGCCAACCTCGTCAACCCATTACGGTCCCGGCGCTAATAAACCCCTTATCCTCCTTCCGCAAGGCTATTTTACATCATCGGGCAGTCATATCATATATATGTACCCAATCGTCAAAAGTTTACCATATATATAGGGAAAAGTCAAGAAAAAAGGCTCTCCGGACGGAGAGCCGAAATCTTCTGTTTTTATCATCAATATCCCTGCGGATTGTTCTTCTGCCAGTTCCAGCTGTCGCGGCACATTTCGTCGATGCCGTACTGCGCTGTCCAGCCGAGCTCCTCTTTCGCTTTGGAAGCGTCCGCGTAGCACTCCGCGATATCGCCCGCGCGGCGGGGCTTGATATCGTAGGGGATCTCGATGTCGTTGACTTTCATGAACGCCTTGACGATATCCAGCACGCTGTAGCCGACGCCGGTGCCGAGGTTGAAGATCTCCGTGCCCTTGTGCGCGGCGGCATACTCGATGGCTTTCAGGTGACCCTTCGCCAGATCCACGACATGGATGTAATCACGCACGCCGGTGCCGTCGGGGGTGGGATAATCGTTGCCGAACACGCCGAGACGCGGCAGTTTGCCGACCGCTACCTGCGTGATATAGGGCATGAGGTTGTTCGGGATACCGTTGGGATTCTCGCCGATCAGTCCGCTTTTGTGCGCACCGATGGGATTGAAGTAGCGCAGCAGCACCACGCTCAGCTCCTTGTCGGCAGACGCGGCGTCGGTCAGGATCTGCTCGTTCATGTACTTTGTCCAGCCGTAAGGATTGGTGCACGAGGTCGGCATTCCCTCTTTGAGCGGCACTTCCTCGGGAATACCGTAAACGGTCGCCGAAGAACTGAACACGATATTGTTCACGCCGTGCTTCTTCATCACTTCCAGAAGCGTCAGCGTAGTGTCGATATTGTTGCGATAGTAGCGCACGGGGATCGCACAGCTCTCGCCCACCGCTTTCAGACCCGCGAAGTGTACCACGGCGTCGAAGTTCTCTTTCTCAAACATCGCGTCCACCGCGGCGTTGTCTGCGACGTCCAGCTCATAGAACGCGGGACGCTTGCCTGTGATGGTCTCGATGCGGTCGATGACCTTCGGGGAGCTGTTGTCGAGGTTGTCGGCGATGACGACCTCATACCCCGCTTCCAGCATTTCCACGGCGGTATGGCTGCCGATATAGCCCGCACCGCCTGTCAGTAAAACTTTCATGTCAGCCTCCTCTGCCGAATGAAGAACTAAGAAGTATGAAATAAGAAATAACCGTCTTTTTCAAAGCTCTTCTTTTTTCTCAGTTCTTATTTCTTAACTCTTAGTTTATATTATGATGGAACGTATCCACCATTTTCTCCAGCTGTTTGACGGTCGCTTCGTTGTCGTTGGTCTCGACGATCTCGTGCAGTTCGTTCAGCTGAGCGTTCAGTTCATCGGCGTCAATATCGATCTGGTTGCCGATGAATATTTTCTTGTTGTCGGTTTTCTGCAAGCCCTCTTCATCCATCAAAAGCTCCTCATAGAGCTTCTCGCCGGGGCGCAAGCCTGTAAACTTGATCTCTACGTCGCGGTAAGGCACCTTGCCGTACATGCGGATGAGGTTCTCGGCAAGAGTGGTGATCTTCACGGGATCACCCATGTCGAGGACGAAGATCTCGCCGCCCTTCGCGATTGCTCCCGCTTCCAGCACCAGCGATACCGCCTCGGGGATGGTCATGAAGTAGCGGATGATATCGGGATGGGTGACGGTGACGGGACGTCCCGCCTCGATCTGTCTGCGGAACAGCGGGATGACCGAACCGTTTGAGCCGAGCACATTGCCGAAGCGCGTGGTGACAAATTCCGTCTTGCTTCCCTGCTGGGATTTATCCTGTACGATCATCTCACAGCACCGCTTGGTCGCTCCCATGACGTTGGTCGGATTGACCGCCTTATCGGTAGAGATCATGACAAACTTCTCGACCTCGTACTTCTCGGAAAGGTTGACCATGTTCAGCGTGCCGAAGATATTGTTCTTCACCGCCTCGGTAGGAGAGGTCTCCATCAGCGGAACATGCTTGTGCGCCGCCGCGTGGAATACCACATGCGGATGATACTCCTGAAAGATCTGCTCCATCTTCTTACAGTCGCGGACAGAAGCGATCAGCGTGATAAGATTCAGGCTGTCGCCGTACTCGATATACAGCTCCTGCTGGATATCATAGGCGTTGTTCTCATAGATATCCACGATGACGATCTGCTCGGGATGGTACTTCGCGATCTGGCGCACCAGCTCAGATCCGATGGAACCGCCGCCGCCCGTGACCATGCAGACCTTGCCGTAGATAAAATCACGGATCTTCTTTTTATTGAAGGTGATCGGGGGTCGTCCGAGAAGATCTTCGATCTTGATATCCTTGACCTGCGAGAGGATCTGGTGGTCGTCGTCGCCCAGAAACAGCTGGCTCAGATACGGCACCGTCTTGATACGGCAGCCCGACTCGGAGCAATAGCCCATGATCCGCTTGCGTTCATCCTCGGTACAGGAAGGAATGGCAAAGATGACCAGCTCGATATTATACTGGCGGCAAACGAGGGGGATGTCCTTCGTCTGACCGACGACGTCTACTCCGCTGACTTTCGTGCGGTACTTTGACATATCGTCATCCACCAGACAGACGGGCAGGATAGAATTGGAGGGATTGTTGGGATCGTTCTGAGCGTATTTGATCTCCTGCAGAATCATGCGCGCCGCGTTGCCCGCGCCTACGATCAGCGTGCGCTCGCGGTCAGTGCTTTCCTGCTCGCCCGAGCGGATCAGCGTCAATAAGGTTTTGCGGAAAATCAGACGGAAACCGACGATCGCCGCGACGGTGACAAGTGTATTGACCACCAGATACCGCCATGAAGCGGGATGTCCCATATAGCGCGCAAAGCCGAAGCTGATACCGAGTCCCACGGCAGTTGCCACAGCGGACAGCACAAAATCCAGCGCCTTCAGCTCGCGCCACGCCTTGTTGTACGAACCGAACACAAACAGCAAAAAGAAACAGAACAGCACGTTCAGTCCCATAATGCCGAACACGCGTACCGGCTGGATGGCAAGACCGATGGTATCATTATGAACGACGATCCCGTACAGCGACAGCAGCGCGTTGCTGACCAGCGTCGACAGCGCGACAGTCACCGCGTCGGCGATCATCAAAAAGATTTTTCTCACATTGACTTTTTTCATACCCAATCTCTTTTCTATGGAAACGAAAATCGAAACACATAATTAATCATTGTAATTATATTACGCATCCATGCGAATGTCAATCATTTTCCGCGGCATAATCGGCGTCCTCTCCCCATATACATTTACCAATTACTTTACCAATCAATTCGGGGAGGTTTTCCATGAAAGGAAACTTGGAAGAACGCGCCGTGCGCTTAGGCGAGTATATCATAGAACACAAAAGCACCGTGCGCGATACCGCCGCGGCGTTCGGTATCAGCAAATCCACCGTCCACAAAGACCTGACCGCCCTGCTGCCGAAGCTGAACGCGGGGCTTTATCAGGAGGTGCGCGCCGTTTTAGACGTCAACAAGGAGGAACGCCACCTGCGCGGCGGAGAAGCGACAAAGCAAAAATATATGCTGCTCCATCGTGCCGCCGCAGAACAGAATCAATAACACACCGACAATAACTTTCTCTTTACATTAACGAACACAGGGTGTATAATATATCCTGTAATAATATGGTAACTAATGTTATCAGTTTACAGGAGACCCGTTATGATGAATATACCCTTTTCCCCTCCCGATATCTCCGAGGACGAGATCGCGGAGGTTGTCGATACCCTGCGTACAGGCTGGATCACTACCGGTCCCAAGACCAAGCTCTTTGAACAGCAGATCGCGAAGCTCTGCGACACCAAAAAGGCGGTTTGCCTCTCATCCCAGACAGCGTGTGCCGAAATGACCCTGCGCGTATTGGGCGTAGGACCCGGAGACGAGGTCATCGTACCCGCCTATACATACACCGCCTCCGCTTCGGTCATCTACCATGTCGGCGCGACGCCGATCATGATCGACTGCAAGCCTAACTCCTATGAAATGGACTACGACAAGGTCGAGGAAGCCATCACCCCCAAAACGAAGGTCATCATTCCCGTAGACCTCGCGGGCGTGATGTGCGACTATGACCGCATTTTTGAGATCGTCGAGAAGAAGCGTTCCGTCTTCAAGCCGTCCGAAAATCCCGTTCAGCTTGCGCTCGGGCGCATCATCGTCATGGCTGACGCCGCTCACGCCTTCGGCGCGCAGTGGCACGACCGCATGTGCGGCTCTGTCGCGGACTTCACTAACTTCTCCTTCCACGCGGTCAAGAACATGACCACCGCAGAGGGCGGCGCCGCGACATGGCGCGAGATCCCCGGCGTGGACAGCAACGACCTGTACAAGCGCTACATGCTGATGACCCTGCACGGTCAGACCAAGGACGCCTTCACCAAGGACAAGGGCACCTCGTGGGAGTACGACGTCGTCGATACCCAGTACAAGTGCAACATGCCCGACGTGCTCGCCGCCATCGGCCTCGCGCAGCTCAGGCGCTATGAGCAGATGCTCAACCGCCGTCATGAGCTGATCACCCGCTACAACAAGGCGTTCGAGGAGCTCGACGTCCAGGTGCTCGATCACCGCGGCAAGGATCACCGCTCCAGCGGTCATCTGTACTTCGTCCGCTTCTTAGGCAAGGATGCCGCGTTCCGCAACCGCTTCTATGACGAGATGAAGAAGCGCGGCGTCACCTGCAACGTGCACTTCAAGCCCCTGCCGATGATGACGGCGTACAAGCAGAAGGGCTTTGATATCGTCGACTATCCCTACGCCTACAACATGCACAAGAACCAGCTGACCCTGCCGATGAACTCGGTTATTACGGACGAAGAGGCAGACTACGTCATCAAGACCTTCATCGAGGTCTACAACAAGCTCACGAAATAAATCAGAAAGGCTGCGCAAGCGGCCTTTTGAAATATCACCGCGATCTCACCATAAATTTATAAAAAATTCACTTTTTCGCAAATATTTGTACTATAATGTAAAAGAACAGAAACCATAACGAGGTGAACCTTATGACCAACCGAAAAATCCTGATCGTCGACGACGACCAGAACATCTGCGAATTACTCCGTCTTTACATCGAGAAAGAGGGCTACTCCACCGCCATCGCCAACGACGGCGAACAGGCGCTCGAACTCTTTGACCGTGAACAGCCCTCCCTTATCCTGCTTGACATCATGCTGCCGAAGATGGACGGCTGGCAGGTATGCAGAGAGATCCGCAAAACCTCCGACTGCCCCATCATCATGCTCACCGCCAAAGGCGAGGTCTTTGACAAGATCCTCGGTCTGGAGCTGGGAGCCGACGACTATGTCGTCAAGCCCTTTGAAGCGAAAGAGGTCGTCGCGCGTATCCGTGCCGTCCTGCGCCGCATGGGCACTTCCGACGAGGAAGCAGTCAAGGAAGTCCGCTGGGACAAGCTCACCATCAACCTCACCAACTATGAGCTGATCGTCGACGGCAAGCAGATCGACACCCCGCCCAAGGAGCTGGAGCTTTTGTATCACCTCGCGTCCAACCCCAACAAGGTATTCACCCGCGACCAGCTTCTCGATCAGGTCTGGGGCTTTGAATACTACGGCGACAGCCGTACCGTAGACGTCCACGTCAAGCGTATCAGAGAGAAAATCGACGGTGTCTCCGACAAATGGGAGCTGCGCACCGTCTGGGGAGTAGGCTACAAGTTTGAAACAAAAGGCTAAGAAACCGACCAAGGGAAAAGCGCCCTACTTCCGCGTAAGGCGCTCCCTGTTCAAAAAATATCTCATATTCGGTATCGCCATCCTGCTGACAAGCTTCATCGCGCTGAGCGTGACGATGTACATCTTCGTCAACCGCTACTGGGAAGAAGAGAAAAAGATCACCCTCGTCAATAACGCGAACCACGTCGTGAACGTTATCGAGAACTCCTCCACCTACTTTCCCGCCTCGCACACGCTGGTGCTCAACGACAACGGCCTGATGGGTCAGACGATCAGCAGTATCTCGGCGATCATCGACGCGGATATCTTCATCGTCGACAATACGGGAAACTGCCTGTACTGCACCGAGGACGACGGCTGTATCCACGAGACCAAGGTCCTGCCGTCCTACGTGATGGGACTGACGACCAGCGGCGAGTTCTTTGAGTCCGGCACGCTGGAGGGATATTATCCCGACGGCAGGTACACCGCGGGCGTACCGCTCATGGGTGAGACCGACTACGGCACCGGCATCATCGCCTTCTGCTACGTCTCCACCCCCGCGACCTTCGTCTCGGGACTTCCGGTCACCTTTTTGCAGGTCTTTCTGACCGCGGCGGCAGTCATGCTGGTGCTCATCATGATCTTTGTCGCGTACATGTCCTACAGCATGTCGAAGCCCTTAAAGCAGATGTCTGCCGCGGCGAAAAAGTTCGCTGTCGGCGACTTCTCCGTGCGCGTCAAGGTGCGCTCCGACGACGAGATCGGCGAGCTTGCGACCGCGTTCAACTACATGGCTGACAGCCTGTCCTCCAGCGAGGGCATGCGCCGCACCTTTATCTCGAACGTCTCCCATGAACTGAAAACGCCCATGACCACGATCGCGGGCTTCATCGACGGCATGCTCGATGGCACCATCCCGCCCGAGCGTCAGCCGCACTACATGAAGATCGTCTCTAACGAGGTCAAGCGCCTGTCGCGTCTGGTCACCTCGATGCTCAGCCTGTCGCGTATCGACCGCGGCGAGCTGAAGGTATCCCCGCAGAAGTTCGACCTCTTCTCCATGCTCATCACGATCCTTGCGAGCTACGAACAGAAGATCGTCGCCCGCAGGCTGCACATTGCGGGGCTGGAGGACTTCAAGAGCATCACGGTCAACGCCGACCCTGACCTGATGTATCAGGTCATCTACAACCTGATCGAAAACGCGGTCAAGTTCACCAACGAGGGCGGCACCATCCGCTTCGGCGTGGAAGAGACGCGCTACGATATCTCCGTCAGCATCTCGAACACCGGTCCAGGTATCCCGCCCGAGGATATCCGCTTCATCTTCGACCGCTTCTATAAAACCGACAAGAGCCGCAGTATGGATAAGAAAGGCATGGGTCTGGGTCTGTTCATCGCCAAGACCATCATGCGCCTGCACGGCGGCGACATCTTCGTCGATTCCGTTGTCAACGAGTACACCACCTTCACCATCCGTCTGCCGCGCACCGAGAACAACGCGCCCGGGATGAAAAATACTGCTCAGAACAACAAATACATCGACACCACTGCCAACAGCGAAACCGAAGAGTAACGGTATCCCGCGGCAGTTCTCATACGATACGCCTGCCCGCCCACCGCAAGCGCATCCCGACCAAATCCGTGGGCGGAAAGGTATAGGAAACCAACATGGAAGATTTTTCAAACCGGTACCGTCCCGAGGACGAGTATGAAGCCTTAGAGAACACGGACGCTTCGGCAGATATCCCTGCCGAAGCTGAGTCCGCCGAGCCGATCGCACCGCAGTCTGCTCCCGAGGCGCCTGTCCAGACCCCGACTCAGCCGCTTTATCAGCAGCCTCAGCCGCAGTATATGCCCCCGCAGCAGACTTACTACCCCGCGTATCCTCAGCAGCCTGTACAGCCTGTCAGACCCCGGCCCTACCAACAGCCGCCTGTACAGCCGCAGTATATGCCCCCGCAGAGTACGCCCGTGTATCCGCAGGCGTATCAGCAGCCGCAGCAGCCTGCCGCACAGCAGCCTTATCAGCCGCAGACAAATCCCTACCGCGCTCCCGCACAGCCGCAGAATCCTTATGCGCAAGGCTACAGCCAACAACAGCCCCAGCCGCAGGTTCCCGTACAGCAGAAGCCCACTACCCCCACAGGCACCAAAGTGTTTATCATCATCCTCTGCGCGTTGCTTGCAATGATGGTCATCGGCTTCATCGTCTACGTCGCTTCGAACAGCGGCAATCATAAGAATAACGACCAAATCCCCTCAGGCGGTTTTTCCATCTCGACGGCGATGATGACGACGGCGAAGAGCTCAACCCCTTCGGCGGTTTCATCAATGGCAACAGTACCGGCTATAATGAGGTCGAGGATGAGATCACCTTAAAAGAGGATAACGGCGAGACCCATCAGCGCGACGACGACAACGAAGCATCCGTCGGCGAGCCGGATGAAACCGCGAAGAACATCACCCTCAATCCTCTTCCCAAGGATAAGGACGATGAAAAATACAGCACCCAGAGCGCCTATACTGCCGTCTCTGACAGCGTCGTGACCGTCATCTGCTATGAGGATGAGATCACAGACGACGAAAGCGATATCGTCGCGCAGGGCACCGGCACGGTCATCTCCTCCGACGGCTACATCGTCACCAACGCCCATGTGATCGGCAACAGCCGCGTGTACCTGATCAATATTGTTTTCAACAGCGGCGACAAGTATCAGGCGAAGGTCATCGGCTATGACACCTGGACCGACCTCGCGGTGCTGAAGATCGACGCGAAAGACCTAAAGGCGGTCACCTTCGGCGACTCCGACCTGATTGAGATCGGCGACGACGTCATCGCAGTCGGCAGTCCCGGCGGCGAAAAGTTCAAGAACTCTCTGACAAAGGGCATCGTCTCCGCGGTCGACCGCGAACTGACCATCAACAAGTACGTCCGCTATATCCAGAGCGACGCCGCCATCAGCCCCGGCAACTCCGGCGGTCCCCTGTGCAACATCTACGGTCAGGTCATCGGCATCACCACCGCCAAGACCATCGCGACCAACTTCGAGAATATGAGCTTCTCTATCCCCTCGACCACCGTCGAAGAGATCATCGGCGACCTTATGCACTACGGCTATGTCAAGGGACGATGCCGTATCGGTATCTCCGGCACAGAGATCGGCGCCGAGGAAGTCTCTTACTACGAAATTCCCGCAGGCGTAGAGATCGGCGTGATCGACGAGAACGGTCCTCTCGCGGGCACCAAGATCGAAGTGGGCGACATTATCACCGAGCTGGACGGTCAGGAGATCACCTCCTTCCAGGACATCTATGACGTCCTCGCCGACCATAAAGAGGGCGACAAGGTCACCATCAAAGTACAGCGCCCGATCGACAACTAACAACGGACGCAATTTATCAAACTGAATATTAAAATCGTCAAGGCGGCTTTGAACTCGTTTTTGAGTTTTGAGCCGCTTTGTTGATATTTTTTCTTGATTTTTCCAAATCCATATGCTATATTGTGAAAAAAGAACCTCTCAGAACCTTTTGCGGTATCTGTTTGGTTCTGTTTTAAATCAATAAGAAAGAGGTTTTTAAAATGACTAAGAAAGTACTCGCCATCGTTCTCGCCGCTATCCTTGTCGTATCGGCATGCAGCGTGCTTCTCACCGCCTGCGCCAAGTCCGACACAGCGGCTACCACAGCTCCCACTGCCGCGGCAACCACAGCGGCAACCACCGCTGCCGCAACTACAGCTCCCGCCGCCAACAACGACTCAGCCGAGGGCAATGACAAGGGCAATGACAGCGCCAATAACGATACCGCCCAGTCCGCGAACAACGACGCGGCAAGCAGCGCTGACAACGACGAGGACAGCGATACCGTCAGTGAAGACGAGAAGATCCTGCACGATTACGAAGGCGACACCAACAAGAATTTCCAGGACGTTGTTGAAACCGTTTACAACCTCTATGGCAGCGAAGGCGATACCGCTACCTATGAGGGCAAGGTCCAGACCAACGACGGCGCCGTATGGTTCAACGTTGTCATCAATGACAGCAACGGTGATCTTGTCGGCTCCTACTATGTCGACGACGCAGGTGACGCGATCCTGACCACAGTCCAGATGGAAGCCTACGCAATGGAACATCAGTAAACGATCACTCCAAAAAAAAGAAACAGCACTTTCGATCTCTCGAAAGTGCTGTTATTTTTATACAGGTATCACAGCCGATCCAGTACCTCTCCGACCTTGTCGTGGATCACGAGGTCGGCATAGCCGTCATACGGCGTCTCGTCACGGTTAATCAGTATCATATGATCGCCGCCGTAATAGCGCACATACGAAGCCGCAGGGTACACCGTCAGCGAGGTTCCCGCCACAATCAGCGTATCGGCTCGGCGGATATCGTCGAGCGCTGACATGACCGTATCCTCGGGCAGAGGTTCTTCATAGAGCACCACGTCGGGCTTGATGATGCCGCCGCAGTCACAGCGCGGAACACCGTCGCAGGCGGTGATCTTCTCCACGCCGTACTTTTTGCCGCAGCTCATGCAGTGATTGCGCAGTACCGAGCCGTGCAGCTCATGCACGCGTTTGCTTCCCGCCGCCTGGTGCAGACCGTCGATGTTCTGGGTCACGACGCTTTTCAGCTTGCCCTCCCTCTCCCACTGAGCGAGCTTTAAGTGCGCCTTGTTGGGCTTTGCGGAAAGGCACAGCATCTTGTCGCGGTAGAAGCGGTAGAACTCCTCGGGCTTTTGCTTAAAGAAGGTATGGCTGAGGATTTCCTCGGGAGGGTAATCGTACTTTTGGTGATAGAGCCCGTCCGCCGAGCGGAAATCGGGGATACCGCTCTCGGTCGAAACGCCTGCCCCGCCGAAGAACACGATACGGTGTGAGCTGTCGATGATCTCCTTTAGCTTTTCAAAATCTGTCATAACACGAACCTCCCGTAAAAATAGTATATTACCATTATAGCGCAGAAAAAAAGCGGGGACAACCCCCGCCGTAAAAACACTTGCAAATTTTCTGCAAATCATATTTAAAAACATATATAAAAAAACAACCACCCTACTGGGTGGAAGCCTTTATGTGTTGGCATCTTCCTATTTTCCCGGGCCGTCGCCAGCCAAGTATTTTCGGCACTACAGGGCTTAACTTCCGTGTTCGGGATGGGAACGGGTGGACCCCCTGCGTCATCAACACCAACTGTTGTGTTCCTCAAGGAACAGTTGCTATTATAGCACCGCATTTCGGAAAATGCAAGTATTTTTTTACAATTTTTTAATAAATCTTAAATTTTCGTTTTATTTCATAGTTTTATTTGACTATCCGAGGTGATTTGAGTACAATAAAGATATATGCGGTGTTATCCGTGTATAAAAGCAGAAATCAAAGAGGTGTTATTATGAAACGCGTTTTATCTATCGCTTTAGCGCTGTGCATGCTCCTGTCATGCGCGGTATTCTTCACCGGCTGCAGCGTCACAGGCAGCAGCGAATATCCCGTGACCGTCCGCGATACGGTCATTGAGAAAGAGCCGCAGAACATCGTTGTCCTCAACGACGTCCTCGCCGACATCGTCTCTTACATCGGCTACGACATCAAGATGGTCGGACGCTCGACCGAGTGCGATCAGGACTTCCTGTACGTCGTACCCACCGTCGGCACGGCGGCGTCGCCCGATCTTCCTGCCATTACCTCTGCCGGCACGGACTTGGTCATCGCCGACAGCTCGCTGGGCGCGGATGTGAAAAGCAATCTGGAAGCCGAGGGGATCACCGTCCTGCTTCTCGACGTTCCCAACAACGAAGAAGAGCTCAAACAGCTTTACATCGATCTCGGCACAGCCTTGGGCGGCAGCACCACCGGCAGCGCGAAGGGCGAGGACGGCTACAATGATCTGCTGGACATGCTCGGCACGATGAACACCGCTACCTCCAACGTCGTCCAGACAGTCGCTTACCTTTATATAAATGAGAACGGCGAGCTGTGCACCTTTGTCAAGGGCGATCTCGATTACAAGTTCTTCAACTACAACGGCAACAGCAACGTCTTTCTGAATCAGGCAGAGCCGCAGGTCAACGTCAGTGAACTGCGTATCGGCTCCCCGAACTACATCTTCTACGACAGCGAGGATGTCCTCACCTATTTAGCGGCAGACGAAGAGCTCAACCACCTTAACGCACTGGTGAACAACCGCACCATGCAGATCCCGAAGACCGCTTTCCGCCGCTACGGTACATCCGCCGAGGACGCTGTGTTCCAGATCCTTAACTTCATCGAAAAGGACAACAAGGCGACCTCCGACGAAGCGACAGCGGATATCGCCGCGACCGCCGCAGCGGAAGAGACCGCCGCTCCTGCCGCGACAGAAGCCGTCACCGACGCTCCCGTTGAAGAAGCCGAGGAAGATGAGAACGTCATCACCTTCAGCGTTCAAGATGAATAATAATCCAAACATTTATACAGCCTTCGCTATCATGCGAAGGTTGTATTTTTTATGTCTGCTTTTAAAAAGCTTTACCATAACAAAAGCCCCTCCGCAAGCGGAAGGGCTGATGGACTGTTATTCTGCTACTGTGACAGTTCGCGTCACACGGGTCTTTAAATGGAAATCGTCGGTGACCGTATAGGTCAGGTTATAGACGCCCGGCTTGTCGCTGATGACGACGCCCGCGACCTTCACGCGGTCGGTGATATCATTGCCGCAGATATCGGCGGCAGATACGCCCGTCATCGGTTCAAAGCGTTCGCCCTTATTGATCTGAACATCATCTGTACCCGCAAGCGTCGGCATTTTGCCGAGGTAGGGATTGCCCTCCGTATCGTCGGTGGGGTCCCACACCGCGTCGGCGGGGATCTTCACCGCGGCGGGCTTGCCCAGCGGGTCGGAGCCGGCGTCGGCGTCGATGACGCGCACAGGCGTGTCGACGTCACAGTTCTTCATGATCCAGTATACGTCCGACACCATCATGCGCACACAGCCCTGCGAAGCGGGTTCGCCGAGCTTGTTGAACTCGTCCGCTTTCAGCGCGTCGTGCCGTGTGACCGTATAGGGAACGCTGTGGAAGAGGAAATCATCCTTGAAGCCGGAGACGAACATGCCGTAAACGTCGTCATACAGCGGGTGCCACGGCTCCTGGAAATAGATGGAGAAGTCGCCCGTGATGGTGGTGAACTCGCCGCCCTTGCCGCAGGAGCAGACCATCGCCCTGACCGGCACGGTGAAATTCCCGCTGTCGTCTTTGGTATAGACGGTCACGGTGTTGGTGCGGCGGTTGACGGTGATGCTGTAGATGTCGCGCCTGCCGGTCGCCACATTCGCGGCGAGAGCCTCTTCGTTCGCCTTGATCGCGGTCGTCACCTCATCGGGACGATCCGGCTCGGTGTTTTCGGAAACAGTAAACTCGCACTGAGCGGAGAAGTTCCGCGCCGAGGCTGTCACGACAGCCGTACCGACACTGAGCGCGTCGGTATGACCTGCGTCATCCACGCGGACAATAGTAGGATCGGAGGATGTGAACACGACCTCTTTCATGTCGATCGCCGACGGCATGCTGAGCATACAGATGTCGCCTGTCTTGACTGCCATCTGCGAAGCCTTGCCCTCGCTCATTTCCAGATTCAGCGCGCCGTTGTCCTCAGCAGACCTGTTCGCACGCAGGAAAAAGATCAGCGCGACCGCCGCCGCAAGAAGCACGACCGCTCCCGCGATCACCGCAATTTTTATGATATTGTTTTTCGTGTGAGATTGACCATAGCGATATTTGCTGCCGTATCTCATTACTTTCATCGGTTTCATAAACCCGATTATACACGATTTCGCTCAATTAATCAAGTTACAGTTTATTTCGGCACAAAAGTGCCTGATCAAGCCTGTTTTTCACTTGATAAGAATGATCGGCAGACCGAGGGACTGCACACCGCCGCGGAACACCTCGACGGGCTTGTCGTTGATCAAATTCGTATAAACGCCATCGGGGAAGTCGACTTCGACATATCCTGCGCCGTCTTTTACGGTAAAGACGCCCAGCGCCTTTCTGCCGTCCTTCTCGTGCGAAGCGATCAGGAAGCGGTCTTCCTGTGCCTTCACGGTGTATACGCTGTCCTTGAAAAGCGGATCGCGCTTGATCTTTGCGAGCACACGCATGAGCGGCAGCAGCTCCGGCGCGGCATGCTCCTTTTTGACTGCCGTCGCGGTTACACCGTCGCCGTCCGGCACAACGGAGATCGCATAGGACTGCGCTTTCATCCGGATATCATTTTCATCGTCGGTGAAGATATCATCCTTGTCAAACAGGCTCGGCAGGTGCTCGGCGCCGTACTCCTGACCCGCGTAGATCAAGGTCAGTCCCTTCTGGAAGTAATTGAATGCCGTCCAGTTCGCCAGACTGAGCCGATCGGGGATCAGGAACGCCGCTCTTGTCTGGTCGTGATTTTCAAGGAAACGCAGCTTCACATAGTTTTCGGGATAGATGTACTCCTGACGGTTGACTGCCTCTGCATATTCTTCGAGCGTCCCCTTGCCGCTGAGATAGGCACGGAACTTTCCGTAGACGTCATAGTCGTAGCACATGTCGAACGCCTGATAGATCTCGCTGTCTGAGAGAGCCGTCAGTCCCCTGCCGCGCATGTAGGTGATGAATCCCGGCTCCACGGACTCGCTCAGCCAGATGCAGCCGCTGCGCACCTCTTCGACCGCTTTGCGTGCTTCGAGCCAGAATTCGAGCGGGATCAGCGGCGCGACGTCACAGCGGAAGCCGTCGACGATCTCAGCCCACATCCTGAGCGTCTCGATCTGATAGCTCCATAATTCTTTATTAGAATAATCTAAATCAATGATATCCGTCCAATCGCCGACGCGGTTGCCGAAGGACCCGTCCTCTTTATGGTAGAACCACTCGGGATGCTCTTTACACAGCACCGAGTCGGGCGAGGTGTGGTTATACACCACGTCGATGATGCACTTCATGCCGTGCGCGTGGATATCCTCCACCAGCGCCTTGAAGTCGTCGAGCTTACCGAACTCGGGATTCACCGCGCGGTAGTCGCTGATGGCATAGGGTGAGCCGAGTGTGCCCTTTCGCTGAGCCTTCCCGACGGGATGGATCGGCATGAGCCAGATGACATCCGTGCCGAGAGCTTTGATATCGCCCAGCCTTTCTCTCACCTTTTCAAAGGTTCCCTCCGCTGAAAAATTGCGGACAAACACCTGATACATGACCATGTTCCTGAGCGCTTTTGAAGTTTGCTGTGCCATAATGAAGCCTCCCTTTTTGCTTTTTATTGATAATCAGAATCATGTTTAAACTTATTATACAAGCTCCTTTCGCGCTTGTAAATAGATTTTCCGCAATCAGAAAGCGCTCTTTTTTCGCCCTGATAAAACCGTTCGACAGTCCTCTGCTCCGAAAGGTTTAATACAAATCACTTTTACTTGACAAAATTACAAAATCGTACCATTTTTACTTCCAAAATCTGTTGACATTATGGCCTGTTTTTTATATAATTTACTTGATAACATACATAGAGTATGTGTCGACCGAAAAAATTTTTTAAAGGAGAAATTGACATGAAAGCAAAAAGAATTTTAGCGATCGTACTGGCTGTTATGCTGGTACTGTCCCTCGCAGCCTGCGGCGCTAAGACCGACAACAGCGGCGACGATAGCGGCAAGACCGCTTCCGGCGGCTCCGTTTACTGGCTCAACTTCAAGCCCGAACTGGACGAGACTCTCCAGAGCTTAGCGACTAAGTACACCGAAGCAAAGGGCGTAGACGTCAAGGTCGTCACCGCGGCTTCCGGCACCTACAGCCAGACTCTGACCTCCGAGATGGACAAATCCGCTCCTCCCACACTGTTTGTTATCGGCAACCAGCAGGGCGTTAAGGACTGGAAAGACTATGCGCTGGATCTGAAAGATACCGCTATCGCAAAAGAGCTGAACACCGACGCTTACAACCTCTATGACGAGGACGGCAAGCTCGTTTCCATCGGCTACTGCTATGAGTGCTACGGCATCGTAACCAACAAGGACCTCATCGAGGCTGCCGGCCACACCATGGACGAGATCAAGGACTTCGCAGGTCTCAAGGCTGTTGCTGAGGACATCCACGCCCGCGCTGAGGAACTGGGCTTCGACGCTTTCGCGGCTCCCGACATGGACGACGCGAACTCCTGGAGATTCACCGGTCACGTAGCGAACCTCGAGTACTTCTACGAAGAGAAGGAAGCAGGCGGCTGGACCGAGTGCCCCGCAGAGCTCACCGGTAAGTACATCGACAACTATAAGAACCTCTATGATCTGGCTACCCAGAACGCTACCGTTGCTCCTGCCGACCTCGCTACCGGCGGTCACGATCCGGCTAACGAGTTCAAGACCGGCAAGGCTGCGTTCTTCTTCACCGGTTCCTGGGATTACGCTGATCTCTCCGCTGCTCAGCCTAACGTCACCATGATCCCCTACTACTGCGGTGTTGACGGCGAAGAAAAAGCCGGTCTGAACTGCGGTACCGAGAACTGCTGGGCTGTCAACAGCAAGGTAAGCGAAGCTGACCAGCAGGCTACCATCGACTTCATGGTATGGCTCGTTTCCGACCCTGACGCTTCCGCCGCTATGGTAGAGCAGCTCGGTATCATGCCTTACACCAATGCTGTCGCGTCCACCAACGGCTTCCTCAACGACGCCGCGAAGTACACCGAGGACGGCTGCTACGTCATGGATTGGGCTACCAACTATCAGCCCAACGTTGACGAGTATCGTGCCGCTCTGGTATCCGCTCTGAACCAGTACAACGCTGATCAGACCGACGACAACTGGGCTGCTGTCAAGACCGCTTTCGTAGACGGCTGGGCTACTCAGTATGCTGCTACCAACGCTTAATCTGAACATTTAAGCACATTCATCAGAACCTTTCGGGGCGGGCGCTGCGCCCGTCCCGATTTTGTTTTCAAACGAGAATTAATAAGATAATCCGATCGTTCCTTTGAGAGATAACTCTCGGAAAGGAGGAAAAATTGAGCAAAACCAGAAGACTTCGCTCTCATAACGGCTCCATGCGTCAGCGTTCGATACGCCGCTGGGGATGGCTGTTCTTAGGTCCTGTCGCGGCGGCGTTTGTGATAGGCTTCGTATGGCCGTTCATACAGGGAATTTACCTTTCCTTCTGTAAATTCCGCACCACATCCGACGCAAGACTCCTCGGAACACAGGAGGGCGAGGGTCTCTTTGATAACTATTCAAAAGCGGTTACCGACCCCAGCTTCCTGCACAGCTTCTGGTACACCGCGCTGTTCGCGATCGTCAGCCTGATCCTCATCAACGTGCTGGCGTTCATGGTAGCCTACGCCCTGACACAGGGCATCAAGGGCTCCAACCTTTTCCGTACCGTCTTCTTCATGCCGAACCTTATCGGCGGCATCGTACTGGGCTACATCTGGTCGATGATCTTCGACGGTATCCTCTCCCACTTCGGCACCTCTATCCTGATGGAATCCAAATACGGCTTCTGGGGGCTGATCATCCTCATGTGCTGGCAGCAGATCGGCTACATGATGATCATTTATATCGCAGGCCTGCAGGCTGTCCCCGAGGACATGCTCGAAGCGGCAAAGATCGACGGCGCCACCAAGAGCCAGACGCTCTTCAAGGTCATCATCCCCAACGTCATGCCGTCCATCACCATCTGTACCTTCCTGAGCCTGACCAACGGCTTCAAGCTGTTTGACCAGAACCTCGCCTTAACAGGCGGTCAGCCGTTCATTATCCAGGAAGGCGGTTCCGTCATCAAGACGACTGAAATGCTCGCGCTGAATATCTTCAACACCTTCTACGGCTCCAACGCGACCTCTCAGGGCACCGCGCAGGCGAAGGCAGTTCTGTTCTTCATCTTAGTTGCGGGTCTGGGTCTGCTGCAGCTGGGCTACACGCGCAAGAAGGAGGTGCAGCAGTAATGAGTAAACAGAAAACCTTAGCGGGCGAACGCCGCCGCAAGACGATCATGTCGGTGGTGCTGTCTGTCATCTGTATCATCTACGTCCTGCCCGTCCTCTCGGTCGTCATCAACTCGTTCAAGCTGAACACCTACGTCAAGACCGACACCTTCGCGATGCCGCTCGGCGATATGTGGGCAGGCTTCTCGAACTTTATCAAGGGCATGACCTTCGGTAACTATCCGTTCTACAAGAGCGTTCTGTATACCGTCCTGATCACCATTCTGTCCACCGCGCTGATCCTCATATTCTGCTCGATGGCGGCATGGTACATCGCCCGCGTGAACAGCCTGTTCTGCAAGATCTTCTACTATCTGTGCGTATTCTCGATGGTAGTGCCCTTCCAGATGGTCATGTTCACCCTCTCTAAGACTGCCGATCAGCTCCACCTCAACACCCCGTGGACGATCCCGGTCATCTACCTCGGCTTCGGGGCAGGTCTTGCGATCTTCATGTTCGTCGGCTTCGCAAAGTCCATCCCGATCGAGATCGAGGAAGCCGCCTCTATCGACGGCTGCGGACCGCTTCGCACCTACTTCAAGGTCGTATTCCCGATGCTCAGACCGACCATGATCTCTGTCGGTATCCTCGAGATCATGTGGGTATGGAACGACTATCTCCTGCCCTACCTGGTTCTCGATATCAACGAATACCGCACCATCCCGATCCACATCCAGTACCTCAAGGGAAGCTACGGTACCGTTGACCTCGGCGCGACGATGGCGCTGATCCTGCTGTCGATCATCCCCGTGATCATCTTCTACCTCATTTGTCAAAAGTACATCATCAAGGGTGTCGCCGCAGGCGCGGTCAAGGGCTGATCTGTATATTACACAATAACAATGGAGCCGTCCATGTGGCGGCTCCTGCTTTTTTGCAAAACGATTGCTTTTCCATGAAGAATGGTATAGAATAGCAGTATGAAAGATTTTTGTAAATACGCGAAAAAATGCAATTCCTGTCAGCTGTGCAACTTAAGCTATGAGGAACAATTGCGATACAAAGAGAATATCTGCCGCAGACAGCTCGGCGCGATGTGCCGCGTGGAGAAAATCACCTCTTCCCCGAAGATCATGGGCTATCGCAACAAGGCGCAGTTCGTCTACAAGCGCGAGGGCAAGCGTATCATGAGCGGTCTGTACAAATCCGCGACCCACAGCGTCATGACGGCTGAGCGCTGCGCGATCTGCTCCGCCAAAGCGAATGAGCTCACCAAAACGCTCGCAAAGCTCTTTCAGAGCTTCAAGATTCAGCCCTACGACTACTATACCGGCAGAGGGTGGCTGAAAAGCGTTGTGATCCGTGAAGCCGCCGCGACGGGAGAATGTATGGTCGTCATCAACGGCGCGGACGGCGTCTTTCCCGCGAAGCGTACCTTCGCGACCGCCCTGCAGAAGGCGTGTCCCGACCTGACCACCGCCGTCGTCACCGTCAACCGCGACCGCGGCAAGCTGTTCACAGGCAGGCAGAGCGAGATCCTTTTCGGCAAGGGGACGATCACCGACGTCCTGTGCGGTGAAAAATTTCTCCTCTCCCCCTCCTCGTTCTATCAGATCAACCACGATCAGACCGAACGGCTTTATGCCAAAGCGGTAGAGCTTGCCGATCTCAGCGGAACCGAAACCGTCCTCGACGCCTACTGCGGGATCGGCACCATCGGCATCATCGCATCCCGCAAGGCAAAGCTCGTCCACGCGGTCGAGCTGAATCCTGCCGCCATCGGCGACGCGAAAAAGAACGCCAAGCTGAACGGCATACAGAACATCCGCTTCACAGCCGCCGACAGCAAGGACTATGCCGCCGCGCTCGCTCAGGATGGCGCGCGTATCGACGCCGCCTTCATCGACCCGCCCCGCGCGGGCTGTACCGCGGGCTTTCTTAAGGCGCTCAGCAAGCTCAGCCCCGAACGTATCGTCTACAACTCCTGCAATCCCGAGTCGCAAGCGCGCGATGTCCGCGTTCTCGGCAGACTTGGCTACCGTGCTGAGGTCTGTTATCCCTTTGACATGTTCCCATTCACCAATCATTGCGAATCCATCGTTCTTCTGACAAAGCAGACATAAGAGCATATAAAAACGCGAGAGTGATTTCACCCTCGCGTTTTCTTATTTTGATCGTTTATTCTCAGTACGTTTTACCGATGTCATACGGGGTCGCAAGTCCTGCCAGATAATACTGAATGGCAGTCACGTCCGTCACATCCAAGTAATCGCTGCCGTCCACATTCGCGTGGGCAAGCGTATAGACCGAAACAGGAACGTCGATGCGGCAGATGTACCGCTGTACCAGAGCCGCGTCGATCGACTCCACCGCGCCGTTGCCGTCTGCGTCTCCGAGGATCAGCACGGGCTTTTTCGGGGTATTCGCGACATGCGTCACGTCCTTATCTCCCTCAACCGCTACGGGATAGGTCTTTTTGATCCCGTTATTTGATGTGACGGTGATCGTCGCAGAGCCTTCCTGCAGCGCATAGACCATACCGAAATCATCGACATATACGGTATCCGGATCACTGCTTTGATAGCTGAAAGTCGCAAAGGCGTTCGTCGGTCGTACGTCAGGCGTGATCTTGAACATCGTACCCACGCCCATCTCGGCGCCTGCCTTATTATTCGTCCACGGGAGATAGAACTTTGTCAGCGCCGCAGATGAAGTATAGTTCGAGCCGACCGTACTCCCGCCGTAGGAGTTCGAACCCGAGCATTTGACGGTCGTATTGCTCTTCAGCGTAGACGCCTTGCTGTTGGAGGTGATCCAGATACCCTCCGCGGAACAGTTGCGGATACGGTTCCAGTTCACTTCGTTTGCGGTAGATTTGTCGCCCATGAACAGACCGATGTTCTTGGTGCCGATGATATCGTTGTCATAGATATTGGTAATCTTCATCGCATACGTGCCAATACCGTACTTGCCCGTGTTCTCGATATGGTTGTACTGCACCGTATCCACGCTGCCGCCGTTGGTACCGTCGAGCTGGATACCGTTGACCTCGGCGCCGATGATCGTGTTGAAGCTGACAGCCGACGCCGTAACGTTACTTCTCAGCACGATGCCGTAGTAGTTGTCGCTGTGCACGGTGTTCTTCGAGCAGAGGATCTCGTTGGAGCGGATCTCGACATTGCGCGCGTCCTCCACACGGATACCGTTGCCGCGGATATCGATAAAGTTGTCATGGATAGAGACGCCGTCGAGATAGTAGTCGCCCGCGGGCAGACCGCCGCTTTTGTCGGATGACTCTACGGGAGATTTCGCGCTGAGCTTTTCGCCCAGCACGGCGATACCCTGACTGGAGTAGGAAGCGTAGATATCGTCCTTCGTACCGACATTGGTCAGGACGTTGTAGGCGATGTTGATATTTGCCTTTGAGGGCTTTTGATAGCTGTCCGAAGCATGCGCTGTCGTACCGCCCTCAGCGGCAAGGACGCTCGGCAGATAGGTACAGCCGCCCGGCTCTGCGTAAACGGTGATACCGCGCGGAGCGTTATCGATCGAATTGGAGAGAATGTTGACGTTTGTCCAGCCCATCCCCTGCACCGCGATACTGCCGATGTTGGTAAACATATTGTTGCGGATCACGATGTTATCGTGCGGACGGTTATGCACCGCCGTATGGGAGCCGACCGCTCTGGGAACATTATCAAACGCGCAGTTCTCCACCAGCACGTTGGTCATCGGCAGATCCTCCGACCGCGCGTTAGTAATATGGAAGGACTGCAGTACGTCCAGCTGGATGACCTCATAGCCGTATTTGCCCTTCGACAGGTACTGATCCTTAAAGGTGCAGTTGCGGATCGTCAGCCCGTCCACGCCGGCGTATTCCATCATGTGACCGTCCTTTTCGTTGAGCAGGGTCACGCCGTCCATGAGGAAGCCTTTGGTATGGAACGCCTTGATGATGGTGTTCTCGCCCATATTGCCGTCAAAAACACCGCCGATCAGACGGATATTCTCATATGCGTAGCCTGTTACGCCGTAGCTCTCGTTGTCCTCATCGCCGACGCGCAGCATATTGCCGCTGTCCGAGCGGGTCAAGGTGACGCCCTGCAGGACGAGCGTCGTGTTGCTGTAGATACGCAGCGCTCTGCCGAGGTTATACTCGCCCTCGGGAACAATGACCGTATAGGGCAGGTCTTCGGTCGCGTTCTCACGCGCCTCGTTCAGCGCGGACTGTACCGCCCAATAGAAGCCGTACTGCACATCCTCTTCGCTGACGTAGATCACGCCGGGCTCAGCCTCGTCGGGCGTCGCGGCGAAGGCTGTCAGCGGCAGGACGGAGAACAGTAATACTATTGTTAAGAATAATGCGGATATTTTTTGCATGAAAGATTTCATCGTATCACCTCTTTCATCTATCAATGTAAACCGATTCGCAAAAAATGTCAAGGGATATCTTTTTTATCTCTCTTTTTACCGAAATAGAATCAAAAAATATTGCAAAAAGGAATTGTCAAAGCATCTTTTCTGTGCTAAACTTCTAATGTATTAACCGAAGGCGATTCAATGAGGAAGTGCAGAATATGAAAACGTGTAAAAAGACTGTATCGCTCCTGCTTGCGATACTGACGGTCATGACCGTCATGCTCATCGGCGCTGTGCCGGCCGCGGTCAAGGTCGAGGCGGCAGGCTGGAACGGCTACAACTACGGCGGCGGTACGCTCTATGGCTACCAGCCCATTCTGGATGCTTACGGCATCGACTATGACGTCTATATGAAATGGCTGGACGACCACGACGCAGACAGTCCCAACCCCAACTATTATCTGGGCACTCCCTACGTCGGCCAGGATCACCGCAATCCTCACGGCGACTGCGCGGGCGCTTACGGCGCTTACGACAGGCCCGGCGTAGAGGGCATGAACTGCACCGGCTTTGTATGGCACGTGCTGTACAAGGCGGCGGTACACTCGGGCGCGCCGAGCTACAAAATCAACCGCCTCGGCGTGATGGGAAGCGTTCTCTCTTCGTGGTACAGCAACGGCGTCTATCGCATCTGGTTCAACTCCGTGGAGGACGCCTATAATTCCGGCGTCTTGGAAAAAGGCGACGTCATGTGGCTGTACGGCACCGGCGACAACCACAACGCCATCTTCTACGGCGACAGTCCCGAGGACTTCATCTACTGGGACAGCGCCGGCGCGAGGAACCGCTACTGCGAAGTCCATGCCATCGGTCAGAGCCGCGGTCTGTGGGTCGCGAAGGTCACCCGACCGAACAACATAGAACTGCATATCAACACCGCCTCGGGCGGCAGCGGCACCAAGTTCGGCACCAAGTACTGCGTGTTCGACAGCAAAGCGGAAGCTCAGAAAGCCCTTGACAATCCCGACAATGAGAGCGCGTGGGATGAGCGCATCGGCACCGTTGTGCTCAACAGCAGCGGTCACGGCGTTCTGCGCACCGGAAGCGCGCCTGCCGCGTCCGATCTGTGGTCGGGCGACAAGCCGAAAACCAATCACAGCTACTTTGACGCCGACGCGAAGCGCGTCAGCAGTAAAAGCACCTACTACGCGGTGCAGTGGAGCCACGGATCGGGTATCGAAGAGGACGAGACCATTCACGTCTTTAAGGATTCGGGCAACCGTACGGGATCGGGCTACCGTATCTTTGAATGTTACGCCCCCATCAAGGTCGATACCCCGCAGTTCACCACTGCCAAGACCGTTTACAACGGTATCAGCTTGAAGTGGAAAGCTGTCAAGGGCGCGTATAAATACCGTATCTACTACAAGAGCAGCAAGGGCAGCTGGGTGAGGATGGCAGAGACCGACAAGACCTCTTACCTTGACACCGCCGTCAAGAACGGCACTTCCTACCGCTACACCATCCGCTGTATCGACAAGTACGCAAACCTCATCAGCGACTTCAACACCGACGGCTGGCGCGTCACCTATACCAAGCTCGATACCCCCGAGATCACCGCGCATGAAACCACAGGCGAGGGCGTACAGCTGACATGGAACGCGGTCGAGGGCGCC
This sequence comes from Ruminococcus sp., assembly GCA_017457955.1. Lineage (GTDB taxonomy): Bacteria > Bacillota > Clostridia > Oscillospirales > Acutalibacteraceae > Ruminococcoides. The sequence continues at coordinate 60,511 of JAFTGL010000005.1, forward strand.
GAGAAGTACCGCGTCTATTACAAGAACAGCAAGGGCAGCTGGACACGCATGACCGAAGCTGCCGATACCTCCTACACCGATATGGCAGTCGCGCCCGGAGAAACCTATACCTACACCGTACGTTGTGTCGACAGCGAAGGCGACTTTACCAGCGACTATGACAAGACAGGCTGGAAACATACCTTCAAGGGCTTTGATACGCCGACGGTTGAGACCATCACAAGCGAAGGCGACGGCATCCGCCTGCAGTGGACGCCGATCGAGGGCGTGCAGAAGTACCGCGTCTACTGCAAAAAGAGCGACGGCAGCTGGGCGCGTATCGCAGAAACTGCCGATACAGAATACCTTGACGAAGTCGTCACCTTGGGCAGCTCCTACACCTACACCGTCCGCTGTGTCAACAACAAGGGCTACTTTGTCAGCGGCTACAATAAAAACGGCTGGAAATGCACCTATGAAGGCGTTGCCACGCCTGAGATCACCGAGATCACCGGCGAAGCCGACGGCGTTCATCTCAGCTGGGAGCCGGTTGAAGGCGCGAGCACCTACCGCGTCTACTACAAAAACAGCAAGGGCGGCTGGACGCGCTTTGCCGAGACCTCCGACACAAGCTGCGTCGACGACGCGGCCGCGCTGAATACCGCCTACACCTACACCATCCGCTGTGTCAACAGCAAAGGCAGCTTCACAAGCGACTATAACAAGACAGGCTGGACCTACACCTATACCGGCGCAGAGACGCCGACAGACCCGCCCGTCGAAGAACCGACAGCAGAATAAATACAGACATAAAGAAAACGGGAGTTCCGAAAGGGACTCCCGTTTTTTCACCTTTGAGTCATTTGCGCATAGCATAACAACAAGGGAAAATCCCTGTTCTCACAAAACGGATAAGGATTATATATATGAACTTAGATGTCTTTTTCGGGCTGGCGGTACCGTTTCTCGGCACGTCTATCGGCGCCGCAGCCGTTTTCTTTATGCAGCGGGAGCTGAGCGAGAACCTTTCCCGCGCGCTGACGGGCTTCGCGGCAGGGGTCATGGTCGCCGCGTCGGTATGGAGCCTGATTCTCCCCGCGATCGAGCAGTCACAGGACATGGGGCGGCTGTCGTTCCTCCCCGCGCTGATCGGCTTCTGGCTTGGCGTGCTGTTCCTCTTGCTTCTCGACAAGGTCATTCCCCATCTGCACAGGGGGCTGAGCGAATCAGAGGGTCCCAAAAGCTCCCTCAAACGCACCACGATGATGGTGCTGGCGGTCACCCTGCACAACATCCCCGAGGGCATGGCGGTCGGCGCTGTCTACGCGGGGTTGCTGTCGGGCTCCGCCGATATCACCGCGGGTGGAGCGTTCGCGCTGGCGCTCGGGATCGCGATCCAGAACTTTCCCGAGGGCGCGATCATCTCCATGCCGCTTCGCGCACAGGGTCAAAGAAAGCCCAAAGCCTTTCTGTACGGCGTGCTGTCGGGCGCGGTGGAGCCGCTGTTCGGTTGGCTGACGATCATCTTCGCGGCGCTGGTCGTACCCGCTATGCCCTATCTGCTGTCCTTCGCCGCGGGCGCAATGATCTACGTCGTGGTCGAGGAGCTGATCCCCGAGATGTCGCAGGGAAAGCACTCCGATATCGGGGTGATCTTCTTCTCGGTCGGCTTTTCGGTGATGATGACTTTGGACGTAGCGTTAGGGTAACATAAAGAAAGGGCTGTCGCACGACAGCCCTTCGCTATATCAACTATCAAAATTTCAGATCATACCAGAGCAGGAAGGCATAGACCGCGTAGACGCGGTTCCATAACAGCGCTTCGCCGCCGATGAAGCGATCCCACATGTCCTTGATCTCATCCTGATCAAAGAACTTCTTCGAGCTTTCGCCAAAGAGCTTTTCCTCGACAGGCTTATTGTAACGCTCGTCGCTCAGCCATTGACGCACAGGCACGGGGAATCCGACCTTCTTGCGGAAGGCGGCTTCATGCGGGAGCTTTTCGGACGCCGCCATACGGAACACGATCTTGTTCTGCTCGCCCTCAAACTGGTACTCGGCAGGGATCCTGCGCGCCACGTTGAACAGTCTGAGATCGGAGAACGGCGTGTGCAGCTCCACATCGCAGGCGGTAGAGGTACGGTCGGTGTTCAGATAGATATCGCCCTCGAGCCAGAACGAAATGTCGATCGTCAGCTTCTGCGCTAAAGGAGCCTGTCCCTGCACCTCGTTCCACATTTCCATCAGCGGATCGGCTGCTTTGACGGAGGTATCATAGTCCTTCATCAAGGAGCGCACCACGGGCTCGGACATGATATGCGAACAGGTCAGGTAGACCCAGTCGCTCGGCAGCTCGCGCTTATGGGCGTTGTAGCCGCCGAAGAATTCGTCGATACCCTCGCCCGAGTAGATGACCTTCGCGTGCTCACGCACCGCCTGACAGCCCAGCGAGAACGCCACAGCGGACGCGTCGCCCAGCGGCTGACCCATCTTGTCCATCACGGTGGGGATACGGTCAAAGAACTCCTGCGGGGAGATCATCTTCACGCGGAAGCCCTTGCCTAAATATTTCGCAGTCTCCTCGGCGAGGTGCGCCTCGCTGAAAGCGGCTTCCTCATAGCCGACGGTGTTGGCGCAGACAGCGTCGCCCGCCGCTAAAAGGTAGGAGGAATCCACGCCGCCCGAGAGGAACGACTCCTTGTAGGAAAGCTCCTCGTCATCGCGCTCTTCGTCAAAGATCTCCTTTACGACCGCGCGGATCTCCTGCGCGAATTCCTCAGGGGACTTGCTATTGTCGGGCTCAAAGGTCGGCATGAAATAGCGGTGAACGTCCGCAGACCGACCGTCCCAGATCAGGTAATGACCGGGCTGGAGCTTATATACGCCCTCATAAAAGGTCTCTGCGCCGATCGGATAGCCGTAGAACAGATACTGCTGCAGCATGCGCATGTTGAGCTTTTTCGTATACCGCTCATCCGACACGATCGCGTCGATATCACCCGAGCAGAGCAGCTCGCCGCCGACAACGGCATAAAACATCTGCTTCTGACCGACCTGATCGCGGAATACATAGAGCTTATCCGTCTCATCGTCAAAGATCGCGAACGCAAACGCACCGTAAAGGTGCTCAGGGAGCCCCACGCCCCACTTCTCAAAGCCGCGGCGCAATACCGCTTCTTCCCTGTCCTTGCGGCTGAGCGGGAGCGCGATATTGAGCTCCGCGCATAACTTCTTCCAGTTGCGGATATATCCGCTGAAATACCTTACCTGTATCATAAACCCCATGTCCTTTCGTGTCGGAATATGTCAAAATTATACCACCGAAAGCAAAGCGAGTCAATATTTTTGACAGACGGCAAACGACCAAAGACGCTTCCGTCTTTTTTCATGATTTTGTTCACAGAATCGCCATCTTTTATTCACTAATTGTCCGTAGACAGTATAGGGAATTTTTGCTATAATGTTATACTGAAAAATGTAAAAAAACTTTAGGATTGATTTCAGGTACCATTATGAAACGATTATTGATATTTTTGATATGCTCCGTTCTGGTGTTCAGCTCCGTGAGCTTCGCGGCGACGGCGGCTGAGACCGAAATAACCGATACTTCTGCCGATACAGAGCTTTCGGACATTGCGGCAGAAAGCGACATTGCCGATACGGCGGCTGACACGGAACTTTCCGATACTGCCGCGGATACCGACGAGCTTGCTCCCACCGGCTGGTCTCTGCTCACCGAAACACAGTTCCAGACCAAGCTCAACTCATTGCGCTCCAAATACCCAAACGGCTCTATCTGGGAGGGCGTATACTACGAATACGGTTCGGCGAAGGCATGGGAATGCTGGGCATACGCGGCGCAGATGTTGTATGAGGTATTCGGCGCGCGGTTCTACGCCGACGGTCTGACGAGTTACCAAACCAACGATTCAAGCGGCATCACCGCGGGCGACTGGGTACGTATCGACTACAACTCCCACTCCATCTTCATCACCAAGGTCACCGACAGCGGCGTCTACTTCACCGACGGCAACGGCACCGGCGTCTATAACCAGGTGCGCTGGGACGGCTTCTACTCCTGGTCGGAGATCCGCAGCCGCTTCTCCTACCGTATCCATCTGCCCGGCAACAACCTGACAGGCAACGGCGTCGTCCACACCGTCGCGTATAACGCGAACGGCGGCAGCGGCAGCATGTCATCCCAGAGCGTCGCGGCAAACGGCAGCTTCCAGCTGCAATCAAACGGCTTCACCCGCAACGGTTACAGCTTTGACGGCTATATCGTCAAGCGCTCCTACGATAACAAGTGGTACACCACCGACGGCGGATGGCAGACGCAGGACAGCATCGACAGCAACGGCTATCACTACAAGGTCTACCCGCAGGGCAATTCCTACACCCTCGGGACTCCGTGGATCGGCGGCATCACAAGCTCCACCACCTTCACCTTCTACGCGACCTGGCAGCCTAACGCCTCCACCGTCGCCTACGACGCGAACGGCGGCAGCGGCAGTGTGGCGTCACAGACCGTCTATACCGACGAAGCCTACACCCTCAAGGAAAATGGCTTCACCCGCAGCGGCTACACCTTCGCGGGCTATATCGTCAAGCGCTCGTTTGACAACAAATGGTTCACCTCCGGCGGCACAGGCTGGCAGTCGCAGAGCGATATTTACAACAACAGCTATCACTACGCCTTTTATCACCCAGGTGAAAGCTACCGCATGAGCAAGAACTGGCTGGACGACAGCCCTTCCGCCACGCTCACCTTCTACGCCCAGTGGATCCCCGAAAGCGCGGCGATCGAATACTTTTCGAACTACAGCGGCTACAACTACATCTTAGGCTCCGATCTGGGCAGCAATTACAGTAAATACATCTACTCCCGCAGCAGCTCCGCCTACACGGTATCGGTCGATACGGTACAGCAGTTCAATAACGCGAACTCCCTGAAGATCGTCGGAAGCAAGGCGGGCTCCTCGGGTACGGATCTCGCGATCCTCACCTCCACCAACAAGGGCTACGGCGATGGCTACAGTCAGGCTGCGCCTGTCGGCGACGATAAAACCTTTACCCTGCACTTCTACGCCAAATCCACCGTTGATGACGCGAAGATGTATTTCCGCTGGGGCTACTCCAACACGCTGTACTCGGTCACTCTGACCAAGGGCTGGCGCACCTACTCCCTGACACTGCCGAAGAACCGCTTCTGCGGCAGCGCACTGCATCCTTATTTTGACAAAGCAGGTACTTTCTATATCAATTCGCTCGCGCTGGGCGACAATACCTCGACGACAAACGTCAAGCCCGAGACCGCAGCCGCGGCGACTACACAGGATGTGCCCCTCGGCGGACGTCCTACCAATATGCCCACCCCCTCCCGCGACGGCTATACCTTCCTCGGATGGTACACGGCGGCTGAGGGCGGCGACAGGATAACTTCCGATTCGATCATCAACGAGAGCACTATCCGCCTCTATGCCCACTGGAAAAAGGATACGTCCTATACTCCCGTCAAAACCGCGGAGTATAACGGACATCTCTATGAGTTGTACGACAACGTCATGGGCTGGGAGGAAGCGGCCGCGTTCTGCAGACAGCAGGGCGGTCACCTGATCTCCATCGGCAGTGAAGCCGAAAACTATATGGCGTACAACATGATCAGCGACCGTCAGGGCTACTGCTGGATCGGTCTGCACTATCAGAGCGATATCGGCAAGTGGGAGTGGGTGGACAATACCTCTCTCGCCGGCTACAACAAGTGGTATGACGCTTCTTACGGCAAGAACGACTCCGGCGAATACTACGCTCTGCTCTACCCGATGAACTACGGCAGCACCAACTACGCCGGCACATGGGACAAGTGCAGGGGCAGCAGCTACTACAGCTCCTTCTACGGCTACTATAACTCCTTCTTCATCTGCGAGTATGACGCTCCGGCACGCCGCGGCGATGCGAACGGCGACGGCGAGGTCGATATCACGGACGTATCGCTGATCCAGCGCGTTGAATCTGGACTTTCCGCCGACATGACCGAGGCGGCGTTCCTCCACGGAGACGTTGATGACAACGGCAAAACCGAGATTCCTGACGCGACCTACATCCAGCGTTATCTTTCCGACATCAATACTCCGTACAAGGTCAACGAATATATCAGACCGTAACATGACAGAAAAAGCGGACGTGAAGGGAGGCACTTCGTAAGGAAGTTGCCTCCCTTGGGCTTTTGTAAGACAGTCGGATAAGTTGGATTTGTAGGATAAAATCTAAACTTACGGAGGTTTTACAAAATGAAAAATGAAATCACTTACACTCAACAAGGTGATTATTTATTACCTGATTTAGTATTACCCGAACAACCAAAGGTTGAAATTGGTATTTGGGGTAAAAGGCACGAACGTTATATCAAACAGTATCATAAAATCCGCTATTTCAACATGCTTACAAGTTGCATACTTACCGCCTATCTCGCAAACATAGATAAAGAAGCAACCGAAATGTACGATAAACTTGTTCAACAGTTTGCAAGGCATGAAGGCGTTACAGAACAGCTAAAAGCCGATAATCAAATGCTGTGGGTACAGAAAATGAACAACATTCGCAATCGTGTAACTGAAATAGTTTACAAAGATTTGATTTATGTATAAGAAAGGCGACGAAGGTGAAAACAATCACCTTCGTCCTTTCTTTTTTCTATAGTATTGTCTATAGTTCACTTTTTCTGGCTTTGTTGTTGAGCGCTCATTATCAAGTAATAAGTATTTTTGAAAACCTTTTTTTCTTTTAATGTAGATATCATATTAGAAATTTCTGTTGAATCAAAACTAATTATAGGTATTTTAAAGCTTATAATTCCGTTAAGCGTTGATAATGCGTACTTTTCTAAATCAATCATAAGACTGTCACTAAAGCAGATGATAGATTGACTAATATCGAAAGATTCAATGATTTGAATATTCTTTCTCTTGTCAACTGGAATAAAGTAATCAATAGAACCTTTGGCGTTATACTCATTTTTATCATAAATAATGAAAACAGGTTTGTTTTCTGATATACGCTTTATTTCCTCATAAATAGGTCGATTTAATATACTGTTAATTCTATTTGAATAGATAATTAGTTGTTTATAATTAATCTCTTTGTCATTTTCAAAATAACACGAATACTCATTATCGAAAAATGAATATCGCTTTCCAAAAAAAGTCTGCATTTAATACAAGGGTTGATTCTGTTTGAGAACTTAACATACATTTTACTTCCATCATTTTGCTATAATTTTCGGAATCAAATGAGAAATTGCCTGCCTTCTTTTCGAATTCTCTATCACTTTCAAAAAAAGTGCTCAAGACTGGGAGCTAATTGTCCTTTCAACTGTTCATACATGGCATCATGATACGCACCTTCAGTTTCGTTATCAAGATAAAATTGCAAATCCTCAGAATTAATCGATTTATATACATATAGTTTCTTTTGGCTCTATAATAAATAGGCTCTATAATAAATATTGAGGTAACAAATAGAGCCTACAAAAAATAAACTAAAAAATGTAGAGCATATTTGCACCAAATCCGTTAAAACGGAATTGACGAGAAACCATGAACGGAGGAACAAATATGCTCTACACTTATTCTACAGAAGAACTCATCGGATTGCAAGACTTAATTATCGAAAGAATTGAATCAAATGGAATAGTAATCCATATCTATGGCAAACTCAAAAGGAAAGTACATCATTGTCCTGACTGCTCAGCTGAAACATATAAGATACATGATTACCGAGAATAAGTCATCAAAGATATCCCCGTCTACGGCAAAACAGCATATATCCATTTGCAAAAGCGACGTTATCGCTGTGAATGCGGAAAACGCTTTTACGAAAAGAACACCTTTTTACCCCGTTACCATAGAAGGACAAACCGTTTGTCAGCATATATTATCGACCGGATGAGGAATATGGTAACCTTTACAGATGTCGGTAAAGAAGTGAACCTTTCAACCACAACAATTATGAGGACTTTTGATCTCGTATCATATTCTCCCCGGGATTTTCCGACTTCTCTTTCCATCGATGAATTCAAGGGTAACACAAACAAGGAAAATACCAATGTATCGTTACCGATCCGGTTAACAAGGCAGTGCTGGACATCCTACCAAAGCGCTATGAAAGCTATTTAATCTCATATTTTTTGAGATTTAAGAAGTCTGAGAGATAAAGTAACCTCCTTTGCCAGTGATATGTGGAAGCCTTACGCTTTACTGGCTTCTAATCTGTTTAAATACGCCGATCAGATTGTTGACAAATACCATTGGATCAGACAAGTATTCTAGGCTTTTGACGGCGTCAGAAAAGATGTTCAGAAAAAGCTCGGCAAACAATACCGTATTTATTTCAAACACTCCAGAAAGCTTCTTTTTAAGCGTTTCAACAATCTCACAGATGAACAAAAGCAGCAAGTAAACATTATGCTCTGCGCTTCACTTACACTTTCTTCCGCTCATTTCTACAAAGAGGAATTTCTGAAAACTCTCGACTGCGAAGACAGAGATTCAGCGAAAACTGCTCTATCTGAATGGATTACTTCAGCTTTTGACTGCGGCATTGAAAGGTTCCAAAAATGCACACAGACAATGATTAACTGGCAACCGATATCCTTAATTCATTCTCGACACCTATCACTAACGGCCTTACGGAAGGTTGCAACAATAAGATCAAAGTCCTTAAAAGAATCGCTTACGGTTACCGAAATTTTCGAAAATTCAGGAATCGTATCCTTTATATCTTTTCTTACCAATTACTTAATTACGCGAAACAAGCGACAGCTTCTTAGCCATCGCTTGTCTATTCTCTCATTCTGTTTTTTCCGGGTTTACCCCAACTATTGACAAAGAGCCTGAATATATGAAAAGAAACAAAGCATCAGAGCCGACCGCGTTACGAAACGCGCCACTCTCGAGGCTTTTCTGATGGAGATACAGTCTGCCAATACACTCCCGATCCATACTCCGACTGCCTGTGGCTCAGCCATATCGACCATGTGACCGTCCATCATGATGGCAGGTTCATATTTACCTTTAAGAATGGTGTGGAGATTTCAGAAAAGCCATAAAACTTCTAATGAATTATAATCACCTGTGAAATAGTTCAACACCATACCGTTGGGATTCTAATGCAACAATATAGTACTCAAATAAAATCATATTATTCAACTATACAACTGTGTTTTTGGTAATTACCATATGTACATGTCTTAACTATCTATTCTAAAGGAGATCATAGTATATGTGGTATATGACAATCAAGTAAACAATTAGAATACTAGTGTTCCAACATATACATCAATATAATCATAATTATTGTTTAATCCCGATAACTTAGTTTTTACAGGAACTCTAATTAAATCGTTCTTTATTAAATCATACTGTGTTTTCGAAATTATTCGAGGGATAATAGTACCATTATCACGTTTTTCTAAAATTCCCATACCAGCCCAAAAATCTACCATTGAGGACGAACTCGAACCAATATGAGGCCACGCCTCACCACCCGGTCCCAATCCAAAAGAAAACAGCAACGGAATGGTGCTTTCATCATCAAAAAACGATTCTCCTCTAACTTCATAATCCGCATCTAAAAAAGCTTCGTTAAATACGCGTGACCATCTATAAAGATTATATGTTTCTTCTTCAGTTAAATTTGTATAATCTTTCACTCCATCAAGTTTAAAATTTGTTTTTACTTTTGAAATTCTTCGCTTTTTATCTTCCTCATCATAAGAGTCAAATCTTTTATAATAATCAGGCATCATTTCTTCAATTCGGCTTAGTAGCTTTTCTTTCGAAAAGCCAACACTTTCATATTGTTCTCTTGCTAAAATAAGAGACAATTCTACTTTATCTCCAATAATACTTTGGAAAATACTCAGCACATCACGAAACGACTGAGTATATGCGTCTAATCCTTCTTGAGGAATATTATTCAGTTCAGATAAAATAACTTCTTCCGACTCATATTCAATCGCTACGGTATTATTTTTATACGAGTTATAGATTGGAGCCAAAAACTCAAGTAAAAATTTAATATTAAACACTTCTGCCCAATCGCATTTTGGGTATGTTGGGGTCCACCAATGCTTATAACCACCGAAACTAGGAACGAAAATCATCGGTAAAGATTTTGCAATAATATTGTCTAATCTGCTTTTGACAAAATCTCTAACTTCCTGTGTTGTAGCGTATTTTCTATATCTCCTAAGGAAAATGCGATTTAGTGCTTTTTCTCCAAGGTTTTTCATATCAAATACTTCTTTTGAAAGACCATGTGTAGAAATCAATTCATTATTAAGATAATCTTGAATTTCATTTCTGAGTTTTTCCATAAAAATCTCCTTTTCCTATTGACAAAAGCAATATTTTTTATTATATTATAATACAGATAAGCTGTTGTGGTCTAAAGTAAGACGCTAGTGTTGTTTGCTAGAGATGATGGGTTACAACCATCCAACAGCTCCATTAAGAGTCAACTATAATATAGTTGGCTCTTTTGTTTTCACAAAAATTTGTATCCATTTCACTACAATAGGCCCCACATTCTTTAATGATTAGTTCATCCCCTATTCTTAAATCAAATGGGAGGGAATAAACTCCAATGATATCAGAAATATCGGATGTATCTCCACACACTAAATAATCCGTGAATTTGTTATTATTCTCAGACAAAGCTTTAATCTTGAAAGACCGTTTTTTAACTATACAGTCTATTAAACCACTATATATCCCGCAATCTATGAATAATAATTTTTTTTCTTGTTTTTTCCGTATAGATACAATCTTGACGACTAAATCTATGCTAGGATTAAGAAGATGTCTACCTGGTTCAACAAGAATGACGGGCACTTCATTAAATGAGCTTTCAACTGTTTTCTTAATTGATTTTACATCTGATGGCTTTATACCGCCACCTATATCAAGATACTTTATATCTTTTATGTTTTTAGCGATATAGTTCAATACTTTTATATGATTTTCCAGGGATGCGACTTCTTGGGGCAGATAATATGAAACTCCCAAAAAAGTATAGCCACTCTCTTCGATTTGCTTTGCCATATGACAAATGTCATTTAAGGACGCTCCCCATTTTAATTGAATATTATCTGTTTCTACTACTTTATTTATATCCAATCTCAAAAGGAATTTTAAGCCAAGTCCAGTTCCTCTCTGAATAATGGACTTACAGATTGTAACATCATCAACAGCATAATTGACTATTTGTAATGATAAAAGTTTATCAATTGTTCTTGCGTTTGTCAATAGCGGAGATGAAAATAAAATCCGCTTTGGATCAACCTTCATTTCCATTATTAGCATAACTGCCTGATAATATGATTCAACTTCATATCCTCTAATAAATGGATCTATTATCTCTAAGAGAGTTTTATCAGTATTAACCTTTAGGGGATAATAAATCTTAGCATTGATTCTAAAGGCTTTTATTGTTTTGATAAGTTGTTTTTTATTTATAATATACTTCATAAAATAATTAAAGTGTATTTATTATTACAGAGTTTATGCTTTTTAATTGCTCATATACACTGTCATTAGATAATATGATGCTCCTAAATATCTGTTTTATTTCAGGAAACAATGTATCTGTTGGTCCGATATCAACCATAAAAAGACCATTGTCAATTAAGTCGACTCCTTGGCTTTGATTATCAGAAAAAGTTGTATACCATGCTGCAGATTCATTATACTCTTTTCCATTTGGGCTGTATCCTAAAAACAAAGTAAAACTATATGCTAATGTAAAAGGGTTTCCATCTTCAATGGGAAGAAAAACAACATTATCTAAATAACAGTTTATCTCATCTTCTGACAATACTATTTCTCCCGGATACTCATTCTCTCTTTCAGGAAGAAGCCACTCTTCTACAGGTTCTGAAATAATTACATTATTCGGTTGCCCTTCTCCAAGTGCATATTCTTTGTAACGAAAAAACTCTATTAAGTTTGAAATATCTTCAGTAGAAAAGTTTTTATCAACTCTCTCATCACTAGAAGTTTGCCATTGACATAATAAATACATATTATATAAAAGTTCGAGATTATCGCAAAATTCATTAATATTTGCATTAGTGCATAACTTTGTATCACTTCTTAAAGCTTTTAGCAAAACACCAAGATTACCTAGAAAGCGAAAGATAGTTTTTTCATTGTTTATTAGTTTTCCTCCTATCCATTCTTGTAGCTTATTTCTATCAATATGCAAATCGATTGGTTTATCGGAATTAGCAGAATGACAAAGCGATAGTATACCATCTAGTCTTTCATGATCATATTGTCCACATAGTGAAAGCAAATATGAAATCACATTACTAACTGGTTTGTTGCACACTACGGTAAAGAATTCATCTAAATAACACCCTTTGCTTTTAGCCATTCTTATCCATGCTACAACTTTTTTACGAGCTTTAAATGACTTTTTATAATAAGCTTTTAATACCTCTTTAAATGCTTCAACAGTATTTTTGTATCGCTGTGGAGCATAATAACAATATTTTACTCCTTTTTTTGTGTTAATTGCTATTGTCAGTGATGACATAGTTGTATAATCGTAATTTGTCCATTCATTTGTTAAAATATGTATTTCGCTTTGGGGTGATGCATTCATCTCTCCTGATGTATTTGTATATTCTCCTATAGTTTTTTGCGAGACTGCTTCTCTTTGTGTGCATTTATTTAATACTGTTAAGCAATAATCATCCTTTTTGAAGTAACCTATACCACCCTGCAAGACTTCTCGTTTGATAGTATTAAATTGTGTACAAACAATGGATTCATCAAGATCAGAGGTAAAAGTATAATATGGAATCTTGCTGCTTCTAATTAACTGGAAAATATTATCGTTAATTCCAGAAGAATATTTATCAATAAAAACTAAAATTTTTTTCTTCTTTTTTATTGAGTATAATAACTCGAATTCTAAAAGAGATAATTCAGTATCTTGAATAAGATTATACTGTGGGATTTCTTCTTGATCAAACACATCTCCAAAATAATCAGCTGGTATTCTACATTCTGGTTGCGCAGAAGGATACACAAGCAAAACACAATCAGCTAAATCAATATTGCTCATTATAGTTGGTAAAAAGTCACTTGGTTTTGCATCTTTAGATAAGGACATCGTAATCGGAAATCCATACGATTTCATAACAGAGTGTATCACTGTATCCTTAATCTTAATATTCTCTACGCTCTTGTCTGATGTAATATAAGTAATCAATATCGCATCTACATGCTTTTTGATGGGTACAATGACTCTTCTTTTGTTTTGCATATTATTAGATGTTTTATCCGTATCGATTAATTGCATCATAAATAATCTGTCTCCATCAATATTAATAAACGTCCCCATAGTAAAAACACTAAATTGTCTACTAGACGGTTTGCTTTCCTCGCGTGCCTGAGAAGGTGTATTAACCTAAAGAGATAAATCCTATCATATTGCTTCTTTTGTTTCAAGAAGCAGAATTATATACTTTTTAACCTGGCAAAAATGCTTCCATTCCTAAAAGTTTCACAATCATTATTTTTCATAATAGGCTATTAATTTCAATAATATTCTCAAGAATTTGCGTTTTTAGTGAAACCATTATTTCTTTTATATCTTCATTAAGTTTTCCCTTATCAAAAAAGAACTTTGTTTGCTCTTGCATACAATCATTAAAAATGATAGATAGTTCGTATGTTTCAGCAATATTCTTCCGTGCTTGATTATTTAAAAGTTTTAAATCACCTGTTGATAATGCTAATTCATAAATAGTTGTCTTGAGATGTTTAATTGAAGATGCGGGAAGAATCTTTGTGTCCTTCCAGTCTACAAGTGCTTGTCTATTATATTCTAATTCCGTTTGAAACTCTTTAATTATTTCTTTTTTCCTTTTAAAATTATGTAATAACGATGAGAGCCATCCAATCAGTAAGGGAAGCGCAACACCAACAGCCGTTGCAATTAAATCTGGGAAAAACTGGGACCAATCTGAAATACTAATGCATGAAAAAATTGACACGATTTTTTCCTCCTGTTATCGGCTTTATATTGATAATTATATTCTATCATATTAGCAGTTACATTTGAATACACTCAATCGTAGAAAATGCAAGTCGTTATTTGTCGAAACAGCACTAAATTTCGCATACAATTTTGTGAACATTTCGTTATATTTCTGCAAATGAAAATACCGCCCTGATTTTCTCAGAACGGTAAACAAAAGTTATTCAATTGGAATCCATATTTCATAGTGTCGTTTATGCTTTTTGTCTTTTGGATAAAGGTAATAAACCTCGACTTCGTAATCATAGGTTTGTGTAAAATCCGAATCTGGTAACCAACAATCAAATATCTGCTCACGAAGTATTGGCAAAACATCACCTGCAAAGCCACCAAAGTCGGTTGAGAATATGGCGTATTTGCCAGATGGAATTGTGATTCCGGTAAGGAAAGGATTATCAATTTCATCTGCTTTCTTCACTATGGAATAAATACCATTATTCCAAATGCCATACCAAACTCCCTCAACTGTTTTGCAAACCTGATTTTGGACATCATCGTGCTGATTAGACCACATAATATGTTCTTGCTCAAAACGCTCAGCCGCAGTTCCGCTAAACTCCTTGGATATACCTCTTAGCTTGACCGAATCTATATTTGCTATTCTAAATCTCAGCTCGCTTGCACCTTTAATTGCTACATAAAAAGAAACAGGTGGATATACTTTTAATTGAGTATCTTCGCTTACTTCTGTAGGCAATACGCCGTGCTGTTTTGCAAACGCTCTTGTAAAAGAATCGGCGCTACTATATCCGTATTTAACAGCAAGGTCGATAATCTTTTCTTGCCCCTTCAACAACTCATACGCAGCAAGCGTAAGTCTGCGTTTGCGGATATACTCGCTAACCGACATATTTGTCATATAGCTGAAAAAGCGTTTGAATTTATCATATGGACAAAGGGCGATTTCTGCAATCTTATTTGTGTCAATCTCGCCACACAGATTGTTCTCAATATATGCGATAGCGTCGTTAAGCTGTTTAATAATATCCATAATGTTTACCTCCTGATAATATGATATCAGGATTTTTACTTATATGTCCGACTTTTTAGGGACGATATAAATACGATTAAATACTTTACAACACAATCATTTCTTTCTTCCCACCACCAAGAAATGCGGGCTTAAACCTATCAGCGTTTCTTCGTGTTCGGTGGCGTGGATAAGTTCAAGCAGTCTGCTTCTGCTGTCTATATCCGGCCACTTTTCATCGAGCTTTGGTGTTATCCACAAACACCCCTCAACAGCGTGAGAATTTACAACCTCAAATCCGCTGTTTTGGACTTCGTTTCTCAATTCGTCTATCGTATGGAAATAGGCATTTGCGATAATAAACGGATATTCCTTCGGGCGGTTGTGTTCGCCTGTGGCGAGCTCGTGTTTGAGCATGTTCATATAAATATCATCGTCAATAAAATTGCAACCGTTTCCGTAAACAGATAATGCCCAAGTGGTGGAGCTGAATTTGGAAATACCAGCCGCAATCAACAAACCGCCCTTTTTCAGGACACGGTAAGCTTCGCTAAGTGCCTTATCACGGCATCCTTATCCTGCAAATGGTACAACGGTCCCATTAACAAAACTACATCTGCGCTATCATCTGGTTTGTTGATTTCTCTTGCATCACCGATCTCTGCTACATAGGACGTTTTCATATTCTTCTTTGCGTAATCAACCGCTGTCGGCGCAAGCTCAATCAGCGTTACATCGTGTCCCTGTTCAGTAAGCCATTCGGAATATTTTCCGATTCCGCCGCCTATATCATAAATAGTGCTTTTCTCGTTTATGTACTGAGAAATAATCTCCTTTGAGCGATAAAACTCAACGATACCTAAACCATGTTCAAGGCGGTCAATCTCAGCTCCGTTGTTGTAAAACTCATATACTTCATTTATGTTTTCCATAAAAAGGCTCCTAAACTAAACGGTAAGTATTTCATAAAACATTCCTTCTTGGCGTTTTTAACAATCAGTCTAAATCATTTACAATTGTCATCATTTATTGATCATTTAAATTTTATCAATATCTGTAATTTCTTGTATTTTTTCTTCTATTCTTTTTGAAAACTCTTTATTTATTGTTGCTGTAATAAAATCATTATCGTTTTGGTCACTACTAAGTAATGTTTTAATCAATTTCTGAAAATTACTAATTGTCTCTTTCCGTTCTTCTATAGTCAAATATTCTTTGTCAGTAAAACTTAAATCCATAAGTATAAAACACAAATCACGCTTATTCGCATTATCACTTTTTAAATATCTTTGGATGAACAATGCCAATAAGTCTGTATCAAAACATCCAATAATCTTCCCACGAAATTCGTAACTATTAATTCCATCAACAAGATTTAAATATCCAACAAATCTATTACGAGGTTCTAATTCATATAGTTTTTTATCAAAGTTTTCAATATCTTTGTAAATATTATAGGCTTCTTCGTCAATCTGAGCTTTTTCTGCAAATCTACGTCTTTTTGGTTCTTCAATCTGATTTGACAATACTAATTTTTTCCTTTTCTCAAACCCATCCTTAATTTTTGAATAATCAACTATACAGGGTAAGGGAATTGAATATTCTTTCATAGTGTGAACTTTTTGTAAAAGAGAAATAAGTTGATCTCTTATTAATTCACCGTTGTATGCTTTTTGTACAGCCTCAGGTAAACCTATTTCTATGTTCGATTGCTCTAAATCCCAAAAACTATATAAAAGAAATATTTCAACATCACCTAGATTTAAAGGATTAAACTTACTCTGTATTTCATCCAAAAACACTTGTTCATCCCAGATTCCTTTAGTAATCCATTTTTGGATAGAATAAAGTTCATATGTACTGCTCCATTTTGAAAAAAGATCTTTAGAGTGAACATCAGAAAAAATGTACCCATATTCTCCCTCCTTATAAAAACCTCCTTTTACTCCAAATAACATTGCCCCAAACATATAAAACACATTAACTTCTAATCCTAAAGGAACATTAGAATTATGCCATGATGTATAAACACGTTCATAATCAGTAATAAACGCTTTTACAGAACGCAGATTTTCGACTTGACTTTCTGTAAATACTTTATGAATTGTTTCGATGTTTGTTTTCAGAAAGTCTTTATATCCTTCTGTGGTTTCTGTATAACTATTTACAATAGATTCTATTGCATTTTGATAATCGTATTTAATTTGTACAGTACGAGAAACTAATTTCTCTTTAAACTCTTCGTACTTATTATCTTTATCATTATTATTGGTCGACTTTATTTTATCTTCATCGGCTATTATTATAACTTTTATATTCTTATTCTCTGAGTAACTGTTTATCGCTCCCATTAGATCAATTCTGTCAATTTTTGAACGCTCAAAGTCATCAAAAAATAGAATTAATTCCTTTTTTATGATTTTATTATCATTTTCTGAAGTGTTTGCAAAATTGTAACACGATATAAATTTTTCTACGAAAAAGAAATCTTGCCAACGAACTGTTAATGCAGCATTAATACTTTTTGCTATTTTGAAATGTTCACCTAAGATGGTTGATGTTGTTAACGCAAAATCCTTTACTTTATTTAATTGTTTCTTTAGCTTATCTGGAGTTTTATCGAATCCTCTACTGAAAAATACTTTATTTTTAATTTCATTGTGAAACACTTCTATAGAATCTATTCCAAACAATGATATTGAAACAGCAAGATACTCATTACTGTTATTTAAATTGGATGCAATATTTTGGATTAAATATGTTTTGCCGCATCCCCATTTACCGGTAACTAAAAGAGCTCCGTTATTTGACTTTTGATTTATATAATCTATTATTTCTTGTTTAGTGTCCATATCTAACTCCTTGGTTATTGATTTATTACTTATTAATTATCGGTTTAGGTCACATTTTTAATAACTTCAAATACTTCCCCTGTTCGTCCTCGCCGATATAAATAACCTTATCAAAGCCTGATTCCATATATAGTTTTAATGCCGGATAATTATCCAAATCAACTCCGATTGACATTTCGGTATAGCCTTGTGATTTTGCTTTTTCAGTAATGAAGTCAACCAATTTCTTGTCAATACCTTGCCGTCTATATTCGTATTTTACAATAAGGCGGGAAACGTAAATACGTAAGTTAGGAATTGTATAATCAGAATCATTCATTTCTTTAACAAGAGAAATCTCGCCAACAAACTCATTATTAATAGTGTAGATATATGTAGTCCGATTACCTGTTAAAAGCTCATTATAAAACTTTTCCGCAAGCTCACTGTGGCGCTTCATATCCCAAATATTACTACACTTTTGATAATCTGTAATATCTAATTTAATTATTTCTGACTTCATAATTATTCCTCACATAAAGGACACTCAAATATTTCATTATCCACGCTAAAGCCGTTGCGCTGATACCAAGCAATTGAATTATCGCTTGGCCATGCAAACAACAACTCGCACTTCTTCTTAATCAAATCACTTTTGATAAAATTCAGAATTTGCGTGCCGATACCTTTGCTACGGTATTCTTTCTTCGTGTAAACATTGGTTAGATAAGCAATGTATTTCGCATTTCCGTTTGGCTTTGGCAGCTTTGGAATCAAATAAACAAACATTGCTGAAACAACAATACCGTTATCTTCGGTAACAATGATTTCATATTCTTTATGAGTACGAAGGAAAGAAACAAATTCTTTAATAAATGCTTCTTTATCGACTCCGTCAAGATTATGCTCACCATAGTCGATATCATCTTCTGCTCCGTGTTGCCACTTCATCAGCGCAAGCTCGTTGTAATCTGTTTCTTTAGCAAATCGTATTTTCATAAAATCACCTTATCTTTGAAATCGTATCAATAATCTGTGTAAAGAATGAATCGGCGTCGTTGATGTTCTTTGAAAACGGAATATGGATAAAAACCATTATTGTTTTAAGATTGTTCTGCTGAATATAATTCAGACCGTTATAATAAAGAGAATTACAATATGATGTTCCTGCGTTGTGAGAAATCTTTGCTACTATTCCGTTTGATTCAAATAGATTTTGTAGTTGCTCACAATCAAAGTCGGTTTCAAAAGAGGTTATTCCGTTCCTTCCGATTGTTTCAATATGCACTTTATTTTTGATATTCGGTTTTTGTCCGAAGCTGAAAACATAGTCATATGCACCATCAATAATCTTGTTAATCAGCTTTTCAGAATCCTTCACCTTGTCGTTAGGCAATATCAGTGAATCAAAATCGTTTGCATATCCGATAAGCTGTTCCGCAGAGCTCCCTCGAAACGCTGTTAGCAATACCTTGGAATTACTCATTTATATTCACCAAAGTATATTTAGTTGTTATCTTCATCACTACTCGCAACGCCCTCTATCATTCCCGTAACGACCTCATTCAGCCTTGCGTCGTTATCAGAGGTGATAACAGGCTTGCCTGTTTGCGCTTCGATATTTTTTCTTGCATCACCTGCAATTTTGCCGCCGCTTTGGGCAACTTCTCTGTTTTCCTTCAAGCCGTAAGGATTATGTGTTTTGGTAAGCTCGGTTGTAGTCGCCTCGGCAAGCATATTCAACGCGAGCTCAAGCGTACTCATATTATCACGGAGATTTTCCTTTTTAAGTCCTTTGAGATTTTTATACTGGCGTGTCGTCATACCCGACCAAGCCTTAGTAACTTCATCCGTCAGAATAGCGTATTCCTGCCCTTTCTCAACGCCGTGAGCCTGCCACTGATCGGTTAGCTCCTTGCGGGCGCGGATCGTCTGTAATCGCTGGTTGATCCAATCGGCAGGATAACCTTTCTTAGCGTAGGTTTCCAATGCTCTTTCTATTGTTATTTCGGGATCGATTATTTCTTCTATTCGCTCGCTGCCGACCTGCGCCAACCACATTTTGAATGGCTCAGCTTTTTTTGATGGGATAGATTGAATAATACGGAGAATACCTTTTGTATCGGCGGCGTTAATCTTTCTGTATTTGCCGTCGGCAGTCATCATTCGAACAGGGGTACAAATTGTACCCCACTTGGAATTCAGCTCGGCATCACGGTTTCTCATTTTTTTTATGTATTGTTTGACGTCTTTGCTTTCGGATAAAACCTCTACCACGTCGGAAACCGAAAAATACCACTCTTCTTTTTCTTCGTCCCACGCTGTTCTGATAGGTTGGTTTTCAAATTTTTTTATGTTATCCACTTATCCCACTCCTGACAATAACCATCTAGTATTTTAACCCAAATCCATTCTACCACGAAACCGACATATTGGCAACCGCATTTTGCAGGAATTAGGGTGTCCCTAACAAGCGTGTTTTTCTCGGTAGGAGTAAAAACGCACTGCTTGTTTAGACGTGACATCATCTCGCCGTCGCAATATGTCGAACGATTTTAATTGACAACTAAACTGTCACCGGATATAATTATAACTGTACACAGAATGTACACTTAAAAACTGAATAATCCATGTGATTAAAGAGCTGAATAAGCAAAGATCATCTTGCTTACACTACAACAAGCACTTTAAATTATCAAAAAGAGGATGGAATAATTTAAAGTCAAGTTATATAAGGCTTCTTATACCAAGGGGATAGTTTACCCTTTTACGTATGAGAACGAGCCTTATTATAACTTGGCTTTTTGTTGTGTAATAATATAAAACTAAACACAAAACAGTCACTTCAATCTGTGACGGAAAGGAAGAACTTATGACTAAAGGACAACTAATTGTTGCTATGACATTGGGTAAAGCCAACCGCGAGGGGTATCCGAAGCTTAAGGAAAATCATCCTTTTTTCGGAAGGTTAAAAGCATTAATGGTCGGGAAACACTATTGGATGGGAACAGCTACAGACTTACTTACCGAAATGAATGACACCAACACACCGCCGAATACCGTTACTAAACTACTCAATAAGTATTCTCTTGAATTGTATTGCAGTGACGGTATTGATGTAAGTTTTCGACGGACAAACCGAAGAAGAATCATTGAGCTTTATAACAAAAAGCAGTCCTGATTTAGCAATTGTATGACAGATGTGTTGACAGTTATTGTAAATAGATTTACTGTCATGTCACATCTAAACAAGCAGACTGTTTTTACTCCTGCGAGAGAAAAACAGTAAAAACTTAGGAACACCTAAAACCTGTACAGAAAAACTAAATCATAAAAGGAAAGTGACAGTTTATGTTTTACACCGATGATAACGACAATATACTCAATATCCGCACAGAGTTAACCGATGCATTTGACAAACTCTATGACGAACTTGATAAGATGACACCTGAAGAACGAATAGCTTGGTATGCCAGAGGGATGTATATCAAACCTTTGAAGTACACGCAGAAGATTGATAACACAACCTACATTATCCGTACTACCTTTAATGAGAATTCAACATCAACTATTTACGACACAGTTGAAAGAATAACATCAAAATATATATAATTTAGCAATTTAAAGTGTTGAATTTCGCAGAAAGATATGTTATAATAGAAGTATCCTACAAAGACATATCCGACTGTGGAAAGGAGCAAAATGAGTAAACAGTCAGATAAAGACAAATTAACCGCCCTATACTGCCGACTGTCCCGTGATGACGAGAACGAAGGCATATCGGGCTCAATCAAAAACCAAACAGATATTTTACAAAAATATGCTGCCGATAACGGCTTCAAGAACACCAGATTGTTTGTAGATGATGGTTGGTCAGGCACAAACTTTGACCGTCCCGCCTTCAACGAAATTATGAAACTCGGCGAAGAAGGCAAAATCGGTACGCTGATAGTCAAAGACCATTCCCGTCTCGGACGTAACCGCTTGGTGGTCGGAGCCTTGATGGAAGAAGAATTTGACCGAATGGGCATTCGCTACATTGCTATTATGGACAACATAGATACTAAGAATGGTATCAGCGATCTTGTACCTATGCAGGACTTGTTTAACGAGTGGCACGCAAAAAACACCAGCGATAAAGTGCGCAGAGTTTTTAAGAGTAAAGGCGAATCGGGCAAGCCGCTGACAACTAATCCGCCGTTTGGATATATGAAAAATCCTGACAACAAAGACGAATGGATTATAGATGAGCCAGCCGCTGAAATTGTCAGGCGTATATTCAAAATGTGCGTATCGGGAATGGGACCGTCGCAGATTGCAAAACGTCTCAAAGCCGATGAAGTGTTGACTCCGACGGAATACTGGATCAGCATTGGCAGGAACTGCGGCAAACCGCCAAGCGTACCATATCATTGGTGCCCTGCAACTATCGCCGATATTCTCGGTAAACAAGAGTATTGCGGAGATACAGTCAACTTTCGCAGTCAACGCCAGTCCTTCAAGAACAAAAAGAAGGTTGAGCTGCCGCCCGAAGAATGGCTGATATTTGAAAACACCCACCCATCCATTATTGATAGAGAAACCTTTGAGCTTGTAAAGGAACTGCGCAAGAATAAGCGAAAGCCGACAAGGACAGGAATCGTCAGTATGTTTTCGGGATTGGTTTACTGTGCCGACTGCGGTGAGAAATTGTATTACAGCGCAACCAACAACTACAAGGAAAGCCAGGCGTACTTCTTCTGTTCATCCTACCGCAAGAACTCCGACGTATGTTCAGCCCACTACATTAGAGAAAAGATGATTTACTCGTTGGTGCTTGAGAATATGCAGAGAGTTTTTCTGAACGTTCAAGTGTATGAAAAGGAATTTGCCCGAAAGCAAATGAATTGCTACACCGAGGAGAAGCGCAAGGAGTTGGCGGCGAAGCGCCGAGAACTGAATAAAATCAAAAAGCGAATATCTGAAATTGATGACCTTATCTTGAGGATATACGAAGATAATGTATCGAAGAAAATTTCCGATGAACGCTTTGAAATGTTTAGTAAGCGTTATGAAGCCGAACAGCAGGAGCTTAAGGCGAAGATACCTGAGATTGAATCCTATCTGTCAGCTGAAACCGACAAAACAGAAAGCTTGCAGAAATTTATAGCAAGAGTAAAGCAAATTACAAGCCCGAAAGCTCTGACATCCGAATTAGTCAATGAGTTTATTGACAAAATTGTTGTTTCAGCACCTCGCTACCTCGACGGCAAGCGGTATCAACTGATAGACATTCACTACAAAGGCGTTGGTATCATCAATATCCAAACACCTGAAGAATTCGAAAAAGGCTTCCAAGCCAAAATGAAACAGCGCAGGCAAAAGTCTGCATAACCAAAAAACTACGGCATAGCATAAAGCCGTGCCGTAGTTAAATACATAAGATTTTACAAGAGCCGCCCGTTAGGGTGTAACTTCCTTACGAAGCACACCCTAAAGCGTCCGCTTTTTGTATTCATCACGTATGAAACTATTGACACATATGCCCTGCCGTGCTAATATAATAGTGTCAGGTGACTGACCAACTGAATATATCTTCGGGGTAGGGTGAGATTCCCGACCGGCAGTATAGTCTGCGAGCTGTTGTCGCAAACAGCATGATACGGTGTGATTCCGTAACCGACGGTAAAGTCCGGATGAGAGAAGATGTGATAGCTTGAACTGCTCCGTAGGTACCCGAACCTGCGGAGCTTTTGTTCATCCTAAATCCCAATCATGTCTTGCATGCTTTTATACTAATTTTTAATAAAACAGATTAAACAGATGTTAACGGATAATTTCGTAGAACGAGGCGGACGACGCGGGCATACTGGCGTATGTCAAGGAGTCCAACAAAGTTATACGGAATTAGACGTAACAGATGTTAAGCTGTTTTTTAGAAATTTGTATTATGCAAAGGAGTCAAAATGTCAACCGCAAAGAAATCAAGCTCGTACCGCCTGCGTATGCTCACCACCACCGCCATGCTCGGCGCGATGGCAGGACTGCTCATGCTGATCGAAATTCCGCTGGGCTTCATCGCTCCGTCGTTCTACAAGATCGACCTCAGCGAGGTTCCCGTGATGATCGGCACCTTCGCCTTCGGCCCCGTACAGGGTATCGTGATCGAGCTGATCAAGATCGGCGTCAAGCTGATTCTCAAGGGCACCTCGACCGGCTTTGTCGGCGAGCTTGCCAACTTCATCATCGGCACCGCAATGGTCATCCCCGCAGGCATCATCTATAAGCTCCGCAGAACCAAAAAACACGCGATCATCGGCATGGCGGTCTCCACCGTCGTGATGGCGGTCGTCGGCGTGTTCCTCAACGCTTACGTCATGATCCCGATGTACACGAAGTTCATGCCGATCGAGCAGATTGTGGAAGCGGGCAAGGCGATCATCCCGTGGGTCAACGATACCTTCACCTTCTGCCTGTTCTGCGTACTGCCGTTCAACCTGATCAAAGGCATCCTCGTATCCGTCATCGTCGCGATCATCTACAAACCCCTCTCACGGCTGATCCGCAAGGGGATCTGATCTCCTCGCTGAGAGGAAAGGAGCGTTTCACTTGCAAAGGCACAAGCTCTCAAATGAATATCTGGAATGTGAACAGCGGTGGGTCTACTGGCTGCTGATCACGGCCGCGGGATGGTTCGGCGCGTATACCTTTATCCTGCGCGGAGGCGTTTTCTGCAACGCCCAGACCGCAAACGTCGTCCTCTTCGCGATAGCGCTGGGACAGCAAAGGTGGCTCGACGCTTTGTATCTGCTCATTCCGATCGGCGCCTACTTTCTCGGCGCGTTCGTCTCGGAACTGCTCGGCAAGACCGTCAAGCGCTTTCGCCTGCTGAGATGGGACACCATCCTGATCGGGATCGAGATCCTTGCCGTTATCGCTCTCGGCTTTCTGCCGAAAGAAGCGCCCGACCAGATTTGTCAGATAACGCTGAATTTCATCTGCTCCATGCAGTTCAACACCTTCCGTCAGGTCAAGGGGATCCCTGCGGCGACCACCTTCGTGACCAATCATATCCGTCAGGTCGGCTCACACCTCGCAAAATATCTCCGCCACCGCGACAAAGACTCGCAGGAAAGGCTGCTGATCCACGGCACGCTGATCCTGTTCTTCGCCCTCGGCGCAGTACTCGGCGCGATCGGCTGTACGCTGTTCGGCTACTACTCCATCTGGGGCAGCGCCGCTGTTTTATTGGTGATCTTTATTCGCCTTGCGATTGCCGACCGCTCCTATGAAAAAGAACTGCTCAGCCGTGTTCCGCACGGGCACTGACAAGACGCACGGGGACTGTAACGAACCGTTTCTTATCCAATAAAAGACCGCTCCCCTGATACGCGTTTGTATCAGGGGAGCGATTAGTTTATAGGAAAACCTTCCAAAAGGAATAAGCGGTTTAATCAGATCAGCGCGGCGACAGCCTTCTCGACCTCTTTCATGTCGGCGGTCGGTTCAAAGCGGGCGACAACATTGCCCTCTCTGTCGACGAGGAACTTGGTGAAGTTCCACTTGATGTCGGGGCTGTTCTTGTAGTCCTTGTCAGCCTTCTTTGCCATCGCCTTCATCGCGATTGCCGCTACGCCTTTGCCGAAGCCCTCAAAGCCCTTCTGACTTTTCAGATAGGTGAACAGCGGCAGAGCGTTCTCGCCGTTGACGTCGCTCTTCTTCATCTGGGGGAACTGCGTGTTGTACTTGAGGGTGCAGAACTCGTGGATCTCCTCATCATTGCCGGGCGTCTGACCCGCGAACTGGTTGCAGGGCACGTCGATGACCTCAAAGCCCTTGTCGTGGTACTGCTCATACATCTTCTCGATCGGCTCATAGTGCGGGGTGAAGCCGCAGCCGGTAGCAGTGTTGACGATGAGCATGACCTCGCCCTTGTAATTTGCGAGCGGATACTCCTTGCCTTTGCGGTCGTACAGTGTAAAATCATAAATGCTTGCCATAATATACCTCCGTAAATAATTAGGAATTTGGAATTAGGAGTAAGGAATTCAGAATAAGGTAAATTCACTTCATTCTCTTTTTATAGGAATCAAAAACGCGGACACATGCGTCGGCATTTTCCTTAATTCCTAATTTCTCATTCCTAATTCCTCATTCTATTAGTCTGAAATATCATTATCCATCGTCACGTAGAACGTGTACTTCGGATGCTTTTTGTGAAGCTCTGCGATGATCTCGTCAAACAGCGCTTTTCTGTCCTTGACGTCGAAGCCGATCACCAGATCGAACACCGCTGTCGAGGTACTTTTGTCAAGGGTGAAGCCGTGGATCTGGAGCACGTGTTCATTCGCGAGAACCTCTTCTTCGACCTGATGGAAGAGCGTATCCGTCTCGGGATCGCTGAGGTTCACCGCGTAGACCGAGATACCCGTCAGCGCCACGCCGTACTTCTGATAGATGTCCGCCGTCATCCTGCGTTCAAGAACGTCCAGGGCGGGAGCCGTCAGATGATCCGGCACCTCGATATGCACCGAGCCGATCAGCGTCTCGGGACCGTAGCTGTGCAGGATCAGATCATACGCGCCCTTGACGCCGTCATAGGTGCACAGCTCGCGCTTGATCTCACGGCTCAGCTCGCTGTCGATCCTCTCGCCGAGGATGCGCGAAATGGTTTCTCTGAGGATCTCAAAGCCCGATTTGATGATGAACACCGAGATGATCACGCCGAGGTAGGCTTCAAGAGAAACGCCCCAGATCAGATAGATGACCACCGCCAGCAGTACCGACCCCGAAATGATGGAGTCCATCAAAGCGTCCTTGCCCGAAGCGACCAGCGAATCGGAAGTGACCTTGCGTCCCGTGCGCATGACGAACGTGCCGAGGAATACCTTTACCAGCACCGCTACGCCGATGATGATCAGCGCCGTCGCGCTGTAATCGGGGGTCTCGGGCGTGATGATCTTCTTGACCGACTCAATCAGCGACGTGATACCGGCATAGAGAACGATGACCGCGATGATCACCGCGCTGAGATACTCGACCCTGCCGTAACCGAGCGGATGTTTTTTATCCGCGGGCTTCGCGCTGAGCTTCGCACCGATGATGGTGATGACCGACGACAGCGCGTCGCTTAAGTTGTTGACAGCGTCCAGTACGACGGAGATGGAGTTCGACAGCAGTCCGACAGCCGCCTTAAAGCCCGCTAAAAACAGATTGGCAAGTATACCAATCACGCTGGTGCGGACGATGACCTTTTGTCTATCCATGATTGACACCTCCGAGCAGCTTATACAGCACTGCGTACAGCCCCATCGCTTCCTGTTCGCTCAGGCGGATACAGGTTCCGACCTTGAGGGGGATCTCCTTCGCCCTTTCCTTCAGCGCCCTGCCCTCTTCGCTCAGGGTGACGATGACGACTCTCTCATCCTCGGTATCGCGGGAACGGGTCAGATAACCTGCCGTCTCGAGCTTTTTGAGCAGGGGGGTCAGGGTACCGTTGTCCAGATACAGCCGTCTGCCCAATTCTCCGACAGGGATACCGTCCGTCTCCCACAGTACCAAAAATACGATGTACTGGGTATAGGTCAGTCCCAGCTCTTTTAAATAGGGCGTGTACAGCGACACCACCTGCCGCGCCGCCGCGTACAGCGGAAAGCACAGCTGGTTGTCGAGCTTCATCAGCTCATCATAGTTGATCTCTTCCATTTTCCATTCCTCATCTGATGTTTCATGTTGTGATAGAAAGGTTTCGACTACCTTTGAATCTATTATATTGTATCAAATATAATTTGTCAAGAGGTAATAGCAACTTTTTCTCCCTCTTGCACTTTTTTTCTCTTTATACTATAATAGTGGATTAGAAAAGAGGGATTCTATGGCGCAGGCGTTCAGACATTTCAAAACCATCACCCACCACCGCCACCAGGTCATCCGCAACTGCTTCAAGGCGGGGATACCGTGGCAGGGGCTCAAGCACGACCTGTCCAAGTACTCATGGACGGAGTTCAGCGAGGGAGCACGCTACTGGCAGGGTACCCGCAGCCCCAACGACCGCGAGCGCGAGATCAAGGGCTACAGCGAATCATGGATGCACCACAAGGGACGCAACCGCCACCACTTCGAGTACTGGACGGACTACTCCCCCATCGACCGCCAGATCCACCCTGTTGAAATGCCGACCCGCTACGTTGTCGAGATGTTCTGCGACCGCGTCGCGGCATGCAAGACCTATCAGGGCAAAGCCTACACCGACAAAAATCCCCTCGACTACTTCATGAAGGGCAAAATGCGCCGTGACGGACGCATCCACCCCGCAACCTCCGACTTGATCGAGGACTATCTCACCCGCCTTGCGAACGACGGCGAGGAAAAGACCTTCGCCTACCTGCGCGGGGTCATCAAGCAGGACAAGATTGACAGAAAGCTCCTCAAACAGGAGCTGAGAAAGAAGGCGAAAGAAAGTGCCTGAGCAAAAGGATGAACAGATCAAGCGCGAGCACACCTTAACGGTCAATCGCGTCGCCCTGAGAATGAAGCAGTATCACCGCGGGGATATGGACAAGGTACAGCACTTTGTCCGCGTCTACACCCTCGCGAAATCTATCGGCGAGCTGGAGAAGCTCAGCGACGAGGAACAGCTTGACTTGGAGCTTGCGGCAGTCGTCCACAACGTAGAGGGCGACAAAGTCGCCGAGACGAAGAGCCTTTTGCGCGACTGCGGTATCAGCGACGAGATCGCCATACGCGTTTGCCATATGGTGCTGAACGCCGAGAACTACGAGCACATCAGCACCCTCGACCACCAGATCCTTGCCGAAGCGAAGCTGATCGTCGACTTCAAGGAGCAGGGCACGCCCGAGAAGGAGATCATCCGCAAGGCGGAGGATGTTTTCATCACCAACACAGGCAAGCTGTTCTTAAAACGCGCCTTTCATCTGTAATAGACGAAACAAGGGATGGAGTTAGCTCCATCCCTTACTTTATTCTTTCCGCATTTCGGCGATCTTATTCCTGATCGCAACTAATGCCGCGTGCGGTTCATCGGTCTCCTTCACCGCTTCTTCCATCGGGCACAGCCCTGTGCCCCTGCGGTTGATGATGTGATCCGTCAGCGTTTCATAACGGTATTCAATATTGTTTTCTTCAAAAATATCCCGCGCCGTTTCACTGAGCACCTCGGCATACACCGCCTTCACGCCCAACAGGACATAGAGCATAGCGGCGGCTTTGCCGACGATACGGTCGGCGGCGCTCGCTCCGCGCAAGTCCTCGTCTGATCCAATCAACTCCAACAGCGGCTTGATCCCCCTCTGCGTACTGACAGAGAGCTTTCCGTCACGGCATATGGCGAGGGTGTTTTCCCGCGTGCTGTGCAGTGCTTCTATCGCAAGCGTCCAATCGCCCGTCATGCGCGGTGCTCCACGCGGTAGACGACAAGCGGGATCAGCGCCCACTGCAGTACGATACCAAATATCCCCGCGACGATACTGTTCCATATCACGGCGACCGGCACCGCGTTACTGCCGAAGGCGTACACCGCAAGCAGGATCGCGGCCGCTCTGACGCCCCTGCCGGCGATCTGCGCGATCAATACCTTGACAACAGACGGCAGCTTCACGCTTCTCAGCAATCCTGCCGACAGTCCGTACACGCACAGCTCGATCATCATGAACGGCAGCATTGCCGACGCGGGCATACCTGTCAGCGCAAAGCTGATCAGCGGCGACAGCACGCCTGCGATCGCGCCGACATACGGACCCGCTAAAAGTCCCGCTAAGATGATAGGCAGATGCATGGGCAAAAAGGTCTCTCCCAATGCCGTGCCCAGCCCCGAGAGCGCTCCCATCAGATGGAACAGCTGAGGCAAAATCACTGCCCCCGCGATCGCGCCGATCGTCGCCAAAGTCTGGGTCTTGATGGATAATCTCGGTTTTGCAACTGTAGTTATCATACTGTTCACCTCTCAAATTCTGCGGCGACCTTCGTCAGCAGGTCGCGTATCGGCAAATGCTGGGGACAGGCTTTCTCGCACCTGCCGCATTTGATACAATCCGACGCCTTGCCGTTGCGGGACGTCAGCACATTTTCATAGTAATAATCCTGGTTCCAGTTGTTGAACGCCTTCTTCGCGTTCAGGCAGGAGAACAGATCGGGGATCAAGATCTTCTTCGGACAGCCGTCCACGCAGTAACGGCACGCGGTACAGGGGATCAGATTCTGCTTCTTGAAGATCGCGCAGACCTTTTTGACCGCCGCCTGTTCCTCGGTGTTCAGCGGCTCAAAGTCCGCCATAAAGCCAAGGTTATCCTCCATCTGCGCCATATCGCTCATGCCCGACAGCACCGCGCAGATATTGGGGAAGCCTGCCGCGAAGCGCAGGGCGTAGCTTGCGTAACTCCCGCCGTTCAGCGCGTCAAAAACCGCCTTTGCCTCATCGGGCAGATTCACCAGACTGCCGCCCTTGACCGGCTCCATCACCAGCACGGGCTTGTTGAACCGCTCGCAGACCTCGTACACGTTCCTGCTGTCAACACCCTCGTCCTCATAGTCGACGTAGTTAAGCTGGATCTGCACCACCTCGATCGCGGGGTAGTCGGTCAGGATCTTTTCCAGCACATCCGCCTTGTCGTGAAACGAAATGCCGACGTGGCGGATCTTGCCTTCCTCTTTCAGCTTGAACGCGGTCTCATAGGCATTGCACCGACGGAACGTCTTGTAATTGTTGTTGTCCTGCGCGTGCATGAGATAGAAGTCAAAGTACTCCACGCCGCAGGCTTCAAGCTGTTTTTCAAAGAACGGACGGATATCGCTCTCGCTTTTGAAGTAGCCGTTCGTCAGCTTGTTTGTCAGGAGAAAGTCACTCCTGTCATAGCGCTTTGCGACACACTCGCGGATCGCGGTCTCGCTCTGACCGCCGATATAGCCGTGGGCGGTGTCGAAGTAGTTGAAGCCCTTTGCGATAAACGCGTCCGCCATGCGGCAGAACTGCTCGTGATCGACCTTGCCGCCCTGCATCGGGAGCCGCATACAGCCGAAGGCAAAATTGCCGTTGATCTCGGGAAAGAATTTGTTTTTCTCCATGCTTTCACCTCGCCTTTTTATTTTGTTATTATTATAGTAAAACCCGTGCGGATAATCAATAGCGATTTTGCGGTTATTATCATTAGTTATACTTATCAAAAAAACCGCCCGACCTCAGCCGAGCGGTAATTATCAATCATGCAGATAGGTTTCCACGATAAAGCGCGGACGGCGCTTGCTCTCGAGATAGATCTTGCCGATATACTCGCCGATGATACCGATCGCCATCATCTGGAGACCGCCGATCGCCCACAGCGACACCATCAGCGACGCCCAGCCGGTGTCGGTCGCGCCCATAAAGTAGCGCACCAGCGTGTAGATCAGCATGATGATGCTGATAAGGAAGATGAACAGCCCCAGACGTGTGATCAGCTTGATCGGCTTGGTCGACAGCGAGGTGATACCCTCCCACGCGAGCGCGAGCATCTTTTTCAGCGGGTACTTGCTCTCGCCCGCCAGACGCTCCGAACGCTCATAGGTGACGATATCGCTCTTGTAGCCCACCATCAGCACCATGCCTCTAAGGAAAAGGTTGGTCTCTTTGAACTCTGCGAACGCCGCGAGCGCCCTTTTGCTCATCAGACGGAAATCGGCGTGGTTGAAGATGACCTTCGCGCCCATCTTATCGAGCACCTTGTAATACCCCTCGGCGGTAAAGCGCTTGAAGAAAGTATCCGTCTCGCGCTTGGAGCGCACGCCGTAAACCACGTCACAGCCGTCCTGATACTTTTCGACCATCTCGTCAAAGACCTCGATGTCGTCCTGCAGATCGGCGTCGATGGAGATCACCGCGTCCGCCTCATCCCTGAGCGTCATCAGCCCGCACATCAGGGCGTTCTGGTGACCGCGGTTGCGGCTGAGCTTGATCCCGCTGTAGATACTGTCCTTATCATGCAGCCCTTCTATCAGCTCCCAGGTTCTGTCGCGGCTGCCGTCGTCGATGAACACGATACGGCTGTCATAGCCGATCAGCCCCTTGTCCATCATGCGGTGGAGCTTTTCACGCAGTTTTTCGGCGCTGTCGGGCAGCACCTCTTCTTCGTTATAGCAGGGTACCGCGATATATAACTTCGTCATGATTATCTCCTTTGTTAAGCCGTTGCCGTTTTGGTGTCAGTCGCGCTCTGAAACTGATCCGCGACCGCCTGCGATATCTGCGGCAGATAGAACTTCGCGTAGCCGAGAGCGGTCGGATGGATCGAATCGGAAAGATAGTTGGAATCATCCTTGAGACAGGTATATCGGTTGCAGATATCGGGCAATTCGGTATTCAGATCCGTGTCGGTGTACAGGTCGATGGAAACCGCGTTCCACTTCGCGGCGACCTCTAAAGCCCGCTCGCCGAACAAACGCTCTTTTGCATCATCGCCCAGATCCATATTATGTACGCGGATATATACGACAGGGACGTCCTTCCAGTTTTGCTGAATCCGCCAGAAGGCTTTTTCAAGTCCTCCCGTGAAGTCTGATTCGGACGTCTGCGACAGATCAAAGCCGTTTCTCATATTGCCGAGCGTGACCGTATTCATGTCGTTTGTTCCGCCGTTGAGCAGGATGATATCGGGCTTTATCTTGTCGGTGAACGCCAGAGTAGGCTGGTCGGGGATATGTCCTCTGCCCGCACGGTAGCCGACAGAAGCGCCGGGGACGGAGTAATCCACCGCCGTCATACCGTACTTTTCTGCGATCATATCGGCGATCCCCTCGCCGTTGTTGCCGCTGCCGAACATAATGCTGTCGCCGAAGGACAGGATCGTCTTGCCCCTGAGCATTCTGTAACGGCTCAGCTGTGTCAGCAGTTCGCTGTATTCCTCAGCCTTTACTTCCCTGTCGGGATACACCATATAGTTGATGTCGGGCAGAAAGTAGCCGTAGTATGCCATCGTATCCATGTCGCTGTCGAGGGACGCTACGTCCGCAAGATATCCAACGGAACGGTGCTTATAGCCGAGCGCCCGCACAGTCGTCTGCGCGACAAAGCGGCGGTCGAGCGGCGCTTCCATATCCTGCTCGGAAAAGCGGGCGATGATCCCGCAGCCCTGCGCCTGCTCAAAGATCCGTTCCACGGAGCTTGTGTCGATGTCCTTCACCTTATCGGTATATGTCATCAGATCGCAGAGCCAGTGACCGCGGCTGCACAGCTTTTCGTATACCTGCTCATACAGCGCCCCGCCGTCTGCCGCTGCGGAAATATCTTTTTCTGTTGTCATAACGTTGTTTTTCTCGATAGCCCCGACCGCTACCACGCTGCCGATCAGCGCCGCCGCGATCAAAAGGGCTACCCAGAATTTCTTTCCCATTAATTCTCTCATGTATTTCTGAATCCAATCTATTTGTTCAAGGCTTTGGTATAATGATATCAAAAGCCTTGGGAACTACCGTGATCACGGGGTCTTTCATCACGAACATCTCGCCGTCGATACCGATTTTGATATCGCCGCGGTTATCGAGCTTCAGCTCGCGGCATTTTTCATGCAGAATAAAGTTCTTTGCCTTGGGATGGTCGATATGCTCGCCCCTTGTGAACGACCCCATCAGCCACGCGAAATAGGTGATCGGCACGGTCGGTATCGCCATGAAGTCGATCAGCCCGTCACTAAGCTCCGCGTAGGGAGTCGCCTTGATACCGCCGCCGTAAAATTTGCCCTTTGCGGCAACGGCTAACATCTGACTTTTGAAGCCGTCGGCGACAGGGATCATCCTGCCGTCGGCGAAAGGAGTGAAGGTATGTTTTCTCTTTGTGATCAGGCACTGCACGATGGCGAGCTTGTACGCAAGCGGTCCCGACATCAGCGGCCAGCGTTTATTCTTCTGCGCGCGGTCGGCGACCTCACAGTCGTAGCCAACCGAAATAACGTTGAGGGCATATCTGTCCTCACATTTCAAAAGGTCGACCCTGACGGTATCGCCTTCGGTCATCTTCCTGAGGTCTAAAAAGTCCTCTGTCTTTCCGGGAAGCGAACGTACATAGTCGTTGCCCGTGCCGACGGGGATCACGCCCAGAGACACGTTGTCAAAGCCTAAGAGTCCATGCAGCGCTTCATTCGCCGTGCCGTCGCCGCCGCTGGCGTATACGCGCAGCTCCCCGCCCTTCTCCGCATAGCGGCGGGCGATCTTCGTCGCGTCGTCCTTGCCTTTGGTAAACTCGATGACAGTATCCGGCAGGTTTAATGCCTCGATCTGCGCTTTCAGCTCAGGGGTAGAATCCTTTGTACCCGCGAACGCATTGAGAATGAACAGATGTGTCATACCGTTTCTCCTTTAATATGTGTCTGCAGTGCGCCGAAATTCATCAGTTCTCTCTTGAGCCGTCCGACAGGGAGCCCCATAATGTTGAAAAAATCGCCCTCGATACGCCTGACCAGCACAGAACCTCTGCCCTGTATGCCGTAGGCGCCCGCCTTGTCAAAAGGCTCGCCGGTAGCGATATATTCTGTCATTTCCCTGTCACTGAGAGGATAGAACTCGACGCGCGTCGTATCGGAAAAAGAGATGTGGCGGCCGCCCTGATAAACAGAACAGCCCGTCACGACGGTATGCACCTTTCCCGAAAGCGCGCGCAGCATGCGCATCGCGTCGTCCTTGTCCCGCGGCTTGCCGAGAACCTCGCCGTCGAGGATGACTACGGTGTCCGCGCCGATGACCACCTCGTCGGGATGGCTTTCGGCAACCGCCCTCGCTTTGATGTCCGACAGATATACAGGCGCTTTTTCGGGCGCGATACCCTCGGGCAATATCTCCTCGACCTCGGATACGATCACTCTGAAATCGTCGGTGATATTGTGCAAAAGCTCCTGCCTGCGCGGGGATTTTGACGCTAAGATCATACTGCTCACAGCTCTCCTGAACCTTGTTCCTTAGTGCGCGCGCCTGCGTTTTCTGCGGGTTTCGGTCCTTTTATAGACCGTAAAGAACCGCTGCGGCCGCGCTATCATTCCTATGATAGCACAAAACGCGTAAAAAATAAACAAAAAAATACAAAAATTCAACATACCTTTCACATCCTGCCGCGGGAGGTCTCCCTCAGATTACGGGATCTCTCTCCCGCAATCCTATGATAGCAGAATGTTTGTCCCATAAACGGGACTCTGGGCACGTGTGCCCGCGCGGGGCACACGTGCCCTTTTATTATGTTACTCTCGCGTGTGCTTTATCAATAGGTCACCCTATACCGTCTTATTCGTATTGTCTCGATACACTGTCAAGATACTCTCTGAACTCGGTCTTTGCCGATTTCGGCGAGACGATCTTCACCTTGTCGCCGAATGAGAACAGCCATCCGAAGAACTGCGGCGACAGCATGACCTCGGTGCTCACGGTAAAGGTGCCGTCGCTGTGCGGCTGGATGAACACCTTGTCCGAGAAGCGGTCGACCACCACGCCGATCAGACTGTCGTCAAAGCGCAGCTTCACGCTGACGGTCTCGCCGCCGTACATGCCGAACACCTGCTTGGTGTACACCGCAAGGTCAAATTTATCCACCGCCTTGGTGCTGTCGGCACGCGTCTCCTCGACGGAGATATCCTCCATTTTATCGACGCGGAAATGCTTGAGCGTATCCGCCTCTTTATCGTAGGCGATCAGATAGTAGTTTTCATCGTCCCACGTCAGCGCCTTCGGCGTCAGCAGATAGCGCATGCCGTCGTGGCGGCGCACCTTGACGACCTTCTTCACGCCCGTGCGGGATACCGCCCACTGGTTATAATAGAAGCCGATCTTCTTCTTATTATTGATCGCGCGGTTGATACTGTCGATATTGCGGTAGATGTCCTCGTTCTGGTTTTTCACGCGGTTGGCGACGATCACCTGACGGTGCAGCTCCTTCGCCTGATTCTCGGAGGTCAGCGTCTCGATCTTGCGGATCAGCTCACGGCTCTTTTTCAGGGTGATAAACTTCGAGCTTTGCACCGCGTCGATCAGCAACTTGATTTCTTCGAGCGTAAAGTCGCGGGACACCAGACTGAACAGCGAGATCTTGCCGACCTTTGACTTGACGATGTCGAAGCCGAAATCTCTCAGGCACTCGATGTCGCTGTAGATACTTTTTCTCTCGGCGGCAATGCCGTATTCCTCTAAGTATTCGATGATATCCGCGACGGTCACACCGTAGTCGTCGTCGGTTTTCTCCATGAAGAACTTCATGATGTATAAGAGCTTTTGTTTCTGCTTCGGATTCTTAGGCATAGCAATTCCTTTCCATGTATATAAACTGTTTTTATCCTAATAAATATTGTGTAAGACCCACGACGAGCGGCATAGTCAAAAACGAGAACAGCGCCGACGCCGAGACGATCCCCGCGCTGAGCTCCGTATCATGCCCGTACTTTGTCGACATCATCGTCGTGAACGCCGCTACAGGCGCGCTGACCGCGATCACCGTCGCCGTCGTGACGGTCGCGTCGATCTTCAACAGCACCATCACGCCCATCACCGCGAGCGGTATCAGGATCAGGCGAAACGCCATCGCGATATACGCGTCTTTATCGGTGAGCACCCTTCTGAGCTTCGCGTGCACGAGATGGTAGCCGATCACCAGCATCGGCACAGGGGTATTCAGCGCTGCGAGCATGCTGACAGGCTGAGCGATCACGGTCGGCAGCTTTACCGAAAACGCAAAGAGGATGATCCCGATGACCGTGCCGATGATCCCGGGGTTGACGATCGCCTTCAAAGCGGATCGCAGCTCCCTCTGGCGGCTCATCGTCAGAAGTCCGTACGTCCACATGAAGATGTTGAACATCGCCACATATGCCGCACCGTAAAAAACGCCGTCGTCGCCGAGGATTGCCTGCTGCAAAGGCAGCGCCATGAAGCCGCAGTTAGAAAACACCACCGAGAACTTCAGCACTACGCCGCGGTCGATATCCTTCTTCCTGTATAACAGCTCCGCTGTCAGCACCGAAAAGCCCAGCGCCAAAAACGCCGCGAGCAGCGCGATCAGCAGACCGCTCAGCATCTCGGGCTGATACTCCCGCTGAAAGGCATTGACGATCACACAGGGAGTCACGGCGTACAGCACGACGTCCGTCATCGTCTTTGAACCGCTCTCGGTGATCAGTCCGCATTTTGTCAGCACGACGCCGACCGCGATCAGCACGAACAGCACCAGCACCTGTGTGCCGACGTCAAGAAACGAGCCGAGCATCCTATCCCTCCCCGCAATGTATAGAGTCCGTATTTTTGTACTCAATCATTATATCAGCCGATGAAAAGAATTGCAACCGTTTCATTGTAGAAAGATCACATTATTTCACGCAGAAAATGTTCAACATGTCCAAGTCCCGATTATTACCCTGTGAAATTCCACAAATCTATCGCTGGTTTTTGTGAAAACCGCAGAGCAAAAAACAGCCATTCTGCGATTTTGCGCAAAAATTATCCGTCAACAATACCGACAAACTCCGATTCCGTTCACCCGCATTTGTATAAACAAACAAAAATCTCAGAATCGTTTGACAACCGCATTTTTGACAGATATAATACAAGCTGTAAGCAGATAACAAAGCAACTGCTTTAAGAATATTTTTCTAATCTACAGAAAGAAGGATTTAAAAATGGCAACTACTAAGAAGACCACCGCAAAGGCTGAGACTAAGACAGCCGCTAAGAAAACCGTAGCTAAGGCTGAGACCAAGACCGCTGCTAAGAAGACCGAGACCAAGGCTGCCGCTGCTAAGGCTGCTAAGGCTGAGACCAAGACTGCTGCTAAGAAGCCTGCTGCTAAGAAGGCTGAGCCCAAGTTCGATCTCTACATCCAGTTCGGCGGCGCTACCGTTTCCGTAAAGGACATCGAGAAGAACGTTAAGAAGGTAGTTAAGGGCAAGAAGGCTTACACCGTTTACGTTAAGCCCGAAGAGAGCAAGGCTTACATCGTTGCTGACGGCGAGACCACCGGCATGGATGTATTCTTCGTAGCTGACTAATCAACTACTCAAAAAAAGCAAAGCAAACAACGGCGAGGATGTATTCCTCGCTTTTTGTTTTGATTACCCGCGTTTTTTAACAGAAAATGAAAATATCAAAATAGTATGGAAATTTTCTGATACATGTGTTATAATAACGTTATCCAAAAATTAGGAGGAACAAAAATGAAAACTTTTACCAGAGTTATTGCTGTCGTAATGCTGGTCGCTGTGATCGCGACACTGATGGCAGCCTGCAAGAAGGAAGACTCTAAGGGTATTATCGACCAGGGTCTCGTCGGCACATGGACCGATGAGACGGCAGGCACCACCTGGACCTTCAACGATGACTACACCTGCAGCCTGACCAACGGACCCGACGGCTTCAGCGGCACCGGTACCTATAAGATCGAAACCGCGGACAACGGCAAAATCGATATCACACTCGAGGGCTGGGACGGCATGAAGCACTTCACCTATACCGCTACCGAGAAGGTGGTCGATCTCGAGACCACCGAGGAAGAGTATTGCTTCTACGGCAAAAAGCAGTAAAACCACTCAAAACGCAACAAAGGGACTGTCACTGACAGTCCCTTTTCTCATGCTTGTTATCTTTATACTAAACTGTTTTTACCGCGGCTGACGTATTTACCGCTGTGCTCCAACACGACCTCGCCGTCGTGATAGACGAGTCTGCCGCGCAGGAATACTTTTTCGACCCCGCCGACGGTACGCGTCCCCTCAAAGGGATCATAACCGCACTTTCCGTGATCGGTCGCTGCGCTGATCCTGCCGTGACCTCTCGGGTCAAAGACGACGATGTCCGCGTCAGAGCCCGCCTTCAACGCGCCCTTCTTCGGATACATACCGTAGAGCCGCGCGGGATTCTCGCTGAGATACGCGCACATCTGCTGTAGGGATAAGCGGCGCTTTTTCACGCCGTAGGTATACATGAGGATCGCCCGCGTCTCCACACCGGGCATGCCGTTGGGGATCTTCGTAAAGTCCCCCTCCCCCGCCCGCTTCTGCTCTAAGGTAAAGGAGCAGTGGTCGGTGCTGACGGTGTTTAGCTGATTCGCTTTCAACGCGTCCCACAGCGCCTGATTATCCTCAGGCTTTCTCAGCGGCGGTGAGCAGACGTATTTCGCACTGTCGTCAAAAGGCTTCTGATAGACGCTGTCGTCGAGCAGGAGATACTGCGGACAGGTCTCGGCGTACACCTTCACGCCGTTTTTTCTTGCGCGGAGCACTTCCTCACACCCCGCCTTTGTGCTCAGGTGCACCACGATGCACGGCGCGTCGGCGGCTTTCGCGATGCTTAAAAAACGGTTCACCGCCTCAGCCTCGGTATAATCGGGACGGGTCAGCGGATGGTAAGCGGGTGAAACATTGCCGTCTTTGATCGCTTTTTCACGGAGCTTTCCGACGATCGCGGAGTTCTCACAGTGACAGCCCACGATACCGCCGTATTTCTTCAGCTCGGTCATCAGCTCCAATATCGCGCGGTCGCTCAGCTCCATCGCGTCATAGATCATGTAGACCTTGAAGGACGTCACGCCCTGCTCAAACATCGCGGGCAGTTCTTCCCTGACGTCCTCGCGCCAGTCGGAGATCGCCATATGAAAGGCGTAGTCACAGCTGGAGTTCGCGAACGCCTTCATGTGCCAGTTGTTCAGCGCGTCGGTGAGTGTCTCGCCCTTGTTCTGGGTCGCGAAATCCACCACCGTGGTCACGCCGCCCGCCAAAGCGGCTTTTGAACCGCCGTCAAAATCATCGGCGGTGACGGTATCGCTGACCTCGAGGTCAAAGTGGGTATGCGCGTCGATAAAGCCGGGAAAAATCAGCTTCCCGCTGACGTCGATGACCTGCGCCTCAGCTTGCAGGTGTCTGCCGACCGCGACGATCTTCTCGCCCGAGATCAGCACATCCGCTCGCTTTGTTCCGCGGGACGACACCAGCGTACCGCCCTTTAATAATATCTTCTTCAATGGTATCACTTCTTATTTGTATAACTTCATGTTCCTGATGACCGTAAGGATCAGTACCTCTAAATCTTTGCACAAATCATTCGGTTTGTCAAGGTCGATCTCCTCAACCCGATCCAGTCTCACCCTGACGGTATGGTCGTCGAGGATCAAAAAGCCCTTTTGTCTGCTGACAAGAAAGCTCTCTTCATCCTCAAACAGCGTGAGCTTGTCGAGGTACGGCGCGGAATCGTAGGGGCAGAAGCTCCTGCAGTTGCCGCACTCGTTGCACAGACGGTCGATATGCAGGATCTCGCGTCTGCCGTCGGGCATGACGACCACCGCGTTCGCACGGTTGGGACATACGCTGACGCAGTTCTCGCAAACCGTATCGCAGCTCAGACAGCGGGAAATGATCGGGGACAGCGTCACGGGATCGCAGGTGCGCTTGTTCTCGATCGCCTCTTTCGGCGTCGGATAAGCGTCAAGCGGGATATCCATGACATACTTCTGCCCGATGATCTGGTCAGCCGCCTTCTGCGCGTCGGCGATACACTCGACTACGGTGCTCGGACCGCGGAAGCTGTCGCCGATATTATACACCTTCAAGCCGTCGATTTCGGTCAGGAAAGGTACTCTGCCGTTTTCAACCGCTTCAATTCCGTATTCATTGAACAGCGTGTTGTCCACCTGCTCGCCGATCGCGGCGATCACCACGTCGGCGGGAATTTCTATCGTTTCATCGGTCGGTACAGGACTTCTTCTGCCGCTTTCGTCGGGATCGCCGAGCTTCATCACGGTGCACAGCAGCCTGCCGTCCTTCTGCTCGATCGGAGCGGCAAGTTCTGCAAACTCCACGCCCGCGGCGAGCGCTTCTCTGAGCTCCTCTTCATCGGCAGGCATATACTTTTTGGTGCGTCGGTAAACGATGGTGACCTTTTCTACGCCCTCAACGCGCTTTGCGGCGCGCGCGGCGTCCATCGCGGTATTGCCGCCGCCGATGACAGCGACGGCTTTTCCGAACAGCTCGTTGGTATACGCGCCGCTCTTGAACTTGCGCAAAAAGTCGAGCACGTTGACCACGTTGCCGCCGACACGCGGATCGCGCGCCTGATACGCGCCGATACCGCAGACGACCGCGCTGTAGCCGCGTTCTTTCATCTCAGCCATCGACGGAGCGGGGGTATTCAGCAGGATATTCACGCCCATCTTCTCGATCAGGGCGATATCCTTTTTCACAAAATATTCGGCAATGCGAAACTCGGGGATAATGCTGCGCACGATACCGCCCGCTTTGCTGTCCTTTTCAAAAACGTCTACCTCGATCCCCTCGCGGGCAAGGAAATATGCCGCGGACAATCCCGCCGCGCCCGCACCGATCACGGCGACCTTTCTGCCGTCGGGAGCAGATTTTTCGATCTCCTGCATCAGCTCGTCATAGCCCTCGCAGGCGGCGATATATTTGATGTGCCGGATATCGATCGGCAGGAAGTTGTAGAAGTGGCGGGTACATCTGCTCATACAGCGGTGGGAGCAGATCAGACCCGTGGTAAACGGCAGGGGATTCTTCTGCGTGATGACCTTCAGCGCCTCTTTATGCTTCTCCTCATCCACCAACCGCACATACTGCGGGATATCCTGATGAATCGGACAGCCGCCCTTGCACGGTGCGGTGTAACAGTCAAACAGCGGCACCTGCTCACCGTTCTTGCGGGACGGGAGCGTCTTGATCGGCTTTAAGAAATTCTTATGCTTCCGACAAGCCTTAGCAAGCTCCGCGATCTTCGCGGTATCGGTGCGGCTGAACGGCTCATATTTGCACAGACGGAGCGTATACGCCATCGGCGTCAGGCGTGAGTAGCCGCCCGGCTTTAATAGCGTGGTCGCCACGGTGATCGGCCAGATACCCGCCTCAAACAGCTGGCGGATGTTGGTCTGGGAAGCGCCGCCCGAGAACGAGATCCGTAGCTTGCCGTCAAATTCCTCTGAAAAACGCCGCGCCATCTCTATGGTCAGATGGAACAGCGACCTGCCGCTCATGTACATTTCGTCACTCGGCAGTTCTGAGCGCGTAACGTCTACAGGGAAGGTGTTAGAGAGCTTCACGCCGAACTCGAGACCCTTGCTCTGAGCAAGCGCCATCAGGCGGCGGAACATCGCGACAGCGTCCGCCCACTGCAAATCCTCCTTGAAGTGGTGGTCGTCAAAGGCGACATAGTCAAAGCCCGCCTTGTCGAGGATCGCCCGCGCGTCCTCATAGCCCAGAATGGTGGGGTTGCACTTGACGAAGGTATTCAGCCCTTTTTCCGTGATCAGATAGGTCGCGATCCGCTCGATCTCATCGGGCGGACAGCCGTGCAGTGTCGACAGCGTCACACTGCGGCAGATACGCGGCGAAATGCCGTCGATCAGCTCTGTATACTCAGGGTAATATTCTTTTAAAGAATCAATACATTCTTTGAAAATCGGGCGGTCTGAAGCGTCCTTCAACCCCTCGATGAAGCGGTCGATCTTCTCGGACTTGATGCCCTCAAGGTCGTAGCCGACGCTCATGTTGAACACAAAGCCGTCGGACGCGCCGAGACCGAACGCGACGGAGACCACCTTCAGTACGCACCACGCCTTGACGTATTCCTCATACGCCTGCTCGACGGTCAGCTCCGTCGACCACTCGCAGTTGTAGCCCTCGTCGTCGGCGTTGATACACGGACGCGCGATACACTTCGCAAGGTCCTCGCCGTCCATCACCTGCACGGTTTTCAGCTCAAAGAACCTCGCGCCGCCGATGTAGGCGGAGATGATGTTCTGTGCCATCTGGGTGTGCGGACCCGCGGCGGGACCGAGCGGCACCTCGAGCTTCTCGCCGAAGATCGGCAGATACTTGTCCTCTTCCGTCTTCCCGCTGATCTCTTTGATACGGTTATCATAGCGGGATATCTTGAAGCCCTCGTGCACGCCGAAGGCGATGTTGTCCTTGCTGTATTCCTTTGTCATTCTGCCGAGCAGTTCACTGACGCTCAGCGGCACCATTTTCTCACTCATAGTATTTCCCTCTTTATCGCAAAAACGCGATTCTATTGATTCACTCTGCCCCAGAGCTTTTCTGCCGTCTGCTTAATATCGGCGCTGAGCTTTTCTTCGTCGATATCGACAAACTGTCTGTCCCGATAGAGCAGTCTGCCGTTCGCCATCGTCGTGCGGCACTGGCGTCCGTTCATGCCGAAGATCATGTGACCGTCCAGATTGTCCGCGCCGATCGGCGTGAAGGGCAGATAATCCATCACGATGATATCCGCCGCGGCGCCTTCTTTGATAACGCCCAGCGGGGCGTCAAAATACTTCGCCGCGACCTTCGCGTTATTTTGGAACAGCATGGTCGTGACCTCGTTCCACGCCACATTCGGCATACCCGCGTTATGGCGCTGGATGGTCAGAGCGACCTTGAGGCTTTCGAGCATATCGTGGGTGTAAGCGTCCGTGCCGAGGGCGAGCAGGATTCCCTTTTCAAACATCTTCAGCACAGGCGAACAGCCCACGGCG
The DNA here is from genome assembly GCA_017457955.1 of Ruminococcus sp. Taxonomy (GTDB): domain Bacteria; phylum Bacillota; class Clostridia; order Oscillospirales; family Acutalibacteraceae; genus Ruminococcoides. The sequence goes on from JAFTGL010000005.1 coordinate 103,865, forward strand.
TTGCCCATGTTGCTCTCGGGATTGTTGACGACCATCGTGTTCGTTGCGGCGATCTTGTCCATCTCGGGCTCTGTCAGGTGAATACAGTGACCGAGGATTGTTTTCTCCCCGAGGATCCCCCACTTCTCCAGACGTTCCACAGGGAGCATATGGTAGTTGTCGCGGCTGTCGACCACGTCGTTGAGTCCCTCGCAGATGTGGATATGATATCCCGTTCTGCCGTCGTTCGCCTTGACGCACTTTTCAAAGGTCTTGTCCGAGATCGTGAACAGCGCGTGCATACCGAACATTGCCGCGAGCATGGGATCGGGATTCTCCTGACAGTATTTGATGAACTCCGCGTTTTCCTTTATCGCTTCATCGCACTTTCCTTCACCGTCGCGGTCGGAGACCTCATAGCACAGGCAGGAGCGGATACCCATTTCCTTCGCACAGTCGGCGATCGCGAACAGCGAACCGGAGATCTCCTTGTAGCTCGCGTGATGGTCGAATACCGTCGTCACGCCGTTGCGGATACACTCGAGATAGGTCGCGTAGGCGCTCGCCTTGGTATCCTCCAACGTCAGCTCGCGGTCCAGCTTCCACCACATGCCGTCGAGAATCTCATAGAAATTGGTGGGATCATAGCCGTTGATGGAAAGCCCTCTGGCAAGCCCCGAATAGATATGCGTATGGGCGTTGATGAACGCGGGCATGATCAGCTGACCGTGCGCGTCGATGAACTGAGCCTGCGGAAAGCGCGCTTTCAGGTTCTCAGCGGTATCGACGGCAATGATTTTTGCGCCGTCGGTCACCACGCCGCCGTCCTCGATATAGGGACGCTCGGGGTCGCGCGTAAACAGTCTGCCGTTTCCTATCAGGTACATACAAATCCCTCCCGAATATATAAAGATACAAATTAATTGTACCATCCCCGTTTGTCAATTGCAATAGATTTCATGAAGTTTGAGAACAATAATTTGATGTTTTGTACAAAGCCGCATTTTCCCGCATGGGTTGCCGATCCATACAAAGTCAGAATCTGCCTGCATTTCCAAAAAGTTAGGTTTTGCTAACCACGTTTTATTCGAATAAAATATTGAAATGAGGTTTTATATGCTGTATAATGAACGGTAATGGCTAAACCAATTAATATACAAAATATTGGGGGGTTTATTATGGAAAAAAGAACCGTTGACCTGTCCCTGCTGGACGGCGTTCTCGCCGAGTACGCTTCCGTCAAGGGCAGTCTCATCACCATTTTGCAGCACACACAGGACATCTACGGCTATCTGCCGAAGGAAGCGATCGAGCTGATTTCTGAGAAAACAGGTATCGCGACCTCCGAGATCATGGGCGTCGGCACTTTCTACACCCAGTTCCGCTTTGAGCCTGTCGGCAAGTATCTGATTATGCTCTGCCAAGGTACGGCGTGCCACGTCAACTCGTCCGAGCTGATCTTACAGACCATCAAGGATGAACTGCACATCGAGGACGGTCAGACCACCGAGGACGGCTTGTTCTCCTTAAAGTGCGTCGCGTGTCTGGGCTGCTGTTCCCTGTCGCCCGTCATGATGATCAACGAGGATACATACGGCAGCCTCACGCCCGATAAAACCAAGAAGATCCTCAAAGAGTTAAGGGAGGCGGCAGTATGAGAATCGTGATAGGTCAAGGCTCCTGCGGTATCGCCGCGGGCGCTGAAAAAGTAAGGAGCGCGCTCCTCAAGCAAAATATCTCAGCCCCGATCAGCATTACCGGCTGTATCGGCATGTGCTACCTCGAGCCGATCGTCGACATCTACGACGACGATAAGCTCGTCCGTCTGGTCAAGGTCAGCGAGTCTGACGCTCCCGCGATTGCAGATTACATCAGAACGGGAGACAGAGAAAAAATAAGCGCGCTTATCGTTACCGACGAGGACAGCGAATTCCTCTCTAAACAGACGAGGATCGCCCTGCGCAACTGCGGTATCATCAACCCCGAAAAGATCGAAGAATATATCGCGAAGGACGGCTACACCGCGCTGAGAAGCTGTCTGACAGAAAAGACGCCCGAAGAAGTCATCGATGTCATCAAGACCTCGGGTCTTGCGGGACGCGGCGGCGCGGGCTTCCCGACCTGGTTCAAGTGGAATGCCGCGAGACAGAGCGAGGGCGAGGAAAAGTACCTGATCTGCAACGCCGACGAGGGCGACCCCGGCGCGTTCATGGACAGAGCGGTCATCGAATCCGACCCGCATAACCTGATCGAAGGTATGCTGATCGGCGCCTACGCTATCGGCGCGAAGCACGCCGTCGTCTACGTCAGAGCGGAATATCCGCTGGCGATCAAGAGACTGAAAAACGCGCTTGAACAGGCGCGTGAAAAAGGCATCATCGGCAACAACATCTTCGGCACGGACTTCTCCTGCGACTTCATGATCAAGGCAGGCGCGGGCGCGTTTGTCTGCGGTGAAGAGACCGCGCTGATCGAATCCCTCGAGGGTCACCGCGGCATGCCGCGTCTGAAGCCCCCGTTCCCCGCGCAAAGCGGCTTCTGGCGCAAGCCTTCTAACATCAACAACGTAGAGACCTTCGCCAACGTCGCGTGGATCATCAACAACGGCGGCGAGGCGTTCGCGGCGATGGGTACCGAGGGCTCTAAGGGCACCAAGGTATTCGCCGTGACAGGCAAGGTCAAGAGATCGGGTCTCGTCGAGATCCCGATGGGCAAGACCCTGCGCGACGTCATCTTCGACATCGGCGGCGGCATGAAGACCGACAAGCCCTTCAAGGCGGTCCAGATGGGCGGTCCCTCCGGCGGATGTATTCCTGCCGACCTGATCGACACCGTCATCGACTACAAGGCCCTCGGCGCAACCGGCGCGATCATGGGCTCGGGCGGTATGGTCGTCATGGATGAATCGACCTGCATGGTCGGCATGGCGAAGTTCTTCCTCGACTTCACCGCCAAGGAGAGCTGCGGCAAGTGCATCCACTGCCGTATCGGCACCAAGCGCATGCTTGAAATGCTCGAGCGCATCACCAAGGGCGAGGGCAAGGAAGGCGACATCGAGCTCCTTGAAGAGCTGTGCTACTCCATCAAGGACGGCGCGCTCTGCGGTCTCGGTCAGACAGCCCCCAACCCTGTCTTAACCACCATCAAATACTTCCGCGACGAGTACGAAGCCCACATCAAGGACAAGAAATGTCCCGCGGGCGAGTGCTCCGACCTGATCGAATACACCATCAACGCCGACAAGTGCCGCGGCTGCACCCTTTGCGCGCGCAACTGTCCCGTTAACGCCATCACAGGCGCTGTCAAGCAGCCGCATGTCATTGATACAGACAAGTGTATCAAGTGCGGCAAGTGCTACAGCGTATGCCGCTTCGACGCGGTTATCAAAGCATAAAGGAGGGGTGCAGCATGATCAACTTAACAATCAACGGAAAAGCGATACAGGCTCCCGAGGGTTCCACGATCCTCGAAGCCGCCCGTGCAAACGGCATCGACATCCCCACCCTGTGCTATGACAAGGCGGTCGAGATCTACGGCGCCTGCGGACTTTGCGTCGTCGAAGCCGAGGGAATCCCGAAGCTCCTGCGCTCCTGCTCCGCGAAGTGCACCGAGGGCATGGTCGTCAATACCGAATCCGATCGCGTGGTACAGTCCCGCAAGATCGCGATGGAGCTTCTCATGTCCGCCCACGACGGCGACTGCGTCGCTCCCTGTCAGCTCAACTGCCCCGCCAGAACCGACTGTCAGGGCTACGTCGGTCTGATCGCCAACGGCGAGTATGACGCGGCACTAAAGCTCATCAAAAACAAGATCCCGCTCCCCGCGTCCATCGGCCGCGTCTGCCCTCACCCCTGTGAGAAGGCTTGCCGCCGCAAGAACGTGGAAGAGCCCATCAATATCGCACAGCTCAAAGCCTTTGCCGCAAACATCGACCTTGATAAAGACGACAGCTACCTGCCTGAGTGTCAGGAGTCTTCGGGCAAGAAGGTCGCCATCATCGGCGGCGGTCCTGCGGGTCTCACTGCCGCTTACTACCTCACCATCATGGGTCACGAGGTCACCGTCTACGATATGATGGAAAAGATGGGCGGTATGCTCCGCTACGGTATCCCCCAGTACAGACTGCCGAAGGAAGTGCTGGACAAGGAAATCGCCATCATCGAGAAAGCAGGCGTGAAGCTCGTCAATAACGTCAAGCTCGGCAAGGACTTCACCATCGAATCCCTGAAAGCTGAGAACGACGCTGTCATCGTCGCGGTCGGCGCGTGGAAGTCAAGCTCCATGCGTACTCCGGGCGAGGACCTCGAAGGCGTATACGGCGGAATCGACTTCCTGAGAGCCGTCATCAAGGGCAACCCGCCCGAGATCGGCGAGCGCGTCGCCATCTGCGGCGGCGGCAACACCGCTATGGACGCCTGCCGTACCGCAGTCCGTCTGGGCGCTAAGGAAGTTTACGTCATCTACAGACGTACCCGCAACGAAATGCCTGCCGACAAGCTCGAGATCGACGAAGCCGAGGAAGAGGGCGTTATCTACAAGTTCCTGACCAACCCGATCTCCTTCAACGGCGAGGACGGTAAGCTCAAGTCCGTCACCCTCCAGATCATGGAGCTGGGCGAGCCCGACGCAAGCGGCCGCCGCAAGCCTGTTCCCGTAGAGGGCAAGACCGAAGAGATCGCGCTCGATAGCGTGATCCTCGCGATCGGTCAGAAGCTGGTACAGGGCGACGTCAGTGAACTCAAGCTCAATGAGCGCGGCAACATCGAAGCCGATCCCGACTTCTTCACCACCTCTATCGACGGCGTATTCGCCATCGGCGACGCCACCAACCGCGGCGCGTCCATCGCCATCGAAGCCATTGGAGAAGCCGACCGCTGTGCAAAGGCAGTCGACGCGTATCTGAACGGTCAGAAGCTCGATACCCGCGTACCTTATATCTCTAAGCGTGACGAGAGCACGATCGACTATTCCGACCGCAAGGAACAGAGCCGTATCAATCCGAAGGTCCTGCCCGCGGACGTCCGCAACAAGAACTTTGACGAAGTCAGCTTAGGCTTCACCGAGGAAGAAGCGCAGGCGGAAGCCTCCCGCTGCCTTGAATGCGGCTGCCGCGAGTATTACAAGTGCAAGCTGCTGAACGTTGCTCAGCGCTATGATATCGACCCCTCCCGCTTCAAGGGCGAAATACCGCAGAAGTACACCCACGACGAGAACGCGTTCATCGAGCGCAACACCTCCAAGTGTATTCTGTGCGGACTGTGCGTGCGCTCCTGCCGCGAGGTCATGGACATCCACGCCATCGGGCTGATGGGACGCGGCTTCAAGACCGACGTCTCCCCCGCGTTCTCCCTGCCTCTGGATCAGACCAAGTGCAACAACTGCGGTCTGTGCGTACAGCTCTGCCCGACAGGTTCTCTCACCGAGAAAGCGAACCTCAAAAAGCAGGTTCCGCTCGACGAGCAGTACACCGAGGAATTCGTCGACATCAACGGGACGCAGGCAAGCGTGCTTGTTTCCCGCTACAACGGCAAAGTTCTCCGCGTGATCCCGAACGACGAGGTCTCCCGCAACGCGAACCTCAGCCGTGAGGAATTACAGGCAAAATTACAGTAACATCTGATGATACAGCGACCCCGCCGTAATGATACGGCGGGGTCAGTTTTTATAATGAAAGGTTTCATATATGCTTTTTCAGCCACCACGCGGCGTTGTACAGCCGGTACATCAAGGGCTTGAACACCAGATCCATCTCGCCGATGTAGGTCTTGACATAGCCGTTGAAGCCCTGCTTGAAGTGATACACGCCGTAGTTGTGATGCTTCTCGTCATACCAGTACGGCACGCCCATGAAGTCGTATACCTGACAGCCGTCCCCGACAGCCTTTTCGATCATCGTCCACTGCATCATGTAATTCGGCATACAGGAGCGTTCCTTGTTCGATGAACAGCCGTAAACATAGCTCATGGTGCCGTTGTACTCGATATACAGCGCGCCTGCGAGCGGCTGTTCGCCGAGGTATGCCATGCACAGTCCCGCATGACCGTTCATCGAACGGAGCAGGTTGCGGAAGTAATCCACACCGCGCATCTCAAAGCCGTCGCGCATCGCGGTCGCAGCCATCAGTCTGCAAAAATCGTCTAACTTCTCTTCCCCGTAAAAGCCGCAGGTCACGCCGCGCCGTGCGGAAAGCCGGATGTTGTATCTCCACTTCGGCTTGAAGGAGGCGAACACCTCGTCAGCCGTCTTGCCGCCGATATCGAGCATGTAGTTCTCTCTGCACTGGATGTTGTCATAGCCGACGCGGTCGGTGTGAAGGATGAAGCCGAGCGAGCGGAACATCTCAGCAGTCTCGTGATCTTCCTGATCGATCAGCGGGTCGATCTTCAAGAAGCAGGCATTGTGCTCCTTAGCGAGCTTCTTTACCTTATCCTTCAGCTGTAACAGCGTCAGTCTGTCGCGATAGTCGCAGACAGGACCCCTCGGTGCATACAGGATCGTGCTGTTGATCAGCGGCAGCTTTTTCATGAGGATCAGCATGGTGCCTGTGATCCGATCGCCGCGCTTTGCGGTGATATACTCCGCCTGCCAGCCCTTTTTGACCTGTGCCCAGCATGCGCTCTGCATAAAATTGCCGTTCTGCTCACAGAACGCTTCAAATTCTGTTCTGCCCTCGTTCTTTCTGTCGGTGTTCCCCGCTGTGAATAAATTTTCCATTTTTTCTGACCCCTTGTTGTTTTTACTATGGTTAGAGTATAACAAGCGAAGAAAGACAAAACTGCGACAAAAGGGCAGGATTCTGCAAAAATGTTTCAGAAATTCCAAAAAACTCACCGATCCTTCCGCTCAATTAGAGTATGAACGAAGCCCCGCGGTTCAGTTATAATTCCATTATGAAATATTAATGCGTTAATGCGCTAAATTTTTTGCAACTTTTAGTTGATAGTGTTGCAAATTCAACAGGTAGATTTCATGAAAAATGATGAATTTGCGAATTTCTATGATTTTTTTAAAAAAATTCTTGCAAAATACTATGATTTATTATATAATGCTAACTGTGCAAATCTTTTCGCTGTACGCTGTACGGCGGAACAACACGAACTATGAATATTCTATTGGAGGTATTTTTTATGTCTTATGTTGATGAAGTACTCGCCAGAGTAAAAGAAAAGAACGCTTCCGAGCCTGAATTTTTACAGGCAGTTGACGAGGTTCTGAACTCCCTGCGCCCCGTGATCGAGGCAAACGAGGAGATGTACAAGAAGCAGGCGCTCCTCGAGCGTATCTGCGAGCCTGAGCGCCAGATCAAGTTCCGCGTTCCGTGGGTCGACGACAACGGTCAGGTACAGGTCAACACCGGCTACCGCGTACAGTTTAACTCCGCGATCGGTCCGTACAAGGGCGGTATCCGTCTGCATCCCTCCGTTAACATCGGTATCATCAAGTTCCTCGGCTTCGAGCAGATCTTCAAGAACAGCCTGACCGGCCTGCCCATCGGCGGCGGTAAGGGCGGCTCCGACTTCGACCCCAAGGGCAAGTCTGACAACGAGATCATGCGCTTCTGCCAGAGCTTCATGACCGAGCTCTGCCGTCACATCGGCGCTGACACCGACGTACCCGCAGGCGACATCGGCACCGGCGCTCGTGAGATCGGCTACATGTTCGGTCAGTACAAGCGCATCCGCAACCTGTATGAGGGCGTTTTGACCGGTAAGGGTCTGACCTTCGGCGGTTCTCTCGCGCGTACCGAGGCTACCGGTTACGGTCTGTTATATCTCACCAACGAAATGCTCAAGACCAACGGCATTGAGCTCGCGGGCAAGACCGTCTGCGTTTCCGGCGCGGGCAACGTTGCGATCTACGCGACTCAGAAGGCTCAGCAGCTCGGCGCTAAGGTCGTCACCGTTTCCGATTCCACCGGCTGGATTTATGACGCCGAGGGTATCGACGTAGAGCTCCTCAGAGAGGTCAAGGAAGTCAAGCGCGCTCGTCTCGACGCGTACGCTGCGGCTCGTCCCTCCGCTGTTTACCACGACAAGAAGGCGGAAGGCTCCAACGTTTGGGAAACCAAGTGTGACATCGCTCTCCCCTGCGCGACTCAGAATGAGCTGGGCATTGAGGACGCGAAGAAGCTGGTCGCGAACGGCGTTATCGCTGTAGCAGAGGGTGCTAACATGCCCACCACTCTTGAGGCTACCGAGTACTTCCAGAAGAACGGCGTACTCTTCGCACCCGGTAAGGCTGCGAACGCCGGCGGCGTTGCTACCTCTGCTCTTGAAATGAGCCAGAACTCCGAGAGACTCTCTTGGAGCTTCGAAGAGGTCGACACCAAGCTGCAGGGCATCATGGTCAACATCTTCCGCAACCTCGACGCGGCTGCCAAGAAATACGGCTTCGAGGGCAACTACGTTGTCGGCGCGAACATCGCGGGCTTCGAGAAGGTCGCGACCGCTATGCTGGCACAGGGCGTGGTTTGAGCAACATGATGTTGCATCCCGTTCCGCCTTTTAAAAACTTAGTTATCAACTAACATTTCATCAACGGCGGATCAAACATCGCAAATATTTTCATTAACAAACTGAGGGCTTCCCGATCGGGAAGCCCTTTTATTATGCCAAAGGCAAATATATCCAAACAAAAAGCCCTTCCGTTTGGAAGGGCTTTACACTTGAACGTATCAATTAAGAATTGAAAATAGACATGATGTCATAGAAAGAATCATCATCGTCGGTAGAATCTACCTCGACCGCGGGAGCGACGGGAGTCGACAGCGGGTCGGGAGCAGTAGCGGGGTTGGAAACGGGAGCGGAGCTCGGGAAAGCACCGGAGTTATCGTTGCCGCCGCAGCCGGTCGCGATAACGGTCACGCTGATCTCGTCCTTCATATCCTCGTCGATGACAGCACCCCAGATGATGTTCGCGTCAGCGGCAGCCTTCTGCTGAACCATGGTGGAAGCCGCGTCGATGTCCTCGAGGGTGATGTCGGGAGAAGCGGTGATGTTGATGATCACGCCGGTAGCGCCGTCGATCGAGGTCTCGAGCAGTGCGGAAGAGATCGCCATATCCGCCGCAACGACCGCCTTGTCCTTGCCGGTCGCCTTGCCGATACCCATGTGAGCAAAGCCCGCGTCACGCATGATAGCGGAAACGTCGGCGAAGTCGAGGTTGACAAGACCGGGAACCACGATCAGGTCGGAAATACTCTGAACACCCTGACGGAGCACGTCGTCCGCGATCAGGAACGCGTTCTGTAAGGTGATAGTCTGGTCGGAAACGTGCTTGAGTCTCTCATTGGGAACGATGATCAGCGAGTCAACGCACGCGGACAGCTCCGCGATACCCTGCTCAGCCTGAGCCATACGCTTCTTGCCTTCAAAAGCAAAGGGCTTGGTCACGACCGCAACGGTCAGGATACCCATATCCTTCGCGATCTTCGCAACGATGGGAGCCGCGCCTGTACCGGTGCCGCCGCCCATACCTGCGGTGATGAATACCATATCTGTATCCTTCAGGAGCGCCGCGATCTCCTCGCGGTTCTCTTCGGCGGCAGCCTGTCCGACAGAGGGCATAGAGCCTGCGCCCTTGCCGCGGGTAGCCTTCTCGCCGATCTGGATCTTCTCCTGAGCCTGTGAATAACGCAGAACATGCTCGTCCGTATTGACGGCGATGAACTCCACGTTCTTAACATCCATCTTGATCATGCGGTTGACAGCGTTACCGCCGCCGCCGCCGACACCGATTACCTTAATGACCGGCAGACCGCTTGCAGGGTTCTTTTCCAATTCAAAAGCCATTTTTATATCCTCCTTGTCAATATGAGAGGGATCACATTTTCCCACGCATACCTATCAGTTTATTTTTCTTTTCTGTCATATTATAATTTAACACATAGCAGTGATAAATTCAATCATTTTCTGAAAGTTTTTCAAAAAATTGATAAAATTTCACAGCAAAAGAGCCAAAATACCCCTTACTCATAGTAACCATCACCACTATTATAGCCGCTGTCGCCGCTGTAATCGCCATAGTCACCGCTGTAATCGCCCTCATACACATACGAATCATCGCTGTAAGAATCGTCGTAGGAGTCGTCATAATAGACCTCTCCGCTCCACTGAGCGTCGTCCGACGCCTCGGTAGCCGCTTCGGACGGCTTCACCTCTGTGGGATGGATCTCCTGCTCGTTGAAGTAGGAGCGCTTGGTGGAGTTACAGCGCGACACGTCGAGGATACCCTTTGCCGAACCGTTCTTGTCGAGGTTCTCGTTGATGATGGTCATTGCGGTACGGATCTTATAATCGAGGTCCTCGGGGATGCCGAGCTTGACCTTGACGCGGTCGTCGTATGTGAAGGAGATATCGGCGCTGTTGGTCGCGTCGATCTCCGTGATACCCTGATAGCCGTTGTCGGCAAAGGTCTGGGTGATGCCCTCGATCATGTCGAGGACACTTTCATCCTCATAGCTGACATAGTCGCCGACGCTGCCCGACTGGAGCTTCGGTCCGATGAAGATCGGCAGATCGTAGTCATCGGGCTTGTTGGTCTGTTCAAGGATTCGCCCCTTGGTGCTGATGACGAGGTAGTCGGAGCTGTTCATCTTGACCAGATAACCCTCCACCGCCTCAACGACCGAGATACGGATGGCGTCGGGGATCTTGAAGCTGACGGTGACGTCCTCCACATAGGGGAACTCCTGCTTGATACGTTTCTCCGCGGGGGACTTCGGGGCTAAGAAAATGTTCTCGCCCTTGCTGATACCGGAGGCTTCGATGATCGCTTCTTCGGTATATTTGGTAACGCCCGACACCTCATAGGTCTGGGTCTTGAACAAGACCGTCAGCGACAGGATGACGCCCACGATCAGAACGACTGATACGATCGCGCCATAGCTGAGGATACGGATGAGCTTGCGCTGTGTCGGCGAAAGCGGCTTGCGCTGTTTTTCGGGCTTTTTCGGTTTCTTCTTTTGATCGTTCTTTTTGTTGCGGGAAGACTCACGGCGCTGCTGTACTTCGTCCACGTAAAACTCATTAGTGTCGTCCGAAAACTCCGCTAACATCTCTTCTTCCTCGTCGCTTCGACGCGGCTGAGGACGTCTGACCTGTTCTCTGACAGGACGCCTTGCGGACGGTCTGCGCGTATTTCTGCGCTTTTTCGTCGGTTTTTTCGCCATGCTTCATCCCCCTCTCTTTCGGGAATTTTTACCGATAACGGTATACTTCCTTTATTTTAACGTATATTACGCAATTTTCAAATCTTTTTTATATCCGCGCCTAGTGCGGACAGGACGAGCTCCATGTCCTCATAACCGCGTTCCAGATACTCGATGCCGCTGATCTCACTGCGCCCCTTGGCACATAACGCCGCGACGACCAGCGCCGCCGCGCCGCGCAGATCATAGGCTCTGACGTTTGCGGACAGCAGCTGTCTTACGCCGTCCACCACGGCGACCTTGCCCTCCACGCGGATATTCGCGCCGAAGCGGCACAGCTCACTGACGTGGCTGTATCGGCTGAGGAACATGTTCTCGACGAACACCGTCATCCCGTCGGCGACAGCCGCCATGCTCATGACAGGCGCCTGCGCGTCGGTCGGAAAGCCGGGATACGGCATGGTGCGTATCAGCTTGGGACTGGTCAGGCGGTAAGGAGCGCTGATACTGACTCCCTTTCCGTCTATGTCTATCTCACAGCCGCTGTCCCTGAATACAGGGAACACCGACTCGAGGTGGGACGGGATGATCCCCGTAAAATGTATGGTTGAACCCGTCACCGCGGCGGCTGACATCAAGGTCGCCGCGACAATGCGGTCGGGTATCATCGCGTGAACGGCAGGGCTGAGTCTCTCGGTACCGTCGATCACGACGGTGCTCTCCCCCGCTCCGTGTATCTTCGCGCCGCAGGCGTTCAGAAAGTCCGCCAAGTCCACGATCTCAGGCTCACGCGCCGCGTTGCTGATGACTGTCGTCCCGCGCGCGGTGGCTGCCGCGATCATGATATTCTCGGTCGCGCCTACCGACGGGATCGGCAGGGAGATACGCGCGCCGTGAAGCTCGTCACGGATATAACAGTCAAGCTCTCCGTGATCTTCACAGATCTCAATGCCCATTTCCCTTAAGGCGCTCAGGTGCAGATCGATCGGTCTCGGGCCTAATTCACAGCCGCCCGGGAAGGACATCCGCACCCTGTCGAAGCGGGCGATCATCGCCCCGAGGAAGATGATCGACGAGCGCATGCGGTGCATGAGCTCCGTCGGGATATCAAAGCGTGTCACACTGCCGGTGTCCACGATGACCGTGCTGCCCTCGCGGCGTGCCGTACAGCCTATGTAACGCAGGATCGCCAGCGACGCTTCCACGTCGCTCAGGCGCGGACAGTTATGCAGGACACATTCGCCCCTGCACAAAAGCGTCGCCGCCAAAATCGGCAAAGCGCTGTTTTTGGAGCCTTGCAGCCGCACCTCGCCCGATAATGTTCTGCCACCCTCAACGACATATACTGACACACCCAACACCCTTTCCAAAAGCTCTATGCCTTCTATACTATGTTGGATGGGGCGGAAAGGTGCTTTTTAATTAGGAATTAGTAATGAGGAATGAGGAATTATGGGAAACGCTGACGCGTTTTGATTCGTAATACGTATGCTACTGTTACAAAACGGGTGTGGGCATGAGGAGTTGTCCAAATCTATGATTTGGCTAACAGCTCCCATGCAACAGCGCTCCAAGAGCGGACACAACGTGTCCGAGATTGGTTAAGCGCCACTGCTGAGCCCACCAACAATTCCTAATTCCTAACTCCTAATTCCTAACTCTCAGAAAGGACTTCCTTCACCGTGCGGTAGATCCTCTCATTCGCGTCGGTGATCGCCATTTTCTGGGCGTTTCTGCGGTATTCTTCGAGGACGCTTTTGTCCAGCAGCATGCTGTCGACGGTCTCGATCAGCTTCTCGCCTGTCAGATCCTTCTGTTCGATCAGCATTGCCGCCTTCTTGTTGACCATCGACATCGCGTTGTGGTACTGGTGATTCTCCGCGACAAAGGGCGAGGGGATCAGCACCGCGGGTCGACCCTTCGCCTGGATTTCGGAAAGGGTGATCGCGCCCGCGCGGGAGACGACGAGGTCGCATGCCGCGAGACAGTCGTTCATGTTGTCGATGTACTGACGGATATCGAGGTTTGCGCAGTGCTCGGGGTCAACGCCCTTCTCCTTCAGCAGATCGGGCATCCATGTGCCCTGCTGACCGTAGGCGTGAATGTGGTAATACTTCTTGTCCTTTGCGGAACGCGCGATCAGCTCAGCCATCGCCTTGTTGATGCACTCCGCGCCCAAAGAGCCGCCGAAGGAGAGGATGATCGGTCTCGAGTCATCCAGCCCCAGCCGCTCCTTCGCCTCGGCATGCTTGGTCGAAAGGATCGCGGGACGGATCGGATTGCCCGTCAGGACAAAGTTCGCCTTGTCGGAAAAGCGGCTTTTCGCGTCCTCGTTGGCGAGCATGACGCGGTCGACGCTTTTCGCGAGCATTTTATTGGTAACGCCGGGATAGGCGTTTTGTTCATGGATCACGGCTTTGTAGCCGAGGTTGCAGGCGGCGAGGATCACGGGGCCGCTGACGTAGCCGCCCGTACCGATACAGATATCGGGGTCAAATTCCTTGATGATCTTCTTTGCCTTTGCGCGCGAATCAAAGGAGTAGAACACAGTCTTGACGTTATGCACCGTGTTCTTCGGCGACAGACTGCGCTTGAAGCCCGTGATGACGACCGACTTAATCGGGAAGCCCGCCTGTTTGACCAGACGCTGTTCCATACCGTCGCGGTTGCCGACAAAGAGGAATTCCGCGTCCGGCTCCATCTGCTTGATATATCCCGCGATTGCGATAGCGGGGTTGATGTGTCCGGCAGTACCGCCGCCGGCGAGTAATACTTTCATAAAAAGCTCCGTTTCAATTAGGAATTAGGAATTTGGAATTAGGAATTGTAGGCGGACGCAGTGGCGCTTACCCAATCGCAGGTAAACCTGCTCTTGGAGCGCTGTTGCATGGGAGTTGTTAGCCAAATCGAAGATTTGGACAACTCCTCAGCTGTCCGCACCTGATTTATAAGGAATCAAAAGCCAACGGCTTTCCCTTAATTCCTCATTCCTCATTACTAATTCCTAACTCTTTTCTATATTCGACGTTCTGGAAACCGCAAGGATAACGCCCATCTCGAACATCAGCGACAGCAGAGACGATCCGCCGTAGCTGAAGAACGGCAGGGAGATACCCGTGTTCGGCAGCCAGTCTGTGATGACCAAAATATTCAATACGACCTGCAAGCCGATATGCGTCGTCAGACCGATACCCAGCAGCTTGCCGAAGCGGTCTCTCGCTCTCAGCGAGATGATAACGCCGCGCCATACCAGCAGGGCGAATATCATCAGGATGATGACCGCGCCGACCAGACCCAGCTCCTCGCACACGATGGCGAAAATAAAGTCATTCTGCGGTTCGGGCAGGTACAGGTACTTCTGCCTGCTCTGACCGAGTCCCAGTCCGAACAGACCGCCCGAGCCGATGGCGTACAGGCTGTTTCTGGTCTGCCACGTGCTGTTCCACATATCGCGGTCGAGATCCTCGTTCAGCGCCTGACCCCAGCCGTCCATACGCTCCATCGCGTAGGTCAGCATGCCGGTCGCCCACAGCAGGAGGATCAGCGCCGCCAAAACGCCCGCGCCGATCGCCAGCCACTTGATCTTGATGCCCGATACGAACATCATGACGACCGTCAGGATGCCGATGATAACGATACACGAGTAATGCGGCTCAAAGAGCAGAAGGATCGCGGTGGAGAGAAAGACCGCCGCGCCGGGCAGAACGCCGTATTTCAGCGTACCCATCCTGTCATAGTACCGCGAGCCCCAGTGCGCCATAAAGAGGATGATCGCGAATTTACTGATCTCCGACGCCTGGATACCGAACGCGCCGAAGCCGATCCATCGGTGAACGCCGCCCTCCTGAGACGGAAGCACCAGTACCAGCAGCAGCGCGAAGTAGCTCACGCCGAGGATCACGGCGGCAAAGCGGTGATAGTAGTGGTAGTCCACGAAGGAGACCGCGACCATGATCACCAGACCGATCGCCGCGAACAACAGCTGACGCTTTAGGTAGTAGTAGCTGTCGCCGATCTCATAGTACGCGACAGGGTAGCTCGCCGAGAACATCATCGTGATACCGATGGCAAGCAGGACGAAGATCAGCAGGATAAAGGGCATATCGATACCCTTGCCGATATTCAGCAGGGAGAAGTTGATTTTTCTTCTGCCTCTTTTGGTAGAGGCTTTGCGCTCGCGCTCATAGTTCTGCACTCTGCGGCGCGAGGTGTTTTCAATTGTCGACATATGCCTCTATCCTTTCTGTCAGAATCATATCAAAGAAGCGTCATTAAAGCAGTCCGAAGATGACCAGCAGCAGTGCGCCCAGACCGCACAGAGCGGTGAATGCCGAGAACACACACACGATCTTCATCTCCGACCAGCCGCACATCTCAAAGTGGTGATGGATCGGGGACATCTTGAAGATACGCTTGCCGTGGGTGAGCTTGAAGTAGCTGACCTGCAGCATGACCGAGAACATCTCGAGCAGGTAGGTCAGCGCGATCAGGATCAGCAGAAGCTGCATATCCATCGCGAACGCCATGGAGCAGACGATACCGCCGAGGAACAGCGAGCCTGTGTCGCCCATGAAGCACTTCGCGGGATGGAAGTTCCAGATCAGAAAGCCCAGACATCCGCCTGCCGCCGCCGCGGCATAAAGCACGTTGGCGGCGTGATCGCCCAGCACATTCGCGATCAGCATCATGAACAGGCACGCGAAGAAGGTGATGGAGCCGTCCAGACCGTCGATACCGTCGGTCAGGTTGACCGCGTTCACGATGCCGACGAGGATCACCGCCATCAGGATATAGTAGAAGAAGCCGAGGTCAACGTAGCCGACAAAGGGCACGATGATTTCGGTATTGTCCTTGCAAAGATACATCAGGAACAGGTAGATCGCCGCGGCTAAGAACTGCAACACCAGCTTCTGGATCGCCGTCAGACCGAGATTGCGCTTCTTGACGACCTTGACATAGTCGTCGATGAAGCCGATACCGCCGTTCATGATGGCGAACAGCAGACCGACGAACACGAAGCGGCTCACCGAATCCAGTCCGCCGTGACCGATCGCGTACAGCAGTACGCCTGCCGTCGTCGCGATGACCATGCCGACGATGAACATGATACCGCCCATCGTGGGAGTTCCCTGCTTATCCTTATGCCACTTCGGACCGATCTCAAGGATCGTCTGACCGAAGTTCAGCTTGTGGAGGAAAGGTATCAGGTACTTTCCTATGACTGCGGTGATGGCAAAGGATACGACTGCCACACCGAACGCCCATAAACCTGTCTCCATTTTTACACCTCATTTTTCTCTATGATACCGTCATCGGAGAAGAATCCGACGAAATGATTAGTCCGCGATACTGTTGCCGCTGAAGGTAACGGTGATGACCGTACCGGGCGAGACCTCTGTGCCCTCAGCCACACTCTGACCGATGGATACGCTGTCGGAGGACGATACCGTACCCGTCACGCTGACGTTCAGCCCGCTGTAGGCGGCGATCTCATTGACCTCGGACGGACCGTAGCCGATCAGATTCGGCACGGTGACCTTCTCAGCGGTACTGCTGTCGTCCGTATACAGGACGATCGTACCGCCCGAAGGGATCGCGGCGCCCGTCATCGGGTTCTGGGACAGGACCGTACTGCCCTCGCCCTTGACCGTCGCGTAGAAGCCGTCTCCTTCAACAGCCGTCACAGCGTCCTCGACGCTCATGCCTGTGTAGGAGCCTGCCGCCGCGTCGATGTTCGACATCTCTTCGTCGGTGTACTGCGCGACGACCTCGAGATACGGCAGAACCTCGCTCATGATGCTGGCGAATACGGGAGCCGCCACCGCGGAGCCATAGTAGTTGCCGCCCAGAGGCGCGTCAAAGAACACCAGCGCCGCGTACTGCGGGTTGTTCGCGGGAGCGAAGCCGCAGAAGGACGCGATATAGTCGTCCGCGCCGTCGTCGTTGACGTCGATCAGCTTTTCGGACGTACCGGTCTTGCCGCCGACGCGGTAGCCCGCGACATAGCCGTTTTTACCGGAACCGGTGGTCGCGTTCTCTTCGAGGATCTGGCACATTTCCTTGGAGACCGACTCGGAGATCACCTGACGCTTGGTTTCCGTCGATGTATTTTTCACAACGTTGCCCTCAGAATCGAGGATCTGCTTGACAACGTGGGGCTGTACGATCTTGCCGCCGTTCGCCACCGCGCTCGCCGCGGTGATCATCTGGATCGGCGTGATAGAGAAGTTCTGACCGAAGGACGCGACCGCCAAGTCGGTATCGAGCATGTTGCCCTCGACGCCGTCGTGAACGAAGAACTGGTCGTCGGACTCGCCGGGCAGGTCGATGCCGGTCTTGTCGGAGAAGCCGAACGCCTGGTAATACTCCCAGAATTTCGTCTTGCCGACCAGCTGACCGATCTGGATGAAGCCGGGGTTGCAGGAGTTGTACAGACATTCCTGATAGGTCTGCGTGCCGTGACCCGCGGTGTTATGGCAGTGGATGGTGTCCTCATACAGCTGATACGCGCCCGAGCAGCCAAAGCGGCTCGAGGAGTTCACAACGCCCTCCTGCAGCGCCATCGACAGCGTGACCATCTTGAAAACGGAACCTGGGTAGTAGGTGTCGGAGATCGCCTTGTTGCGCCAGTTGCGCGCCAAAGCCGCGCTCTCCGCCTCCGCCTTCGCCTTGGAGATCAGCTCGTTTTTCTCGGTTTCGCTCAGCTTATAGGGGTCTTTATCCTCTTCGATATAATCGTGCTTGATCAGATATTCGACGTCGATCGCGTCGACTTCCTTTTTCTGATCCTCGTTGATGGTGAACGGATCGTTCAGATCAAAGCCGTTGACTGACGCCATCGCCAATATCTCGCCCGTGTTAACGTCCATCACGATACAGACGCCGCGCTCATGGACGTCGTTGTCGATAACACCCTGCTTCATGTACTTTTCCACGATGCTCTGCACGGTCTCGTCGATGGTCAGCACCAGAGAGCTGCCGTCGATCGCGCCGATGTTCTGGTTGTAGTCAAAGGGCATTTCGGTGGAGATACCGTTCTGCGCCGAGATGATACGACCGGGCGTACCCGCAAGGTAATCGTTGTACTGGTATTCAACGCCCCACAGACCCTGATCCTCCGAACCGGTAAAGCCGATGACCGAGGACGCGAGGTCGCTGTAGGGATAGTAGCGCTTGTAGTCGTCAAGGAGCGAGATCACGCCCGCCTTCTGGTACTTTTCGCCCAGCTCGTTCTGCAGTTCGATGATCTGATCCTTCTCGGTGCTCTCGATCCTGCGCTTGACAGAAACGTAGTAGGTGTTCTGCTTGGTGTCCTCTAAAAGCTCCTCCTCGTCGAGGCTCAAAATCTCCGCGAGGCGCTTTGCGACATAGGCTCTCTGCTCGTCGCCCTCCTCGCCGCTGTCAAAGTTCGCGGGAGCCATGACGACGCGCCAGACCGACGCCGACTGGGCGAGTATCTTGCCGTTCGTATCATATATCGTGCCGCGCTTGGCGGAGATCGGAGTATCCGCCAGCTGTTGTTCGACCGCTCTGCGCTGGAGCTCCTCGCCCTGCACCAACTGCAAAAACGCCAGACGGGTGATGACCGCGCCGAAGCCGACCGCCAATATAACGATCAGCAGCCAAACGGTTCTTCTTCTGAGCTTTTGATTTGCGCCCACAGCGAAAACTCCTTTCAATAAAATGAGGAATTTGCACAAACAACCGAAAGTCATTTTTTCATCCGCGTCTTACACATCGGCAGAGCCAACATCAGACAAAAGTCGCATGACTTTCCCGTAATTTCTAATTCCTAATTGCTCATTCCTAATTACTAATAAAACACGAATAAGAGTTAAGATAAATCTCAACTCTTATCTCATCTACAATGTATTAAATCAAACGAAAAATTATTCCAATCATGACCATAGGGAAGAAAACGCCTCCGCGATGGACTCAAAAATGTTCTTGTCGGCGCTCATGCTGACCTCAGCCTTGTCGCCGTCGGAGAGGTTGACAAACTCCTTCTGCGAGTTCGACGCCTTGTTCATGTTCAGCTTGCTCTTGGCATAGTCCTCAACGACCGTCGTGGAGATGGACGAATCCACCTTCATCTCCAGCTGTGTGTAAATGCTCTGCTGTTCCGCGAGCTGCGCCTTCGCGTCGGCGATCTCCTGATTCAGCTCCGTCAGCTGGACCTGACCGTGGATGATCGACACGACCACAAACGCCACGACGATACCGAACACAACGCCCAGCGCGATGCGGGCGAAGTTCGACTTGCGTCTTTTGGTGCGGGTGATCGTTTTGGAACCCGCGTCGCGGGAGTGCCTGTCCTCTTTATTCTGCTTTGTATCGTCCGATACCTCGGACTGATCCTTGCCCTTCCTCAGCCTTGCGGACGTACCGTTGGTCTGCGGCTCTTCAAAAAGCGTGAAGTCGTAGGCAAGGTTACTGCGATAGTAGTAATCCATGCTGCACCTCAAATCATTTCGGCGGAAGCACGTTCAGATCACGTATGCTTCCAAGCATTCTGGTTTCTGTTCTGTTTCTGTTTATCGTAAAAAAGTTACTGTCGTTATCATCCGCTGTAATCATTCTGTAATCAGCTGTAACCGATCTCAGCGGGATTCTCACGCGATATTCACAGGATAATGTGATGATTCGCGGATTTCAACACAATTTGTAGTGTGAAACAATTATTACAATCTTGTTATCATTTTACTATATACGACTGTCAATGTCCATAGTAAAACTGTACAAATATGCTGTCGTTTCCTTTGGAAAAACCTCTGTTTTTCAGGGAATTTGTCAATATATTTCCGCCATAGAAAATTACAGCTTTTCGCAGACCCTGAGCTTGGCGGATCGTGCCCTCGGGTTCTGCTCCAATTCCTCTTCGGACGGCAAAATCGGCTTGCGCGTGATGATCTTCACCTGCGGTTTTTTGCCGCAGACGCATACGGGGAAGTCCTTCGGGCAGGTACAGCCCTGCGCCTTGTCGCGCATGAACTGCTTGACGATGCGATCCTCGAGCGAATGAAAGGTGATGACGCTCAGCCTGCCGCCGGGTCGGAGCATTTCAAACGCGCCCTGCAGGCCGCTTTCCAGCACGTCCAGCTCATGGTTGACCGCGATACGGATCGCCTGGAAGGTCTTGCGGGCAGGATGACCGTCGCGGCGCACCTTCTGGGGTACGTTCTCCTTGACGATCTCTGCAAGCTCCAGAGTGGTCTCGATCGGCTTCTCTTCCCGATAGCGGGCAATGCCCCTTGCGATACTGTAGGCGTATTTTTCCTCGCCGTACAGCGAAAGGATACGGCTCAGCTCCCCGACAGACAGCGTATTGACCAGGTCAGCCGCGGTCGCGCCGCTCTGACTCATGCGCATGTCCAGCGGTGCGTCCTCATGATAGGAGAATCCGCGCGAACGCTCGTCGAGCTGGTGGGAGGATACGCCGATGTCCAGCAGAACGCCGTCCACCGCGTCGACGCCCTTATCTCTCAGCAAGGCGCTCATATCGCCGAAGTTGCCCTCTATGATATGGGAACGGTCGTCGTCCTTGAAACGCTCCGTTACCGTCCTGATCGCGTCGGGGTCCTGATCGATACTGTACAGCGTGCCTGTCGTCAGGCGGGACAGGATCTCTGCCGAGTGTCCCCCGCCCCCCGCGGTGCCATCCACATAGACGCCGTCGGGCTTGACAGCGAGACCGTCGACCGCTTCTTTCAGAAGCACCGTTACATGTCTGAACTCCATCTTACAGCCTCAGCAGCTCGAGCGCCTCTTTCATCGAAGCCTGCTTCTGCTGCTCCATAAACGCGGCAAACGCCGCCTTGTCCCAGATCTCGATGCGGGTGTCCATACCGACGATCGTCACTTCACCGCTCAGCCCCGCGTCCTCGCGCAGCTTCTGCGGAATGATGATCCTGCCCTGTGAATTGGGCGTGACCTGTGTTGCGGGCGAGATCAGCAGATACTGCAGCGACAGCGCCTTGTCGGCAGGCAGCTGACGGATCTGCTCTCTGAGACGGTCGAACTGCTCCACGCTCATGACCTGCGCACAGCGGTTGAAGCCCATCGTGATATAGAAGGACTCGCCGAGCTCTTCTCTGAATTTGGTCGGCAGAATGACTCTGCCCTTGCTGTCAAGGTTATGGTCGCTGGTACCTAAAAACATCCTGCCGCCTCCTGTCTGTCAGTTTGTTGGGCATTTCTATCACAAAATGACACCAAACGCCACCAACACGACTATTATACCCTATCCTATATATAAAATCAAGAGAAAAGTAACATTTTTATCATAAATATTTTTTCGTTGTAACCATTTCACAAAACCGAGTGCACTAATAAGGGGCTGAACAGCAGTTTTTCACTTTTTGCTCTTAACTATTTTGAGTACGCACTTCTGTTTGCACCGCAGAATGGACGGCTGAACACAGTGTAAACAGTGAACTATCAAGCTGTCTGCGACTTTGAAATGCACACCAAAACGCACAACAACTGAACAACAAGCGCACTTCAACTGCACAACAAGCGAACAACAGCTGAACAACAAGCGAACACATATAAAGAAAATAAGAAGATAAAGAAATAAAGAATCTCTTATAGCGAGAAAAAATTTTTTGAAATGTTTTCTTTTAGTTGCATGCTTTTATACAACTTTTCGGCGTATACGGCTATAAGTGAAGGGGGAAATTTTAATGAGGAATTAGGAATGAGGAATTATGGAATATGCTGACACACTTTGAAAAAACAGAACGACTGCCGTCAGCGCAGGAACTTCAGTTTAGAGTTCAGCACATACAAATGGGTGTGGGCAACGCCCACCAACAACTCCTAATTCCTCATTCCTAATTCCTAATTAAAAAACGCCGCCGCGGCAAAGAACCGCAGCGGCGTTAAAACCTGTTTACTTTTTATTCATCCAAAACAACGGTATACTTGCCCTTGTCGGGATGATTTCTCGCGTACTTCTCTATCGTCGCGATACTCTTCTCGTCCTCCGAGACGGTCGTACCGCCGCTGCCGGTCTTGCCCAGCGAAATTCTGCGGCTGATCATCTCCTCGCTGTAGTTGAAGATCATGTGATAATAGTTGACCGAATCGTCCCACTCCGCCTTCTGCTTCTCTGTCAGCTCGGCAGGCGTCACGCCGTAGTCGTCGATCATCATGTTGGCGATATAGTCGGTCAGCTTCTCACAGCCGTAGACGTTCAGATGATCCCAGTTATAGAAATCCTTGCTGACGTCAAAGCCCTCGTCGTAGCCGTAGCGCTCGAGGTTCACAAAATCATAGCCGTAGCTCTTGATGATGTTGCCCGCCTCGTTGGTGCGCTTGAAGCGGGAATACGCCTGCTGACGGACGATATGCGGGAAGCGCATGAACACGACGTTGTGGATGTCGTTGTCCTGCAGATACTGCAAAGTCTGTCTGAGATACCGCTCGGAGCTCGCGCCCATCGGCAGCGTTTCGTCGTTATCCGCCAGCTGATCGTTATAGGTCTTGACGGTCGGGTGGAACTCGTTCGCCACTGTCTTGAAGCCGCGGAACAGCGAGTAACCCTTGCGCTGCAGGTTCCACTCCGCGAGAAGGTATTTGATCTTCCACGGATATTCGTTCCATGAGCTGTGGTACTTGATGATCGGCAGATAATATTCCATCTGCTTATCCTGCGGGACAGAATCGTTGAGATACTCTCTCCAGATCTCGTCCTTAGGCACATTGTCCGCGAACAGACGCTGACTCGCTTCTACGGGGATCTCGTTATCCTTGTACATGAAGGCGTTGATCTCCACGATGATCAGCTTGGGGTTCTGGTACTTGATGACCTCTTTGATCTGCGGCAGAACCACGCTCGCGGGCGAGCTCTGGGTCGCGTAGGGGTAGCTGGTGATACCGTAGTTTTCATACGCGTAGGGAGCCGAGTAGCCGGCATAGACGTCGCTCGCGCCGATCAGCACCGCGTCAAGAGAGCCTTTCTCTTCGAGATAGAAAGCCTCCATGCGCATAGTGTTGTTATCGATACGCTTGAGCAAAAACGACTGGAGCAGCATTGTCGTCATGATGACGGCAAGCGCAAAGCAGATGATCTTGACCGCCCGCGTGATATATAGTTTCTTTTTCATAATATTCGCCTCTTATTCGCTTCGTCAGAACTGCATGTATACAAAGTCCGAAGCAGCGTAACCCGAACCGTAGATACCGAAAACGATGACCGCCATCACAAGGATGAAGAACAGGATGAACCGCAGGATAAACGGCTTTTGATCCAGCATTTCACGGATATTGGTATCGGAGTGGCTCTCCTGAATCAGGCTGACGATCCAGATGACGATGACGCATACCGCAAGCAGGAGATAGTCCTTCCACGTGATGCCGAGCTTTAAGATCTCGGTCTTGCCCTGGGAGAGACTCTGGTCGGTAAAGAAGCGGTTGATGGTCATCATGCCCTGACCGAACGTGGGCGCTACGTCAAACACATAGCCGACCAGCACCACGATAAAGGTACGGATCATCTGGAACAGACGGAAGAAGAAATTCTTGCGGTTGATGTGCAGCTTATCGGTCACGCCGTCAAACAGCGGCTGCATCAGGGTGCTGAGCATGATGATCACGCCGTTCCACAGACCGAAGGCGACATACTTATAGCTTGCGCCGTGCCACACGCCGACGACCAGAAAGACGATCAGCGACGCGAACGCGGTAGGCAGTACCTT
Source organism: Ruminococcus sp. (assembly GCA_017457955.1). Classification (GTDB taxonomy): domain Bacteria; phylum Bacillota; class Clostridia; order Oscillospirales; family Acutalibacteraceae; genus Ruminococcoides. Next base: position 127,692 of record JAFTGL010000005.1, read on the forward strand.
CGCGATATGCGCGCCTGCCTTTGTCTTGCCGAAGCGGGTGCCTTTCATCTTCTTGCTCGCGTTCAGAAAAGCGGAAGAGATCGCCAGCGGGTTGAAGATGTAGTCCTTCATCCACGCACCCAGCGAGATATGCCAGCGGCGCCAGTACTCGTTGATGGTCTTTGAGAAGTAGGGACGCTTGAAGTTGTCGATCATGTCGATGCCGAAGAGCTGTGCCACACCGCGGGAGATATCGATACCGCCCGAGAAGTCGGCATACAGCTGGAAGGCATAGAGCAGGATGGTGAAGGTCAGCGTCGTGCCAGAATACTTGTTGTAGCTCTCAACGCTCGCGGTCACGGTGTTGATCGCGACGACCGCCCTGTCAGCGATGACCAGCTTTTTGAAGAAGCCCCAGAGGATCAGCTCAGCGCCGTGCTTGAAGCGGGTGAAGTCGAAGTCATGCCCCTCAAAGAGCTGATGACCCAACTGCTCATAATTGCTGATAGGACCCTGGATGATCTGCGGGAAGAAGGAGACAAACAGCAGGAACTTAAAGGGGTTGGTCTGCGGCTTGATCTTCTCGCGGTAAACGTCCACGATATAGCCCATGCTCTGGAAGGTATAGAACGAGATACCCAGCGGCAGAAACAGCTTTAAGGTCGGAGCGGAAAAGTCCACGCCGAAGGAGCCGAGGATATCGTTCAGAGAACCCGCGAAGAAGTTGTAATACTTCAGAAAAGCCAAGATGCCGAAGTTCAGGATCAGACAGAACGCCATGATCCAGCGCTTCTTGATCTTCTGCTTATTCTTGAACGCCTTCTTTTGTTCGCGATCCCATTCGCCTTTATTGGCTTTGAGGAGCTTCTTGCCCTTCCTGTTCACATCGTCGAGCCACAAGCCGATCAGCAGGGTGCTCAGCGCCGTAAACAGGATAAAGACAGCGTATTTGTAGCTGGCAAGGCAGTAGAACACCGCGCTCGCCGCGAGCAGTACCGTCCAGCGGTACTTTTTCCACGGCAGTACGAAGTAGATCAGCGCCGTCGCCGCTACAAAAATCAGAAAATTAAACGATGTATAAGTCATAATAAACCATTAACTATTTATCTGTTGGGGGTATTGAACACGTCGGAGTAGAGCATTTCGCGAAGGATCCTGAGACCCTCTTTCTCGCTGTACTCGGCGATCACGGGCATTTCACGGCTGAGGAAGGTCGAGATACCCTCCATGCACGAATACGCACCCGTGCGGCAGAACACGAGGATATCCCCGACCTGTAAGTCGGTGAACATCGCGTTGCGCGCCAAGATATCCGCGGTCGTGCAGATGGAACCGCACAGCGTCCACGGCTTTTCCTCGCCCTGAAGCTCTCTGTCGGTCATATGTAAGATCTCGGGGATCTGCATGCCCTGCAGCTGTCCGTTATACTTCACCTGATTCATACCGCCGTCCACGATCGCGTAGTTGATGTCGAAGTTGGTCTTGGTATCGACAACTTTAGTGAGGTAATAACCGCACGGAGCCGCAAAGAAGCGACCCATCTCAACGGTCAGCTCGGCGGCCTGCGCCAATTCCCGCAGCTTCGGGGAGATAGAAGCGAGTCTTTCCTCTTCTTCCGCGTCGGCGTTATCCGAGAAGTAATCCACCGCAAGACCCGTACCGTACTCGATACGCTCCACGGTAAAATCCAGTTCGCTCTTGATCCGCGCGACCAGCTCCATCAGGTAGTCGCACTCCTTCTCGATCGGCTTTGCTTTGCGCTTTGCCGTACCGGTGAAGTAGTGCAGACCGACGATTTTGACGCCCTTGTACTCTTCGCGCCGTTTAATGATATCGAGGGTACATTCCTCGCTCATGCCGAACTGGCTGCCGCCCTTGATGTCGGTGACGCGCAGTAAAAGGTCAAACACCTTGCCTCTGCGGATACCCGCGTCATTGATCAACTCGAGGTGCAGGGGGCTTTCCGCGGTAAAGGTACCGACGTTATCGTCAGCGGCACGCTCCACGTCGGCATAGCCCTTGTTCACGCCCGAAAAGATCACGGCGCTCATATCGGCGCCTGTGCGCTCGCAGACGGTCAGCTCGCCGGGAGAGCAGACCTCGATCTTGTCGAACTGCTCCGGCAGTCTGCCCAAGAGAAACGGATTCGCCTTGATGGAAAAGCAGAGTCCGATCGTATCGCCGAAGTACTGCTTGACCAATGCGGCACGCTTTTCAAAGGCGTCAAGGTCAAAGATATAAGAGGGGGTCCCTACAGTGGGCAGAAACTCCCTTAGTTTGTTGATATTCATTCAATCACCCATTCGGATAGATTTATGGATCAGTCGTCCTGCAGCTGCTCGATCAGAGCCATCATCGCTTTCGCGGAGTTGAAGTTGTCGGGAACGAGGTTGTTGGGCTTGATCTCGATGTCAAAAGCGTCGTTCAGCTCGCCGACAAGGGCGACGATGTCGAAGGAATCGAGGATACCGTCGGTGATAAGCGCGGTCTCGTTCTCAAAGTCTACGTCAGGTCTGAGTTCCTGTAAGATTTCCATTAATTCATCCATGATAATTACTCCTTTTCAAATCAGATAGTTTCTTTTATAGATACCCCTCAGGGGGATTATCATTTATTTAAAGTAGCCTTTTAAAGCCTGCATATCGGTCTTGCCGTTCGGCAGAGCGGGCATCGCCTCTAAGTTCACGAGCTTTCTCGGCACCATGAAGGCGGGCATATTGGCTCTGAAATACAGCACGATGTCCTTGCCGGTCGCTTCGCCCGTGTAGAACAGGTACAAGGTCGCCTTTTCCTTGTAATACAGCGCACAGCAGTCCTTTACGCCGTCCACCTTGCGGGCGGTCTCTTCGATCTCGCCCAGCTCGATACGATGACCGAGGTGCTTGATCTGTCTGTCCATGCGTCCGTGGAACTGGAGATTGCCGTCCTCACCGATCCTGCCGAGGTCGCCTGTCTTGTAGATCAGTTCGCGGTAATTCTCATTCAGCGGATTCTGGATAAAGGACGCGTCGGTGACTTCTTTATTGCCGTAGTAGCCGAGCGCAAGGATCGGGCCGCTGACGCAGATCTGACCGATCTCGCCCTGCTTTGTCGGGGTGTTATCGTCGTTCAAGAGCAGGATCTTATAGTTATCATACGGCTTGCCGATGGGCAGGACGGTATCGTCGTCCACCTTCTCCTTCACCACATAATAGGTGCAGGAGGCGGTCGCTTCGGTGGGTCCGTACTGGTTGATATACAGCACGTCGGGCAGGTTTTCCTGCCAGATTTTCAGGTATTTGCAGGGCATGACAGAGCCTGAGAAGCACAGCTTCTTGAGATACTCGGGCTTGCTCTCGTCAAACGCGCCCAGCTTCGCGGGCAGTTCTACGCCCGCTACGCTCCAGCAGAGAGCGGTGATCTTCTCGCGGTTGAGCGTGCCGAACAGCGCCGTTGGCACGGCGAACTCGTTCTTCGGGATGATGAAGGTCGAAGCGCCCTTCGAGATCGGGAAATAGATGTCGCGGACAGCCGCGATATAGTCGAGAGGGCTTTGGTTGCCCATGATATCGGTATCATTGATGTCGAGCACCTTGCACACGCTGTCGATGTAGGTCATCAGCGACAGGTGCGAGGTGATAACGCCCTTAGGTTTGCCTGTAGAACCCGAGGTGAAGATGACATACAGCGGCGAGGTGCAGGTCAAGGTCGCGGCGCGCTGTGCGAGAATATCCTCGTCAGCAGGGGTATCCATGATCTCTTCCATCACGATGATCTTGCCGTCGAACTCCAGTGACTTCGCCTGTTCGAGGTGCGCTTCATCCACCAGCATATACGGCGCCTTGATGACGGACAGGATCTGATTCAGTCTCGCCTTCGGCATGTCGCCGTCCATCGGGGCATAGAAACAGCCCGCTCTGACCGCGCCCAAGAAGCACGCGGGGGTATACACATGTCTGCCGGACATCACCGCTACCGGATCGCCCGGTGTCGTCACGCCCGCAAGGAAAGTTCCGATCGCTTTGGTGAGCGCGTCAAACTGACCGAAGGTCACACTGCGCTCGGGGTCTTTGAACATGACCTTGTCCGCATACTGCGCGGCAGTCGCGTCTAATCTTTCAAGAACCGACGTCTGCATTTTCTGCACATCCTTTCCGATCGTTACAGCGATAACCGTCTGTAATCGTTGGCTATAATAATCCATAATATTCCACAATAATACAGTTAATATTATAATACAAAATCGAAAAATTTCAATCAATTTTTAATTTTTCTAAAGAATTTTAGCAAAATATTCACTTCACCCGTGATAACCTATCCAAAATTGTTCATTATCCTCTGTAGCGCGTTAACACATTAAAGCAAACGCTTGCTATTTTTCTCCCTTTGTGGTAATTTATAGACAGCACTGAAATGAGGTTTTCTATGAAGTACAAACTGATTGCAACCGACATCGACGATACCCTGCTGAGAAAAGACAAGACCCTCTCCCCCGTTACCAAAGCGGCTCTTTTGCAGGCGCAGGAAAACGGCGTGCTCGTTGCCGTCGCTTCGGGACGGCTCCCCTACGGCGTGCGCCCCTACGCAAAGGAACTGGAAGTTTTCAGCCGCGGCGGCTACTACATGGGCTTCAACGGCGGCGCTGTCATGAACAGCAAGGGCGAGCTGATCGGCTCAGCCTATCTCGACAGCCGCTACATACAGCCCGTCTATGACATCCTTCGCCCCTCAAACGCCACCGCCATGGTGCACAAGGGCGACGTCATCTATGCCGATGATAAGGTCAACGACTACACCCACATTGAAAGCGACGTGATCGGACTGCCGCTGAACGTGGTAGACGACCTGCCGTCCTTCATCGACTGGCAGATACACAAATTTCTGATTTCGGGCGACCCCGATGAGCTCAAAGACCTCGAACAGCAACTGCTTTCCGCCCTCGGCGACGAAGTTGACATCTACCTCTCCGCGCCATGGTTCCTCGAGGTCATGCCCAAAGGTACCAACAAGGGCACGGGACTACAAATGATCTGCGACAACGCGGGCATCGACATCAGCGAAGCGGTAGCCTTCGGCGACAGCTTCAACGATATTTTCATGCTCAAAGCCGCAGGCATGGGGATCGCCATGGGCAACGCCGAAGAAGCGGTCAAAGCCGCCGCCGACAAGATCACTGCCGACTGCGACAGCGACGGTATCGCCCTCGCCTTGAAAGAATTGGATTTGATTTAACGAAAGGATACAACATGAAAAGCTACACCTACATTACCCTGCGCGAACGCCCCGTGCTCAAAGACAAAGCCGCGAACTGGTTCCACGAAAAATGGGGCGTACCCGTCGAAGCCTACCTCGAGTGCATGGACGCCTATCTCAGCGGCGCGACCGAGTTCGGCTGGTACCTGTGCTTAGATGATGATAAGATCGTCGGCGGCATGGGCGTGATCGAAAACGACTTCCACAACAGAAAGGACCTGTCACCGAACGTCTGCGCCGTCTATACCGAAGAGACTTACCGCGGTCAGGGTATCGCGGGCAAGCTGCTCGATCTCACCTGCAAGGACATGGCACGGCACGGCTATCCTACCCTCTACCTCGTCACCGACCACACCTCGTTCTACGAGCGGTACGGCTGGCAGTTCCTCTGCATGGTGCAGGGCGACTACGACGAGGACATGAGCCGTATGTATATCTATAAAGCTGAACAATAAGAAACGAGGGAAAATATGCTTACATCAAAACTCAAAAAAGGTGATGAAATCAGGGTGATCGCGCCTTCATACAGTTTATCTGCGGTTTGGGAGGAAAAATATCACAAGGCTTTACATTTCCTTGAACAACAGGGATTTAAAGTTACGTTTTCCGAGCACAGTCGGGAGATAAACGAAGAAAGATCATCAAGTATTGCTTCCAGAGTGGAAGATATCCACACTGCCTTTCTTGATGATGATGTAAAAATGGTAATCACCGCTATCGGCGGCTTTAATGTTAACCAGATATTAGAGCATATCAATTACGAGATCATCAAATCGCATCCCAAGATTTTGTGCGGTTATTCAGACATTACCGCCTTGCTCCACGCCGTTTATGCAAAAACAGGCTTGATAACCTATCACGGAGCGCATTTCAGCACTTTTGGGTTTGATGAAGAAGCAGAATATACACAAAAGGCTTTCTTTGACTGCCTGATGAAACAGGATAGTTTAACCCTCAAACCGTCACAAACGGCAAAGGAGTATACCGTTATCCGACACGGCTCCTGCGAGGGTACAATCATCGGCGGAAATCTATGCACTCTTAATTTGTTACAAGGCACACAGTTTATGCCGCAAGCGGACGGTATCGTACTTTTCCTCGAAGATGATAATATCATGGGCGATTACTTCGTGCGCGAATTTGACCGCAATTTCCAATCACTTCTGCACGCATACGGAATCGACAGGATCAAAGGCGTTGTATTCGGAAGGTTTGACGAATCCTGTAAAATGAATACGGATGTTGTTAGAAGAATCATAGCCGATAAACTGCCGAACAATATCCCCGTCCTTTTCGGTGTAGACTTCGGTCATGTTTTCCCGATGATCACCTTTCCCATCGGCGGCAGAGTCAGTGTAAAAACAGACAGTGAGCCCAGAATTGAAATCAGCCTGCATTGATAGCTGTGCTCCGAAAACCAAAGCTGAAAGCAAAACATCATCAATCATCTATTACATTACAAAAGCGCTCCTGATTTCTCAGAAGCGCTTTTTCGTATCGAATTTGATTACAGCTCTGTCAGGCAGTCATCGAGAGCCTCGGTGATCGCCTTTTTGTCAAGGTTCTGACCGATGAACACCAGCTTGATCATGCGGTCGCCGTACTTGTCGTCCCAGTCCTTCATGAGCTCGGGATCTTCCTTGAACATCTTGCGGCGCACATGCGCGGGAGCGGCGGCAAGCCACTGACCGTAGTCGGAAACGTCCATCTGCTTGCCCGACTGCTCGAACATAATCGCCCAGTCCTTGTCCTCCTTGATCCAGAACAGACCTTTGGCACGGATGACGTTCTTCGGGAAGGATGCGAAGAATTTCTCGATCTTGTCCTTCGCAAACGGTTGACGGCGGTAGTAGACAAAGGTGCCGATGCCGTATTCCTCTACCTCGCCGCCATCGTGATGATGGTGGTGATGATGATGATGTCCGTGATGATCGTGGTCATGATCGTGGTCGTCATCATCGTCATGGTCATGGTGATGATGCTCATGCTCGTCATCGTGATCATGATGGTGCTCATGCTCCTCATGGTCGTGGTCATGGTGCTCATGCTCATCGTGGTCGTCATGATCGTCGTCATCGTCCTCGATGTCGGCATTCAGCTCCTGTACCCAGGCGGCGGAGGAAGCTACCTTGTCGAAGTCAAAGTTGTTGGTGTTCAGGATCTCGCTGATCTCCACCTTACCGCGGGTGGTCTCGATGATCTTCGCCTCGGGCTGGAGCGCGCGGATGACCTTCTTGATATTGACAAGCTCCTCGTCGGAAACGAGGTCGACCTTGTTGATGATGATGGTGTTGCAGAACTCGATCTGCTGGATGATCAGGTTCTCGATATCCTCGTCGTCGATATCGTCCATCAACAGAGCGCCGCCGCAGCCGAATTCGCTTGAAAGACGCGCCGCGTCTACAACGGAGACGACGTTGTCCAGACGGCAGAGCTTCGGCAGACGGGGATCGTTGTAGGAGCCGTCCAGCATGGAGATCGTCTGCGCGATCGGGATCGGCTCGCAGATGCCCGAAGCCTCGATCAGGATATAATCGAACTTCTGCTGTTCTACCAGCCCTAAGATCTGCTCGATCAGATCGGTCTTTAAGGTACAGCAGATACAGCCGTTCTGTAAGGGTACGAGGTTTTCGTCTTTTTCATTGACGATGCCGCCCTTCTGGATCAGCTCGGCGTCGATGTTCACCTCGCCGATATCGTTGACGATAACGGCGACCTTATAGCCCTCTTGATTGTTGAGAACATGGTTCAGCAGGGTGGTTTTGCCCGCGCCGAGGTAACCGGTCAGCAGGGTCACGGGAAGTATTTTTCTCATATGATCAGTCCTTTGATTACAATTTTCTGTCATCATTATATCACAAAGTCAAAAATAAACAAGGCGAGGATTCACCGACTTTTTTGATGTGTAAGGAAGGAGTTTTATGATTTTTGACAACAGCGCCGTGAAACACAAAAGTTTTCACAGGCGATTCCCCCCGAAATATTGACGTTTTTGTAAATTTTTTGCGGTTTTTATTGAATTATCGGCGTCTCTCGTCTATAATAAAAAATGAAGTATTTTGCAAATAAAGAAAAAAGGAGTTTATCTATGGCAAGAAGAGATTATGACGACTATGACAGACAGCCGAACGCGATAGAGCGCGACCGTATGGAACGCAGACGCGCGACAAGAAGAAAAAGCATGATCACCAACATCGTTGTGGTCGCGGTCGTCTTAGCGGTCATCGTCGGTATCATCATCGCGGTCGTTGCCCTCGTCGGCGGCAATAAGAATAACGCACAGCAAAACGCCGAGCCGACAGCCGTAACCGCTACCATCGCGGCTGAGACACAGGCGCCGAAGGCGACCACAGCGGCAAGCTCACAGCAGACAGCCCAGCAGAACAACCGGAACAGCGTGCAGGTCTCTTCACAGGAAGATAATCAGGACAACGATCCGTATAACGATGATCAGGAGCCCACCCAATCGTATGATTCGTCCTCTTCCTCCGCGGTATCCTCGGGGTCAAGTGTTTCCGACGGCAGCGCACTGCACTACTACGCAAACGGTCAGACCTCCTACGGCTATGACTGGACCTACTCCGGCGGCGGCGGGGTCGTCGACGTCAGCTGCAGCTACAACTTCGACACCAAGCAGTATGACTTTAACATCGCGGGCGTCAGCGAAGGCACGACCTCCCTCACCCTGTACTACAACACCGACGACGGCGTACAGGTGCCCGTGACCATGACGGTCAGCGTAGACAGCGATCTGAACGTCACGCAAATCGGATAAACGACACAATAAATGAAACCGGCTGAGAGATCAGCCGGTTTTTTGATGCCGTTATTTATTATTTTATTCGGGATAAACATTGTTGAGGGCGTCGTACTGCTTTGCCCAGCCGTCTACGAACGCGGCTCTGACCTTTTCCCAGTTTTCATCGGTCTGATCGGTGTTGTAGACCTTTAAGGCGTCGCGCAGATCGGCGCGGTACGCGTCGACGTTCGGCTGGTAGGTCATCAGCCAATCCATCCTGTAACAGCCGTCGGCAAGGTACTCGTCCTGCTTCGCCAGGAAGCCGTTGACCGCTTCTTTCGCGTTCTTGTAAGGCATGTTGCCGAGCTGTTCCACCAGCATGGAGCTTGCCTCAGCGTCGGTGACAAGCCACTTCATGAACGCCAGCGTCGCCTTCTGATCCTCTTCGGGAGCGAGCTGGTTGACAGCCCAGTAGTTTTCCGAGCCGCTGTTCAGCGCCGCTTTCTCTTCGCCCTTGACGCCGCAGTAGTAAGGAATGATCGTGACGTCGGGGATCGCCGCGGACAGCTTCGCGTAATCCCATGAGCCCGCCAGACAGAACGCGGTCTTGCCCGCGGCGAATTCATCGAGCGGCTGATGACCGCCCGCGGCAGCCTCTTCGGGAGTTGAAGCCGCGTTGTTGACGATCACGTCATACAGCTGTTTATAATTCTGCATATACGCGCCTGTCAGAGAAGCGGGGCACTCGTCCCAGGAGCTGCCGTCCTTTTCTTCATAATAATACTCTAAATTCGCAAGGTGAGCGGTCAGCCGCCAAGAGGATCCGTCATCCAGATCGGGCGAGCTGAACGCGTCGTAGCCCAGCCAGGAAGCGTTGTTGTGGATCGCCTCGGCAAGCAGCTTCAGGGTATCGAAATCGGTGATATCATCCACGGAATACCCGACGATCTCTATCAGAGAGGGGTTGACGGCGATACCGTAGCACTCAAGACAATACGGGATCGCGATTGTTTTGTCGTCTTCGTCGGTAAGGTTGTAGGCGGCGGTCGTCAGCTCGCTTGTGACCGCTCTGGACGACAGGTCAAGCGCGGAGCTTGCCCATTCGTCGGCGCTCTTCTGATCGGTGACGACAAACATGGTAGGCGGCTCGTCCGAAGCCATCTCCGCGCGCAGGGTGCTGTTATAGGCGCCTGATTCGGGGGTGACGATCTTCACATCCACGCCTTTTTCTTCCTTATACCTTGCCGCGATGGACAGCAGGGTATCCTCCAGCTCGGGCTTATAGTTCAGCCAGTAGACGGAGCCGCCGCTGCTGCTGAAAAGACCGCAGGCGGAAAGCGAAAGAATCATCATCACAGCAAGCGCCAGCGCCGCGACTCTTTTTATCTTCATATCCAACGCTCCTAACATATAGAAGTTTTATCATCCGTTAACAGTATAATCGAAAGGATGAATAATGTCAACTTCCGCGGTCAGAGCGACCGAACATGCTTTTTCGCAAAGAAGAAACAACCACCCGAAAGCGGGTGGTTGTGATCTTTTGAGCGTATTGTTTCAGCAGAGATGATATCAGAACAGATTGTGCTCACCCGATGCCTGCTTATAGATCGCCATTGCATCGTTGGACTGTACTCTGCCGTTGTTGTTGACGTCGGCACACTTGAACGCATAGCCTTCCAGCTTATCAGCGGCGCCGCCCTGCGCATGCTTGTATGCAAACATACCGTCGTTAGACTGTACTCTGCCGTTCAGGTTTGTGTCGCCGATCGGGCAGATCTTGACGTCCTGGGTGGTGTCGCCGGACACGGTGATCTCATAGTCGCGGGACACGTGGTTTTCCTTGTGAACACGCAGGATATAGTCGCCGTCAGCTACATCAGCAATGCTGTAGGCAACGGTGTTGCCGTTTACTGTGGCGCTGTAAGCAAGTTTATTGTCCTGAATAAGCTCTACGAGGATCTCATCAGAGGCATCGGCGGAAGTAGAGTAGCTGGTGATGGTACCGCTGACGGTAGAGGTGACAGGCAGAGGAGCGGGCTCGGAAAGAGCGACGGGGCTGGTGAAGTCAGGGTTCACGATAGCGCCCTTGTCGATGATCCTGGTCAGCATATCGTCGGAAACCGCGAGGGTCTGCATTCTGTTGGTGATGGTCGCTTCGCCGGCAGCCTTGACGGTGTAGCGCAGAATAACCAGCGCTCTGTCATCGGCGTTAAACTTAAAGCCGGCTTTGGACGGGATAGATGCGTTGTAATAAACGATGCCTTCTATTCCGGCATTACCGACGGTAGCGCTCTTGAGGATCGGGAAGATGGTATCGACATCTTCTAAGAGACCGTAATCGTAATCATCTACGTCCGTGACATAGGTCTCGGCAACTTCCAGAATGGAAGAGGTGTACTCCTGAGAACCGTTCAGGGAACCGATCTTGCCTTCATTGCAATTGCTTGCGTTCAGGTAGGTGTAAGCGGTAAAGGTCTCGCCTACTGCGTAGGTTTGGGTAACGGAATTACCTTTGACGCTGGTCAGGGTAACGGTCGCCGTCTCCACGCCGGTCGCGGCAGCATCCGCATCCGCGGCGTTTGCGGCTACAACTGTTACGGAAACAACCATAAGGATTGCGAGCATCAAGCTCAGAATTTTTCTCATATGAATTCCTCCTAATCATATTTTCTCGAATGATCCGGCAGACGTACACGCATCATGAGTCATTCCATCGCTGTCCGCCTTAACACTATCATTGTAACAAATAATTGTCGCAAGTGCAATAAGAAAATATGGAAATCTCAAAAGATTTTACAATTACTTCACATTTTTCACAGTATTATCATCAAAAAGCAAAGCTCCCTCACCTTCAGCGGTAAGAGAGCTAATATCAATCTTTCGTTTTGTCCTTGATCCTTCTTGCCACAACGACGAAGCGGCCGTCCTGTGTATGGTAGTTGCAGGTGGAAAGGGTGATCAGTTCATCGCCGTAGGTCGGGGTGATACCCGTATCGTAAAGGGCGTTGGCTTTGACGTTCGCGACAAACTCGTTGAACGCGTACTCGGAAGAGAGATCCTTGTACTTGTAATAGTAGAACATGCCCTCCTGCTCTTCCTCGAGAGGATACGCCTTAGCCAAGAACGCGGCGACGACCTCATAATCCCTGAGCTCATAGCGCGTATCAAAGAAAATCGTCTTATGCTCCTCATAAAACTTTTTGTCCTGATATTTTGGCAGCTCGCCGAACATGGAGCCGTTGTTCATATGGTGACCGTAGATCAGGTAATAATTGCCGTCAGCGGGACATTCGCCGTCGATGAACAGCATGCCGCTGTCCGAATAGTTGCCGTAGAAATCACGGTGCAGGTAATACTCGGAGTCGCGGGGCGTGTACATAACGGGGTAGTCGATGACGGTCCCTTCGATCTTCAGCCAGCCGAAGAAATCGGGATTCTTCTTATAAAGCTCGTCATATTTTCTCAGCGCGCCGGTATCGTCGACCTCATCGGTATCCTCTACCATCTGGGCGAGGCTGTCGAAGGTCTCTTTCTCATGGATGGCGTTCAGAAACGCTCTGAAAAACATGAACGCGCCGATACAAAAGCCGATGAGAAAAACCGCAAGGATGATGATGACGAGGGTCTTGCCCTTCTTCTTGGGGGTCTCTTTTACGTGTCTCACACTTCGACCTTATCAAACTCGTAGTCAACGCCGCCGCGGGTCATGATGAGTTTCTCGCCGCTGAGCGTATAGGTATACTCGCTGTCCATCGCGTCGTCGATATCAAAATCAACGATGAGCTTGCCACCCTCGGCGCTGTACATAAAGGTATAGTTGTCAATCGCGGTGAGCATAATACCTCTGCCCTTGCCGTTGAACATATAGATGGTGTTGCCGTCAAAGCTCCACTTGCCCTCTAACTCGGAAGCGGCAGCGCCGCCGCCGTAAATGACGGTGACGTCATGGCGGCTGCCCGAGGTGGGAAGCATGCCGTCGTCATAATACTGAGAGATGATCGTGGTCTCACCCTCGGTCTCGGGTACAAATTCGGTCTTGCCGGTGAACAGATTGCTGACGCCGGACTCAGCGCCGGGCACAAAGATGAAAACCAAAGCAGCAACGATGATCAGCGCCAATACGATCAGTATCACGGCGATAAGGATCTGCTTTGTCTTCTTATCCGCAGAAGAGCGCGGCTTAGCGCGGGAGCCGGAGGTTGAAGGATGTTTCGGTGAATAGCTCATAATATCATTCCTTTGATAGTATAATCATATTTTCTTTAGTCAGTCTTTTACTGATCTGCTATCGCAGGGAGCGCAAACGCCGCATAAAAAACTGAATAAAGAAAACATCAGGGCGGCGGCGGAAACCCGTCGCCGCCCTTAAGTTTTTGGTCAGCGAATATTACTTAGTGAATATTCCCTTGCGCTTTGCGGTGTAAAGAACAGCGCATGCGCCTGCCAGCGAAGCCAGCATAATGATCATCCATAAGTACATATGGGTGCTGTCGCCGGTCTTAGCGGTAGCAGAAGTAGCGGTTGCTGAGGTAGCGGTCGCAGAATCCTTAGTAGCAGCGGTGGTAGCGCTCGGAGCGGTTGTGGGCTTCTCGTCTACGGTAGCCGGATCGGTCTCTGCGGGAGCAACGGTCTCATCGGGAGCAGTAGTCTCAGCGGGAGCCTCGGTCTCAGCGGGAGCCTCAGTCTCAACAGGAGCCTCGGTAACTACGGGAGCCTCGGTCTCAACAGGAGCCTCGGTAACTACGGGAGCTTCGGTCTCAACAGGAGCCTCGGTAACTACGGGAGCTTCGGTCTCAACGGGAGCCTCGGTAACTACGGGAGCTTCGGTCTCAACGGGAGCCTCGGTAACTACGGGAGCTTCGGTCTCAACAGGAGCCTCGGTGGGAGCTACGTACGGGATACGGAGATCCTCGTCGGTAACCTCTACAGCGCCGGTAGCGTCAGAGAACTTCTTGCCGCACTCGGTGCACACATAGTGCTCTTTCACGCCGTCCTTTTCGGGAGTAGCGTCAACCTGAGCGACATACTCGAGGGTATGCTGGTGAGCCTCAGTCGGAGTCGGAGCCTCGGTAACTACGGGAGCCTCGGTCTCAACAGGAGCCTCGGTAACTACGGGAGCCTCAGTCTCAACGGGAGCCTCGGTCTCGGTAGGCTGAGGAGCCTCGGTAGGAGTCTCTTCATCGATCGTGATGGTAGCAGGGGTGAAGGCGAAACCAACATCATCGCCGTCGTAGTTGTTACCATAATTGGAAATGGGATCATCAACAACGTCGACCGTCAGTGTGCCGGAAGCGTCGTCAGCAATAGTAACTGTGAAGGTGCCGAGAACAACATCCTCATCGGTATGACCGGCATGCGGACCCGCCATAGAGGTGAATCTTACAAATGTGCCATCAACCATGTTGACGTCAGCCAGCAGGATGCCGAGCTTTTCCGGAAGACCTTCTGCGGTTGAAACGGAATCGAGAGTCCAACCATCGGGTTTGATCTCAAATTCAACTGATCCGATATTGTCCATCGGACCAAGGGTGAGGGTAAATGTTACCTGATCACCGGGTTTTGCGTTTGTTTTATCTGCGGTTAATGTCACCTCTGCAGCTACAGCGGCATTTGCGGGTACGGCCATTACCAGCAAGGACACAACCAGCATTAAACAAAGCAAGATAGATAAAATGCGCTTGTTCATGACCAAGCTCCTTTCAAAAAATTGCGGGAAAGTTTTTTATTCCGGCAAATCAGAATCCCACATTCCGGATCTGCCGGGGATAGCTTGACCTCTATCCGAGGTTGTGGGCAATCGCCGTAAACTGCCTGTCCTTTTACAAGGCGCAGAACCGGCGACTGAATATTTCAAATCTCGGCGGAAACCGCCGGATGTGAAATCAAATATCTGCTTACATGTATCAGCGGCCGCGTTGACCGAAACTCTGCCGAAAAAGGGTGCAGATATCCCGCGGAACCTCTTATACGACAATTATTATAAACTGTTCTCAGATTGATGTCAATAGAACTTTTTGCTAAAAAATATGAAAAAGCGCCGATAAACGATTACATTTTTGAGATAAAATGTACAACATTAACAAAAGAAAAACGAATTTGTAACTAATGCCTAATTCGGGCTGTTTTTGGAGCAGTTCTTTTGTGAAGCTGTAGGCGGCGGTTACAGGATTCAGTCGGTCTTTTCGCAGATGACCAGATAGCGGTCGAAAACCTTGCCGTGTCCGGAATAGATGCAGGTGATCAGGGTGAGGAGCTGTCTGTCCTTCTGAATATAGATATCGGCTGTCTGATCCTCGGCGACGATCTTTTTGTCGATCACCTTGTAGTCGATGGTCTCCCAGTAGTTGTGGATCGTGACGGTGTCGCCTTTCTCCAGCTTGCGGATGTTGTCAAAGAAGATCCTGCCGATATAGTCGGTGTGTCCGGCGATGGCGACGTTGGTGTCCTTTTTGTCGATCGGGAGCGAGGTACCGGACAGGTGCGCCGCGCCGCAGCTCATCATCTCGTCGCTCGCGCCCAGATACACCGGAAGATAGAGGTCGATCGCGGGCGCGCTGAGCCAGCAATAGAAATTGGACAGTCCGTAATCGCTCATTTTCAGCGCCGCGGAGGCATAGTCGGTGGTATCCACGGTGCCCTGATGATCGATCAGGCTCTCATTATACGCAATGCTGTCGCGGTAGAGTGCGTCAAGATCGTACTGAAAAACGACGGGAGCGTCGGAAACGCGGTTGCCGTCAGCGTCGATCACATAGCTCTCCACGTCGATCTCGCCTTTTTCGAGGGCTTCCTGATAGCTGTCGGCAGTGATACCCGCGATCGCAGGGTCATCGGAGTCTTGCGGCTGTTCGGGTACAACGTGCTGCAGAGAACCGGTGAAGTCGTCGATCACGGCGTTGGCGCGCTGCTGTCCGAAGAAATTGGAAACCGTCGGGAACAACAGCAAGCCGATACCGGCGATCAGAGCCGCGGAAGCGACGGTCACGGTGATCTTCTGCCAGAGCTTCCATTTTTGCTTGGGTTTACGCACCGGGATCACCCTCCTTTTCGCGGGACGGCTTTGCGTCACGCTTCTTGCGCAGGCGCAGCATGATGAACACGACGCCGCCGACAAAGATCAAAAAGACGGCGATCACACCTGCCGCGGCAGCGAAGGTGATCTTGTAGCCGAGAAAATAGAGGAAATTATCGCCGGTCGAGATCGTCGTCATCGCGGCGGGTTCCTCGTCCTCGACGCGTTCGCCGCGCACCAGCAGGCGGTGGGAGTTGATGGAATAGGGCGTGCAGGTCAGAAGGGTCACCAGATCCCTGCCCTCTTCGACATACAGATCGCGGGTGTTGTCGGGCAGGACGACCTTGATCTGATCGACGCGGTAGGTCAGCACACGGTTGAGTACATGGATATAGAAAAGATCGCCCTCTTCCATATCGGTCAGGTAGTCAAAGAAGGTCTCGGTCGGATACGCCGTATGCGCCGAGATCACGCTGTGGGTGCTCTCGCCCCCGATCGGGAAGGCGGTGTTGTCCAGATGACCCGCCCCGCGGGACAGAACCTCGGTAGAGGTGCCGTGATAGATCGGAAGGTAGACGTTGATCTTGGGGATGTCGATAAAGCCGATCAAGCCATGCGCGCCGGTGTTGAAGGTCTCTTCGTATCTGGCGCCGATCGCTTCATATGCCGCTTCATCAAAAGGGTCTGTCAGAATAACCGTATTGAGAAGGCTGTTGTTATAGGCTTCGGCTTCCGCAAATAACGCAGAGACCTCTTCGGGCTCCATGTTCTGTGCCTTTTCGTATTCGACCTTTGCTTCGTTGCGTATCCCGATGTTGTTAATGACGGAGCTGACCAGCGGATAGCTGAGGACGCCCAGACCGATAAGAAATATCAGGATGATAATGATGATCGGAAAATAGCGTTTCATATACATTTCCTTTGAAAAAAGTATGAACCTATTATAATACAAATCGTTTTGGAAATCAACAGGGAGAGTTTTTGCCGAAAACAATAAGGGAGCCCCGAAGGACTCCCTTAAGGATATCAAATCAATGATTATTTAGCGGAGCTTCTCTTCTTCATAACGATCACGAAGAGAGCAGCTGCGAGCAGTACGAGGCTGCCGCCTACGATGGTGAATACCAGAGTGCCGGTGCCGCCGGTTGCGGGCAGCTTAGCAGGGGTATCTTCGATATCAACGGTAGCAGTACCGGTGGTGCCGCCTAAGGTCACGGACTTGACCTCGCTGTTGAGGTTGTAGCCGTCGGGAGCGACGGTTTCCTTGATGTAGTAGGTACCTGCGGGCAGCTTGACCGCAAAGTCAGCGATACCGGTCTGGGTGTTGGTCTGAGCGGTAGCGATCTCCTTGGTGCAAGCTTGATCCTCATACAGACCGAAGGTAGCGGACTTGCCGGTGAGAGCAGCGTGGGTGTTCGCGTCCTTCTTCAGCGCGTAGGGCTGATAGGTCTTGACGTTGACGGTATTACCGGGAACAACATTCTTACCGGCGGCGTTGCCGTAGATCATGTCGTCGGTGTTGGGGATATCGGTGCCGCAAGCAGCGGTAGCATAATCGATCTCGGTGGTGAAGGTAACAACGACCTTGTTGCCCTCGGTGTAGAAAGCGTCGGTATCGAGTACGGACTTCGCGATCGAAATACCGAAAGAGTTGCCGGTGGTGCCGTGCTTCTTGTCTACGGTATCATTCTGAGCGCAGTTGATGACAGCGGAATCAGTGGTGAAGGTCCACTGGGTGTCCTTGGTCAGAGTGGTTGCGTCTCCCTCAGCGGGCTTTAACTCAACAGAAACGATGTTGTCCTTGGTAACGCTCTTGAGACCGGTGCCCATGTTATCGGTGATGACATAGGAGGTCAGCTTGCTGGCAGCGGAACCGGCGATATCAGCGGTCAGAACGTAGGTGATGGTCTTTTGCTTTGCGGTAGTATCAACGGTGCCGAAGGTGTTGTCGCCGCCGTTCTTGATCTCCTTGGTAACGGTGGGCTCGCCCTCGTTGACCTTATCGGTCAAGTTGATGGTCTCGGTGGTGGTTTTGTCCGCGTTGGGGAATACAACGATGGAATCCTTCAGGATCGCCTTGTTGTTGGGACCGGGAGTGGTGCACTTGATGAAGTAGATACCGTCAGCGACAGTGAAGTTGCCCGAGCTGCTGCTGGTGGTAAAGGTGGTCTCAACGTCGCCGGAAGCGAAGGTCGCGCTCTGGAGGGTAGAAGCCAGAGAAGCCATCTGGGACTCGGTAACAGCAGCGTTAACAGCAGTCTGAGTGGTCGCGGAGGTAGAAACGGGATACGCGCCGGTGGTGGCGTTGTAACCGGCTACCTTGTAGACGGTGTAGGTGTAGCCTGTGTATTCACAGGTCCAGTTAACGGTGTTGGAACCCGCGGCAAAAGCCGAAGGGATCATCATAGCGATCAGTAAAACCGCTACGGCGATAGCAAAAACTCTTTTTACAGTTTTCATGTTTTCATAATCTCCTTTTTTATAATAAGTTTGATTGTCTTACAGACATATGATTACGATTGTCAAAAAGACAATCAAATTATTTCGCGAAATGCTTTGCGGTTTTACGCTTCGCATATTTCTTGGTATAGAGCACATAACCGCCCAGAGCCAGTACGGAGAGTCCCGCGAGCACGAGACCGATGATCTTGAAGATCGTCATACCGGAGCCGGCAGTGGAGGGGTTCTTGAGCTGGTTGTTGATATACGAGAAGGTGAAGTCATACTGACCGCTGATCGGGAACGAGAATACCTGTCTGTCGGATACGGTCTTGTTGAGGGAATAACCTTCCGTACCGTCGGACTCGATCTCGAGAAGAACATACTTCTGATAGCCGGTGAAGTCAGAGCTGTTGACGGTAAGACCGTTAACGCCGCCTGCCGTAGTAGTCTTTACAAAGCCATCCTGATAGATCGGGATATCGCTGATATTCGCTACTCCGTCAGTACCGGTCGTGCCTCTGCCGACCTCTAAATCTTCATCAGAGAGCCTGATCTGCATCAGGAGTCTGTCATACTTCTGGCTGTCGGAAAGCCCGCCATCCAGGATCAGCTCCATATCCTCGTCGACCTTGTAGACTACGAAGGTGACGCCTTGGACCTTATCGCCCTTCTGGTTTTCCTTTTCGACCGTGATATTACCGACGTTCAGCCAGTTATTGAACTCGATCTTCTCAACGACCTTATCCGGATCGAAATCGTCCTTGGTCATCGTATGCTCCACAGGCTCACCGGACGCGCCGGGCTCGGCTACCATCTCTTCATACCTGCTGTATGAGTAGTAAACGGGATCGTCGACGACCAACGCATGGTCGACCTCGCGGACAGTGAACGAAACGAGAAAATCGGTGTTGAAGTTATAGAAATCGGTATCGAAGGACTGCCCCATATCGGTGAGATAATCCATATCCTCATATACGTGATAGCGATAAACGCCCGCCTGCTCAAAGGTCAAATCGCCAAAGCTGAACTTGCCGTTTGTGACGGTAGTGGTGTTCAGCTCGGTAGCGCTTGTATCCTTGACGTTGGCTGCGTCGCCGTCAAAGCGCGGGACACCCTCAAGAACGAACTTGAACATATCGCCGGTGTAGGGCTTGCCGTCGAGGGTCTTCTCGCCTTCGACCTTGCCCGTCGCCGCATCGGGATTGACCGGTGTGTTGGTAACGGTGATATCACCCGAGCTTGATCCTACGATGTAGGGATTGGTACGCGTGAAGTTGTAGGAAACGGTGTAATTTGCATCGCTGTCCTCGACGACATAAACGCGTGTGCCGGTCGGGATACCGCTGAAACTGATCTTCTGATCGGGTACGAGGGTGACTCGACCGTTGTTATGGGCAACGTTGTTATCATCATACAAGGTGTAAGCGGCAGGCTGAGAACCGGAACTGAACTGCAGATAAATCGTCATCGGGAAGGACTCACTGCTGTAGTCAGCGTCAGCGCCCGCACTGTCCATCTTCTTCTCGACCGAGAAAGAGCCGACTTGAGGAGTGTTGACATAGGAAAGCTGCACGCGCGTCATCGCAAACTCGGAAGAATCATCCAGCGTCTGATAAGTAAATGAAGATGACTTGCCGCTGCCGCTGCCGATGGTGTAGGAGGACTCGGACACGCCCTTGCCCTTGAGAACCAGATCGACCGCTTTCCATGTTGTGGAGTAGTTCAGATAGCCGCCGTAGCTCTCGGTCACAGTCATATCGGTCGGAACCTCAAACTGATCCTTAAAGCTGATAGACTCAGCATTCTTTAATGTATAAGTGCTGTTGCTGATCGTACCCTTGGTGCTCTCCTTACCGTTCGCGGTAGGCTGGTTGAAGCTGAAGGTATCCGCGGCAGCTACAGCATTTCTAAAGGAAGTGCTGTTGTTAAGATTTGCGGTGTTTACGGTTTTATCAACGATCAGCTCGTTGCCGATCGGAGCGAAGTTGAAGTCAAAGCTTAAGTTAGACTCAACCATACCTCTCTCAACATAGAACATCGTCAGTGTGTGCTCCACTGTCGGGTCGTCGTTTGTGATGGAGAAGCTTGTGTTTCTGGTAGCGCTGTTCAGCGTATTGGAACCGGTGGTGACCGATACGGTACCGGTACCCCGACCGCCGGCAAAGTTGATAGAGCCGCTTGCCTTCTGGTGGTCGCCGCCGAGGTCGAGAACCAGCTTGCCGTCGATGTAGACCCAAACGTCATCATCACCGGTGAAGGTGAACTTCTGGTCGACATAAGTGCCGTCGGTACCCTTGATCTGACCGTAGTGACCCTCATCGCCGCCGAGGTTGAACGGAACGTCTACACGCATACCGAAGCCGAAGTTATAGGCTTCCGCGCTGCTTCCTCTGTTGTAGTCAAACGGGAAGAAGCCGTAGCCGCTATTCTGCTGAGGAGCAGAGTAGTAATACAGCGCGTCCTTAGCGCCGGACGCAGTCGTATTACCGTAGGAAATCGTGCTGTTGTCAGCGCTGATCCAAACGTTGTCGTTGGCACCGCTGTCAAACTTATACGTGGTAACGCCGTTGCTGGTCACCTTGCGCATCGGGAACTTGGTGTTGACGACAGAGCCGACCTTGTTGCTCGAGAGGAACGACTCGTCAAAAATCGGAACGGTAACGTTGCTGGTACCGCCGCTGCTTGTCGCATACATCAGGTTTCCGTTGACAAGCTCGGTACCCGTCAAACCGACAATCGATTTGTGCGTGCCGCCCAAGCGAGAGGAGTTATTGACCCAGTTGGAGAAATTCACCATATTGGAGGAACCCTCACCCTTGAAGCCGTCCTCTTTGTCAAAGAAGTTACCGAAGTACAGCGGATAGGTGATACCGCTGCTCGCAGAAGCGATCTTGCTGTTAAGGTACTGATAAGGCTCCCAGTAGGAGTGTCCCGACTGATAGCGGATATTCTTCCAGCCGTTTTGAACCTCGTCGTCAGTGTAGTAATCATAAAATGTCGCGTCAATCGTATAAAGATTACTGTTGCCTGTAATGGTGCTGTCAGGCGCCGCGGTCGCCGTGGTAAAGCTCGCATTGTTGGTAGGTGTGAAGGTCGACCATGAAGCGCTGTTATCCCAACCTGTGATTTTGATACAGTTCTGTGTGGAATAAGACTTGCCGCCAACGGAATACTTGGATCTTTGATTGTCCCACATAAAGGGCGACAGATTCCACTTTTGGGTAGAGCCGTTGTTGGTTCTGACGATACGCAGATGACTCAGATTGTTCGCAGGGATCCTGAAGCTGTACACGTTGTTGCAGAACTTGACAGCCTGAATACCCGCCTGCAAAACATTAGAGCCTTCATACCAGCCGTCGTTATCAAAATTGCCCGCAAATTCGTGACAATAGTGTTCATCGTCTGAATCGTTATAGAATGTAAACACTCTGAACGAAGCGGACGAATCTGTCCAGCCGGTAAAGCTGCGCATATCGATATAGATCTCTTCACAATCTACAAACGGACTCTCGCCCTTAGCAGAGGCAGTCGGGATCGCGATGAAAACGGACGAAAGAACGATCAGCGTTGTCAGTACGATTCCCAGCACCTTTACAAACGGTCTCTTACTTTTCTCTTGACGAAACCATTTTGCCATAAGGTTGTTTATAATTACCATCTTCCTTTCTTTAGATTTTTCCCTCAAACGAACGACGCAAGCACACTGCATCGCCTTTTACCGCTATCGGGAAATCGAGTGCGTATTTTCATTGATTATAGTTAAAGACACAAAACCTTCGTCATAATCAACTAATACTCGAAAATATTATAGTAGATTATATTCATTTTTTATTTCTCAGCAAGAATTATTGTGAAGAGTTTTTAAAAAAAATTTACATTTTTGTACAATAATGTTAACACTAATGTCAAGAGATCAAAAAAGCTGCTTATTTTATGCGTTTCTTTGAGCATGCTGAACAAATCCCCTCAATATCCTATCATACTTTCTCTTTTCAGAAGATAAATGAAGCTCTGCCATATTCTTTCAGCGTATTAAAGCGGCACATATGTAGTGGTTATGCGTGCCTTTTCAACAAAAAGCGCAAAGGACAAGCCTTTGCGCCTATACATTAATATAAAGTTTATTGAGAGAGAAAATATCAGGCGTTCTCGATGGCGGTGATCAGAGGGGCGAGCACCTGCTTCTTGCGGCTGACGACGCCGGAAAGCTCGACGCTGTTCGCCGTTGTCTCGCACTCGAAGGCGGATTCGACAAAGCCCTTAGCGCCCTGTCCGACGAAAAGAAGCTCGGTGGACTCGTCGATGATGTTGGTCAGCATCAGAAACAGCATGTCGGCGCCGGAGTTCGGGAGCAGGCTCTCCATATACGGAAGGAGCTTTTCCTTGACCTTCTGCAGCTCGCGGCGGCTGACACTGGTGACCTGCGACACGGTGATGGCGTACGGCTCGGCGCGGAAGGACTTGCAGTCGAGGTGGAAAATCTCATCGGGGGACTTTTTGCCCAGGCGGGAACCGGCGTTGAACATCGCCATCGCGTGTTCTTCGATGTCGATGCCCGCGATCTCAGCCAGCTCGCGCGCGGCTTTCTCATCAGCGGGCATGCAGGTGGGAGAACGGAACATCAAAGTATCGGACAGGATAGCGGAGCAGAGAAGCGCGGCGATAACAGGCTCGATCTCCAGACCGTTTTCACGATACATCATTGTGATGATGGTCGCGGTACAGCCCAAAGGCTGGTTGCGGAAATAGATAGGGTTCATGGTCTCGACCGAGTCGATACGGTGGTGGTCGATGACCTCGATCACCTCGGCGGAGCGGATGCCGTCGACCGCCTGACCCTTTTCGTTGTGGTCAACAAGAATGACCTTTTGGCGGTCGATATCGAGCAGATTGCGCTGGGAGATCATGCCGACGTACTTGTCGTCGTTGTCAAGGATCGGAAAATAGCGGATACGCAGCTTGGAGACGGCGGTCTTGACGTCGGTGACGAGATCGTCGACGCCGAAGGTGATGATAGAATCCTTGCGCATGATGTACCCGACGGGGATCGCCTGATTGATCAGCTTGGCGACCGTGTAGGTATCGAGGGGCGAGGCGATAACGGTACAGCCCTTTTCCTCGGCGATCTTTATGATGGTCTTGGAGACCTTGGCGCCGAGACAGACGATGATACAGCCCGCGTTCATTTCGATCGCGCAGAGCTGGGACTCGTAACGGTTGCCGAGGATGACCATATCGTGCTCGTCAATGAAATCCTCCATGACGTCGGGATTCGCCGCCGCTACAACGACCTTGCCGCGGCTGAAACTGTCGTCGGGATTGCCGACAACGATCTCGCCCTGCAGGGTATCGGCAATATTGCTGTAGGGGGTTTTTGCCTTGGACAGCACACGGGCGTCCTGATCCTCCATATAAAAGCGCGCCTGATCGCCGAGGGTGACAATGCCCTTGATCTTCCCCCGCTTGGTCAGGATGGGGACGGTCTGGATATTGTGGTCGCGCATGTGCTCCCACGCGTTTTTCAGCGAGATACGCGGCTCGATACCGTCGATCTCGCGGAACTGGACGTCGGAGACGCGCGGCTCGAGGGATTCGATCAGCTTCGGCGCTTCAACGCCGAAGGTTTCCAGCACAAACTTCGTCTCGCTGTTCAGCTCGCCCGCGCGACAGGGGATATACTCCTCCCCCGTCAGCCGATGCTTCAAGTCCGCATAACAGATGGCGGAGCAAATAGAGTCGGTATCGGGATTTTTATGTCCTATGACAATTGTCGATTTCATCGGATTCATCCTTTATCATCGGTTTGGTTTATTCTGTACCCGCGAGGTGCACCATAACAGGCGTTATCTGCAGGGCGGGAAGGATCTTTTCGGTCAGATCGGCGGTCTTGAAGCGGATGGAAGAAGTATTCTCGCACGGATGGCAGCCGAAATACTCCTGCTTCAAAACGTCCTCGTCGATCACCAGCTGAACGCGGTGCTCCTTGTCGTTCATCAGTCCCATGACGGAAACACTGCCGGGCCGGACGTCAAGGAACTCTTCCATATAGCTTTCGTCCCCGAAGGACAGGCGGCTGATACCCATTTGCTTCGACAGCTCCTTGGTCTTGAAGGGCTTGTCGCCCGGCATAATCAGGAGATAGAAATTCGTCTTTTGGCGGTTGCAGAGGAACAGGTTCTTGCAGATGGTCACGCCGAGCACCGCGTCGACCTCGGCGCAGACCTCCATCGTGGTAGCGGGGCGGTCGGGGTGGTCGGTGCGGTCAACGTCGACGGCAAGGCTGTCTAAAAACTGATAGGCGCGGATCTCGCGCGCCTCTCTCCCGCTCATATCGGCAGGAGAACCGTGAAGTAATTCCATAATGATCTTCCTTATCTTTTGCTTTCTTATTTATCAGAAATCTTCGAACATGAAATCCGCCCAGTAATACTGGCTCATATACTCGCTTTGGTAGGCGTTGACCGCGCCTGCGTCCAGCTCGGCAAAGCGGTAGTAGTCGCAGTCAAGCAGGCTGACGTTGACGGACATGCTGTTGTAGCTTTTGTTCACGACCCTCTCACAGCCGATCTTCTTCAGACTCTTCATCATCGCGGAGAAGATCTTTTGCAGATATGCCTGCTGTTTGAGGTCGTAGGGCTCATCCTCAAAGAGCGCGGCGGCGATCTCCTTGACCGTGCAGGAGCTGCCGTGGCGATGAACCAAATAAGCGAACACCTCTTTGCTCTTGCTGCGCTCAAAATGGACAGGGGTGCCGTCGGGAGTGAACACATCAAAGTTGCCGAAGCACTGCACCTTCAAGAGAGCGTCGCTCTTCGGCACGATCGGGAAGCGGAGTTCCTTTAATTCCGCCTCGAGCTTCTCTTTGGTGACGGGCTTCATCACGTAGCCGCTGGCGCGCAGGCGCAAGGCGTCGCCCGTGTACTCGTCATAGCCTGTGACGAAGATAATGTTCATCTTCGGGTTGACCTCTTTGAGCTTTTTCGCAAGCTCTACGCCGTTAATGCCGCGCATGTGGATATCCAAAAAGGCGATATCACAGCCGTTCGCGGTCGCTTCCTCCAAAAGCTCGCTCTGCTTGCGGAAGGCCTTCAGCTCCGCGTCGGGGACGGCTTCTTCTATCGCTTCTACTAACATTTCCAGAGCAAGCTGCTCGTCGTCTACTGCAAGTATTTTCATGAGGTGTTCCTTTCTGTATTATTTGTCGGCGGCTTTGGGAATACGGATGGTGGCGACAGTGCCCTTGCCGATCTCGCTCTCGATGTTGACGTCGGCGTTACAGAGCTCCTTGAGCCTTTGTCTGACGTTTTCCATGCCGACGTGGGAGCGTCCGTCGTCCTCGATCGGGACGGAAGTATCGAACCCGACGCCGTCGTCGGTGATGATGACCTTATAGCAGTCATCTTCCTCACGGGTGGCGATGGTCACCGTGCCGCCGTCCTCCTTCATGCCGACGCCGTGCTTGACGGCGTTCTCCACCAGCGGCTGTACCGACAGCAGGGGAATGACGAAATCGGTCGCCTGAATATCATATTCGATCCTCAGCATATCGCCGAAGCGCATCTGCTCGAGCATGAGGTACTTTTTGAGGTGCTCCAGCTCCTGCGGGAAGGGTACGGGGGCTTTCTGCTTCAACGAATTCATGTTGCCGCGGAGATAATCGGCAAAGTTGATGGTAGCGGTGCGGGCGGTCTTGGGGTCTTTGGTGCACATCATCGCGATAGACGTCAGGGAATTATAGAGAAAATGCGGCTGGATCTGGGAGACCATCAGCGAGACCTTTGCCTCGTACAGCTCCTTTTGCATCTGCTGGTAGCGGATAGACTCCTGATACTGCCTGTGCAGGTCGATGATCAGAATGACGATCTGATTGACCAGCGTCAGCGCCATACCTGTCTCGTAAAGCGGGAAATCGGTGAAATAGAAAAATTCGTTGACCGCTTCGAGGAACAGGGACGCAAGGACGGGGATCATCGAGGTGAGCATGATGAACGCGTTTCTGCCGATGCTGATCTCGGAGATCAGACAGACGGTCAGAATGATCGCGCAGACGCCGCCGAAGATCAGCATGAACGGCTTGCCCGCGTACAGATCGCTGACGCCTGTATAATGGAGAATAAGGGCGATCGCCGTCAGCAGGGACGCCGCCGCGATAATGATATTGCCGATCAGCTTATTGACGCTCTTTTTCAGGCTGACCTTAATATAAATGAGGGAAGAGATCATACAGATATGGGACGTGATCGTCGCCGCCGCCATGCTCTTGACGGGATCATGGATCCATAAGGGCAGGTAGGAATAGACCGTCTGCGCCAGGATAAAGATACCCGCGAAGAAACAGAGCATCGCGAAGGACAGATAGCGGTAGTCGATCTTGCCGAGGACGATACCCGCGATGGGGAATGAAAACAGTCCGAAGAAGCACAGCAGAATACAGAGCAGGATCGTGGGGGCTTTGTGCTGGAATAACAACTCGTATACCGTCGCCTCGTTACCGATATACATATCGTAGAAATCCCTGAGGTTCTTGCTGGACAAAAGCTCATAGGGGTACATGATGTAAAGCTCCATGTCCTCGCTGTCCTCTACCAGCTCGGCAGGGATATAGCAAAGATTATAACCCGGGGTTTTGCCGAACACGGTGTCGTCGGCGCGGTAGTTTGTGCCGATCACCTTGCCGTTCGACTTGAGCTTAAACCATACGTTGTCCACCGACATGATCAGCTGATCGTGCACGGCGAGCGGCTGGGACAGCTTTCCCTTGATGGTCAGCTCATGGAAATCCTCGTTGACCATCACACGGGGCAGTGTGTCCTGCCAGTCGGAACCGTCAAGCGAATACCGGCCTTCGATGATCGTGCTCCTGTTATCGACGTCCGTACGCATATCGACAGAGCCTGCCGTAAACAGGATGATCAGCACAAAGATCAGCAGCATGATACCTAAGGACAGATAGGTCATGCGTCGGCTGTGCAGTATACTCATTTGCCGTCCCCCTCTCTTTCTTCCTATTATATATGGGTCGGGGAAAAAACAAAAGGTTTTTTGAAAATATTTTTGTTTTTTTCAAAAACTGTCCGTTTTTGTCACTGTTTTGTCCCGTTCGGCATGCTATCATATAGCCACAGTCAAGAAAACAAAGGAGCAATCACCATGAAAATCGATTTCAAAAAACCCATCGCCATCATTTTAGTCATCGTATTTTGTGCCGCGGCAACCGTCACCGGCTTCGCGGTATCCGCCGCAAGCCACTCAAACGCCGCATATGATCCCGCAAGCACCGCGGATGAAAAAACCACCGACCTCTCAAAGCCCGCGCTGAAGGACGGCGTGTGGCAGGCAGTCTATGAGGACGGGCACTCGCTGTACTTCTTCATCAACGAGGAGAGGGATTCCTTCTCCCTCATCCACCCCGAAAAGGGGATCGGAATTCCCTCCCGCTATGATTACATCTCAGCGATCGGCATGTACAAGCTGTACGCGGGAAGTGTCGACAACGAGCTCGACTGGCGCGTGATTGACAACAACGGCGTCACCGCCGCCGTCAGCGACGAAAACGGCGAAATCATCAGCCTGTACTACATCTCGGACGAAACCATCGACAGCTACACCTACTACACCTACGACGAGCTGTGCGAAATGGCGCAGGCATACTATGAAGCACAGCACGGCAGCGCAGAGGGCGTCAGTTTCAGCGCAATGCTACAGCCCGACGGCACAGGCATGGTCGTCATCACAGGCGAACAGGGTGCCGAGCAGGTAATCACCCTTACCGTTAATATAGAGACCGGTATCGGCACGGATAACCTCGGCAACACCGTCGACCTGAGCGTTTACGCGATCTAACTCTGATAACTACTAACAAATAGTATTCATAATTTTCTCCTTGGAAAGTGTACGCGGTGCGTGCGCTTTCTTTTTTTGCCGTCTTGAAAAATATACCGCCGTTGGTTATACTGTAAAAAAGAGGTGATCGGATGACGCTGAAAACAGAAAAAAGCTATCGCTTTCTCCTGATCGCGGACGTACATATCGACCTCGAGAACGGCGGGAAGAACATTTACTTTATTCACGCAGAAAAGAATCTTGCGAGGGCGTTGGAGATTGCGAAACAAAGAGGCTGTTCCTTCATCGTCAACGCGGGCGATACGGTGACGAACGCTTCTGGCGCTAAGGAAGAATGGGAGTGCTATCGGCAGATCATCGAAGAATCGGGCTATACGGGACAGATCTTTGAGGCGATGGGAAACCATGAGACCCGATGGGCGAAATACGGCGGGTGCAGTATTGAAGACTGTCAAAGGGAGTTCATTAAGTACACACGCCTTCAAGATAAGCCGATAGTGAGGACAGAAGGAAAGACATATTACTCCTATGTCGATCGGAACTTTGGGGACGCGTTTGTCTTTCTTGCGCTTGAAAACGGAGTGAGTACCAATGAGATCGACAACTTCTCTGACGAACAGATGGACTGGGCGAAGGAACAGATCGAGCGGTACACGCGAGAAGGTCGGAGAGTTTTTCTCATTCAGCACGCGCCGATAATCGGGTTCGGCGTCGGGGATGACGTGAATCATCCCGCATATCAAGGCTCGATACGGCTGACGGATCAAAACGGTAAGGCGTTTTGCAATAATCAGAGGTTTTATAAGCTGGTGCGCCGATATAAAAACATGATCTGGCTGTCAGGTCATACGCATGTGGATCTCAGGGACGAGGTCAACTACAGCAATGACGGCGGCAGAGCATGTCATATGATCCATATTCCCTCGACGGCAGGGACGACGCGGTTAGCCTATGATGAAAAGGGTGAGCGTGTGTTAGACCGCACCTTTTTTGAGGACGCTTCACAGGGATATCTCGTTGACGTCTTTGAGGATCGCGCGGTTTTTAAGGGGATCAGCTTCTATGACGGTCAGACATATCCGCAATATACTTATGCGATATATAGATAATCACCGCCCTGCTCGCGCAGGACGGTGATCGTTTTTTATATGGAGTTTTGATGTTCTTATCTGCCGAAGCCGCCGCGGCCGCCCATATTGGTGTTGCCGCCCATGTCGCCGTTCATGCCTCCCTGCATGCCTCCCATGCCGCCCATCATGCCGCCGCCCATCATCTGGTTGGTCAGCTCGGTGGTCTGGGAACCGTTGACGTAGATCGTGCCGCCATTGTAGACGCCCTGACCGTCATAGTCGAAGGGAGAGTTGGCGTTGATGTTCAGCGTGCCGCCGTTGACGTAAAGGTTGCCGTTACTGTCGATGGCGTCGGTGTCGCCCTGTCCCATGTTGACGGTGATGTCGCCGCCGTTGATCTCGACAGTGACGGAGTAGGCAGAGGACTTGTTAGAGCCGTTGATACCGTCGTCGGATGCGGAGATGTTGATCGTGCCGCCGTTGATCTGGATATAGGTGGCTTCGATACCCTCAGAGGAGGAGATCGTGATGTTGCCGCCGTCGATCTGGGCTGCGGTCGTCGCCTGGATACCGTCGCTGCCCGCGGTGATGTTGAAGGCGCCGCCGCAGATGTAGATATATCCAACGGAGTTGTCTTCATCGTTCTCGGCATGGAGACCGTCTTTGTCGGTGTTGATGGTGATGGTGCCGTCAGCCACCGCGATGCTGTCGTTCGCTTCGAGGGCATCGGAGGAGCAGGTGATGTTGATGGTGCCGCCGGTGATTTTCAGATCGTCCTTTGAGGTGACGCCGTTGTCGGTAGAGCTGATGTTCAGAGTGCCGAGTCCGTTCAGAACCAGATCATCCTTGGAGAAGATGACAGCGTCGGTGTTGGTGGTGCCGTCCGCGGAGAAGGCGCCGGTCACGGAAAGGCTCGAGGTGGTGTTCTCGACGGTGGTAACGAATACCTTGTCGGCGTTCTTCACGTAGATTGCAGGAGTCGAGCTGTTATTGACGGTCACGCCGTTGAGCACCAGCTGGACCTTATCGTCGTCGCCCGCTTCTACGATGACAGAAGCGTTGGAGGCGGAGCCGGAGATGACATAAACGCCTGCCGAGGTGATGGTGATGTCAGTGTTGTCGCTGAGGGTGTAGTAGGTCGCGTCGGTGAGGTCGGCGGTTTGGCGAAGGTCGCGGTCGGAGAAGATGTCTGATGCGTCGATCACGCCGCCCGAGGTGGTGTTTGCCGTTGTGGTGACCTCAGCGGACTGGGTCAGCTTGACGGTGTTGTCATTTGTATTGCTGTTAGTATCGTTCGTTTCTTTTGTCTGCGCTTCGGTCGCGGCTTCGGTTGCCTTTTCGGTGGGAGCTGTCGTAGTGCTCTGGGTGGGAGATGTGGTTGCCGCCGCAGTCTCTTCATCCGAAGAGCTCAGGGAGCTGAGATCGATGTCTAAATCATCTACGTTTGCCTTGCATGCCGCGAGGGACGCGGTGAGCATCAATGTCGCGAGTAATAATACGAATAACTTTTTCATGGTGTTACCTCCTTGTGGTTTGAGTGTGTGGAAAAGGTTTGTTTTTTGATTACGGCTATATCTTAACCTGTCAATATGTTTTCCGTGTGATTGTAATATGAAAAGTATGTGAAAAGATGATTTTTATGGCTTTAGAGATGATAAAACGCTATATATAATGTATAGACGTCATAAAATCACGGAAAAATGCTCACAAAACGTTCACATTTCAATCACGCAGATATCATATTGACAGCTTATGATAGTGCCATAGAAACAAAACAGCATTCCCCACATAATCTACAGAAAGGTGGCAACGACATGTATCCTACACCCTACATCACCGGACAGGAAAACACACAAGAGCTGCTGGACATCCGACGCGACAGAGTGCGGGAACGCAGGCTGAGAAAGGCTTCCCGCATGACAGGAACCATCCTGACCGTCAACACGGCGCACACCGCCGAGATCATCGAATTCCCCGAACCGGATTTTCCCCGTATTGCTTAATTACGCTAACTACTTTTTCATGCTAATCATGAGAACTCCTTTCATAAACTCCTAAACGAAAACTCCCCTTTATGGGGAGCTTTTTCGTTGTGTGCAAAATATTTTATTATCGAGTGACAAAGCGGGACAGGTATGATACAATATGAACAATTCAGAAAACACAGGAGGCGCAAAATGAAATTCAGCCTTTTATATCCGCAGGACGCGGACAGGAGCTTTCAGACGCTCAGCGATGAAGCCGTCAACGATCTGTCGCTCGAGTTCATCCTCGACGCGCTGACCGAGGTACGGGCGGAGAGACCGCAGCTGCTGGGATTGATGACGCATCTGACGAGCGATCCCGAGGTCATCCGCTACCGCAGAGATATCTTCGAGGACTTTTTGCGGTTTCCGAAGCTCAGACAGGCGATGTCGGAGCTGGTGCTCAAGCTCGCCGACCTCAGAGACCTCGAGCGCTTCCAGATGGACGGCGACGCGTCGGCGCTGTGGTCGCTGATCAACCGTCTCAGGGAGATCGACGACTACATCACCTGTATCACCATGATCAAGGATACGCTGACGGGGCTGGACATCACCTCGAAGGGCATGAAGGAGCTCAGGCAGATCGTCACCGATATCGACAGAGAGAGCGGCTTTGACGCGCTGAAAGCGGACATCGACGAGATGATGAAAAAGGCTCAGCGGATGCAGAGCGTGACCATCGGCGTAAACCTGGACAAATTCCTGCGACCCGAATTCGCGGGGATCGTATCGGTGAACGACACGAAATTCACCGACTCGGGGCTGATGAGCCGCTTCAAGAGCTTTACGGACAGCAAGGACGATCTGTATCACGGCGCCAACAAGGGCGAGAATCACCGCTTCCATCCCTCGAATCCGTACAATGCCCGCGCCTCCTCCGGCGGAATACTCGCGGAGGCGATGACACAGGACGCTCACATGGAAACGAGCAATATCACGGGTAAGGATCCGCTTTCCGACGCGCTGAGAAAGCAGGTCACCGACATCATGCGCCGTACGGTCAACGACATCAAGGCGACCATCAAGAAGTATGTCAACGTCAACGGCTACTCGCTGATCAACCTGATGTCGGAAATCACCTTCTACAACCGCTTCGCCGAGCTGACGGAGAAGATCACTGCGACGGGTATGCCGATGTGTAAGCCCGAGATCCTGCCGTATGAATCGAGGGATTGTTCTTTTAAAGAAGTATACAACTTGAAGCTCGCCATCAACAAGGTCGGCGGCGAGGATCTGAACATCATCACCAACGACTTTGACTTTGACGATAAGCACCGTATCTACATCCTCACAGGTCCGAACCGCGGCGGCAAAACCATCTTCACGCAGGCGGTGGGAATCGCGATGATGATGGCGCAGTGGGGCGTATATGTCCCCGCAAAAGCGGCGGCGATCAGCCCGTGCGACAATATCTTCACCCACTTCCCCGCCGACGAGAATGACACGGTCGACCTCGGCAGACTGGGCGAGGAAAGCCAGAGGTTATCGAAGATCTTTGAGGTCGCGACCAGACACAGTCTGCTGCTGCTCAACGAAAGTCTCGCGACCACCAGCGTTGCGGAAGGCGTGTTCATCGCGAAGGACGTTGTCAGGGCGATGCGGTACCTCGGTACGCGGGCGATCTTCAACACCCACATGCATGACCTCGCAACCTCGCTGGAGCAGATCAACGGCGAGATCGAAGGCGACAGCAGAGCGGAAAGCCTGATCACCGGCGTGCATGACGGAGAGCGGAGCTTCAAGGTCTTTATCGCGCCGCCGCAGGGCGTGAGCTATGCCGCGGATATCGCGAAAAAATACGGCGTGACCTTTGAGCAGATGAAACAGGGGATCGACCAAAAACATCCGAAATAAAAGGAGAGGTAACGGCTGAGTAAAAAGCCGTTACCTCTTTTGTATTATTCTATTTTTCCTTGATTAAGGGCAAGTTGGGAATTGTTATAGCGGCGGTCATGGGTGACCTCCCCGATCAGCTTCACGCACGGCGGGATGGGGATGGGGGTATCTTCGCTTTGTACCTCCGCTTCGAGGGTCGCCTTATCGTCCCAGAATTCGTAGACGTCCAGCTCATAGGTGAGACCTTCAAAGCGGAAAATGTGCCTGTCCTTGCGGATGGTAATGGTATCGGGCGTTCTGCGCGGGAGAAGCTCGTCATATTCTTCCGCTGTGATCTCACGCTCAAATTCGCGGCGGGTCAAATCAGACAAACGCTCCTTATACGTATAGACAAAACGAACGCGTCCGCCGTCGGAAATGCGGCGGATGCGACCGCCGATGAAATCGTCTGCCGCTTGTAAATAGCTCTGCTCCATTTGAACGACGCGGTAGTCGGGCATGGCTTGCAGGGCGGCAATATCGGGATATTCTATCAGGAATTTGCGCTCTATCTCAAGGGGCGCGTTTTTGATATCAAAGCTGTCCATGATTTCCTCACTTTAACGTAATCATCACCAGTTCGCGCGGGTTGAACAATCTTGGAAAGGCGACGGTGTTGGCACAGCCCGCGGAGACGATCAGCCTGCCGCCGAAAAAGCTGCCGTGGGCGTACTTGCCGAACAACCCTTGGCTCGGCACGAAGAAGCCCATGCCCTTCTTCCCTATCCGCACCTGCCCGCCGTGGGTGTGCCCCGACAGGGTCAGGTCGATATCCTTGTCGGAGAGCAGATCGACATACAGATCGGGCTTGTGACAAAGGAGAATCTTATAGCCCTTTTTGGCAATAAAGGTCGGCAGCCACTCTTCATAATCCCAGCAGGACATGCCGCCGAGCGTAAATCGGAAGCCTTTCAGCTGTATCGGGATATCGGAATTCTCCAGCAGTGTGATCCCCTGTTCTTTAAGAAAGGCGTAATCCCTGTGGCGGAGCTTTTGCTCATGGTTGCCGAGACTCATATAGACGGGGGCGGTCTTTACCGCTTCACGCAAAAAACGCAGGACGTTTTCTTCATTCGCTTTCAGGCGCTTCGGCTCAAACTTCGTGAGAATGTAGTTGGAATAGTGGATGACGTTGATGATCAGGCGCTTGAGGGGACGGCGGTAAAAATCATACTGCGGGCGGTTGTCGTAGCGCTCGAAGGTATCGCCCGTTATCATGATAACGTCGGGTTTTTCCGAACGGAGCATGGAGAGGATGTCGTCAGAGTTGCGTTCGTGAAGATCGGACACGTGCGCGATACGGATCGGCTCGGACAGCTTGTATCCGCTGTCGACGGTATAGCGTGTAATAACTGCTTTTGACATATCGGCGCCTCCCCTGCTTGTTATGGTTATCATTATATACTATGCCCGACGGTTTTGCAATATCTCAAAAAAGCACCATCGGATTTCTCCGATGGTGCGGTCATTGTTATTCTGTTTGCCAAACGATCAGCAGGTCGCCGTCGGTCACGGAAATGCGCGAGGGCTTGCCGATGAAGGAATTGCTGACGCCGATATGGGAGGTGCAGGGCAGGGTGTAGTCGCAAAGCTCATAGCTGAGTCCCTCGATCGAAACGCCGCGGGCAGCCTTGCCGAGGGCGAATACCGAAATCCTGCCGTCCTTACGTGCGGGAAATCGCTTTTCACCGTTATGGAGAACGGTGAAACATCCATCGTCACCGATAAACAGCGGTGTGCCGCCCCTGACGGCGATATCGTAGGCGATCACGATATTTGCGAAGGTGTGGTCGAGGAGTCCGCCGACAGCGCCGTAAACGACAAAGTCGGTATAGCCCTTTTCAAAGCCGAGTTCGACAGCGTGTCCGACGTCGGTGTCGTCCTTGCGGATCTGTAATCGGACAAGGTTTTTGACGTCGGGCGCGGCACCGCGGGAATCGAAATCGCCGACGACAAGATCGGGCGTGAGTCCCAGAGACAGCGCGACGTCATAGCCTTTGTCGGCGGCGATGATGAAGTCGCCTTCATCGGGCTTGATCGGCATACCCCTGACAGGCAGAGCGCCGAAGATAAAACAGCGGTTCATGCTGACCTCCGTCAGAAATATAAATTACTCTAATACTAAGTATCCATTAAACGCTTTAACAAATTTATTAGTGGGAAATTTCGCAGAGCAAGGCGGAGGACGCAGGCATACTGGCGTATGTCAAGGACGACAACGCAGCTATGCGGAATTTAACGCAATAAATGTTAAAGTGTTTTAATGATACTTAGTATAAATTGCTGGAAACCAGACGGCTGAAGCTGGGGGTCTTGAACAGGATCACGGAACCGATCATGGTGAGGACCATCTCGGGCAGCATGTACAGACCGTTGTAGCATACCGAGTAGATGAACGGATTTGCCCAGCCCTCGGGCATCCAGATATCAAAGATAACGGTGCCGGAGATCAGGTGAAATACAAAGCGCATGAACAGCGCGATGAATACGCCCGCGCAGATACCGAAAACGCCCTTCTTGCGGAAAATGCCCGCGAGACCGATAGAGGTGTAGGCGAGGATATAGTCGAGCGCGATGGTACCGATGATCGCGACAGGCGATAAGCCCCACGACAGTACCGCGGCAAGATCGAGGAACATCTGGATCAGAGAATAGATGAACGCGCCGGTCAGTCCCCAGCCCACGCCGTACTCGATGGAGATCAGCGCGATCGGCAGCATGGAAAGCAGGGTGATCGAGCCGCCGAGGGGCATCTGCCAGATCTTGATGAGGCTCAACGCGGTGCCTAAACCGATCAGAACGGCAGTCAGCACCATACGCTTGATGTTGGTGTTTGTGTTTGTTTTCATTTTCATACTCCTTCAAAAAGATTAAAAGCACCACGCTATCGCATGGTGCTACAACTCTGACAGCTCCCTACGACGGCATTATCCGTATCAGGTTAAGGGTTAAGGGCGCATATGCCCTACTCTCAGCCGACTTTTGCGTCAGCTCCCCTGTGGTGTTTTCGCCCTATATCTTATACCTTAAGGGGGAATTTGTCAAGAAAAACCGCCGTATAATATCATATTACCGTGCAAAACACGGTTCAGTTAGCCGCGATCCCGCTTTTTGGCAGCGGCATATTGACAAGGGATAAAATGTGTAGTATGATATTTATACCGATCAATATAGTAGGTTAGTATATTAGAGGCTGTTATGAGTTGGAACTTTGAAGATCACGAATTACAACAGTATATCGATAACGCTGAGTACGGGATAGAAAAGGAAAGCCTGCGGGTCACGCCCAAGGGAACGCTTGCACAAACGCCGCATCCGTTCACCGAAGGATCGATCGACCGCGACTTCTGCGAGAATCAGGCGGAGATGATCACCTCCGTCCACCGCGACGCCGAATCGCTCATGAAAGAACTGACGGAGATACACAAAACGGTCAACGACAGGCTGAAAGGCATGAACGAACTGCTGTGGCCGTTCTCGAACCCGCCGATCGTTCATCAGCAAGAGGATATCCCTGTCGCGCGCTTCGACGGCGCATTAAAGGAGCGGGAGATCTACCGCGATTATCTGGCAAATAAATACGGCAAAACAAAAATGCTGTACTCGGGGATCCACTTCAACTTCTCATTCTCGGAAGAACTGCTGAAGGCGGTGTTCCGCCGCTCTAAAGAAGAGGATTATCGGCGGTTCAAGGATCACGTCTATCTTGAACTCAGCCGCAAGCTGCTCAGGTATACGTGGCTGGTCGTCTATCTGACGGCGGCGAGTCCGCTAGCGGATGACAGCTTTATCAGGCTGAGCGGCATGAATGGATCGGACCGCTACCGCTACGCCTCGTTCCGCTGCTCCGAGGTCGGTTACTGGAACGACTTTTTGCCAGTGCTCGACTTCACGACCGTCGAGAAATACGCCGACAGCATACAGAGCTATATCGACCGCCGACTGCTCTATGCCGCGTCGGAGCTATACTATCCGCTGAGACTCAAGCCGCGGGGCAAAAACTCGCTTGAAGCGCTGAAGGACAGCGGCGTGAACCATATCGAGCTGAGGTGTCTGGACGTCAATCCCCTCTCCCCCGTAGGACTGTTCAGAGAGGACATCCGCTTCATCCACTTGCTGATGGTGTATCTGATGAGCCTTGAGGATATATCCGCGGGCGAAAAAGCGCAGAGGATCGCGATCGAAAACGTCAAGACGGCGGCGCTGTTCAACGACACCGAGAACACAGTGCTCAGGGGCGGTCAGACAATATCCGTCCGGCACGCCGCGTCCGACACGCTGGACGAAATAGAACGCTTCACCGAAGCATACGCGCCCGCGTTTGTGCCTGACGTTCTTTACCAGAAAAGAAAGCTGAACGGTCAGCGGTATGCCGAGACCGTGCGCAACAGCTTCCGTTCTTATATCACAGACGGGTTGAGACTCGCCGAAAAATACAGAGGATAAACTATGTGCATGATATTCGGGCTGAGCGCCCGCGATGAAATACCGACAAATGAATATCTGAGAGCCTTTTACAAAAACTCGCCGCAGCACCCTGACGGCTGGGGGCTTGCGGTCATCAACCGCTCTGACGCGGTGATCGAGAAGGAAAGCATCGAAGCGTCAAAAAGCCACTATCTCAAAGAACGGCTGAGCGCGCCGATCGAAGCGCGGCTGTTGATCGCGCATATCCGCTACGCGACCGTCGGCAACGTGGAGTATCAAAACTGCCATCCGTTCACGGCAAAGGATCACCTCGGCAGACGCTGGACGCAGGCGCACAACGGCACCATCTTCGACTATCCCGCCCTGTCGAAATACGTCGGCACCCAAAAGGGCGATACCGACTCGGAGCGTATATTTCTCTATCTGCTTGACCGCCTGAACGCGGCGCAGAATGAAAAGGGCAGTAAGCTCAGCTTTGACGAGCGCTTTGACCTGCTGGACAGGATCGTCCGCGATATGGCAAAGGGCAACAAGCTGAACCTGCTGATCAGCGACGGACGGAATCTGTACGTCCATACCAACTGCAAGGATACGCTGTATTATCTTGACAAGGGCAATGCCGTGCTGGTCGCTACCGCCCCGCTGAGCAAGGAATGCTGGGAACCCGTACCGTTCACGACCCTGCTCGCCTTCCGCGACGGAAAACTCGTCAAAAAAGGTACGGATCACGGTAACGAGTATGTCGAGAATCCCGAACAGATCAAGCTCCTGTACCAAATATTCTCCAACCTGTAAGGAGTCATTATGAACAAAGAGATCATCTATCAAAAGCTGTATGAAAAATATATCCGCCTGACCGAGAACAACCGCGATCATTTCATCGGGGTGGAAATAGAAATGCCCATCGTCAATCTGAACCGTCAGGCGGTGGATTTTTCTGTCGTGCATCAGCTGACAAAAGCGTTCTGCAAGAGGTTTGATTTTGCTGTCAGCGGTATCGACGACAAGGGCAACGCATATTCAGCCGAGAATAAAGATAACGGCGATATCCTGTCTTACGACTGCTCCTACAACAACCTCGAGCTGTCCTTCGGCAGAGAGGTCGATCTGAATATCATCGACGGCAGATTCAAGGAATACTACGCGTTTATACAGGAATTTTTCAAGCCCTATCGCTATACGCTGACGGGAATGGGCGTGAATCCGTACCGCAGATACAACCGCAATTTCCCCGTCCCGAACGGCAGATACCGCATGCTGTTCCACCATCTGCACAGCTACCGCAAATATGAAGGGCTGATGGAGTTTCATCCCTTCCCTGAGTTCGGCACCTTCTCATCCGCGTCGCAGGTACAGCTGGACGTGAATCTCCGACAACTGCCGCAGACGCTGAACGTGATGAACCGCCTTGAACCGCTGAAAGCCCTGCTGTTCGGCAACTCTCCCCTGCCCGACTACGACCCCGATCTGCTGTGCTGCCGCGACATGTTCTGGGAGAAAAGCACCCACGGGATCAATCCGAAGAACGTCGGGATGTATGACAGGGAATTTGGTTCGGCTGACGAAATTCTCAGCTATATCGCGGATACTTCCATCTACTGTGTCGAGCGGGATGAAAAGTATATCAACTTCAAACCGATCAACATTGTCGAATATCTGCAGTCGGACGCTATACAGGGCGAATACTATGACAACGGCGTTTACCGCGATATCACCGTCACGCCGCGGATAGAAGATTTAGCGTATCTGCGGACGTTCAAGTTTGAGGATCTGACCTATCGCGGGACGATAGAATACCGCTCCGCCTGTACCCAGCCGATCAAAAGCGCGATGGCGCTGCCCGCATTTCACGTCGGTCTCGCTCAGCGGCTCGATAGCCTGGATGAACTGCTGAGAAATGACGACGTGATCTACGGTCGCGGATATACGCCCGCACAGCTGAGAAAAATGCTTGTCAGAAGAAACCTACCTGACTTTATCGACGTCGACCGACTGTACGGACTGCTCAGGCAGATCGTCGATCTGGCTGAGGACGGCTTGCGCGAACGCGGGCTGGGAGAAGAAAAGTATCTCACGCCGCTGTATGAACGTATCGAAAGGCGGGAATGTCCCGCGGAATATATGCTGAGACAGACGGAAAGCGGGGTTTCCACAGAAAAGTTGATCCTTGATTTTGCTGAGATATAAGGATATAATGAATGGGAAAAGGTGTTATTTGTCGGAGCGTATATGAAAAAAGCTGTGCAACAATATCTGCTGTTCCTGATCGGTCTGTTTATCGCGTCGATGGGAGTGGCTTTCTCAACAAAAGCGGGACTGGGCACCTCGCCGGTCGCCTCGGTGCCGTACTCGGTATCGCTGGTCAGCGACCTTTTCAGCTTCGGCGGGTGGCTGAACCTGCTGAGCGTGATTCAGATCGCGGTACAGGTGCTGCTTCTCAGAAGAAAATGCAAACCGCTTGAGATCATCATCCAGACCGTGCTGGCGTTCGTCTACGGATATCTGACCAACCTCTCGTGCTATATCATCAAGGATATTCTGGTAAACAATTACTTTGAGCAGTTGTTATATATGGCGCTCGGGTGCTTTATCCTGGCGTTCGGTATCTGGCTGCAGCTCAAGGGCAAAGTTGCGATGCTGCCGGGCGAGGCAATGAACCGCGCAATCAGCGAGGTGACGGGCAAGCGGTACGAAAACATCAAGATCGCTTTTGACGTTATCTATATCGCGGTATCGGCGGTCATCTGTCTGGTATTTCTCGGAAAGCTTGAGGGAGTTCGCGAGGGCAGTATCGTCGCAGCGATCGCGGTCGGCAATATCATAAAACTGTATCACTTTGCTTACGAAAAGCTGAGAAAGAAAAGCGTCAGACAATAATCGAACAGTCTTATTCAAATGTAAAAACGACACCGGATGGCGGAAAGAAGGCAAGATAATGCAGGAATTCATTTTTTCTCCCACGGGCGACGGCACCTACAGCGTGTCGGGATATCGGGGCGATGAAGCTGAGGTCATGATTCCCGAAAGCTACGGCAGCGGCGTCATCACCGTCATCGGGGACAAGCTGTTCAGCGGTCACAAAGAGATCGTATCTGTCAGTATCCCCGATACCGTGACGAATATGGGTGAGTTCATCTTTGACGGCTGTGAGAACCTCAGATATATCGAGCTGCCCTCACAGCTCGAGTGCCTTTGGGGATACACCTTTGTACGGTGCGGCATCGAAGAGATCATACTGCCCGATAAGCTGGTCACGATCCCGCCATTTGCCTTTAAGGATTGTAAGAAACTGAAAAAGGTCGTCTGCGGAAAAGGCTTGAAAAAGATTTATTCGTGGGCGTTCGGGGGCTGTGACAAGCTGACGGAGCTGATATACAGCGAGACGACAGAGGTCAGCCCGCGGGCTTTTGACAGAAAAGAACTGAATACATAGTTTTTGCACCCTGTGATCCGTTATGATTACAGGGTGTATTTTTCGTTTTAGATAAGTTTCACTTATGCTCAGCTGCTAATAATAAGATTGATTGAAGGCAGGGGATCTGTTATACTATCTACAAGATAAAAGAAAGTGAGGAAGAATCATGAAAAAGGTTATTGCACTTTTAATGGCGATGGTATTATTATTTGCTTTGGCGGGATGTTCCGACACAGGCAACGGTACCGTGGAAAGCAAAACAGACGTAAAGGAAACTGCCGCCGTAACAGAAGCGGTGCAAACGGATGAAACAGCGGTCAGCGATGACGGCGAAGCTGAAAAAACAAATGCGCTGGTCGTGTACTTCTCGCGCACAGGCGAACAGTACGGCGTAGGCGTGATCGACAAGGGAAATACGGCGATCG
Organism: Ruminococcus sp.; assembly: GCA_017457955.1. Lineage (GTDB taxonomy): Bacteria > Bacillota > Clostridia > Oscillospirales > Acutalibacteraceae > Ruminococcoides. Next base: position 169,176 of record JAFTGL010000005.1, read on the forward strand.
TCGCAGACATGATCGTCGAAGAAACAGGCGCGGACGTCTTTGAGATCATCCCGAAAGAGGACAACTATCCGATGACGTATAAAGAGCTGACCGACTATGCCAAAGAGGAGCAGAACAACAATGCCCGTCCCGAGATCCTCGATACGGTCGAAAACTTCGACGCTTACGATACCGTGTACCTCGGCTATCCGATCTGGTGGGGCGATCTGCCGATGATCTGTTACACCTTCCTCGAAAGCTACGACTTCACGGGCAAGACCGTCATCCCGTTCTGCACACACGCGGGGTCGGGCAACGCGGGTACGCAGAGCAAAATCCAGACGGCGATCCCCAATGCGGAAGTCAAAGAAGTACTCGCGATCGCGGGTACAGACACGCAGAACGATCCGGACAGCGTAAAGTCGACCGTTACCGAGTGGCTTGACGAAATGAAGTAAGCATCCATAAACAATACATCAAAACCGCGAAAAGCGGAACTGAGGAGGACAACATGAAAAACCTGATCATCTACTATTCCAGACGCGGACAGAACTATGTCAACGGCTCGATCAAGAGTCTGAAAAAAGGCAATGCCGAACTGATCACTGAATTCATCAGGGACGCGGTCGGCGGCGACGTCTTTGAGGTCGACACCGTAAAGCCGTACAGCGACGACTATATGACCTGCACCGAAGAGGCAAAGGCTGAGCTCAGAGCGAAGGCGCGTCCCGAGCTGAAGGAGTACCTTGACAGCGTGGCAGAATACGACAACATCTTCGTGGTGGGTCCGAACTGGTGGGGCATCTATCCGATGGCGATGTACACCCAGCTTGAACGCCTCGACTTCTCGGGCAAGAACGTGCACTATGTCGTCACCCACGAAGGCTCGAGTCTCGGCGGTGTGCCGCGCACGATGAAGGACGCCTGCAAGGGCGCGAAGATCGGCGCAAGTCTTGCTGTCCACGGCGGCAGCGCGCCCGCGTCAAAAACGCAGGTCGAAAGCTGGGCAAAAGGTGCTGTCAGATGAAGAAAGTCAGAACGGTTATCGACCTTTTGATGGTGCTGATACTGCCGCTGCTGATGGGCTATTCGCTCGTCGGCGAGCTGTATCATGAGATCATCGGCGTAGCGATGGCGGTGATGTTCACCGCGCATATCATCCTGAACAGAAAATGGTTTTCATCCCTGTTCAAGGGGAAATATAACCTGAGGCGGATCGTGATGACGGTCGTCAACTGCCTGCTGATCGTCTGTGTGCTGACCTCCATGGTCAGCGGCGTTTTTCTCTCGAAGCACGTATTCCGCTTCTTGGGGATCAGTGTGCTCAGCTCCCTCATGCGGACTCTGCACATGCTCGCGGCGTACTGGGGACTGCTTTTGATGAGCCTTCACGCGGGGACGCACGGCGGAATGATGCTGTCCAAGATCAAGAAAAAGCCGATAAGGGTCGTGATCTGCACCGTGTTTGTGTTGATCGCCGCTTACGGCGTCTACGCCTTTATCAAGCGCGGATTCGCGGATTTTCTGTTCGGCAAAGTCATGTTCGTGTTCTTCGATTTTTCGGAGCCGTTCATCTTCTACTATCTTGACTACCTCGCGGTCATCATCCTCATGATGACGCTGGGTTACATTTGCATAAAACTGATCGGTAAAAACAGGTCGTGAACTTCACTGTTCACGACCTGTTAACTTTAGGAAACCGGATGCTGTGCAACCAGACAACCACGCTATGAGAGTTATTATTCAATATTGATCCAGAGTTGGGAAAGGAAACTAAATCAAAAGGCTTCTCCGATTTCCATAAGTTCAAAAGTGTTATTCTTCGCCCTGCAGAGCGTCATAGCCCTCTTCACCGGTACGGATCTTGACAACGTTCTCAACGTCATAGACAAAGATCTTGCCGTCGCCGATATGACCGGTGTACAGTGCCTTCTTCGCAGTCTCGATAACATCCTTGACGGGGATCGCGGAGACGACCATCTCGACCTGCAGCTTCGGCAGGAGGTTACTTTCGATCGGTACGCCGCGGTAATATTCGGGCTTGCCCTTCTGAGCGCCGTAACCCATGACGTGGGTGACGGTCATGCCGGTGATACCGAGCTGAGCCATCGCTCTCTTGAGCTTTTCAAAGCGGGATTCCTTACAGATGATCTCGACCTTGGTGAACTTGCCGTCTCTGTTGCCGACCGCGGGAACAGACTTGACCTCGACAGCTTCGGCAACGGGCGTGTCGCCGATCACGACGCTGACGTCCTCACCGTAGACGCTGTAGTCCTCGGCGGTCGCCGCAAAGCCCGCGTAAGCGGACGGCAGACCGTGCTCGGTGATATCGAGACCCATGATCTCTTCTTCGGCAGTCGCGCGCAGTCCGATGGTCTTCTTGATGATGATAAAGGTAATGACCATCATCACGGCGGCGTAGCTTGCGACGGTGACAAAGCCTAAGCTCTGCAGTCCCAGCTGTGTGAAATCGCCGGTGTAGAACAATCCGCGCAGTCCCGCGGGAGCGTCGGGGTTAGCCAGCAGACCGACCGCCAGTGTACCCCAGATACCGTTCGCCATATGGACGCCGACAGCGCCGACAGGGTCGTCAACATGGAGCTTCATGTCGAGTACTTCAACGACAACGACAACGAGAATACCGGAGACGATACCGACGACCGCCGCGCCGATGGCGTCGAGCGCGTCACAGCCCGCAGTAACACCGACCAAGCCCGCTAAAGAAGCGTTCAAGCACATGGAGACGTCGGGCTTGCCGTTTTTGAGCCATGTATAGATCATCGTCGTGCAGGTGGCGACCGCGGGAGCGATGGTGGTGGTCAGGAAGATGGACGCAAGCTCACTTGGGGTCGTTGCCGCCGCGCCGTTGAAGCCGTACCAGCCAAGCCACAGGATAAAGACGCCCAGAGCGCCGATGACGATGTTGTGACCGGGGAAAGCGTTGACCTTGACGACCTTGCCGTTTTGATCACGCTCATACTTGCCAAGTCTCGGTCCTAAAATAGCCGCGCCGACGAGCGCCGCGATACCGCCGACCATGTGGATGGCGCAGGAGCCTGCGTAATCGTGGAAGCCGAGCTGACTGAGCCAGCCGCCGCCCCAGATCCAGTGCGCTTCGATCGGGTAGATGAACAGCGAGATCACGCCCGAATAAATGCAGTAGGCGGAGAACTTCGTTCTCTCTGCCATTGCGCCGGAGACGATCGTCGCGGTCGTCGCACAGAATACAAGGTTGAATACGAATGTGGACGCGGCGGTGAAATCGCCGTTCGCAGGACTTGCGATGAACTCCTTGAAGTGGGTGAACAGATCCATGTTCGGAATACCGATGAGTCCGAACAGGGTGTCTTCACCCATCATGATGGTGTAGCCCAACAGGGCGAACACCACCGTGCCGATACAGAAGTCCATCAGGTTCTTCATGATGATGTTGCCGGCGTTTTTCGCGCGGGTGAAGCCTGCCTCCACCATCGCAAAGCCTGCCTGCATCCAGAATACCAGTGCGGCTCCGATCAAAAACCAAAATTCTACTGTCATATAATCACCTTCCAAATAAAAAATAAAGCGTACTTGAAAAATCAAGTACGCCTTTGTACGTTGTATGATTGTTTATTCCACCGTAACCGATTTCGCCAGGTTGCGGGGTTTGTCAACGTCGTTGCCTTTGTTGACGGATGTATAATACGCGAGCAACTGCATGGGGACGGTCGCGACCATCGGCATGAGCACCTCATACCGCTTCGGAATACGGATCAGATAATCCGCCGCGTCGGGGTCGATATCCGCTTCTTCGTCGCAGATGACGATGGTCATAGCGCCGCGCGCCTTGACCTCCTTGATGTTGCTGACGGTCTTTTCGAGCAGGCGGTTCTGGGTCGCGACAGCGATCACGGGCATGCCTTCCTCGACCAGCGAGATGGTGCCGTGTTTGAGTTCGCCTGCGGCGTAGGACTCACTGTGGATGTAGGAAATCTCCTTGAGCTTTAAAGAGCCTTCCATCGAGAGTGCATAGTCCAGTCCGCGCCCGATGTATAAAAGGCTGTCGGCAGTGATGAGCTTCGTCGAGATATACTGACACTGATCGACGGTTTTTTCGATCGTCTCCTTGATGACGTCGGGGATACGCATCAGCTCGGCAGTCAGACGCTGGCATTTGCCCTCGTCGATCTTGCCTTTGGCGTAAGCCATCTCGAACGCCAGGAGATAGATGACCGCAAGCTGTACCATATATGCCTTGGTGGAAGCGACGGCGATCTCGGGACCCGCGTGGGTGTAGATGACCATATCCGCTTCACGGGCGATGGAGCTGCCCTTGACGTTGACGATCGCGAGCGTCTTTGCCGCGGTGCCTTTGACAAGATTCAGCACCGCTTTACTGTCGGCGGTCTCGCCCGACTGGCTGATGATGATGACGAGGTCGCCCTCACCGATCAGCGGATCGCGGTAACGGAACTCGGACGCGATATCCACCGTCACGGATACGCGGGCGTATTTTTCGATGATATACTTACCGACCATGCCCGCATGCATCGCGGTACCGCATGCAACGATGAAAACGTTGTTCACCTTTTTGAGCGTTTCGGGGGTGATGCCGCACTCGGAAAGATCGGGCATGCCGTTCTCGATACGCGGGGTGATGGTAGTCTTGACCGCGGTGGGCTGTTCATGGATCTCCTTGATCATGAAGTGGGGATAGCCGCCCTTCTCGGCGCTGTCCTCATCCCAGTCGGCGGTTTTCAGCTCTTTTTCCACCATCCTGCCATGCAGATCGCAGAAGGTCACGGAACCGTTTTTCAGCACGGCGATCTCACCGTACTCGAGCAAATAATAATCCTTGGTATATTTGATGATCGCGGGAACGTCGGAGGCGATGAACGCTTCGCCGACGCCCTGACCGACGATCAGGGGGCTTTCGCACCGCACGGCGTAGACCGTTTCGGGACGGTCGGCAAAGACGATACCCAGCGCGAAGGAACCGCGTACCTCGTGGAGGACTCTGCGGATCGCCTTGACGGGATTGCCGTCGTAATAGAAATCGAGCAGCTGCGCGACGACCTCGGTGTCGGTGTCGGAGAGGAACTCGGTGCGCTCATTGTCGATCAGAAATTGCTTTAACGCCTTGTAGTTCTCGATGATTCCGTTGTGGACGATGGTGACGCGCCGTCCTGAATGAGGATGGGAGTTGACGTCCGAAGGCTCACCGTGGGTTGCCCAGCGGGTGTGACCGATACCGGCATGGCCCTGCGGCTTTCCTTCCCTTTCCATCTTCGCGACCAGATCGGTCAGTCTGCCCTTTGACTTGGCGACCTCGATCCTGCCGTTTTCAAAGACGGCGATACCCGCACTGTCATAGCCTCTGTACTCGAGCTTTGTCAAAGCGGATACCAGTACGTCCGTACAGTCGCGCGGTCCGACATATCCTACGATTCCACACATGATTCATACCTTCCTTCGATGTCGATGGTATTATTATATATCATCTGACGCCGAAAAGCAACTCACCATATGTCGGCAGGGGCCAGAGCTGTGCGTCGACGACCGCTTCGGCGGAGTCGGCATACTCTCTGAGGACGTCCATCTGGGGCAGGATCTCGTCACGGACAAAGTTCGCCTGCTCGACGATGTCGTCGATGTGGGCAAGGTGGTCGGCAAGACGCTCGAGGATCCCTGAATTCGCGCTCATCTCGTCGCAAGCGGCGGAGAGCTTCTCGATATTCGCGGTCTCGTAAGCACAGCTGATATCGGGGGACAGCGCCTTCTTCATAGAGGCGTTTTTCAGCAGCTTCATGAGATACGTCTCGATGGCAGGCAGGATCTGCTTGCCGGTCATGTCGATCATGGTCAGCGCTTCGATATTGACCTGCTTGACGTAATTCTCGAGCATGATCTCCAGACGGCTCTCAAGCTCCGCTTTGGTGAATACTTTATGGGAAGTCAGCATAGCGACGTTCTTTTCATCCAGCAGGTGCGGCATAGCGTCGGCGGTAGTTTTCAGGTTAGAGAGACCGCGCTTTTCGGCTTCTTCGATCCAAGCGTCATCGTAGCCGTTGCCGTTGAAGATGATGCGCTTATGCGCCTTGATGGTGTCGCGGATCAGGTTGTGGACGTCGTTCTCGAAGTCCTCGGATTTCTCTAAGAGATCAGCGAACTGTCTGAGAGATTCCGCAACGGCGGAGTTGAGCATCATGTTGCAGCAGGCGATGGAGTTGGAGGAACCCAGCATACGGAACTCGAACTTGTTGCCCGTAAAAGCGAAGGGCGAGGTACGGTTGCGGTCGGTGGTGTCGCGGCGGAACTGCGGCAGGACGTCAACGCCTAACTTCATGTACTTCTTCTTCGCGCCCTCATACTCGGTCTCGTTCTCGATGGCGTCGAGGACGCCGCTGAGCTCATCGCCGAGGAAGATGGAGATAACGGCGGGAGGCGCTTCGTTCGCGCCCAGACGGTGGTCGTTGCCTGCGGTCGCGACGGATAGTCTCAACAGATCCTGATACTCATCGACCGCCTTGATGACCGCGACAAGGAACAGCAGGAACTGGACGTTCTCATAGGGCGTTTCGCCGGGGGTCAGCAGATTGACGCCCGTATCGGTGCCGATCGACCAGTTGTTGTGCTTGCCCGAGCCGTTGACGCCCTTGAAGGGCTTTTCATGAAGCAGGCATACCAGACCGTGCTTGGTGGCGACCTTCTGCATGATCTCCATGGTCAGCTGGTTGTTATCGGTCGCAACGTTGGTGGTGGTGTAGATGGGCGCCAGCTCGTGCTGAGCGGGAGCGACCTCGTTGTGCTGGGTCTTGGCGAGGATGCCGAGCTTCCACAGCTCGTCATTGAGGTCTTCCATGTATGCGAGGACACGGGGCTTGATGGTGCCGAAATAATGGTCATCAAGCTCCTGACCCTTCGGCGGGCGCGCGCCAAACAGGGTGCGTCCGGTGTAGATCAGGTCTTTGCGCTTTGCGTACAGTTCCTTGGGAACAAGGAAATATTCCTGCTCGGGACCGACAGAGGTGACGACCTTTTTGACGTCCTCGTTGCCGAACAGCTTTAACACACGCAGCGCCTGGATGTTCAGCGCCTGCATTGAGCGCAGGAGCGGGGTTTTCTTATCCAGCGCGTCGGAGCTGTAGGACGCGAACGCGGTGGGGATACACAGGGTCTTGCCCTTGATGAAAGCGTAAGAGGTCGGGTCCCAAGCGGTGTAGCCGCGGGCTTCAAAGGTCGCGCGCAAGCCGCCCGAGGGAAAGGAGGACGCGTCGGGCTCACCCTTGATCAGCTCTTTGCCGGAGAACTCCATGATGACCCTGCCGTCGGGCGAGGGGGAGATAAAACTGTCGTGCTTCTCGGCGGTGATACCGGTCAGCGGCTGGAACCAGTGGGTGTAATGGGTCGCGCCTTTTTCGATCGCCCAGTCCTTCATCGCGATCGCGACCGCGTTCGCGACGGTCAGGCTGAGCTGTTCGCCGTCGTCGATCGTCTTGCGCAGCTTCTGATAGATCTTGCCGTCCAGGCGCTCTTTCATAACCTTGTCGTCAAATACCAGACTGCCGAAATACTCTGCTACATTTGCCATAATACCTTCTCCTTTTTCGTGGAAAATAGAAAAAAGACGTCTCGAACCGCTTTCGGTTCAAGACGCCTTTGCCTTTACAACTTGCATTATACACACCAAAACCGCATTTGTCAAGCCTGAATTTTGATAATTTTGCAACTTTTTCAAAAAATCCTGCACTTTTCTTAAAAACAAGATTGACAACTGTGCTATGCGGTGCTATAATAATCGGGTAATGAGCAAAGGCGTTCATTTAGGGACTCGTGTCCCTGAGTGGGCGCTTTTTCTTTTTTTGCAGATAAATGCATATAACAGAAACATAGCGGCAGGAGTAAACCCCCGCCCTACAATGTCACATAAGGGAGAGGAAAAACTATGATGAGAGAAGGAGAATTCCGAAATCCGTCAGGCTGCGCGATCGCGGCTGTCATCTCGAAGGAAGGCAGACGCTTCAACGCCGAGAAGATCATCGAGAGCATGATCCCCATGCACGACCGCTCTAACGGTCTGGGCGGCGGCTTCGCGGGATACGGTATCTATCCGAAGTACAAGGATTTCTTCGCGTTCCATCTGTTCTTTGACGACAGACATATCAAAAGGGACGTAGAGGAATATCTGAAAGAGCGGTATGAGATCGTCATGAGCGAGGAGATACCGACGAGAAAGATCCCCGAGATCACCGACGAGCCGATCATCTGGCGTTACTTTTTAGCACCGCTGAAATCCGTCCTGCGCTCGGCACAGCTGGATGAAAAGGAGTTTACCGCGCGCGTGGTCATGCATATCAATACAAAGATGAACGGCGCGTACGTCTTTTCCTCAGGCAAGAATATGGGCGCGTTCAAGGCGGTAGGCTTCCCCGAGGACGTCGGACGCTTTTATATGCTCGATGAATATGAGGGCTACAGCTGGACGTCGCACGGCAGATATCCGACCAACACCCCCGGATGGTGGGGCGGGTCTCATCCGTTCGGGCTGCTCGACTACAGCGTCGTCCACAACGGCGAAATCAGCTCCTATGACGCGAACCGCCGCTTCATCGAGATGTTCGGCTACAAATGCACCTTGCAGACCGACACCGAGGTCATGGCGTATATTGCGGACTTCCTGCTCAGGCGCAAGGGGCTGACGCCGAAGGAAATGGCGGAGGTCATCGCGGCTCCGTTCTGGTCGACGATCGAGAAGAAAAGTGACGAAGATAAGGCGCGGCTGAACTACTTCCGCACGATCTATTCCTCCCTGCTGATGACCGGTCCGTTCTCCATCGTGGTCGGCTACACGGGCGGACTGATGGCGCTGAACGACAGACTGAAGCTGCGCTCGATGGTGGCAGCTGAAAAAGACGATATAGTCTATATCGCAAGTGAAGAGACCGCGATCCGTGTGATGACCCCCGAGGTCGACAGGATCTGGTCTCCGGCAGGCGGCGAGCCTGTGATCGTTAATGTAAAGGACGGTGTTCTCTGATATGCCGATCAACTATATATTACCCGAATTTGAGGTAGAGCGGAACGACTACCGCTGTATCCGCTGCCGCGTGTGCGAGCGGCAGTGCGCGAACGGCGTGCACAGCTATGACCCCGACGGCGATATCATGCTCAGCGACGAGACGAAGTGCGTTGACTGTCAGCGGTGTGTATGCCTGTGCCCGACGCATGCGCTGAAAATCAAGAAGAATGACGCGGCGCTCAGAACCAACGCGAACTGGAAACAGAACACGATCTTAGAGATATACAAGCAGGCGAATACGGGCGGCGTGCTGTTGAGCTCCATGGGCAATCCTGAGCCGTTCCCCGTGTACTGGGATAAAATTCTCATCAATGCTTCTCAGGTGACGAATCCCTCCATCGATCCCCTGCGTGAGCCGATGGAAACGCGCGTGTTCCTCGGCAAAAAGCCGCATGAGATAACACGCGACGAAAACGGCAATATCAATACCGAGCTACCGCCGCAGGTGGAATTACAGATCCCCGTGATGTTCAGTGCGATGAGCTACGGCTCGATCAGCTATAACGCGCACAAGAGCTTGGCGACCGCCGCCGAAGAGCTGGGTATTTGCTACAACACCGGCGAGGGCGGTCTGCACGAGGACTTTTATCAGTACGGCAAAAACACGATCGTACAGGTCGCGTCGGGACGCTTCGGCGTATATAAGGATTACCTCGAAGCGGGCGCGGCGATCGAGATCAAGATGGGTCAGGGCGCAAAGCCCGGTATCGGCGGTCATCTGCCCGGCACCAAGGTCGGCGCGGACGTCTCTAAGACGCGTATGATCCCCGAGGGGTCGGACGCCATCTCCCCCGCTCCCCATCACGATATCTACAGCATTGAGGACTTAAGACAGCTGGTCTTTTCGCTGAAAGAAGCGACGGATTACAAAAAGCCCGTCATCGTCAAGGTCGCGGCAGTACATAATATCGCGGCAATTGCCTCGGGTATCGCGCGATCAGGCGCGGACATCATCGCGATCGACGGCTTTCGGGGCGGTACAGGCGCGGCGCCGACCAGGATACGCGACAACGTCGGTATCCCGATCGAACTGGCGCTTGCGGCAGTCGACAAGCGGCTGAGGGATGAAGGAATCCGACAGAATGTGTCGCTGGTTGTCGGCGGTTCGGTACGATCCGCTTCCGACGTGATCAAGGCGATCGCCCTCGGCGCGGACGCTTGCTATATCGCGACCTCTGCCCTGTTAGCGCTGGGGTGTCACCTGTGCCGCACCTGCCAGAGCGGCAAGTGCAACTGGGGTATCGCGACGCAGGACCCTGAGCTGGTCAAAAGACTGAATCCCGAAACAGGTAAGGAACGGCTCGTCAACCTCCTGACCGCGTGGAAGCACGAGATCAAGGAAATGATGGGCTTGATGGGCATTAACTCCATCGAAGCGCTGCGCGGTAACCGATTGATGCTGCGCGGGGTAGGACTGAATGAAAAGGAGCTTGAGATTCTCGGTATCTCACACGCGGGCGAATGAAACGAGTATATGTAAATGAAGAATGGTGCCTCGGGTGCCATCTGTGCGAATACAACTGCGCCTTCTCCAACTCCGGTATCAAGGATATGGTCAAGGCGCTCAAGGGCAAAAAGATCACTCCCCGTATCCATGTCGAGGATGACGGAAAGATCCACTACGCGGTATCGTGCCGCCACTGTGAGGACCCCTTGTGTATCAAGGGCTGTATCTCGGGCGCGCTGAGTAAGGACGAAAACGGCGTGGTCGCGATCGACCACGACAAGTGCGTCGGCTGTCTGACCTGCATGCTGCTGTGCCCCTACGGCTCGATCACGACCGACGAAAATGAAACGGTGCTGAAATGCGAGCTGTGTATGCAGAACGGCGGTATCCCCGCGTGCGTGCAGGGGTGTCCGAACAGAGCGATCGTATTTGAGGAGGTAGAGGAATGAAATACGTGATCATCGGCAACGGTCCTGCCGCGGTATCGTGCGTGGACGGTATCCGTTCCGTCGACAATGAGGGCAGTATCACCATCCTCTCCAAAGAGGCTCACCCCGCCTACTTCCGTCCGCTGATCTCCTATTATCTGGAGGGCAAGAGCAAGGAAGAGAATATCTATTGCCGGCGTGCCGACTTTTATCAAAAGAATCATGTGGAAACCGTTCTCGGCGAGGCGGTCGCGATCGATAAAGAGAACCGGATCGTCGCGCTAAACAGCGGTGAGAATATCGCGTATGACCGCCTGTGTATCTGCTCAGGTTCATCGCCGTTTGTACCGCCGATGAAGGGGCTTGAGACGGTAGAGAAGAAATTCACCTTCCTGACCATCGACGACAGCTTCGCGCTGGAACAGGCAGTAGATAAAAACAGCCGCGTGCTGATCATCGGCGCAGGTCTGATCGGCTTGAAATGTGCCGAGGGCTTACGCGACAGAGCGGGCAAAGTGACGGTCTGCGACCTTGCTCCCCGCGTGCTGTCGTCCATCCTCGACGACGAATGCGCCATGGTGGTGCAGAAGCATTTGGAGAACTGCGGCATTGCGTTCTCGCTTGCCAATACTGCCGATCACTTCAACGGCAATACGGCTTATATGAAGGACGGCTCCGTCATTGACTTTGACGTGCTTGTCCTCGCTTTGGGCGTGCGCCCGAATATCGGCCTTTTCAAGGACGCGGGCGGTGAATGCGACAGAGCTATCATCGTGGGCAACGATATGAAAACCTCGATCGACGATATCTACGCCGCGGGCGACTGCGTGGAGCAATACGACATCAGCTTCGGCAATAAGCGTATCATGGCACTGCTGCCCAACGCCAACATCGGCGGCTATACGGCAGGCGTGAATATGGCTGGCGGCAAGGCATTATTCGACAACGCTGTCCCGATGAACTCCATCGGCTTCTGGGGGCTGCACATCATGACAGCGGGTTCTTACGCGAATGACGGCAGCGCGCAGATGACAGAGATAAAAGATGAAAGCGGCATCAAACGCTTCTTTATCAAGGATCATAAGCTGAATGGTTTTATGATCATCGGCGACGTTAAGAGCGCGGGAATCTTTACGAATCTGCTGAGAAATCAGACGGATTTGTCTGATATGGATTTTGAAGCGCTGATAAAAAGTCCAAATTTATTGCCGTTCGGCGAAAATTACCGTAGAAAAACGCTGAGAGGAGTGGTATAATGGTATCGTTAGACGCTAAAGCGTTAAATCATCAAAGCCTGAATCAGCAGATCAAGGCTGTGGAAAAGAACGTCAAGCTCATCAACGTGCTGGGTCAGCGGTTCATCGCGGCAGGCGTATCGGACAAAAACCTCGACATCTACGGCACGCCAGGCAACGCGCTGGGCGCGTACCTCAACGGCGCCGTCATCAACGTCTACGGCAACGCGCAGGACGCGGTGGGCGACACGATGAACTCGGGACAGATCAACGTCTTCGGCAACATCGGCGACGCTCCCGGCTACGCGATGCGCGGCGGCAAGATCTATGTCAAGGGCAATGCGGGCTACCGCGCGGGCATCCACATGAAAGCCTATAAAGAGCACCTCCCCGTGCTGATCATCGGCGGCAAGGCAGGCTCCTTCCTCGGCGAGTATCAGGCGGGCGGCATCATCATCGTGCTGGGACTGTCGGATGATGAAAAGGATATCGTCGCGAACTTTCCCTGCACCGGCATGCACGGCGGCAAGATGTTCCTGCGCTCAAGGTGCGAGGGAATCCACTTCCCCCATCAGGTCACCGCGAAGATCGCCGACGACGGGGAGCTTGATGCGATCCGCGGGTATGTCAGCGAATTCTGCGAAATCTTCGGCTATGACACAGAAGAGATCCTGAGCGCGGACTTCACCGTGATCACACCCGATTCAAGGAATCCGTACAAGCAGATGTATGTGGCAAATTAGCAGTCAGTTTATTGATTGAAAGAGTGATATTATGAACTACTCCGAACAGGAAATCATGCTGTATATTGAGGAAGAGGACGTCAAATTTATCCGTCTTGCTTTCTGCGATATCTACGGCGTACAAAAGAATATCTCGGTACAGCGCAGTGAGCTTGCCCGCGCCTTTGAGCACGGTATTGCGATCGACGCTTCGTACATCGCGGGCTTTGGCGGCGACTACGGCGAGGATATCTACCTCCATCCCGAGGCGGATACCATCACCGTTCTGCCGTGGCGTCCCGAGCACGGGAAGGTAGTAAGGATGTTCTGCACCCTTACCTTCGCCGACGGCACGCCTGTCGAGACCGACACCCGTGCGCTGCTCAAAAACGCCGTGAAATATGCGAAACAGCGTGGGTACAGTTTCCACTTCAAGAGTGAACTGCAGTTCTATCTGTTCAAGACCGATGAGAACGGCGAGAGCACCCATACCCCATACGATAACGCGGGCTATATGGATATCGCGCCGCTCGACAAGGGCGAAAATGTGCGCCGCGAAATCTGCCTGACCCTCGAGCAAATGGGGATCACCCCCGAAAGCTCTCACCATGAGGCGGGTCCCGGTCAGAATGAGATCGACTTCAAGTACTCCGATCCGCTGACCTCGGCTGACAATACGGTAACGTTCCTGTCTGTCGTGCGCACGATCGCGGCGCGCAACGGACTGTACGCGGATTTTTCACCGAAGCCCTTTGCGGATAAATCCGGCTCAGCGCTGCATATCACGATGTCGGTCCATTCAAAAACGGGCGAGAGCGTTAATGACGCGGCGATCGCGGGTATCCTCGAAAACATCGCCCCGATGACCGTGTTCCTCAATCCGACCGACGACAGCTATCGAAGATTCGGTCGGCTGAAAGCGCCGAAGTACATCACATGGTCGTCAAAGAACCGCGCGCAGCTGATCTCCGCACAGCTGACCAAGAACGGCAATCCGTGCTTACAGCTGCGTTCTCCCGATCCCGAGGCAAATCCGTATCTCGCCTTCGCGCTGATGATCTACGCCGCCCTGGACGGTATCGAAAACAGCCGCGAGCTGCCGCCGTCCACCGACAGGGATATCCTGTTCATGTCCGCTGAGGAACAGTCGCAGTTCAGACTGCTGCCGAACAGCATCGACAAGGCGCGTGACAAAGCGTTTTCAAACATGTTCATCAAGGCACATGTTCCGAACGGTATTCTGAAAACGTACTGCAATAAATAATATTGCGTCTATACTGTGGGAAAGGAGTGAAGGAGTATGGCGTTGGAGCAGCGCGTTTATTCCATGCTGATCGTGAGCGCTTCTCAAAAATTCAATAAAGATATGTCCGATCTGCTCCTGCGCTTCCCGTTCCAAACAGAGCACGCGGCGAACGCGGGCGAAGCAAGGCGCAGATGCCTTGAACAAAGCTATGACTTTGTGGTGCTGAACGCGCCGCTGAAGGACGAGTTCGGGTCACGATTCTGTATGGATATGACCGCGTCGCCCGACACGGTCTCTGTGATGTTCGCGCCCGCGGACGTGTATGACGACGTCGTAGATAAGGTAACGCCCCACGGAGTCTTTGTCATCCGAAAGCCGTCGTCGCCCTCGACGGTCACCCAGTCGGTGACGCTACTGATCGCGGCGAGAGAACGGCTGAGGACTGTGGGGAAAAAGGCGGTGAAAGCGGAAAACAAGCTCGACGAGATCCGCACCGTCAACAAGGCAAAATGGTTCCTGATCGACAACGAGGATATGAGCGAAAACGACGCGCATAAATATATAGAAAAAGCCGCTATGGACGCGGGTATCTCCAAGCGTCAGGCGGCACAGATGATCATTGAACGATATAATTGAATTGTTTTTTGAAAGAGGAAGGTTCGTATGACAAAATATATTTTCGTGACAGGCGGCGTGGTATCAGGACTGGGCAAGGGTATCACTGCCGCTTCTTTGGGCAGATTATTAAAGGCAAGGGGGCTGAAGGTCGCTTCCCAAAAGCTCGATCCGTACATCAACGTCGACCCCGGCACGATGAGTCCCTATCAGCACGGCGAGGTCTACGTCACCGAGGACGGCGCTGAGACCGACCTCGACCTCGGGCACTATGAGCGATTCATCGACGAGGATTTGAACAAGTACAGCAACCTCACCACAGGCAAGGTCTATTCCAACGTTCTCGCAAAAGAACGCAAGGGCGAATACCTCGGCAAGACCGTGCAGGTCATCCCCCACATCACCGATGAGATCAAGCGCTTTATCTATAACGTCGGCAAGCAGACCGACGCGGACGTCGTCATCACCGAGATCGGCGGCACCATCGGCGATATCGAAAGCCAACCCTTCATCGAGGCGATCCGTCAGGTGGGTCATGAGGTCGGTATCGAAAACCGCCTGTATATCCACGTCACCCTCGTACCGTATCTGAAAGCGTCGGGCGAGCACAAATCAAAGCCCACCCAGCACAGCGTAAAAGAATTGCAGGGGCTGGGCGTTGCGCCCGACATCATTATCCTGAGAACGGATGAACCGATCACCGATAAGGGGATTTTTGATAAGATCGCGGGCTTCTGCAACGTATGGCCCGACTGCGTGATCGAGAATCTGACTCTGCCGATCCTGTATGAAGCGCCGCTGATGCTCGAAAAGGCGCATATCTCCGACATCGTATGCCGTGAGCTGAACTTAAAATCCCACAAGCCCGATCTCTCGGACTGGGAACACATGGTAGAGCGCGTCAAAAACCGTGAGCGCACGGTAAAGATCGGCTTGGTCGGCAAATATGTCGAGCTGCACGACGCGTATCTCTCCGTTGCGGAGGCGCTGCGTCACGCGGGCTTTTATCAGGATTCGTTCGTCGATATCGACTGGATCGACTCGGAGAAAATCACCGCGGATAACGCGGACAGTATCCTCGGCGGAATGGACGGGATCATCGTCCCGGGCGGCTTCGGTCAGCGCGGTATCGAGGGAATGATTTTGGCGGCAAAGTATGCCCGCGAGCATGAGGTGCCGTATTTCGGCATTTGTCTGGGTATGCAGATCGCAGTCATTGAGTACGCGAGAAATGTCGCGGGGATCGAAAACGCCAACTCAGGCGAATTCGCGCAGAACGTGCCGAAGGTGATCGACTTCATGCCCGACCAGAACGACGAGATCGACAAGGGCGGCACCCTGCGGCTCGGCGCGTATCCCTGCGTGATCCAGGAAGGCACCGCGATGGAGCGCGCCTACGGTACGCGCGAGATCAGCGAGCGCCACCGCCACCGCTATGAATTCAACAACGAATACCGCGACGCTTTGCAAAACGCGGGTCTGACACTCTCGGGCTTCTCCCCCGACGGCAGGCTGGTCGAAACGGTGGAGCTAAGCGACCGACCCTTCTACATCGGCGTGCAGTACCACCCCGAGTTCAAGTCGCGCCCGAATAAGCCGCATCCTCTTTTCACCGCTTTTATCAAGGCGGCTCTCTCATAATAGAATGAAACCCTCCCGACTTGGGAGGGTTTTGCTTTGATGGATAACTCGTTTTATGAAGGAAACAACAGGGCATCTCGCCTTTGGGCGCTTTCCGGCGCGGTGGAAAACGAAAAAATATAAGCCTTGGATATCAAATGATATCCAAGGCTTATATGGTACGAATATCGATAACGGACTTGATAACTTGTTAAAAAACAGTTGAAAAAGATCTATAGATATGGTAAGATAGAATTGCCAACAATCATCAATTGAATAATCAGCATGAAATATGTATAGCTAAATCTATATGTATAATACTTGTAATAGAGTGTTTTTTGCATTTGTCAAAAACACAGCTCTATTAATATAGGCTCTATTACTATTATACTATAGTTTAGTTATGCTGTTATTGATGATTGTTTGGCGACGATTCGGAGCTATGTGTTTTTGGGCGTACGGCTTGCGGGTCGTACGCTTTTTTATTTCATTTATATTTATTTGGAGGTCAATTATGGATAATGAGAGAATCACTGTTTGGATCGTACCTATGTCATTGATTTACCTTATCATGGGTGTAGTGTTTTTTATGTCTGTAGGTTTAGGAAAGAGCTTGGCAGATTACATATATATAAACAGGTCTACTATTATTACAGTTTGTGTTGTAGTATCCGTAGCAATCTCACTTGTTTATTTGATTCTATCAAGGAGCTTTTTAAGTGGTTTGGGTTTAGCTTTTGCTTTTTCGCAAGCTGTTTTCTTTATTCTGTATGGGGGGTTAAACTTATCTAATAGCGGAAATGGTTTGAAAGTAGTAAGCAATATGTTAGTAACCTTGCTTTATGCCGGATATGGTTTATTAACATCTGGAGTTGTGGTCATTCTAGGTTTGAGTTTAGTGATTCTCAGTGCAATATCATTAAAACTGGGTGAACCGATTAGCGAAGATGCTGGATTGGGTTGTTCAGCTGGACTGCCCGCAATAATCGGTGTAATTGGCTGGATAATGAATTTTATCATATTTGTTATCTTTTAAATGTCATTACTTGTTAGAACAGTGAGGTTTGAAACTAAAGATTTTGATTCTTCAGCCGGAACTAAAAAGCCCATCCTTGTAGCTTGTATAGCTAATAGGGTGGGCTTTTATCATACTAGTTGTGCTAAGTTATCTATAACAGATACTGAGAACGGTTTTATAAAGGGAATAATAATACCGCTTACAATTGTACCAACGGCATAGTTGCTTTTGTGTATCGATACTAATCGCTATTTCATGGAGGGCGCACTTACTCCCCACAAAGAGCGGTTAAAGTCAAGCTGAAAAAGAAAATCGAGTATCCATAACTCAAGTCCGTTATGAATACTCGATATGGCGCGCTGGAAGGGACTCGAACCCCCGACCTTTTGGTTCGTAGCCAAACACTCTATCCAGCTGAGCTACCAGCGCGTATATGCTTCGTAGCCGCCCACTCTAAAGGCTGAGCTACCAGCGCATAGGTCGCGTGACATTTTCCGCAAGCCGGAAAATATCAAACGTATTGTAACGGCTTACTGCCGTAATTGATATATTACCACATTTCTTTTGAAAATGCAAGTAAAAGATGAAAGGATTTATGAAAAAGATTTTTGGCAGAGTGTACAATATCTTTGCTTTCATTGACCCGAAGGGCTTCTTATGATAGAATGATTTCATCAAAACAAGTGAGGTCACCATGAAAACAGACACCTTTTTCTCAAAGCCTATCGTCATCCTCGGTCCGATGGAAAGCGAATCGGCGTGGTTAGTTGCTCAACTGGAAAACAGAAAAGACAGGCACGTCGGCGCATATACTTTCTGCGAAGGCTTTATCGGCGGCTATCCTGTTGTTGTCTGCCGCTGTTACATCGGCGTGGTCAACTCCGCCGCCGCGGCGACACTGGCGATACAGCTGTATCAACCGCTGTGCGTCATCATACAGGGAACATCCGGCGCACATGCTCCCGCATTGCATCAGGGAGATATCGTTTTAGGCGAAAGGATCGTGCATATCGGGCGGTTCTTTACGCCGCACCGCGACAAAGGTGCCGGAACAGAACCCTTCGCATGGGAGCCGCAGGGCAGTGAGATCGTATCGGTCGATCCGGAAGAATTTACGGATGTTTTGTACAGTGACAGCCGTATCCTCCATATCGCTGATTCTGTCCCCTATGCGGGCGGCAAGGTAATACGGGGCACGATCGGCGCGGCGGATATCTGGAACAGGGAGCTTGACATGATAGCGCACCTGCATGAAACGCTGGGAACCGACTGTGAGGAAATGGAAGGCTTCGGGGTCGCGCAGGTATGCGCACAGCTGGGTGTTCCCTGCGCGAATATCCGTGTGATCAGCAACAGCGAATGGTATGAGGATGAAGAATTTGACCAAAAATACGGAGAATCGTGTCAAATGTTTGTGCTGGAAGTCATCAAGAGAATGATTGCGCAAAATACACTGCTGTGATAAAATAGATAAGGTAAAAAAGCCCGACAGGAGGCAGATATGGAAAAATACAGGATCGAGCGCGACTCGATGGGCGAAATGCAGGTACCCGCAGAGCGGTACTGGGGCGCTCAGACACAGCGAAGCTACCAGAATTTCCCGATCGGCTGGGAGAAGATGCCCGAGGCGATCATCAAAGCCTTTGCCCTGCTGAAAAAATCAGCGGCACAGGCGAACCACGCTTTGAAGCCCGAGAAGATGACCGAAGAAAAATGCGCGGCAATCACTGCGGCTTGTGAGGAAATTCTCGCGAGCAAACTTCCCGACGAGTTCCCACTGGTCGTATGGCAGACGGGTTCGGGCACACAAAGCAACATGAACGTCAACGAGGTCGTCGCGAACCGCGGAAACGCGATCGCGGGCGAAAAGCTCCTGCACCCGAACGACGACGTGAACATGTCGCAAAGCTCCAACGATACCTTCCCCACCGCCATGCACATCAGCGCGGCGACAGCGATCCACGACGAACTGATCCCCGCAGTCGATACGTTAATCGCAACGTTGATTCGTCTGGAAAAGGAAAATGAAGGGATCGTCAAAAGCGGCAGAACACATTTACAGGACGCGGTTCCGATCGCGTTCTCGCAGGAGATCAGCGGCTGGCGCGGAATGCTGGAGGCTGACCGCGAACAGCTGACAAAGTCGCTCGAGGGGCTGTATCAGCTCGCAATCGGCGGCACAGCTGTCGGCACGGGACTGAACGCGCCGAAGGGCTTCGGTGAGAAGGTCGCGGAGCAATTGCAAATCGCAACGGGGCTTTCCTTCGTCAGCAATCCGAACAAGTTCCACGCGCTGACCTCTCTGGACAGGATGGTATTCGCCCACGGCGCGATGAAGGCGCTGGCGGCGGATATGATGAAGATCGCAAACGACGTACGGTGGCTCAGCTCGGGTCCCAGGTGCGGTCTTTCTGAGATCTTCATCCCCGAGAACGAGCCGGGGTCGTCCATCATGCCGGGTAAGGTCAACCCCACCCAGTGCGAATCGATCACGATGATCGCGGTACAGGTGATGGGCAACGATACGACCATAGGCATGGCGGCGTCACAGGGCAACTTTCAGCTCAACGTCTTTCTGCCCGTGACGGCATACAACTTCTTACAAAGCGCGAGACTGCTGACCGACGGTATCCTGTCGTTCAACGAGCGCTGTGTCAGCGGTATCAGGGCGAATAAAGAGAAGATGAGCGAGAATCTGCACCGTTCGCTGATGCTGGTGACCTCGCTCAACCCCTACATCGGCTATGACAACGCCGCGAAGGTCGCGAAAAAGGCACATAAAGAAAACCTCTCGCTGAAAGAAGCGTGCTTACAGCTGGGCTTCATGAGCGAAGAGGGATTTGACAGGGTATTTCATCCTGAAGAATTGGTTTAAGGAGCAAAGGTATATGGATATCAGAAAAGAATCACTGCAAAAGCACTATGAATGGCAGGGTAAGATCGAGGTCACGACGCGCTGTGACATCAACACCCGTGAGGAGCTTTCCCTCGCCTACACGCCCGGCGTCGCGGAGCCGTGTCTGGAGATACAGAAGGATATCAATAAAAGCTATGAGCTGACCCGCCGTCACAACTTAGTGGCTGTCGTCACCGACGGTACGGCGGTATTGGGCTTGGGCGATATCGGTCCCGAGGCGGGCATGCCGGTCATGGAAGGCAAATGCGCGCTGTTCAAAGAATTTGCCGACGTGGACGCGTTCCCGCTGTGCGTCCGCTCTAAGGATGTGGACGAGATCGTGCGCACCATCTACCTGATCTCCGGCTCGTTCGGCGGTATCAACCTCGAGGACATCAGCGCGCCGCGCTGTTTTGAGATCGAAGAAAAGCTCAAGGAGATCTGCGACATCCCGATCTTTCACGACGACCAGCACGGTACGGCGATCGTCGTCGCCGCGGCGCTGATCAACGCGCTCAAGGTCGTGAATAAGAAGATAGATGAAGTCAAAGCCGTCATCAACGGCGCCGGCTCGGCAGGTATCGCCATCTGCAAGCACCTGATGAAGATGGGACTCAAGAACGTCATCATGGTCGACCGCGCGGGTATCATCCGCGAGGGTGATGAAAGGCTGAATCCCGCAAAGGCGGAAATCGCGAAGGTCACCAACCGCGAAAAGCTCTGCGGCACGCTTGCCGACGCGATGGCAGGCGCGGACGTCTTTATCGGCGTATCCGCACCCGGTACGGTAACGCAGGATATGATCCGCTCGATGGCAGACAAGCCCATCGTGTTCCCGATGGCGAATCCAACGCCCGAGATCATGCCTGACGAAGCGATCGCTGCGGGCGCGGCGGTAGTCGGAACAGGCCGCTCGGACTTTGCGAACCAGATCAACAACGTGCTCGCCTTCCCGGGTATCTTCCGCGGAGCGCTGGACTGCCGCGCAAGGTGCATCAACGAGGAGATGAAGGTCGCTACGTCCTTTGCGCTCGCTTCGCTGATCCCCGACGAAGAACTGAGAGCGGATAACATCATCATTTCCGCTTTGGACAAGAGCGTTGCGCCGGTAGTCGCCGAGGCGGTCATCAAAGCCGCCAAGGAAACCGGCGTCGCGAGAATTTAACCACATATAAAAATGACCGCTTAACTGCATACTCAGTTAAGCGGTTTTTGTTATGGTACAATGATATCCGCGGCGTTTACTGATACGACCTTTCGAAGATCGTTGAGGGACATCTCGATCTGACACCCGATCTTGCCGCCGCTGAATAGAATTGTTTCATAGTTCTCGGCGGTTTGGTGGATAGTGGTTTTGAACTGCTTTTTCATCCCGATCGGCGAACAGCCGCCGTGGACGTAGCCGGTCAGGGGCAGCAGCTCCTTGCTCTTGATCATCGCGATGCTCTTCTCCCCTACCGCTTTCGCGGCTTTCTTTAAATCCAGCTCACCGTCAACAGGCACCATAAAGACGTAATACGTTTTGCTCGCGCCCTGTGTGACGAGGGTCTTGAACATGCGCTCGGGTTCCTGCCCGAGCGCTTCGACGACCTCCATGCCGCTGACGGCGCCCGTCGCGCTGTAATCGTGGCTTTCGTAAGGGAGCTTGTGCTGTTCGAGGATACGCATGACATTGGTTTTCTCGGTTTTCTTCTTCATATTATCACCGCCACTATGATACCGCATTTGTCGGCAAATTGCAAGGTTGACGGCTGTAACGCTTCGTGATAGAATTCAGGTAACAGGTGATCGTATGAAAAATGTTACTATTGATAACAACAATGAATTCGACTTTGGCAGAACAAGCGAGAATTACGCGAAATACCGCGACATCTACCCGAAGAGCATGTACGACAGGCTGATCGGGTACGGGATCGGGAAAGAGGGTCAGCGTATCCTTGACCTCGGGAGCGGTACGGCA
Source organism: Ruminococcus sp. (assembly GCA_017457955.1). Taxonomy (GTDB): domain Bacteria; phylum Bacillota; class Clostridia; order Oscillospirales; family Acutalibacteraceae; genus Ruminococcoides. Next base: position 191,400 of record JAFTGL010000005.1, read on the forward strand.
GTCCTGCCGATCAATCTGTATCACACGGGAGCGGTTTTTACCGCGACGGATATCGCGGAGAATCAGGTCGCTTACGGCAAAAAGCTCGCCGCGGAAAAGGGGATGGAGCGGATCGCGTTCAAGGTCTGCTCCGCGGAGGATACGGGCTTTGAGAACAACAGCTTTGACGCGGTAACGGCGGTGCAGTGCTTTCCGTATTTTGACGCCGATTCAGCGGCTGAGGAGATCGGCAGAGTCTTGAAGCCGCACGGGTTGTTCTGCAAAATCCTCATGGACTGGCTGCCGAAAGAGGATGAGGTCATTGCGGAGATGATAAAGACCGTCAAGCGGTATAATCCCGCGTGGAGCGAGAAAGGCTTTGCGGAAGAGGAATACCGTTTTCCTGATTGGGCAGAGGGCAGATTTGAGATCATTGACATCTGCTCCTATGACACGGCGCTGGAATTCAGCAGAGACATGTGGCTGGGCAGAGTGCTCAGCTGCCGCGGAATCGGGGCAAGTCTGCCGACGGAAAAAGTCACAGCATTTGAAAAAGAATACCGCGGGATATTGGAAAAGTATAAAGAACCGCTGATGTTAAAGCACAGGGTGCACATAGAGCTGTATCGCTCGCTATCTGTAAAATGACAATTATATAGGAGGAAGAATATGGACATCTGGAACACATTATACGAAAGAGCAAAAGCAGAGTATCATCCCGAGGAAGTGTCGCCCTTTATCACGGCACATCATGTGGTATGTGCCGTTGAAGCCGAGAACGGCGAGATATTCACGGGCTTCTGCATCGAAGGGTGCAGCGGGGTGATGAACCTGTGTGCCGAGCGTGTCGCCGCGCTGAACATGTACATGCACAGCGGGCAAACGGTCATCAAGCGGCTGATCGCCTTCAGGGACGAACCGCCGCACGGTGAGGGCAGCGGTATGCCCTGCGGCGCGTGCAGGGAGTTCTTCTTACAGCTGGACGAACGCAACGAGGATATGGAGATCATGGTCGACCTTGAAAAGTGCGAGAGCGTCAAGCTCAAAGAAGTTATGCCGTATTGGTGGGGCAAAGAACGCTATGATAACACAAGGTGAATCCTATGAGAACGATACGCTTAGTCCCCGCGACAATCAACGACTTGGACGTAATCCTGCGGATGCAGAAAACTGCGTTCGCCGGACTGCTGGCAAAATATCAAGACTATCACACCAATCCGGGGAATGAAACCATCGAGGATATCCTGCGGCGCTTCAATATGCCTGAGACCACCTACTACTTCATCATCGCCGGCAATAGTAAGGTTGGAGTGGTTCGAATCGTTGACCCTCAAGACGATACCGTACGCAAGCGCATCTCTCCCATCTTCATCCTGCCCGAGTACCGGAGCAAAGGTTACGCACAAGCAGCAATTGCGCAAGCAGAGCGTATCCACGGCGCAAACGGGTGGAGCCTCGACACCATCCTGCAGGAAAAGGGCAACTGCTATCTGTACGAGAAGCTGGGCTATCGGCAAACGGGAAAAACCGAGGTCATCAACGACAGAATGACGCTTGTATTTTATGAAAAGAATTAATCAATCCATTTGCTAACATAACGCCGAGGGAGCATGAAGCTCGCCTCGGCGTTGTTCAGTCTATCAGATATTCCTCTTCCCTGTCCATCGCGGTCAGCAGGTCATCGTCGAAATCGAGCTGACTGACAGCGAGAAACAGGGTACTGTCGGAGCATTTTGCTCTGCCGTAGCTCTTGGAGTTCTCCGCTAATTTGGTGTAAAAGCGTGCGTCATCAAACATAAAATCACCTCATAAATCTTTTTACAGTAAGCTTTTATCCTGTGATTCTATTGTATAATATGACGTTGCCCATAAACGGGACTTTGGGGCACGCGTGCCCATCTTTTTGTTATAATTCTAAAATAGAATTATAATAACATTTCTTTTGCAAATTTCCCCGCTCTGGTGAAATCATCCTCCGTGGGAAGTCCCTTATTGATAAAGATCCACGAGGCGGCGCAGTGGAATTCTTTGTCGCTGAGTTTGATGCCGAGGGCGTCAGTCTCCTTCTTGACCATGCCGTAGGTGGATTTGCCCGAGCAGGAAGTGGAGAAGTTCACTACCTCGCCGATCTTGTCCTTATTGCGGCTGAGGAAACTCTTGACTTCATTGTCGATATTCGCGGCGTACATGGCGTTGACGAGGAACAAGCGATCGACCTTCATATTCAGGTCATGCGACACATCCTGAGCCTGTAAGCCGGTCGCCTTGGAGATCGCGTTCGCGAGCTTTTCGGTATTGCCCTTTTTGGATTTGGTATAATAACGGATTGCGGTTGACATATCAATTCTCCTTCTTTAAAAACAGCGGGATCAGGGTGGATAAGAGACCGTAGGTCGGAGTCGGGAACGCGAAGATCATGGAGCCTAAGTCCTTTGCGGTCAGCTTTTTGTTGATGATGATGGTGAGAACATCGATGTAAGAACCCGCGTCGTCGCTCATCACCGCCGCGCCGACAAGGTGGTTCTTTTTGTCGAAGATGAAGGTGATGTGCGCTTCCTGTTCGTTTTTGTTCAGCCACGACATCGTCTGACCGAAGGCGCTCTCTTCCACACGGTAAAGCTCGGGATGGGCTTTTGCCTCTTTCACCGATACGCCGACCTGTGCGATACGCGGCAGGGTAAAGACGAGGTTCGGGATGACAGGGTATTTGATCGCGGGATTGATTGGGTTGAGGATATCGAACGCGATGTAATTGGAGTCGAATTCTGCAGTGGGCGTCAGCTTCGGGATAGAGCTGTCGATCACGTCGCCCGAGGCGTAGATGTTCTTCACCGAGGTGCGCAGGTGGCTGTCGACCTTGATGCCGCGGGAGGAATAAGCGATACCGAGATCATCGAGACCGAGGTTCTCGACGTTCGCTTTTCTGCCGACGGCGATCAGGATATAATCGCTCTCAACAGCTAAGCCGTCCGCGCCTTTCAGGAGGTAGCCTGAGTCGGTTTTCTCGATCGCTTCTACCTTTTCGTTCCAGTGGAACTTGGCGCCCTGCGACTCCATCTTCGCGATGATTTTCTGCACATACTCCTGCGGGTACGCGCCGAGGGCGATCGTACCGTCGGTAACGATATCAACCTGTTTGCCGAGGCTCAGGCAGATGGAGGCAAACTCCATCGAGATGATGCCCGCGCCGACGAAGGTCACGCGGTCGGGGATCACGTCGAGAGAGAGAAAATCGCGGGAATCGTGGAAATACTCCTTGCCGGGGATATCGAGGGGGATGTAAGTCTGACCGGTGCCGATGACGATGTTCTTCGCTTCGTACCGCTCACCCGCAACCTCGACGACCTTCGGGGAAATGAGCCTGGCGTCGCCACGGAGGATATCAAAGCCGAACTGACCGAACATGCCGCTTAGCGCCGTCGGCATGAAGCCGATGACCTGCTTTTTATACTGCATGAGGCTGTTCCAGTCGATCTCAGCCTTTTGGTCAAGACCGATATTCTCATAGCGGTCAAGCGCCTCTTTCAGCTCGATTGGAGAATCAAGCAGGATCTTGGCGTCACAGCCGTAGTTGGTGCAGGTGCCGCCGAGGAGCTCGCGCTCCACAAGGGCGACCGACTTGCCTGCCAGTTTCAGAATCAGCGCGCCGTGCCAGCAGGCATGACCGCTGCCGATAAAAATAACGTCATATTTTTTCATCATTTACACCTCTCTTTTTTGATTTGAGACCAGTATAGCATAAAAATACATTTTATGCAAGTATATTTGATAAAATATTTTTGGATTTTTAAAAATGCCTGTCCCCGAAGGAACAGGCATTGACTGTCAACTTTAATATACGCCGAGGGAGCCGAGCAGGAGTACGACCAGCAGGATAGGCGCGACCACCTTGACCATGGCGATATACAGGTGCTTGCGTCCGAATCTCTCGCCGTTCTTGGTAGCTTCTTCGATAACGGTCTTTGGCTTGACGACCCAGCCGATCAGGATACAGGTGCCGATGGCGAGTACAGGCATGAGAATGTTGTTGGACAGATAATCCATGATGTCGAGGATCTGACCGACCGCGCCGTTCGGGAGTTTGAACTCGAAGTACAGCAGGTTGTAGCCGAGACATACGACCGTGCTGAGAACCAGCGCGATAATGCCCTCGGTGACGGTCGCCTTTTTGCGGGACATGCCCTTGTCGATCATGCCGGAGCAGATGGCTTCCATGATGGAAATACAGCTTGTCAGCGCGGCAAAAAGCACCGTCAGGAAGAAGATGGCGCCTAAGATGTTGCCGGCAATACCCATCTGTACAAAAATCTTGGGCATGGCGACAAACAACAGTCCGGGTCCGGCGTTCGAGAGTCCCTCGGTGCCGAGGAATACATAGACCGCGGGGATGATCATGACGCCCGCGAGGAACGCAACGATGGTGTCGAACAGCTCGATCTGGTTGACGGACTTGAGCAGATTGTCGCCGTCCTTGAAATAGGAGCCGTAGGTGACCATGATACCCATTGCGACGCTGATGCTGTAGAACAGCTGTCCCATCGCGTCCATAATGGTCATCAGCACGTCTCGCACGCCGACGCCGTCGAAGTTCGGGATGACGTAAATGCCTAAGCCCTCGATGCCGGTTCTGCTACTCTCTCCCCCGCCGCTGAGGGTAAGGGAATAGATTGCGATACCGACGATCAATACAAACAGGATGGGCATGAGCACCTTACTAATCGCCTCGATACCCTTGTTGACGCCGCGGTAGATGACCACAGCCGTCATCAAAAGGAATACGATGTTATAGATGATCGGCTCGGAATAGCCGGTGATGAACTGTGTGAAAAAGTCATCGCCCGCCGCGGCAGCGCCCTGACCGGTGATGAACACCAGAGAGTATTTTAATACCCAGCCGCCGATCACGCAGTAGTACGGCATGATGATGAACGGCACGATACTCGCGAGTCCGCCGAGCCATCCCCACTTTTTATGGATCCTGCCGTAAGCGGTCAGACAACTCTGTTTTGTCTTGCGTCCGATGGAGACCTCGGTCATCAGCAGGGTGAAGCCGAAGGTCAGCGCCAGAATGATGTAGATGACGAGGAACAGACCGCCGCCGTCCTTCGCCGCGAGATACGGAAATCTCCAGATGTTTCCCAAACCTACCGCGCTGCCCGCCGCCGCGAGCACAAAGCCGATAGAGCCTGAGAAGGAACTTCTCTTTTCCATTGTTCTTCTCCTCAATATATCCAAATGTGTTGCACTGCAACAGTAAGATTTATTGTAGCACAAACGGTAAAACTTGACAATAGAAAAGGTGAAAATGGGTATTCTTGCACGTAAAGGGATTTTTATTGACGCAAGAAAACCGCCCTCATCCGAGGACGGTTTTCGCTGATAATTGTTATTTCAGGCTGAAATGCATTTCGACGGGGTTGTGGTCGCTGTAGGCAAAGCCGGTGTCGATCACGTCGACAAAGGAGGTCTCGACGTTGTCGGACACGATGAACCCGTCGAGGTTGACGACGAAGCTCTCGGGGCTGTAAGGGATATCGGTGTTGCGGGTGGAGGGCTTGAGACCGCTCGCGTAATCCGTCACACGGGAGAAGCCCTCGGGGATCATGTCGGCAGGGAACTCGGCGCACCATGACAGCGCCTCTAAGTCCTCGGGGGTAGCGTCGTTGAGCTTGAATTTGCTGTCGCCGGTGAAGTCGTGGTTCCAGTCGCCGCCCGCGATAACGTAATTTCCCTTGTCGTACTCGGCTTTCATATCGCCGAATATCATCTGCATCTGCTGTGTTTGTAAATCGCCGTCGGTGCCGTAAGCGGAGGTATGCAGGTTGAGGATGACCAGCTCCTTGCCGTTTTCAACAGGAATACGGCTGATGGTGTAGCAGCGGTCGAGGTCGGCGAGCTTTTTGACGCTTGTCGCGATCGGCAGACTGCGGCGTGTCGCGGAAGTGATCGTGCTGTCGGAGAGGGTCAAGAGTCCGCTGTTGGCAAAGCCGTGGGGCTGGGTGAACGGATAGAACAGGAAGGGCGAATGGAAGTTGATTGCGAAAACGGAGCTGTCGTCGGGGAACTGCGCAATCAGCTGGTCGCGTTCATCGACATGGTAGCTGCGGGTGGAGTCGAAGTCGACCTCCTGGATCAGGGCGAAATCGACGTTGTGCTCCTTGATGACGCCTGCCGCACCGTCGATACAGGCGATGACGCTCTCCTCGGACTCTGCCCATGAGCTTTCACCGCCGTCCATGAAGAAGGTGAAATCGGGCGTGTACGCGCCGAAGCCGACGTTGTAGGTCATGGCGGTATACTCGGTATCGAGCTTCACCGCGGCTGACTTTGCCGTGCCCTGCGGGGTCAGCTCCTGATGATCGTCGATACGGTTATAGGCGATAAAGACATAGGCGACGTAGACGATCACGACCACCAAGAGAAACGCGATCAGGAAAAGCGGAATCTTCCACCAGCGGAATTTCTTTTTTTGATTATGCATCGGCTTGTTGACGTACATAAGTACACCTCGTTTCCTTTTTCTCCATCATAACATGAGTTGCATATAATAGCAAGACTTAAATCTTCATAATTGGGGCTTGCTCTTTATGGCGTTTTAGGGTAAAATAGTGGAAGTCGAAAGAATAAAGAAAGGGGTGGGAATATGCCTGTATTATCGCTCAGCAAGCTCTCTATGGGCTTTGGTGAGAGAATGCTGTTTGAAGATATGAGCTTCGAGGTCGAGGCACGTGACAAGGTCGGTCTGATCGGCAGAAACGGCGTCGGCAAAACCACCCTGTTCAAGATCATCTGCGGGGAGCTGGAGCCGACGGACGGCGTGGTAGCGTCCGAACGCGGGCTGAACATCGGATACATGGAACAGCATGCCTACTCACAAGGTGATCGGAGCATCTATGACGAGCTGGAGTCCGTGTTCGCCGAGCTCATGCAGATGGAGAGGGATATCGAAAAGATCACCGTGACCATCGAGAACGGCGCGGGCGACCTGACGGAGCTGATCGCACGGCAGACGGAGCTGATCGAGCGCTTTGAACGCGACGGTGGTCTGACTTACAAAAGTCGCACACGTTCCGCGCTGATCGGTCTGGGATTTCGCGAAGAAGAATTCGGCATGCCGACGTCAGCACTCAGCGGCGGTCAGCGGTCGAAGCTGAGCCTATTAAAACTGCTGTTATCGGGCAGCGATCTGTTATTGCTGGACGAGCCGACCAACCACCTTGACATCGCGTCGGTAGCGTGGCTGGAGGGCTTTTTGCGCGACTTCAAAGGCGCGATGATCATTGTCAGCCACGACCGCTACTTCCTCGACGCGGTCACAAACAAGACCGTCGAGATCGAGCACGGCAAGTGCATGACCTATAAGGGTGCGTACTCGGAGTTCATCAAGAAAAAACAGGCGTATGAAAAGGCGCTTGAAAACAAATATGAAAACGATATCAAAGAAATCAAGCGGATCGAGGGTATCATCGAACAGCAGAAGCGATGGAACCGCGAACGCAACATCCGCATGGCAGAAAGCAAGCAGAAGGAGATCGACCGTATCAAAGCGGATATGGTGGAGCCCGACGGAGCGCTCGAGAACATCCGCATGCGCTTTGAACCCCGCCACGAAAGCGGCAACGATGTGCTGATGGCGAAAAATCTATCCAAAGCATTCGGGGATAAAAAGCTGTTCAAAAATGTGGATATGCATATCACCAAGGGCGAACGCGTCTTTATCCTCGGCGACAACGGCTGCGGAAAAACAACGCTGTTCCGTATCCTCAACGGCAAGCTCCGTCCCGACAGCGGCGAATATGAATACGGCGCGATGGTGGACGTCGGGTACTTCGACCAAATGCAGGAGAATCTGAATCTGAACAACACCGCCATCGACGAGATCTGGAACACCTATCCGCGGATGACGGAGACGCATATCCGCTCGTCCCTCGCGGCGTTCCTGTTCAAAGGCGACGAGGTTTATAAGCCGCTCTCGGCGATGAGCGGCGGCGAAAGAGCGAGGATATCGCTCTTGAAGCTCATGCTGGGCGGGTGTAATCTGCTGCTGCTCGACGAGCCGACCAACCATCTCGACGCAAGCTCGCGCGAGGCGCTGGAGGATACCTTAAAGGACTATGAAGGCACGCTGCTGATCATCAGCCACGACCGCTACTTTATCAACAAGCTCGCCGACAGGGTGCTCGTGATGGGTCGGGACGGGATGACGGAGTACCTGGGCAACTATGACAACTACCTCGAAAGGATTTCCGCCCAGCCCTCCCCCGCCGAGGAGAATGTTCCCGTTAAAAAGGAAAAGCCCCTCAACGACTATCAGCTCAAAAAGCTGAAACAGAGTGAGGAGCGGAAACGCAAAACGAAGCTGGCACGAACGGAAGCGGAGATCGGGGAGCTCGAAAACGAGGTCTCCGACTTGCAGGAAAAGCTGGCGCTTGAAGAAGTGCAGAGCGATTATGAACAGCTCATGGAGCTGACAGGAAAGCTCGAAACAGCACAGGGGCGCTTAGAGGAGCTTTATGACCTATGGGCAGAATTACAGGATGAATAACAAAAGCGTGCGTTTGAATAAAACGCACGCTTATTTTATGCTTTTCGTATCTCGGAGATCGGGGCTTCTTCATGATACTTCTTGGCATACTCGCTGGGAGCACAGCCGTAGACGCTTTTGAACACCGCGATAAAGGACTTGACGCTCGGGAAGCCGTTTTCAAGCGCGGCGCGGGTCTCGCTCATGCCGTTCTGCTGAATGTCGATCAGGGTGTTTTCCAGACGCACCATGTTCAGATAGTTCTTGAAGGTCTTTTCGGTGGAGGCGCTGAAATAGCGGGAGAAGTAGGTCGGAGTCAAACCAACAAAGGACGAGATGTCCTCCAGAGAAATCTTCTCGCGGTAATTGTCCTTGATGTAGGCGATCGCCTTGGCGATATAATCCGGCGTATCCTCGTCGGGCAGGCTGTCGGGGTCGATCTCACGCTTGACGCGGCACTTGGTGAACAGGTGCATCAGGATCTGCGCCATCGCGCAGGAGATCTTCAGCTTAGAGAACTCGGAGGGGTTCTCCGCCTCAAAGACGATCGCTTTGAGCAGGTCGCGCACACGGGCGCGGGTCTGTTCGTTTTTGTCGACGTCGATCTCGTATAAATCGAAATCGGGGAAATAGGACTTGATGTAGTTGTAGGAAAACAGCACCACAAGATACTTCACCGGCTCGTCGGGCTCTTTGCCGCAGGTCTGGTGCACCGACTCGCTGTTGATCAGGATGTAATCGCCGCCGTGCAGGTCACGGTCAACGCCGCAGAGATTTGTCCACATGCATCCGCGGACGATGTAGTCGATCTCGAGATTCTTGTGCCAGTGCTTGTTGGTGTAGCAATCGCGTCCTGGCTTCTCGTACAGCATGACCTTGCCGGGCAGATTGTCGTCCGCCGTAACAATCTCATATTTTCCTTTATAATTGGCGACCATGATCCACCTCATAGAAATTCGTTAATAGAATTAGAAATCAGTATTATATTACCATATTTTATCCAAATAGTCAAATTTTATCTTGCACACGCTTCTTTTATGCGGTATAGTATAGAGGGTGAAGATAAGATGAAAAAACTACTCTGCTTGATACTGACGCTGACCATGCTGCTGACGGTCGCTTCGTGCTCATGGTTCGGTCCCGAGAAGTACTATGTCGGCGAGGATATCGCAAAGCTGATCGTCCACTTTATCGACGTGGGACAGGGCGACTCCACGCTGCTCGAATCGGACGGCGAATTTGTCCTGATCGACGCGGGCGAGCGCGATTACGGAGACAAGGTGCTGAACTATATCAAGAACCGCGGGGCGGACGAGCTGAAATATGTCATCGCGACCCATCCGCACTCCGACCATATCGGTGGGATGAAAACGGTCATCAACGGTATTGACGCAGAAAACTTCATCACCGTGGAAACCGACTGCTCCACCTATACATGGACAAAGCTGCTGACGGCAGTGGACAACAACGATATCAACTACATCGACGCAGAGGTCGGCGATACCTACAGCTTCGGTGAAGCGACGTTCACCATCATGGGACCGTTGTCCGACGGCTACAGCGGCTACAATAACTACTCGGTCGTCACGAAGGTCGAGTGCGGGGACGTCAGCTTCATGCTGACGGGCGACGCGGAAAAGGAAAGCGAATATGAGATGGTCGCGGCAGGAGAGGATCTCTCGGCAGACGTCCTCAAATGCGGACATCATGGTTCTTCCACCTCCGGCACCGCGAAGTTCCTCAAAGCGGTCAACCCTGCCTATGCCGTGATCTCCTGCGGGAAGAACAATGACTACGGTCATCCGCACAGGGAAACCATGCAGAAGCTGAACGCGCTAGGGTGCGATATCTTCCGCACCGATACGATGGGCACCATCGTCGCCTGCACCGACGGCAAAGCGCTCACCTTCAGCGCGCAGGACAGCGACCTGACCTCTTATACGTACAACGCGGGTGAGGATCGCAGTGCCGACGGGCTGAACTATATCGGCAATCAGAGCAGTCATGTGTTCCACTACTCCACATGCAGCGGAGCGAAAACCATGAACGAGAAGAACAAGGTCGTTTTCGAAAATCGTGAGGACGCGGTCAAGGCGGGCTATAAGCCCTGTTCCTCCTGCAATCCGTAAGTATGATGAATCTGTTATCCTTTGAATACCCCAATATATGGGAAGCTCTCAGGCAATCGGACCTGCCTATCGTCCTGTACGGGATGGGAAACGGCGCTGACAAGGTGCTGGACGCCTTCGAAAAATATGATATCAAAGCCGCGGGGGTGATGGCGAGCGACGACTTCTGCCGCTATCAGGCATACCGAGGTTTCACCGTAAAGAAGCAGAGCGACTTTGAAAGAGAGTTTGATGATTTTATCGTCGCGCTGTGCTTCGGCAGTTCTCTGCCCGACGTCATGGGACATGTGTATGAGGTCGCCAAACAGCATACCGTCCTCGTGCCGAATGTTCCCGTTGTCGGGGATGTGCTGATGGACGACGGCTTTATCGAGCGGTATCGGGAGGATATCGAAAGTGCCTATTCTCTGCTGAACGACGATATGTCGCGGCGTGTGTTTAAGGGCACTCTGGACTTCTACTATACGGGGCGCTTGGAATATCTCAAACAGGTCGAGAGTGATAAGGACGAGGTGTTCCGCGATATCCTGCGGCTGAAAGATGAACGATACCTCGACCTCGGGGCATATCGGGGCGATACGGTGGATGAATTTCTTCACTATTCTGACGGTTACGAAAGTATCACCGCCGTAGAGCCCAATCCGAAGAATTTCCAAAAGCTGTGCGAGCATACCGCGGGGATAGAGAACGTCACTGCCGTTAATGCAGGGATCGCCGATCAGATCGGCACTATGCGGATCAGTAAAAAGGCAGGACGCATGCCCACACTCGGGGATGCAAACGGTATCGAGATCCCTGTCACGACGGTGGATGCGATCGACTGCTCCCCCACCTATCTCAAGGTCGACATCGAGGGCATGGAGAGCGCGATGCTCAGAGGCGCGCAAAAGACGCTCAAAGAGCAAAAACCGAAGCTGAACCTTGCGGCGTATCATAGGACAGAGGATCTCTTCCTACTGATATTACAGCTTCACGCGATCAATCCCGAATACAAAATCTGTTTGCGCAAACATCCCTATATTCCCTGCTGGGATCTGAATATTTACGCAATATAAAAGGACGGTCAACGCCGTCCTTCTCTTTATGCACGTTTCTTGAATTTTACATTGATAAGCACTACGGACAGGAATACCAGCGCGACGCCGAGGTAGCCGAAGGGGATCTGAAGCGGTTCCGAGAAGATGACCGCGCCGATGATCGTCGCGACGACAGGCTCGACTGTCGCGATGATCGAAGCGGTGGATGAGGCGATGTACTTCAAGCCCAGCGTATAGAACACATACGGCAGGACACACGATACCAGCGCGAACAATACCGCATAGCCGATACTGCCGATATCTGCCGTCACCGCCTGCCATACGGGTACGACGTCGGTCACGGCGACCGAGGAGATCGCGGCTAAGATGAAGGTATACAGCGTAATGGTAAACGGCTCATAACCGCGGTTGAGCGCAAAGCGGGAGAAGATCGAATAAAGCGCGTAGCAGATACCCGAGCCGAGTCCGAACAGAAAGCCCGCGAGGGTGACATTCAGCTGACCGCCGATCACGCCTGTGGTCATGGCACAGCCGAGGACCGCAAGCACCAAAGAAATCGCCTTCGGCACGGTCATGCGCTCTTTGAAAAATATCAGGGAAAACAGCATGACAAAGGCGGGCGCGGTATAAAGCAGTACCGCCGCTACGGACAGGGAGCTCAGTTCGATCGAGGTGAAGTAGCAGTAGGTGAAGAAACCGACGCTGATAATACCCGAGCCGAGAAAAATCCAGATATCTTTCCATCGAATCTTGTACAGCTTCGGCTTGTAAATCAAAACAAATAACGCGAACAACACGGCGGCGATCACCATGCGGATGGTGACCATCTGCATAGAGCTGAGTCCGAGCGCGGTGTAATGGCGCACGAAGATACCGATACTTCCCCAGAGCGTTCCCGCGATCAATACAAATAAAACAGCTATCTTTTTCATTGGCTCACCTTCATAAAACCTTTGATACTCATTTCATCCTGCGCACAGGCAAGCAGGAGCTTCATATACGCGCATTCGGGAGAAATGTCGTAAAGCGGGATCGCGCCTGCTTCGATGATCTCTTTCGTTGTCGCGTAAGGCTTTTGACCGTCGCGCAGAGAGGCGATGAAAAACGGTATACCTGCATTGGATTCGATAAAGCGTGACGCGGCGCTGCTGTCGAGAGTCGCGCTGTGATAGAGAGTGTGGAGCACTGCTTTTTTGCCGTCGGCACGAATCGCCGCATAATCCTGCATGGGATAAGGATGGAGCAGCAGAACGCTGTCGCCGATTTTCGGCAAATGATCCTTTCCGAAAACATCGGGGATGGTCTGAGCGATATAATCGCGGTTTTCGTGAAGAACGCCGTTTTCATAGGTCGCATACGCGCCGTGAAGGCTGAAAAAGTCCTCGGACAGATCCGCCTGACGGAGATCGGTCGCGCTGTGGACAACCATGACGCCGTCGCTGTTGCGGTACGGGACAAATATTCCCTTGATTCCTTGTCCGATCAGTTCGACGGCAGTACAGAAGTTCACATATCCGTTGCTGTCGGGGGCAGTCAGGATCTTGTTCGCAGCAACAATCATGATCGGCACGGGGAAATCGCCGCACAGCAGTCCGACAAAGGACGCGAGATAAGCGAGCGTGTCGCTGCCCGCGGTGAGGATCACGCCGTCATAGCGGGAAAGCTCCTCCTCATACAGCGTCTCAGCCAGTTGATTGAAGTCGTCACATGTGATGCGCTCACTGAGGATGTTCAGCGGGCTTTTGATATCAAATTGTGCTTCACTGTGCTCGGACAGATAACGTTCGAGCACAGCGCTTTTGCCGTCGGCACGGACATTGATGCGGTCGCCTTCAAAGGAACTGCCAATCGTGCCGCCGGTAGTGATAATCAGGATGTTCATCCGATCTCTCCTATAAAGAAGCCCGCCGTTTGGCGGGCTTTGCAATTATTTCTTGTCTAATTCCTCGAGGATGACCTTCTTGATGTTCGGAGCGGTCAAGCCGAAGATATCCAGAAGCTCCTTCGCGGGACCGGAGTAGCCAAACTGGTCATTGACGCCGATGCGTCTGACGGGTACGGGGCACTCGGCAGAGGTAACCTCGCAGACAGCGTCGCCAAGACCGCCGATAACGTTGTGTTCCTCGACGGTAATGATCCTGCCGGTCTCCTGAGCCGCCTTAATGATGATCTCGCGGTCGATGGGCTTGATGGTGTGGATGTTGATGAGACGGACGCTCTTGCCCTCGGCGATCAGCTCGTCAACGGCTTTCAGGCTTTCGAGAACGCACAGACCTGTCGCGATCACGGTGATATCCGCGCCGTCGCGCAGGGTGATGCCCTTGCCTAAATGGAACTCGTAGGTCTCGGGGTCGTTGAAGCTGTCGACAGCCAATCTGCCTAAGCGGATGTAGACGGGGCCTTCATATTCAAGCGCCGCCTTGGTAGCCGCCTTCATCTCCCAGTGATCGGCGGGATTCAGGACGACCATGCCGGGGATGGTACGCATGATACCGATATCCTCCAGGCACTGGTGGGTCGCGCCATCCTCACCGGTGGAAATACCTGCGTGAGAACCCGCGATCTTTACGTTAAGGTTCGGATAAGCAACAGAGTTGCGGATCTGCTCAAAGGCTCTGCCTGTCGCGAACATCGCAAAGGACGCCGCTACGGGAGTTTTGCCGCAAGCCGCCAAGCCTGCCGCTACGCCGACCATGTTCGCCTCGGCGATACCGCAGTCAAAGAAGCGCTCGGGATAAGCGTTGCGGAAGATCGATGTATTAGTTGCCGCCGCAAGATCGGCGTCGAGAACGATGATGTCGGGGTTGGACTCAGCCATCTCGCAGAGAGCTTCGCCAAAGCTCACGCGCGTTGCTTTTGTAATGATCTCAGCCATGATTAACCCTCCAATTCCTTAAGCTGTGCTTCCAGCTCAGCCATCGCTACCTTATATTCATCGGCGTTGCACGCCTTTCCGTGCCAGCCGACCTGATTCTCCATGAAGGAAACGCCCTTGCCCTTGACCGTCTTCATGATGATCGCGAAGGGCTTGTCCGACGCCTTTGCCTGCGCCAAAGCGTCTTCGATCGCGTCGAAATCGTGACCGTCGATGATAACGGTGTCGAAGCCGAAGGACTCGAACTTGGTGTCGAGGGGCTCTACGCCGCCGACCTCTTCGGTGGTGCCGTCGATCTGCAGGCCGTTGCAGTCAACGATGATCGTCAGGTTATCGAGACCATGGTGACCCGCAAACATCGCGGCTTCCCAGACCTCGCCCTCTTCGCACTCGCCGTCGCCGAGCACGGTATAAACGCGGTAATCTTTGTTGTCGATCTTAGCAGCCAGCGCCATTCCGCACGCCGCGGATACGCCCTGACCGAGTGAGCCTGAGCTCATGTCGATGCCGGGAGTACCCTTCATATCGGGATGTCCCTGGAGCATCGCGCCGACGTGACGCAGCACCTCGAGCTCTTTCCAGTCGAAGTAGCCCTTGAGCGCCAATACGGCGTAAAGGCTGGGACAGCAGTGTCCCTTAGATAAAACAAAACGGTCTCTGTCAGCCCACTGAGGGTTAGACGGATCAACGTTCATCTCCTTGAAATAGAGATAGGTGAACATATCAGCCGCCGACAAAGAGCCGCCCGGATGTCCTGATTTTGCATGGAATGTACCGATGATGGCACCCATCCTCGCCTTACACGCGAGGATCTCCAGATTTCTCTTCTCTGCCTGATTCATCCTTATGCCTCCCCAAATTCGCATGATTTGTGGGGCGTGACTATTACAAAATGCCCCAACATACAGAAATATCTTACCACAATCGGGTCGATATATTTTTCATTATGTGAAAAAAGCCGAAAATCGGTCATTTATATTGAAACTACCTAAAAATTGTGGTACAATCCCTTTCGGAAAGGAGCGAAATGTATATGTTGCTGACTGCTGATATCGGTAATACCAACATCAAGTTCGGTATCTTCGATGACAAGGCGCTGATACGCACCCTGACCGTGTCGTGCGACAAGGCGAAAACCGCCGACGAATACGGCGTGGAGCTCTACTCGCTGATCCGCGTGATGGGCATCCACCGCGACGACTTCGACGGCTGTATCATCAGCTCGGTCGTACCGCTGATCACCGAACGCATCGACCGCGCGGTAAGGGATATCCTCGGCGTAGAGCCAATGATCGTCGGTCCCGGGATCAAGACAGGACTGAACATACGCATTGACGACCCTTCCACTCTCGGCGCAGACCTTGTCGTCGCGTGCGTCGCGGCGAACGCGATCAAAAAAGGTCCGAAAATCGTCATCAGCATGGGTACTGCCACCGCATGGTGCGTCATCGACAAAAACGACAGCATGATCGGCGTTCCGATCGCACCGGGAGTAGCAGTCTCGCTCGAAGCGCTGACAAAAAACACCGCTCTGCTCCAGTCGGTCGCCTTCAAAGCGCCCTCCTCCGTCATCGGCAAGAATACCGATAAAAGTATCCGCGCGGGTATCGTGTGGGGCACGGTGTGCATGATCGACGGCATGATCGATAAGATCGAGAAGGAGCTCGGTGAGGAATGTGCGATCATCGCTACAGGCGGACTTGCGAATACGATCATCCGCTACTGCGATCATGAAATCGAGATCAAAGAGAACCTGATTCTCGAAGGCTTAAGGCTGATTTACGAGAGAAATAAAAAGTGAATATCCGATTCTTTATGAATCTGATATAAATAAAATTGCGCTTCACCCAAGGTTATTTGGGGAGGCAGCAGGAGGTTATTTTATGTCAAATGTCAAAAAGAACACCTATCGTCTGACGGGTCTGGCGATTCTGACTGCAATCATCATTGTGCTGCAGATATTCACCACCTTCGTCAAATTCGGTCCGTTCTCCATCACACTGGCGCTCATCCCGATGGTTGTCGGCGCGGCGATGTACGGCGTAGGCGCGGGCGCTTATCTGGGCGCGGTGCTGGGTGTGATCGTCACGATCATGTGCATCACGGGCGGCGACGTCGGCGGCGCGATGGTATGGGCTGCCAATCCCGTTCTGTGCGCCATCATGTGCGTGCTCAAGACCGCTATGGCGGGTCTGGTCGCGGGACTGATCTACAAGGCGCTCAGCGGCAAAAACAAGTTTGTTGCCGTTCTGCTTGCCGCGATCGCGTCCCCCATCGTCAACACCGGTATCTTCATCATCGGCATGCTGGTATTCTTCAAGGATCTGCTCGCCGCATGGGCAGGCGGATCTGATCTGCTGACCTACATCATCGTCGGTCTGACAGGCGTGAACTTCCTCGTTGAGCTGGGCGTGAACGTCATCCTCACCCCCGTGGTCGTCAAGATCATCGACGCGGTGAAAAAGACCAACAGAGCATAGTTAAACCCAAACAAACATCTCCCTGTATCCTCGCTGATACAGGGAGATGTTTTTTTACCATATTATATTACCATTCCGCCGTTGACGGACAGCACCTGTCCCGTGATGAAACGGGCTTTGTCACAAGCGAGGAACAATACCGCCTCGGCGATATCCTCGGGGGTTCCGAGGACGTTCAAAGGCGTTTCTTCCTTTAATGCCGCGATATCTTCGTCAGAAAAGCCCTGCATCATATCGGTCATGACGACCCCGGGCGACACCGCGTTGACGCGGATACCCGAGGGTCCGACCTCTTTCGCGAGCGCTTTGGTGAGTCCGATCACGCCCGCCTTCGCGGCGGAATACGCCGCTTCACAGGAGGCGCCGACCTCGCCCCACATCGAGGCGATGTTGACGATCACGCCGCGATGGGCGCGTATCATGTCGGGCAGGGCGGCTCTGCAGGTATAGAAAATCGCGGAAAGATCGGTGGAGATCAGCTTGTCCCACTCGTCGTCGGTCATGTCCGTGAGCAGTCCGACACGGGCGACCCCCGCGTTATTGACAAGGATCTCCACTTCACCCAACTCCGCTTTGACCGTTTGAAACATTTTGCTGACCTGCATACTGTCGGAAACATCAGCCTGCACCGCAATAGCGCGGACACCGCAGGAACACAGTTCCTGCACAAGAGCGTCAGCTTGCTCCGCACTGTGATTGTAGTTCACCGCGACATCATAGCCTTTTTGCGCGAAGAGAAGGGCACACTGTGCCCCGATCCCGCGGGAAGCGCCTGTAATCAATACCGTACTCATCAGTTCTTCCTCCACGCGGACGGAATGAAGATCAGCAGGAACGGATAAAGCTCCAGTCTGCCTGCGAGCATGTTGAAGCAGAATACGATCTTGGAAAAGACGCTGAAGCCTGCGTAGTTGCCCGTAGAGCCGACGATGTTCATGCCGGGACCGGTATTGTTCAGTGTCGCGAGAACGCTGGTGAAGTTCGTGGTAAAGTCAAAGCCGTTGAGCGAGATCAGAATGGTGGTGACAATGATGATCGCCGTATAGATCGCAAAGTACACGCTGACGGAGCGGGTGACCTCGTGGGTGATCTTTTTAGAATCGATCTTCACGGTGTGGACGGTGCGAGGGTGCAGGATCAGGGCAAACTCCTTGCGCACGCCCTTTAAGAGAATAATGACGCGCGAAACCTTGAAACCGCCGCCGGTCGAACCTGCGCACGCACCGATACAGGTGACGATCAGGATGATCGACTTTGACAGCTCAGGCCAGTGGTTCACGTCAGTCAGCGCCATACCGGTCGAAGAACCGACGGACGTGATATAGAAGAAGCTCTGGTGGATCGCCTGATAAATGTCGCCGTTATAGATACGGTTGAGCGTCAGGTCGAGGGCGATCACCGCGGTAGCCGCAACGGTGATACCGATATAAATCCACATCTCTTCATTTTTCAGCGCCTGCTTGAAGCGGCGGAATAGGATGAGGATATAGATATAAAAATTCACGCCGAAGAGCATCATGAACACCGCGACGACGGTTTGCAGATAGGGGCTGAAACGCGCCATGGAATCGTTGTAGACCATGAAGCCGCCCGTGCCCGCGGTGGAGAATGAGGTGGTCACGGCGTCAAAGACGCTCATGCCGCCGAAGAGCAGGAGAATACACTCGAGCAGGGTCAGACCGCCGTAAATGCCGTAAAGGAGCGCCGCGTAGTTGCGGAGCTTCGGCATGCTTTTGCTGACAGAAGGTCCAGTGGACTCCGCTTTCATCAGGTTGATGTTCTGGTTGCCGCCCAGACGGGGAATGACCGCAAGAAGGAACACAACGACGCCCATGCCGCCTAAGAAATGGGAGAAGCTGCGCCAGAACAGTATACAGCGCGGCAGGTGTTCGATCTCGGTCAGGATGGTCGCGCCGGTGGTCGTAAAGCCGGAGACGGTCTCGAACAGCGCGTCGACAAAATGCGGGATCGTATGGGAGATCCACAGCGGCAGACATCCCGCTACCGACAGCACCACCCACGATAATGCCGTACAGGCAAAGCCGTCTTTCAAGTACATGACGTTGCTCGCGGGTTTTTTGAGTACCAGTATAATTCCGAGCAAAATCAGCGCCGCGCCCACATACAGGAAGTATTTCGCGAATTCCCACTCGCCGTGTATCACGCCGACCGCGGTGGACAGCTGCATGGCGACGCCTTCAATCAGCAGTACCCAGCCAAGTATATAAACTATCAGCTTTTTGTTCATGACATATCTCCGTCAACAATAAATATCTGTAAGTGTGCGCTCACGGCAAACACCGTGAGCGCATGATGATTTAGCGTAATATATCGCGCAGGTCGGAAAGACCCTTGTGCTTTGTGATAACGATGACCCTGTCGCCCATCTCGATGGTATCATTGCCGCCGGGGGTGATGACCTTACCGCCGCGGCTGATACAGACGATCTGCAGATCGGATTTCAGATTCAGCTTTGACAGGGGTACAGAAACAGCTGCGCTGCGCTCGCGCACAACAAACTCCAGCGCCTCGGCACGGTCGCCGTTGACCTTGTACATGGTCTCGACGTTGTTGCCGACGGTGTTCTGCATGCCGCGGACATAGCGGATGATGTACTCGCCTGTCAGCTGCTTGGGTCGGATAATGCTGTCCAGAGGCAGGGTGTCTACGACAGAGGAGAACTTGAGGTTGCCAAGCTCCGTGACGATCTTCGCTTTCGGGTTGACCTGCTTCGCGTACAGGGACGCGAGGAGATTTTCTTCATCGGTATTCATCAGGCAGACAACGCCGTCGGCGCGGTCGATGTGCTCACTCAGAAGCAGATCCTCGTCCATCGCGTCGGCATTGATGATCATGACGCCGTCAAGATCCTCGGAAAGCTCCTCACAGCGGCTGGGATCCTTCTCGATGATCTTGACGTAAACGCCCGCTTCACGCAGGATCTTCGCCAGATAGAAGCCGATCTTGCTGCCGCCGAGGATGAACACGGAACGGCCCTTGTTCGAGATCGTACCGAGGGATTTGAGCAGCTTTGCCGCCGCTCCAGAAGGCGCGACAAAGGAAACCATGTCGTTCGCCTGTAAGATGAAATCGCCGTTAGGGATATAAAACTCGCCGCCGCGCTCGACAAACACGATACGCACAGCACCCTTTAAGACAGAGGCGCAGTCGGCGACCTTCTTGCCGGCAATGGGAGTCTGTTCGGTCAGACGGATCTTGATAAAGTCGATCATGCCCTTGGCAAAGGAACTGATCTTGATCGCTCCGGGGAACTTGACCAGACGGGCGATCTCGTTCGCGCAGGTGTACTCGGGATTGATCGCAAGCGTCAGCTTCAGATCCTCCTTGACCACCTCCACGTCGCTGATATACTCGGGATTACGGACACGGGCGATGGTCGACTTAACGCCCGCGTTCTTCGCGAGCAGGCAGGTATACAGGTTCAGCTCGTCAGCGGCGGTGACGGCGATCAGGAGATCACAGTCCTCTATCTCCGCTTCCTTCAACACGCTGTAGGTAGCGCCGTTGCCCTGTATCGCCATGACGTTCTGGGAATCGGAGATCTTCTCCAGCGCCTCATAGCTTTCATCGATCACGGTAATGGAGTGCCCTTCCGTGTTCAGCTGTTCCGCGATAGAGCGTCCGACTCTGCCGCAGCCCACGATGATAATATTCATATCTTACCTCGTATGGATCCTTGTGCCGAAAAACGGCATGGTATTAAGCAAAACATATTTTACATCAACCGATTTTTAAAATCAATATCATAATAGAAATATAATATGGATTGTTTACAATTTTTTCTTTATTTTTTTCATCATATATGATATACTGATGTCTATAATGGGGTTTTATAGGGGTTTGTGTCTCTATATCACCGCAATGAAAGGAAGGATACTATGGGTTTATTCAAAGCGCTGTTCGGCGACTACAGCTCGCGCGAACTCAAGCGCATCAAACCGATTTGCGATAAGGTGCTCGCGCTGGAGGACAAGTACGCAGCAATGTCCGAAAGCGAACTGAAAGCTCAGACCGACGTCCTCAAGGGTCGTCTGAAAAACGGTGAGACCACCGACGACATCCTGCCCGACGCGTTCGCGGTATGCCGCGAGGCAAGCTGGCGCGTGCTGGGGATGAAGCACTTCCCCGTACAGATCATTGGCGGCATCGTGCTCCATCAGGGACGTATCGCCGAGATGAAAACCGGTGAAGGTAAAACGCTGGTAGCTACTCTGCCCGCCTACCTCAACGGTCTGACCGGCGAGGGCGTGCACATCGTCACCGTCAACGACTATCTGGCGAAGCGCGACAGCGAATGGATGGGCAAGCTGTACCGTTACTTAGGTCTGTCCGTCGGTCTGATCATCCACGATATTCCCGTGAACGAGCGCAAGCCGATGTATGAGGCGGATATCACCTACGGCACCAACAACGAACTGGGCTTCGACTATCTGCGCGACAACATGGTCGTGTACAAAGAGCAGAAGGTACAGCGTCAGCACGCGTTTGCCATCGTCGACGAGGTTGACTCCATCCTGATCGATGAAGCGCGTACCCCGCTGATCATCTCCGGCAAGGGCGACAAGGCAAGCGACCTGTACGAGCGAGCCGATCAGCTTGCGAGATCGCTGAAAAAATATGTCTTTACCGAGATCGACAACAAAGAGGATCTCGAAGAATTCTATAAAGAGAACAACATCGACTACGTCGTGGATGAAAAGGCGCATACCGCTACGCTGACTCAGTTAGGCGTAAAGAAAGCGGAAGCGTTCTTCAACCTTGAGAACCTGACCGATCCCGACAACATCACCATCCAGCACCATGTCAATCAGGCGATCAAAGCATACGGCTGCATGAAGAACGAGGTCAACTACGTCGTCAAGGACGGCGAGGTCATCATCGTAGACGAGTTCACCGGCAGACTGATGTACGGCAGACGCTACAACGAAGGTCTGCATCAGGCGATCGAAGCGAAAGAGGGCGTCAAGGTCGAGAGTGAATCAAAGACCCTCGCCACCATCACCTTCCAGAACTTCTTCCGTCTGTACGGCAAGCTGTCAGGCATGACCGGTACCGCCAAGACCGAGGAAGAAGAATTTCAGGAGATCTACAAGCTCGACGTCGTCGAGATCCCGACCAACAAAGAGGTCATCCGTCAGGATATGCAGGACGCGATCTACCGCACCGAGCACGGCAAATTCATGGCAATCATCGAAGAGATCAAGAGGGCGCATGAAAAAGGTCAGCCGGTGCTGGTCGGTACTATCTCTATCGAGAAGAGCGAACAGCTCTCAAAGCTGTTGAAAAAGACAGGGATTCAGCATAACGTACTGAACGCGAAGCACCATGAAAAAGAAGCGGAGATCGTCGCGCAGGCGGGTAAGTTCGGCGCCGTCACCATCGCTACCAACATGGCAGGTCGCGGTACGGATATCGTTCTCGGCGGTAATGCCGAATACATGGCGAAGGCTCAGCTGAGAAAAGACGGCTATGATGACGACGTGATCGCCGAGGCGACCGGTTTTGCGGACACCGACGATGAGACCATCAAGGAAGCCAGAGAAAAATATCAGGAATACTACAACAGCCATAAAGAAGAGATCAACGCCGAAGCGGACAAGGTACGCGCCGCGGGCGGTCTGTACATCATCGGTACGGAGCGTCATGAGAGCCGCCGTATCGACAATCAGCTGCGCGGTCGTTCCGGTCGTCAGGGCGACCCGGGTGAATCGAAGTTCTTCCTCTCCTGCGAGGATGACCTCATGCGTATCTTCGGCGGCGACAGGATGGGCATGATCCTCGACCGCATGAACATCGAGGAGGATCAGCCGATCGAGAGCAAAATGCTGACCAATATCGTGGAAAGCTCCCAGCAGAAGGTCGAGAGCCGCAACTTCGCCATCCGTAAGTCCGTCCTTGACTACGACGACGTCATGAACCGTCAGCGTGAGATCATCTACGGTCAGCGCAATCAGGTGCTCGACGGCGAGGACGTCCACGACACCGTCGTGAAGATGGTGAACGACACCATCGAGAACAACGTCAACATGTTCTGCGCCGACGATATGGACAAGGAAAACTGGAACCTCGCGGGTCTCAACGAGCTGTACCGCGGCTGGCTGATCGACGACAGCAACCGCTTCAGCTTCACAACCGACGAGCTGGAGCAAACCGACAGAGAATACCTTATCAAGACTTTGCAGGACAGAGCGATGAAGCTCTACGGCGAGAACGAGGAGCTGGTCGGCAGTGATACCATGCGCGAGATGGAGCGTATCTACCTCTTAAAGAGCGTCGACACCTACTGGATGGAGCACATCGACAACATGGATCAGTTAAAGCAGGGTATCCGCCTGCGCGCCTACGGTCAGCGCGATCCGGTCGTCGAGTACCGTATCGAGGGCTTCGATATGTTCGACGAGATGATCGAGACCATCCGTCAGGAAACTGCAAAGCTGATTATGGTTGCGCCGAAGCGCGTCTATGAGATTCAGAAAAAGCGCGAGGAGCTGGAAGCAAAGCGCAGAGAGATGGAAGAAAAGGCTGCCGCGGCACATCAGGTCATCCTCAAAACCGAGGAGGACAGACGTCCGAAGCCCTCGGCTGTCGAGCTGGGACTTAAGCGCGAGCAGGTCGCAAAGCCTGTCGAGTTCTCCGGCGACGGCACCGTCTCCACCAATAAGACGGTCGTCAACAAAAAGAAAAAGCCCGGTCCGAACGACCCGTGCTGGTGCGGTTCGGGCAAGAAATATAAGAAATGCCATAAACCGATAGATGAGGGATATAAAAGTGAGTAAGGTAAGAACACGATTCGCGCCCAGTCCGACGGGCTTCATGCACGTCGGCAATCTGAGAACGGCGCTGTATGAATATCTGGTCGCCAAAAGTCAGGACGGCACCTTTGTCCTCAGGATCGAGGACACCGACCAGGAACGCTATGTCGAGGGCGCTGTGGACGTCATCTACAAGACGTTGGAGACCGCGGGTCTGAAGCATGATGAAGGTCCCGACGTCGGCGGCGACTACGGTCCGTATGTGCAGAGCGAAAGAAAGGATATGTACCTCCCCTACGCCGAACAGCTCATTAAAGAGGGCAAGGCGTACCGCTGCTTCTGTACCAAAGAAAGATTGGAAAAGATCCAGAGCGAGACCGTCGGCGGCGGTTATGACCGCCACTGCCGCGACTTATCGGACGCGGAAATTCAAGAAAAGCTGGACGCAGGCATCCCTTATGTCATTCGCCAGAAAATGCCGACTGAGGGCTCGACGACCTTCGTTGACGCGGTATTCGGCGAAATCACGGTCGACAACAGCGAATTGCAGGATCAGATCCTGATCAAGCAGGACGGCTACCCGACCTACAACTTCGCAAACGTCATCGACGACCACACCATGGGCATCACCCATGTCGTGAGAGGCTCCGAGTACCTCAGCTCTACTCCGAAATACAATCTGCTGTACGAGGCGTTCGGCTGGGATATTCCGACCTACATCCACCTGCCGCTGATAAACGGCAAGAACGAGGACGGCTCGGTATCGAAGCTCTCTAAGCGTCACGGCTCCACGGGCTTTGAGGATCTTATCAAAGAAGGCTATCTGCCCGAAGCGATCATCAACTACATCGCTCTGCTCGGATGGTGCCCGAAGGATAATCAGGAGATCTTCACGCTTGATGAATTGTGTAAGGCGTTCGATATCAGCGGTATCAGCAAGAGTCCCGCGGTGTTCGACTATGACAAGCTGGAGTGGTTCAACGGCGAGTACATCAAGGCGATGACAGACGAGCAATTTATTGCCGTTTGTACACCGTACTTCAAGCAGGCGTTGGGCGATAAGGAGATCGACTACGGCAAGCTCGCCGCGATCCTGAAACAGCGCACGACCAAGCTGACTGATATCCCCGAGAAAATCGACTTCTTCGCGGCTCTGCCCGAGTATGAGAAAGATCTCTACGTCAACAAAAAGAGCAAGACCAATTTAGAAAACGCTCCCGTGATGCTCAAAGCGGTCTATGACGAGCTGAAAGCATTAGAGAATTGGGATCACGATTCTATCCACGAAGCGCTGATCGGTCTCGCGCAGAAATTAGAGGTCAAAAACGGCACCGTCATGTGGCCGGCGCGCATCTCCGTCGCGGGCAAAACCGTTACCCCCGGCGGCGCGATCGAGATCCTCGACATCTTAGGCAGGGACGAAAGCCTGAGAAGAATGGAGATCGGATTAAATAAACTTGCCTGACGCAAGCAAATAACTATCAGCAAATAAAATGAGGAATGTATATGACAGAGGAAATCAAAAACACCGTGGATAACAGCGAGGAAATGTCCTCCAACTTTATCCACACCATGATAGAAAAGGATATCGCCGAGGACGGCGACTACGCGGGGATGAAGGTGCATACGCGCTTTCCTCCCGAGCCGAACGGCTATCTGCACATCGGTCACGCCAAGGCGGTCTGCATCAACTTCGGCACCGCGCTGAAGTTCGGCGGTATCTGCAACCTGCGTATGGACGACACAAATCCCACGAAAGAGGATGTGGAGTTCGTCGACGCGATCAAAGAGGACATCCACTGGCTGGGCTTTGACTGGGAGGACAGGTTCTACTACGCGTCCGAGTACTTCGACAAGATGTATGAGGCGGCGGTCGAGCTGATCAAAAAGGGACTCGCCTACATCTGCGAGCTGACGCCCGAGCAAATGCGCGAGTACCGCGGCGATCTCAGCACTCCCGCAAAGTCTCCGTACCGCGACAGACCGATCGAGGAAAGTCTTGCACTCTTTGAAAAGATGAAAAACGGCGAGATCGAGGACGGCAAGATGACCCTGCGCGCGAAGATCGACCTTGCGTCGGGCAACTTCAACATGCGCGACCCGGTCATCTACCGCATGAACCGCCTTCACCATCACCGCACCGGCGACAAGTGGTGCATCTACCCGATGTATGACTTCGCGCATCCGATTGAGGACGCGATGGAATGTATCACCCACAGCCTGTGCTCTCTCGAGTTTGAGGATCACCGCCCGCTGTATAACTGGGTGCGCGACAACGTCACCCTGCCGAGCAAGCCGCGACAGATCGAGTTTGCGCGTCTTGGTATCAACAACACCGTCATGTCGAAGCGCAAGCTGCGCGCGCTGGTCGAGGGCGGCTACGTCAAGGGCTGGGACGATCCGCGTATGCCTACTCTGTGCGGTCTGCGCAGACGCGGCTATACGCCGAAGTCGATCCGCAACTTCTGCGACCGTATCGGCGTCAGCAAGGTGAATTCTACCGTAGAGTACGAATTCCTTGAGCACTGTCTCAGAGAGGACCTCAACCTCACCGCACAGCGTGTGATGGCGGTGCTCGATCCGATCAAGCTGGTCATCACCAACTATCCCGAGGGTCAGAGCGAAAGCTTCACCGTCGAGAACAATCCGAACAATGAAGCCGACGGCACACGCGAGGTCACGTTCAGCCGCGAGTGCTGGATCGAACGCGGCGACTTCATGGAAGAGCCGATCAAGAAGTATCAGCGCCTGTACCCCGGCAACGAGGTACGCTTAAAGAGCGCGTATATCGTGAAATGCACAGGCTGTAAGAAAGACGAGGACGGCAACGTCGTCGAGGTCTATGCCGAGTATGATCCCGAGACCCGCGGCGGCAACACCCCCGACGGCAGAAAAGTGCGCGGCACCATCCACTGGGTGGACGCAAGCAATGCGATCGACGCGACCTGCAACCTGTACGACAACCTCTTCACCGTGCCCGATCCCGAAGCAGACGGCAGAGACTTCCTCGAGTTCATCAACCCTGAGTCTCTGATCGTCGTAGAAAACTGTAAAGTCGAGAAAGCGCTCGAAAGCTTCGCTTTCCCTGCGTTCTTCCAGTTCATGCGCACGGGCTACTTCTGTATCGACAAGGACAGCACGAAGGACAAGCTGATCTTCAACCGTTCTGTCAGCCTGAAAGACGGTTTCAAAAAGAAGTAAGCAGTAGTTGTAACACTATTCAAAACTGCAATTATCAAAAGCAAAAGCTCCCGAAGCGAAAAAGCTTCGGGAGCAACCTTTGTCAATTATCAAAAATTTTCCAAAAAGCTGTAACGTTTCCGTATTTCAGCAATCTAACGGATGAAGGGCGGTGAGAAAGTGACCGATTTCAACAAGCTGTATGAAAACAATTATCGCTTCATTCTGCGGTATCTGACGAAGCTGTGCGCCGACGGATCACTTGCAGAAGAGCTGACGCAGGACACCTTTTTCAAGGCATATATCAACTTAAGTCAGCTGCGCGATGAAAGCAAGGCGGCGACGTGGCTGTGCTCGATCGCGAAAAACGCTTACTACGCGTGGTACCGCGAGCAGAAGCGTACCCTGCCGCTGGAAGATAACGCGGCGGTGAGTGAAGCCGATTTAGCAGAGCCGCTGATCGACCGCGAGCTGAGCAAAGCGCTGATGAAAAAACTGCATGCGCTCGACGAGCCGTACAAGGAAGTGTTTATGCTGTCGGTGTTTGCGGAAATGCCGCTGAAAGAGATCAGCGAGCTGTTCGGCAAAAGCGAAAGCTGGGCGAGGGTCACCTTCTACCGTGCCAAGAAAAAACTATCGGAAAGGTTGAATGAAAATGATGAAATGTGAAGTTGTACAGGATCTCTTGGCGTTATACGCGGACGATTGCTGCTCTGAGGAAAGCAAAAGGGTCGTGGAAGAACATCTGCGCTCCTGCCCCGAATGCCGCAAAGTATTGGAAGAAATGAAAGCCCCTGTTATCAGGGCGACCGAAACCGCTCCCCTGCCCGCGCTAAAACGCGTCGATCAGTGGAAGGCGTCTGTCATACAGTCGGTCACGATGTTCCTGTCGTTCATCGCGCTGGTCGCGGGAGTGAGCCTTGAAGCATACACGCCGTCGGGCGCGACTAACGGCGCGTGGGCGCTGTCGGTCATCATCCCCGTGACCGCACTGCTGCTGTCGCAGGTGAACTGGTACTTTGTGCGCCTGTACAAAAGCAGGAGTGTTTTTTCCTCCTGTTCCATGCTGCTGACGCTTCTGCTCAGCCTGTGCGGTTATGTCTGGGCTTGGCTGCACTACGGACTGAACGCGGTTCTTTCCGCAGGAAGCTCTCCCCTGCTCGTGCACTTCGGTATCGGCGTCGGACTGACGCTCGTATTCTGTGCGCTGAGCAAGCTGCTGTCGGGCGGCTATGCAAAGCAGCTTGGAAAAGAGTAAGAACATAAAAGGACGATCGCCGTCCTCATACTTCGTACAAACTAGAAACAGCTCCCGAAGAATGACACTTCGGGAGCTTGATTTATGTTCGGATATTCAGTTCACCAGTTCGCTGATCGCCGCTTCGACGACGGGGCTTGCCGCGTCGATACCGTAGCCGCCCTCGACGACGACCGCGGCGAAGGCGTAGGGATGGGACGGGTCGTCGATGAAGCCGACGAACCACGCGGTAGCCTCTTTATCCTCGCCGACCTCGGCAGTACCGGTCTTTGCACAGAAACTCAGACCCGCGAGGTCTACCCCGCGCCATGCGTATCCCTCAGCCGCGCCGCGCATCAGTTCCTTGACCTTTGACGCGGTGTCGGGAGACATCATCTCGATATCACTGCTCTTGTTGACGGAGATATTCAGCTTGTCGAGCAGACCGCCGTCGTCCGTCAGGATATACGGCGAGGTCGCGGTGCCGCCGTTCGCGACAGCAGAGCAGATCATCGCCATGAGCATCGGGTTTGCTAAATCCTCGTACTGACCGATACCCGACCACGCGAGGTAGTTTTCGCCCGCGCCTGTCGCGTCGTAGTGACTGGTCGCCACGGGGATATCGCTCATCTTGAAATCGGAGCCGTTGAAGCCGAGTTTTTCGGCAGTCTCTTTCATCTTCGCTTCGCCGACCTGCAGGGCGATCTGACCGAAAGCGCAGTTGCAGGAGTTGGCAAAGGCTTCGGAAAAGCTCTGGGTGCCGTGGGCGTACTCGCAGGTGATCGGGTTGCCCTCGACGTCGAGAGAGCCGTAGCAGGTAAAGCTCTGATCGTAGATATCGGGAATATTGTCGATCGCCGCCGCGGCGGTGATGATCTTGAAAACGGAGCCGGGGGTGAAGGTGGAGGACACGACGTTGTCGAGATAAACGCCGTCGTACTCGCTCTCGTTATCCTCGGTGATGGTCGGCGGGTCGGCAGGGTCGTAGCTCGGAGCACTGATATCGCACAGCACCTCGCCCGTCCGGTAATTGTACACGACGCAGGCGCCCTTGTGACCGTTCATCGCGCTGTACGCCGCGCGGCATACATCGGCGTCCGCGGTGAGAGTCAGGTCGCTGTTGGCAGTACCGTTCAGGGACTCGGGCAGTCCGACGCCCAAGGCAAAGTTGTAGCCAGAGAGATTGGTGCGGTAACGGCTCTGGATGGCGGTCGAGATATTCATACCCTCGTCGCCGACTACGTGGAGCAGAGCTTCGCGGGTGGTCTCATCATCGGCGTAGTAACGCTCGTCGTTCTCGCTGTAGGCGAGGGTCAGTGCGTTGCGGTCATAGATCTTGCCCGCTTTGCCTAAGCCGTTGGCGGAAGCCATATGACCGTTGAAGGGTTGCTGTACCCAGTCGCCGCTGTAGAGCACGACGCGCACACCTAAGAAAACCGTACCCGCTAAAAAGGCAAAGGTGACGATCCACAAGATCAGGGATCGGGTCATGATCCGTTTCATACGGCGACCTCCTTTCGCTGCGGGAGCGCGTTTGCAGGAGCACGGCGCTTTGCGGCATAGGTACGCTCGTCAGCCGCCTTGATGAACGCCAAAAGTCCCCAGCAGGAAATCATCGAAGAACCGCCTGCCGACAGGAACGGCAGGGTGACGCCCGTCAGCGGCAAGATGTCGGTGATACCGAAGATGTTCAGCGCCGCCTGAATCACCATCAGACCTGCCGCACAGCACGCGGAGATCGCGTAAAACGAGGAGCGGGAACGGGTGGTGATCGCGCGGGAATAGAACGCCAGCGCGATGATCGCCGCCGCAAGCGTGAACGCGACGATCACGCCCATCTCTTCGGCAACAAGACCGAACACAAGATCGGATTCGGACGCGAATACATATTTCAGATAACCGTTGCCGACGCCGACGCCGATCAGACCGCCGGACGCCATGTAGGTCATCACACGCACCTGCTGGTAGCCGCCGCTGTCCTGCGTATGCTCCCAGACATGTCCCCACGCCGAGAAGCGCTCGGCGACATAGGGCTTGATGCTCAGGACGATGAACACCGCGAACGCCGCCGCGGCAAGGGCGAGGATGACGGTCTTGAAATCGCCGGAACGCATGAACGCGATCAAAAGGAAGGTGGCGAAGAAGATCAGCGCGGTGCCAAAGTCGCCCATCAGCGCCAGCGCGCCGACGCAGATCGCGGAAAAGGCGATGAATTCAAAGAAATTTCGTTTTGTCTGCAATTTATCGAGAGCGGACGCGCCGACAAAGATGAACGCGACCTTGACGAACTCCGAGGGCTGAACGCTGATGCCGCCGATATTGATCCAGTTGGCAGCGCCGTTGGTGACCTTACCGAACACCAGATTGACCGCCAAAAGTCCGACGGAGGCGATCATGATCCAGAGCCGCCACTTGTTGACCCTGTCGGGGTCCTCGATCAGCTTGACGATCACCGCGAAAAGGATCATGCCGATGGTCATGGCGACCAGCTGGACGATGGCGGAACGCAAAACCTGCCGTACTAATAGCATGATACCCATGCCCGACATAAAGCAGGCGAGCGCCTCGAGCTCGAAATTGACGCGGTTGAGGGCGTAGGACGAAATGCAGAAGAACGTCCACATCACGATCTCCATCGCGCCGCAGATATACAGCGGAGAAAGATCCTGAATCTCATTGGAGAAGCACGCTTCCACCGCCATGAAGATGTGGAAGAACGTAATCAGGATCATCAGCTTATAGGGCTTTAAGGCGCCTTTATCGGACGCCTTCGAGAAGAACCATGAGGGGCGCAGGCGCTCCTGATACTCTTCGCCGCGCTTTAAGACAAGGGTCGTGTGACCGATGGTGATCTCGTCGTCGAGGATCACCTTAGTCCTGCCCTCGGTGCGTTCACCGTTGACGTAGGTGCCGAACTTGGAGCCGATATCGGAAATGAACCAGCCCTCCTTGCGGCGCAGGAACACGCAGTGATCGCGCGATACGCTGACGTCGGACACACGGATATCGGAACCCTTGGAACGACCGATAGAGTTCTCCCAGAACAGAACGGGGATCTGCTGACCCGTCTCAAGGATCTCGAGGGTAACGAGGGGCTTTTCGGGACGTCTGTGACGGCGCGCGGACGCAAAGCACTGGTACACGATGACCAGCGCGTAGATCGGCAATAATGCGCGCAGGGCGATCGTCGCGATGTCCAGAATCATTTGCAGATTCAAACGCCTCACCTCCATAAAAGATATATAGAATAATTCTACTATAGATACCGGTAAAAGTCAAATGAAGGAAATGTGAATAATCACTCTTATTTCACAAAAAAAGAGACCGTCATGCTGACAGTCTCTTCAAAAAATTTTTCTTAATAGATGATGACCGGCGTACCGGTGGGAATGTTGTCGTAGATCGTCGACATCGCGCCGTAAGGGGTGTTGACACAGCCGTGGGAGCCGTTGCCCTTGAAGATCGGGTTGCCGTAAGAGGAACGCCAGCTTGCGTCATGGATACCGTAGGAGCTTCCGATGAAAGCCATCCAGTAATTGACGAAAGAGCTGTATCCGTCGCCGCTTAAGTAGATATTGCGGGATTTGTTGTTGATGCGATGGTAGCCCTTGGGGGTATCCATGCTGCCCTCGTTGCCAGTAACGACGTCGGTGGAAGCGATCTGCTTGCCGTTCTTATAGACCCACATGTGCTGCTGGTCGATGCTGATCTCGACATAGGTACTGCCGACATAATCGCCGTAGGCTCTGTCGGTCACCTTCGCGCTCTTTTTGTTGCTGGTGCCTTCGATATAGGTGCTGCCGCTCTTGTAGATCGGCTTGATGCGGAAGTAGTAGGTCTTGCCGACGGTCAGCTTGGTGGTGTTGAAGTAGAGTCTGGGAGTCGTGTAAAGCTTGGTGAAAGAAGAGTTGTTCGAACTGGTGGAATAATAGATCTCGTAATGAGTCGCGTAGGGATTCGCTCTCCAGGTGAGGTTCACGCGGCTGCAGCGGGAGGTGATGGAATAATCCGGTCCGCAGAGTCCCGCGATAAAGGTGATACTGCCTGCCTCGGAGCTGTAAGAGGTATTGTAGAGGTCGCGGTAGCTCTTGACGCGGTACTTATATGTACGGCCCTGCCTGACGGACGTATCGGAGAAAGAGGTATTGCTGTTGCCCTTGATGGTCTTGTACAGCACCTCTTTGCCGCCCGACTCGGTGCGGTAGATACGGTATCCGGTCGCTCGGGTGTTGCGGTCCCATTCCATCTCGAGGACGTTGGAGGAACGCCACTTGGTAAGTCCGGTGACCTTGCCGGGCTGGGTAGCAGTCTTTTTCAGCGTCTTTTCACCCTCGATGATCTTGCCGTTGTAGTTGATGTATGCGCTGACCATGAAGTGGTACTGGGTACCCTGCCGCAGGGGCTTGACGTTGCAGGAAGTGGTTTTGACTGTGGCGAACTTTGAGAAGTTCTTATGGTCGTCGGCGTTCAGATAGTAGACGTAATAGCCGTCTGCGCCCTCTACCGGATCCCAGCTGAGATAACAGCTGTCGCTCTCGAAGCTGTCGCGATCCAGATTCTTTACCTTGCCGACGGTCGGCTCGGGAGCCTCGGTAGGCGGCTCGGTGGCAGGTTCTGTCGGAACCTCGGCTTCGGTAACCGGTTCGGGCTCAACGCCTGTATCCGCAATTGCGCCGTCCAAAGCTGGCTGTTCGATCGGCTCTTCGACATCTTCCGCCGCGACTGTCTCCTCGATATCATCGGCGATCTCTGTCTCAGCCGCGGATACGCTGACCGCGGTGAATACGGAAACCGCGATAACCAGAGCCATCAGCAAAGCGAGAAGCTTTTTGGTTTCTTGTTTCATGTAGTTTTCCCTCCGTCATATATTTTGTGACAATTTTTGAATATTCTTCCCAAATATACCATATATACTATCACACCGATAGGAAAAGCGCAAGGGCTTTCGGGCTTTTTTATCGTTTTATTCTATGACAAATTCTTTGACATGCGCATACTGTATCTCGTCCACGGTGACCTCCATTTTCAGCCCCTCGGCAGTGTATTCCTCCTCGTGGATCACGGCGGACTCACGGAGCTTTGCGGAGATACCGACCTTGTCGAACGGCAGAAGCAGCCATACGCGCATGAGCTTCTTGGGCAGATTGTCCTCGATCGCTTTGAGCAAATTGTCGATACCCGTCGCGTACTTCGCGCTGATATGCACCGCGCCGGAGATACCGGTCATATTGTCAGAGATCAGATCGCACTTGTTGAGGACGGGGATGATCGGCTTGTCAAGGCTCGACAGGGACGCGAGCAGATCGCGGGTGACCTCAAGGTGCAGACGGCTTTCCTCGGCGCTCGCGTCACAGACGTTGAGGATGATATCCGCCTGAGCCGCTTCTTCAAGGGTGGATTTGAAGGCTTCCACCAGATGATGCGGCAGTCGGCGCACCAGCCCGACGGTGTCGATCAGCATGACCGACACGCCGCAGGGCAGCTTCAAGGCGCGGGAGGTAGGGTCGAGGGTGGCAAAGAGCTTGTCCTCGCTGAGTACGCCCGCGTCGGTGAGGGTGTTCATCAGGGTGGACTTGCCCGCATTGGTGTAGCCGACGATAGCGACGGTGATCACGCCGTCCTTGTCACGGCGCGCGCGCAGCTGTTTACGGTGATCCTCTACGTCTCTGAGCTGGGCTTTGAGGGTCTCCATCCTGCGCTTGATGTGACGGCGGTCGGTCTCGAGCTTGGTCTCGCCGGGTCCGCGCGTGCCGATACCGCCGCCGAGGCGCGACATCTCGACGCCCTTGCCCGTCAGGCGGGGCATCATGTATTTCAGCTGGGCAAGCTCCACCTGCAATTTGCCCTCGCGGGATTTCGCGCGCAGGGCGAAGATGTCAAGGATCAGCATGGTTCGGTCGATGACGCGCACGTCGGTCTCCGCCTCGATGTTGCGGATCTGGACGGGAGACAGCTCGAGGTCGAAGATAATCAGGTCGATCTCCTCGGCTTCGCAGTAATCCCTGATCTCTTCGAGCTTGCCCGAACCGACGCAGGTCGCCGTTTCCACATGCTGTAATTTCTGGGATATGGACGCGACGGGAACCGCCCCCGCGCTTTCGGTCAGCTCAAAGAGCTCCGCTAAAGACGCTTCGGCGTCATATTCTCCCGTATCGACTTCTACCAGAAGCGCTCTGGTAGGCTTTGTCTCTGTTACTGTTAATTCCATAAATAATCTCCGAAATGTAGAAAAAATCAAAAAACTATGCTATAGTAAGTATTATATTCGAGTTTTCCATATATTTCAAGATTAGATTCATCAAGATTAAATCAACATATAGATCAGCGCGACGAGCAGATTCATGTCCGCACCGTCCTTCATCAAAAGGACTAACAGCAGCAGGATCAGGCTCTGGTCTTTATCCTGCATGAGCAGCTCCAACATCCCGCGGGGCTTTTCTTCGGGCATCTGCGGGGATTCGGGCTTCGGCTCGGGCGGTTTCTCGGGAGGCTTCGGCGGTTTTTCGGGTTCTGGGGGACGCTTGGACGGGGAGGTCCGCTGATCCTGTCGGCGGCTGTCAAACGAAGAATACATTCGTCTGACCCTGTCCATCGCCTCCTGCTCTAAGGAATTTGACGGCATCGTTTCACCTACAAATCAAATAAGGGTAGATCCTTCAACAGAGGCATCAGCTTCATCACGCGGATCAGGCGCTTTGCTTTGTCGAGCTTTTGACGGCGCTCTTCGCTCAGGAACGGACGCATCGCCTCAAGCAGACGGGTCGTGTCATCGTCCTGCTTCAAAGAACCGAGCATCGGCATCAGCCCCATGAGCTGCTTTGCCATATCGTCCTCAGGCTTTGGCTCAGGCTCGGGCTTCGTATGTACGCCCGACGCGTCAACGCCGAGCTGTGAAGCCAGAGCCGCGATATCGCGCATCGCTTCGGGGTCGCTGAGGATCCCGCTGAGCTTCTCGGAAAGATCATCCATCAGCCCATGATCCTCTTGATGATGGCTTTCGCCTGCGGGGAGTTGAGAAATTCCTTTGCTTTATCCTCGTCGTCGAGGATTTCTTCCATCTGACGCGCCTTATCATCGGGCAGCTTTGACAACAGCTTGCCGTAGGATGAGCTGTTCACTGCGTTCTTGATGTCATTTTCGGGCGTGCCCATGCGCTCGCTGAGCTGTTTTATCAGCTTGTTGATCTGTTCATTATCAGCCATAGTATATAATCTCCTTGTTTTTTCTTATACTAAGTAGCAATAAAAGACTTTAAACAGATATTAGCGGAAAATTTCGTAGAACGAGGCGGAGAGCGCAGGCAGGCTGCCGCCTGTCAAGCTTGACAACAAAGTTATACGGAATTTTACGCAATAGATGTTAAAGGGTTTTGTTGATACTTAGTATTATACCTTTATACTATGCAGTCAGGAGAAAAATATGAAAATAATCGTTGTATCCGACACCCACGGCTCGTACCGCAACTTCAAAAAGGTGATGGAGCTCAACCGCAACGCGGATATCATCGTCCACTGCGGCGACAGCAGGGACGAGCTGGACGATATCAAATTCGAATTCCGCGACAAAAAGTTTGTCACCGTCAAGGGCAACTGCGACTTCATGACCATGCTGCCGCTGTCGGAGGAATTCACCGCCGACGGCGTGAAGTTCTTTGTAACGCACGGTCATATGTATAACGTAAAATACGGTCTCTTGGACCTGTTCATGGCGGCAAAGGAGAAGCAGGCTGACATCGCCCTCTTCGGTCATACCCACATTCCGCATGACGAGGTTGTCGACGGTATCCGTCTGTTCAATCCGGGGTCTCTTGGCTATGACAAGAGCTTCGGCGTCATAGAGATCAAGGACGGTCAGGTGCTGACAAATATTGCACACTTAAAATAACAGTAGATTTTTACGGCGCTTTGTGTTATAATGAGGTTTGATTCAGCGAGGAAGGCGGCGACAGTATGGAGTTCAGACTGCAGCAGGATAACGAAAACATCATCCGCGAGCTGTGCCGCTCCGGCCGTGTCCCGCACACCGTCATCATCGAGGGCGGCGAAAAGGACGAGCGCGACAGCGCGGCTGTACTGCTGGCGGCAGGCGCCGTCTGTAAAGAAAAAGAACGTCCGTGTCTGACTTGTACCGCGTGTCACAAGGTGATCGAGAACCATCACCCCGACGTTTTTCTTCCCGAGCCGAGCAAAAATCTCAAAAGCGGTATTCTGTCTCTCAAAGACCTCAGAGACGACTATCTCTCACAAATGAGCATCAAGCCGAACGAAGCGGACTGTAAGGTCTATATCTTCCGCGACGCAGACAGGCTGCTCAGGGAGGATTCGCAGAACGCCCTGCTGAAAACCATCGAGGAACCGCCGCAGAATCTTCTGTTCATCTTCACCGCCGAAAGCGCGAAGAGCATGCTGTTGACGGTACGCTCCCGCGCGCGCATCATCACCCTGCACCACCGTGAGAACAGCGATGAGGACAGCGAAAGGCTCGCGGAAGAGATCATCGACGGTATCGTCTTGATGTACGAATACGACTTGCTGCGCACCTTATCCGCGCTGAATGATAAAGAAAGTCTTGGGAGCGCGCTGACGGTCTTTTCGGACAAGCTCAGACAGGCGCTGAGCTTTTACAGCGGTATCAAAACCGACGACGCCGCTGTGAAGAAGCTGACCCGCAAGCTCGACCGCTCCCGCGCGATCGCTCTGATCGAAGTCACAAGCGACGCGGTGCGCAGGCTGAAAACCAATGTTAATATACAGCTGCTGACCACGTGGCTGTCATCACAATACAGGAGGATTACATGGCAGAAGTAATCGGCGTAAGATTCAAAGAGGTCGGCAAGGTCTACTACTTTGACCCCGACGGCAAAAAACTGAAATTAGGCGACACCGTTATCGTCGAAACGTCAAGAGGCGTGGAGTGCGGCAAGGTCGCCATCGCAAATAAAGAGGTTCCCGACGAAGATATCGTCCATCCCTTGAAGAAGCTCGTCCGTATCGCGACGAAAGAGGATATCAGACGCCTGCAGGACAATGCCCGCAAGGAAAAAGAAGCGCTGAAGATCTGTGAGCAGAAGGTCGCGGAGCATGGGCTCGCGATGAAGCTGGTGGACGTGGAATACACCTTTGACAATTCAAAGATCCTGTTCTACTTCACCGCCGACGGCAGAGTCGACTTCCGCGCGCTGGTCAAAGACCTCGCGTCGGTATTCCGCACCCGTATCGAGCTCAGACAGATCGGTGTGCGCGATGAGAGCAAAATGCTCGGCGGCTTGGGCGTTTGCGGCAGACCGTTCTGCTGTTCGAGCTTTCTCGGCGAGTTCCATCCCGTGTCCATCAAAATGGCAAAGGAGCAGGGTCTCTCCCTCTCCCCCACCAAGATCTCGGGCACCTGCGGCAGACTGATGTGCTGTTTGAAATATGAGCAGGACGCATACACCGATCTGTTGAAGCATACGCCGAAGGTCGGCGCGATCGTCAAAACGCCCTACGGCAGAGGTCTGGTCGTCGAAGTCAACCTGCTGACCCGCATGCTCAAGGTCAAGATGGACAACACCCCCAACGACGCCGCTCCCCAGACGTTCAAGGTCAGAGAAGTCAAGCTCGTCAAGGACGGCTACATCAAGGTCAACAAAAAGGAAATGGACGAGCTGAAAAGCTTAGAGGATAAATAAATTTCACAATATAATACAAAGGCGGCTGCCGTTTGGCATTCGCCTTTTTTGATTAGCTTAAACAAACGTACGTTAGCTTTCGCTGATTTTTGGTTAGCGAGGGCTAATTTTTGGCTTAAAACCTTGATTTTTTAAAACTATGTGCTACAATGAAATCAATAAAAACAAGGAGGTCATATCATGGCTTATAAGATTTCTGAAGATTGCATTTCCTGCGGCGCTTGCGCTGATGAGTGCCCTGTAGGCGCTATCTCCGAGGGCGATACCCAGTACGTTATCGACGCTGATGCTTGCATCGAGTGCGGTGCTTGCGCAGATGTTTGCCCCGTTGGCGCTCCTGCTGCGGAATAATTACTCACACATGTAGCCGAGGCACCTGCCTCGGTTATTTTTTTGCTTTTATTTACAAGTATCGGCTGTTGTGGTAGAATATAGACATCATTACACAAGGAGGGATCATCATGCGCCTGGAGCCTTTGGGCAGTGGCGTCGAGGTTTTTGTCACCGACGCCCATCATTTTCGACAGACACCATCCTGCTCGCGAATTTTGCGCCACCGAAAAACGGCGACCGTGTTGTCGAGCTGGGCACGGGTTGCGGGACGATCCCCCTCCTGCTGATACGCGACTGTACGCCGCAGAGTATCACCGCGATAGACATTCAAGAGGAAGCGATCGATCTGCTGAACAAAAGTATCGCGCATAACCTTGAAAAAGGTATTGAACGTGCGGGGATCATTCGACCGTTGGTCGAGGATATCAAAAACATTCCCGCACAAATGCCCGCAGGCGAAAGCGACCTCGTCATCTGCAACCCGCCGTACAAGCTGAACGGTTCGGGGATCACCAATCCCAACGCATCAAAAGTCATCGCGCGGCATGAGACGGAATGTACGCTTGATGATATCTGTATCGCGGCACGCCGCCTGTTGCGCTTTGGAGGACGGTTCGTGATGTGTCAGCGCCCCGAACGGCTGACCGACGTGCTCAGCACAATGCGGGCGTATGAGCTGGAGCCGAAGCGTTTGAGGATGGTGCAGGGGCGAGCGGATAAAGCGCCGAAGCTGTTTTTGTGCGAAGCAAAGCGCGGCGCAAAGGCGGGATACATGGACGTACTGCCTGCGCTGATGATCGAGGATGAAAACGGCTTCACAGAGGAAATGAAGCAAATCTACGGAAGCTATAAGGAAGGACACGATGGGTAAGATTTTATACGTAGTCGGCACGCCGATCGGCAACATGGGCGACATGTCGCCCCGCGCGGTGGAAACGCTGGAGCAGGCGGATTTTATCGCTGCCGAGGATACGCGCGTGACCGTCAAGCTGCTGAACCACTTCGGGATCAAAAAGCCGATGGTCAGCTACTTTGAACATAACAAGCACGATAAGGGCGAGAAGATCATCGACCGTATTCTCGCGGGCGAAAGCTGCGCGATCGTCACCGACGCGGGGATGCCGTGTATCTCCGACCCCGGCGAAGATCTCATCAAACAATGCGAGGCGGCAGGCATCCAAACGGTCGTGGTGCCCGGTCCGAGCGCGGTCATCTCCGCGCTGGCGGTATCGGGTTTGGAGACGGGACGCTTCACCTTTGAGGGCTTTTTGTCCGTGAACAAAAAGAGCCGTTCAGAGCACCTCGAAAGTCTGCTTGGCGAAAAAAGGACAATGATCTTCTATGAAGCGCCGCATAAGCTCGCCAATACCTTACAGGATTTTTACACCGCCTTCGGAGACCGCAAGCTGACGATCGCGCGGGAACTGACAAAGGTGCATGAGGAGATCATCCGCACCACTACCGCAAAAGCGGCTGAGCAATTTGCGGACGGCTCGCTCAAGGGCGAGATCGTACTGATCTTAGAGGGAAAGAAAGCTAAGGATTCATCCGAGATCACCCTCGAAGAAGCCGTCGCCTACGCGCAGAAGCTGATCGACGGCGGTATGCGCCCCACCGACGCCGCCAAAGAAGCCGCGGCGATGGCAGGGATGAAGAAAAACGATATCTATAAGGAACTGATAGAATGAATTACGAAGAAAGCCTGCGCTATATCCACTCGCTCGACAAATTCGGCTCCCGTCCGGGGCTTGACAGGGTCAAGAAGCTGTTTCAACTGGTTCCCGGGGTACTGGGACAGTCGTTCATCCACGTTGCGGGTACCAACGGAAAAGGCTCGGTCTGCACCATGCTCAGCGCCGTTTTGCAGGAGGCAGGGTACAAGGTCGGGCTGTTCACCTCGCCGTATGTCGTCGACTTCCGCGAGAGAATACAGATCAATAACGAAATGATCGGCAAAGAGGAGCTTGCCGAAGCGGTAACGCACTTTCAGCCGATGCTTGAAAAGCTGAACGCCGAGGGCGTTATCATCACGGAATTCGAATTTCTCACCGTGCTGGGCTTCTACCTCTTCAAACAGCAGAAGTGCGATATCATCGTCTGCGAGGTCGGCATGGGCGGTCTGCTGGATTCGACCAACCTCATCCCCTATCCGCTCTGCTCGGTCATCACGCGGATAGACCTCGACCACACCGCGATCCTCGGCGACACCGTCGAAGCGGTCGCGTTCCAGAAAGCGGGGATCATCAAAAGCTACGGCACTACCGTCACCGCCCCTCAGCGTCCCGAAGCCTTCGCGGTCATCGAAAAAAAGGTGCGTGAGGAACACAACACCCTCTACCGCGCGGAGGACGTGCGCCTGAGAGTCACCGATATGAGCGGCGATGGCACACGCTTTGTCTACAAAGATACCGACATGCTCCTGCCGCTGCTCGGCTCGCACCAGGTAGATAACCTGCGCTGTGCTTTAGCGGTCATTGAAGCATTGCAAAAGGAGCACCGCAAGGAAATCACGCTCGACCATATCCGTGAGGGTTTAAGAAAAACCAGCCATCCCGCACGGTTTGAAAAGCTGAGCGACGATCCCGTCGTCATCCTCGACGGTGCGCATAATCCGAACGGGCTGGAGGCGTTCGCGAAGGCGGTGAAGAGCTACTATGCCGACGGCGACAAAACGCTCATCATCGGTATCCTTGCCGACAAAGACAGCACCTCGCTGTATCTTTTGAACGGTATCTTCAAGCGGATCATCGTTACCGACATCGACAACCCCCGCGCTCTGCCCGCCGAGGATCTTGCAAAGCGGCTGGACGGGATCGCGGACAGTATCGAGATCATCCACCGTCCCGCGGAAGCATTTGACAAAGCGAGAAGCTACGGCGACAGCATCTTCATCTGCGGCTCGCTGTACCTCGCGTCAGAGATCCGACCGTATATTTTGGGAAAATAATTGCGGTACAACAGAATAAGACAGTATTTTCATGCCTATCCTAATAATATTGGGGTAGGCATTTTAGTTAGGAGTTAGAAGTGAGGAGTTAGCCGCAGTAATCCAAAACTCCTCACTCCTAACTGCTAACTCCTAACTATACAAAACGGAGGACAAGCATATGGTTGATATGAACTATCGCGACGGTGTGGTCACGGCGCGTCTTTTCGGCGAGATCGACCACCATATCGCCCCACAGATCAGGGGTGAGATCGACGCGCGGTGCGAGAGCTGCCGACCCGCGCGGCTGGTGCTGGATTTCGGCAAGGTCGGATTCATGGACTCGTCGGGGATCGGGCTGATCATGGGACGCTACCGCATGATCTCCCTTATCGGAGGCAAATTAGAGGTTGTGAACGTCCCGCAGAATCTGAAAAAAATCTTCGTCCTGTCGGGACTGGAAAGCTTGGGGGTGATGAAATGAATATCGTCAACAGCATGAAGCTCAGCTTCATTTCAAAAAGCGCCAACGAGAGCTTCGCGCGCTCGGCGGTGGCGGCATTTTTACTGCCGCTCGACCCGACGGTCGCTGAGATCGCGGACGTCAAGACCGCCGTGTCGGAAGCCGTCACCAACGCCATCGTCCACGGCTATCCCGACGCCTTCGGCACGGTTTACATAGAGGTCAATCTCACCGACAGCGGCAAAGCCGTCATCAAAATTCGCGACAAGGGCGTGGGGATTCCCGACATCGAACAGGCGATGGAACCGCTGTACACCACCTCGACCGATGAACGCGCGGGACTGGGCTTTGCGGTCATGCAGAGCTTCATGGACAGCGTGAAGGTGCGCTCCACGGTCGGCAAGGGCACGACGGTCACGCTCGAAAAGAACATCATCCGCTCGCCGTATGGAAAGAAATGAGCTGATCGAACAGAATCTGCGGCTGGTACACGCCTGCGCGCACCGCTTTCAGGGAAAGGGGATCGAATACGACGACCTTTACGCGGCGGGGTGCGTGGGGCTTGTCAAGGCTGTGGACAAGTTTGACGAGGGGCTTGGGTACAAGCTCTCCACCTACGCCGTGCCTGTGATCCTAGGCGAGATCAGACAGCTGTTCCGCACGGGCGGCAGCGTGAAGCTGTCGCGCTCCCTGCAGGAGCTGAGCGTACGGGCAAAGGGATTATGTGAAGCCTACAGAGCGGAGCATGACAGAGAAATGAAGATCACCGAGCTGGCGGAACAGCTGGGTGTGGACGCTTACAGAGCGGCAGAGGCGCTGAACGCGGCGCGGACGACGATCTCCCTGTCCTCTGACAGCGACGAGGAAAGCGGGATCGAAATACCCGTCCCCTCGCCCGAAGAAGCGCTGACAGAAAAGCTGTCGCTCAGGCAGGCGATATCGACGCTCAGCGAGGAAGAACGCAGCCTGATCGAGCTGCGCTATTTCGGGCATAAAACCCAGCAGGAAACCGCCGAACAGCTCGGCACCACACAGGTACAGATCTCCCGCAGAGAAAAGAAGATCCTTCTCAAAATGCGGGCGATGTTGATATAAAAGAGCCGACCGTTTTTATCCGGTCGGCTTTTTGCGTATGTTATTCAGCTTCGTACATCTTTTTCAAGTCCTCAAGGTCATACGGCGTCTGCTGATACAGATAGTAGTTCAGCCAGTTGCCGTAGAGGAGCGAGGCGTGGGAACGCCACGTCATCACGGGCTTGCGGTTAACATTGTTGTCGGGGAAGTAGTTATACGGCATACTGATGTCGATTCCCTTCTCCACGTCGCGGTAATACTCCTTCGCGAGCGTGTCGTAGTCGTACTCGCAGTGACCGAGAAGATAGAACTCCCGTCCGTTCTTGGAGCAGATGATCGCGGTGCCCGCCTTCTTGGAGGTCGCAAGGATCTCCAGCTCGGGGATCTTCTCGATATCCTCGGTGCGGACGCCTGTATAGCGCGAGTGCGGGATCAGGAAGTAGTCGTCAAAGCCGCGCATCAGCGGGTGCTTCGGGTTCATGATCATGTGGTTGTAGATGCCGAAGAGCTTTTTGCCGAGGTTCTGTTTTTCGATACCATAGCGGTAGTAAAGCCCCGCCTGAGCACCCCAGCAGATGAACATGGTGGAATAAACGTGCTTTTTCGCCCATTCAAAGACCTCGCACAGCTCGTCCCAGTAATCGACCTCTTCGAACGGCAACAGCTCTACCGGCGCGCCGGTGACAATCATGCCGTCGTAGCGTTCGTCGCGGATCTCGTCGAGGGTCTTATAAAATTTAGTCAGGTGCTTTTCGCTGGTGTTCTTCGAACGGTGGCTCGCCATCTGCAAAAGCTCCACGTCGACCTGCAGGGGCGAGTTGCCGAGCAGGCGCATGAGCTGGGTCTCAGTGGTCACCTTGGTGGGCATGAGGTTGAGGATGACGATTTTGAGCGGTCGGATGTCCTGCGTTGTCGCGCGGTCTTCCGGCATGACAAAGATATTCTCACTTTCGAGTGTTTTGATCGCCGGCAGATCGTTCGGTATTTTGATCGGCATAGTACCGCTCCTTTCTGTAATAGTTAGGAGTGAGAAGTGAGGGGTGAGAAGTGAGGGGTGAGAAGTGAGGGGTGAGAAGTGAGGGGTGAGAAGTTAGCAATGCGAAAATGCGAAGCAGCAGAAACATCTGAGCCTGCACCATTTCACAACTCCTAACTCCTAATTCCTAACTTAATTAGTATTGTTTTCCCCAGTAAACCATG
This sequence comes from Ruminococcus sp., assembly GCA_017457955.1. Lineage (GTDB taxonomy): Bacteria > Bacillota > Clostridia > Oscillospirales > Acutalibacteraceae > Ruminococcoides. The sequence goes on from JAFTGL010000005.1 coordinate 235,277, forward strand.
TGCTTGGCGGGCTTACCGCAGCAGGCGCAGACGTCGCCGAGGTTCTCTTCCTCGAAGGGGATACAGCGGGATTTTACGCCGCCTGTCGCGTCCTTGATCTTGTCCTCGCACGCAACGTCGCCGCACCACATCGCCTTGATGAAGCCGGGCTTGTTCTTTGCGATATCCACGAACTCGTCAAAGTTGTGCGCGACGTGGGTCTTGGCTTTGGTGTTTTCGAGAGCGCGGTTGTACATATCCTCGTGGATCTGTGCGAGCAGCTTTTCGATGGTCTCGTCAACGTTGTCGAGAGAGACAAAGAGCTTCTCTCTTGTATCGCGGCGCACCAGAACGCACTGGTTCTTTTCGATATCCTTGGGACCGAGCTCCAGACGAACGGGAACGCCCTGCATCTCGTACTGGGCAAACTTCCAGCCGGGGCTCTGGTCGGAGTCGTCGAGTTTCGTGCGGAATTTTTTCTTCAGCGCTTCGTAAAGCGCGTTGGCTTTATCGAGCACGCCTTCCTTATGCTGGGCGATCGGGATGATCGCGAGCTGGACGGGAGCGACCTTCGGGGGCAGGACAAGTCCGTCGTCGTCAGAGTGCACCATGATCAGCGCGCCGATCATACGGGTGGAAACGCCCCATGAGGTCTGGTGCGGATAGTGCAGCTTGTTGTCTCTGCCGGTGTAGGTGATGTCAAATGCCTTCGCGAAGCCGTCGCCGAAGTAGTGGGACGTACCGCCCTGCAGCGCGACGCCGTTGTGCATCATCGGCTCGATGGTGTAGGTCGCCTGAGCGCCCGCAAAGCGCTCCTTCTCGGTCTTTTCGCCGACAACAGCGGGGATCGCGAGAGTCTCTTTATAGAAATCGGTATAGACCTGCAGCATGCGCAGGGTCTCTTCACGCGCCTCTTCCTCGGTCTCGTGCATGGTGTGACCCTCCTGCCAGAGGAACTCGGAGGTGCGCAGGAAAGGACGGGTGGTCTTTTCCCATCTGACCACGGAGCACCACTGGTTGTAGAGCTTGGGCAGGTCGCGGTAGGTATTGATGACCTTCGCGTAATGCTCGCAGAAAAGCGTCTCGGAGGTCGGACGGACTGCCAGACGTTCGGTCAGCTTCTCGCTTCCGCCGACGGTGACCCACGCGCACTCGGGCGCGAAGCCCTCGACGTGATCTTTCTCTTTCTGTAACAGGCTTTCGGGAATAAACATCGGCATGTAGACGTTCTGATGTCCCGTTTCCTTGAAGCGGCGGTCGAGATCCGCCTGGATGTTCTCCCAGATCGCGTAGCCGTAGGGTCGGATGACCATACAGCCTTTCACGTTAGAATAATCGACCAGCTCCGCCTTTTTGACGATGTCGGTATACCATTTTGCAAAATCCTCGTCGCGGCTGGTGATCGCCTCGACCATCTTCTTGTTCTGTGCCATAAGTTCCTCCAAATATTGAATTACGGAAAGTTGCACGGCTCAAAGAGCCTAATCAAAGATATTATACTATTTCCATGGGATTTTGGCAAGTGCCAAACTGCGTCAACAGCGGCGCAATGCCGCAAGAATATTGTACATATTGCGCAAAAAGGTAAGAAGAAATCGCGCTTTGCGCGCATTTCGTTTAGCCATCTACGTGTATGGGCGCTGTAACCCAAATCAAAGATTTGGACAGCGACTCATCCCGTTGCTGCGTCAGCAGCAAACTGGGAGGGCATACAAATCTTTTTTTTGCTTTATGGAAACGAGCAGTTTCCGTAAAGCAAAAAAATAAGGCGGCATAAAGCCGCCCTGATCTTGAGATAATCAACCGATGTTTGATTCGATATAGTTGACAAGATCGCCTACGGTGCGAATGGTCTCGATCTCCTCGTCGGGGATCTCGATTTCGAACTCGTCCTCGATGGACATCAGCAGATCGACAACATCAAGAGAATCCGCGCCCAGATCATCCTGCAGATCGGTTTCGGTCTTGATAGAATCCTCTTCTACGTCAAACTGCTCGGCAAGGATAACCTTAATCTTTTCTAATACCATAGTTCTCCTCCTAATTACATATGCGTGTTCGTAAAAGCAAAAGCGCCTGAGCGCATTGCGTTACACTCATATTATTAGTATTATCAGGCTTTGTCAATATTTATGTCAATTTTTTAACCGTTAGTGCTCATTAGGAATTAAGAACCGTATATTTTGTGCGAAATCTGACAAGATGTTACAAGATTTTGTATATCTTTCAACGATTCGTGACCCAGTAGAAAATCGGGATCGTCAGGAACAGCACCCAGCCCGGATGCCACCAATTCAGCGCGAAGCCGAGGATCAGAAACACCGCTGCGACCAGCACGGGATAGCAGAAGATCTTTGCCTTACGCTTGAGGATCGCTTCGACCAGCGTGTAGTACAGCGGGATGGTGAGGAACACGATCCAGCCGTACGCCCAGCCGCCCATGACGTTGAACACACCGAAGAGGATGTAGGCGATGACCGTGACGATCGGGTACGGCAGCTTCATCCAGATATTGCCGTGCACACGCACGTGCTCCTGCTCTTTCTCGAGTACGTCGGGGCTTTTGTGGATGTGACCGTCCGCGCCGGTATAAACCTTTTGCTCACCGTTTTCCTCGACAAAAATACCGCTGCGGCTGACGTCGACCTTGGTACCGTGCTTATCGTGTACATGGATGCCGTCAAAGCCTATATGCACCCTGTCGCCGTTATCGTTGATATCGAAGCCGCCATCATAAGAATCTGTCTCAGTCTCAGCGTCGGCGCTGTTATCGGATGAAGCGGTATTTTCCGTTTCATCCGCGGCGCTTTCGTCGGCTGTCTGAGCTTCATCCGCACCGCCGCGGAGCATTTCGTCGAGGGTCACGCCGTACACCTTGCTCAGCTCGATCAGATTATCGGTATCGGGAGAGGCTTCGGCGCGCTCCCACTTGCTCACCGCCTGACGCGATACGCCGATCTTTTCGGCAAGCTCCTCCTGTGAGAGTCCCATGCGCTTGCGGTACTGGAGTAATCTGTTCGCAATTTCAATATTCATCATTCATTCTCCTTTGCCTTTGATGGCTGAATGATACCAAAAATCCTTCGGTTGCACAATCAACTCGGGTTGTCATTTCCGCAACCGTTGGTTGCATCCCAGAATCCATGCGGGTTCAGGCGTCGATCCCGCTCTGCATTTTCAGGAAGGACATGACCTTCTCCTTGATGATCTCCACGCCGCCGACACTGTCGCTCTCGATGTTGAGGGGCAGGATGGGGTCGTGGACGGAAAGGCGGAGCAGGAACCAGCCGTCGCCGTTTTCCTTGTCGAAGCTGACGCGGATGCCCTCGCGGTTATCGGGAGCGATGTGCCAGTCGTCATGTGCTTTTGCAAATGCCTCCAGCTCGTCGATCACGCGCTGTCCTGTTGCTTTGAAATCCTTGTCGGTGATCTTGATGCGGATCTCGCAGGCTTCGGCAGGCTCTTTGAGATCGGCAAGAAGGCTTTCGAGACTCTCGCCCTGCTGTCTGAGCTGTGCCGCCTTGATGATGATTTTGGTGCAGAGGTACGCGCCGTCGTCGAGGTAGTAGTTCTCCTCCATCGCGGCGTGACCCGAGGTCTCGATTGCCAAAGGAGCGGAGATCCCCTGCGCTTTCAGCTCAATCGCTTTGTTGATGACATTTTTATAGCCGCGGCGATAGCGGTAATGCTTGCCGCCGAGGTGCTTCTCGATAAATTCGTTCAGTCCCGTGGATGTGATGGAGTCGGTGACGACCGTGCCGCCGGGGTTCTTCTCCAGCGCCAGACAGGACGCCAGCGCGACCAGACGGTTGCGGTTGATCTCCTTGCCGTACTTGTCGACAGCGCCGCCGCGGTCAACGTCGGTATCGAAGATCACGCCGAGGTCTGCTTTGCTCTCGATTACCGCTTCACAGATGGACTGCATGGCTTTTTCGTTCTCGGGATTCGGGACATGGTTCGGGAACATGCCGTCGGGGTCGAGATAGCGGGAACCGCTTGTATCCGCGCCTAAGGGTTCGAGAACCTGCGCCGCGTAGAAGCCGCCCGCGCCGTTGCCCGCGTCCACGACGATGTGGAAGCCCGCAAGCGGATAATCGTAGTCCTCGGCATTTACCTCACGCTTGATGATATCGCGCAGGTGAGCGGAATAACTGTCCATATAATTGATGGGCGATACCGTGCCGCCTAACGCCGCCTCGGGCTTATCGCCGTCCTGCGCGTGCTGCAGGATCGCTTCGATATCGGGCGCGTCCAATCCCCCGCCGCGGGTAAAAAATTTCAGACCGTTGCGGTTGAAGGGATGGTGGGACGCGGTGATCTGCACCGCGGCGTCACAGCCGAGGTCGACGGTCGTCATGAACATCGACGGCGTGGACGACAGTCCGCAGTCGTAGACCTTCGCGCCTGCCGCGGCGAGCTGACGGATCACGATATCGGCGATGTGCTCGCCCGAAATACGGCAGTCACGACCGACAGAGACAGTCAGCTCGGTCGCGGGTTTGCCGCATTTTTCCACGGCCCACAGGATGAAGCCGTCCGCCATTGCGGAGAGGATATCGTCGGTCAGATTCACAGGCTCATCCGCAACGCCTTCGCTCGCGATACCGCGGATATCCGTGCCGCTTTTGAATATTTTAAAAGTATCGTTTAACATATGTACCTCCAAAGGATTGTTCTTTCACGGCTATTCTACCAAATAAAGGGGTGTAAAGCAAGGGATTATGACCTGATTTTGCGCACAAAACCCTGAAAAACGCCCCAAAAACAGCATTTCAGCGGATTGGACAGGAAAAGTTGACATCAGCGGAATTCTATCGGCAAAGTTGCCGAATTTGATGACACAATAATTTCAAAGCCGAAATATCTTTTAACCTTGCATATACAAATTGCATAAGTTTTATTCACTTGAATTATGAAAAATCATCACGCTTTTAGCACCTTGCACAAAGAAAATATCATTTTGTTGTTGACTTTCACGAAAAGCAGGCTATAATAATAACTGTCAAGACAAAGTCCGCTTGACTGCCGCGCCGTGCGGCCAAGACGGCAAGGCATTTTAGGATATACCGAATGTGAGGGTTTGGTATAAAGCCAAATGGTAAATGGCGGCACGAAAAAAAGAATATACGGTTCCTCACCGCTCGCGGTAAGGTTCGGTAAAAGGAGGTTGATGGCTATGAAGACTTCAGTCATGAGTTTACACGACATTAACGTTTCTGAGTTCTTAGACGTGCTTGACGCCTGTGAAGGCAACGTATTCCTCGTCACTAATGAAGGCGACAAGATCAATATGAAGAGCCGACTCAGCCAGCTGCTCGGTCTGACCCGTCTGATCGAAGGCGGCAAGATCACCGAAGCATACGTTATCTGCGATAACCCTGCTGACGAAAGCAAGCTTTTCAGACTGAATATGTTCGGCAGAATCGAACATTCTGCTTAACTAATCAGAAACAGAAACCACTATTAATTTTTGCTAATCACTACTTTTTTCATGTTAATTTAAATCCTAAAGCAAAAGGGGCGTTCCTTCGGGAGCGCCTCTTTTGCATGTTCGGTCAAATTTGATGTATAAAACTCCTTTATCTGACATACATTAATGGTGAATATCAGTAAAGGAGCATGATTTATGTCTGTCAGTATCAACTGGGATAAAGTAAAAACCTATATCGTATCCATCCTCGTGCCGCTTGTGCTCGGAGCGATCGTCGGATTGCTGACCAAGGACGCGATGGGCTATGAGGGTCTCGATACGCCCGCGTTAGCGCCGCCGCCTGTCCTCTTCCCTATCGTGTGGAGCATTTTGTACACCCTGATGGGGATTTCGCACGGCATCCTCAAAGCAAACGGTCTGAGTACCCGCGACACCGAATCCGTCTACTATGCGCAGCTGATCGTCAACCTGCTGTGGCCGGTGCTGTTTTTCTCGCTTGGATGGCGGCTCGCCGCGTTCATCTGGATCGTCCTGCTGGATATCCTGGTCATCACGATGGCGGTGCGCTTCTATCGCAAAAACAAGACGGCAGGACTCTTACAAATCCCCTATATCATGTGGGTGCTTTTCGCGACCTATCTGAATCTTTCGATTTATCTCTTAAACAGATAAAATACGGCATGATTCTTGACTTCTCCTTCGTTTTATGTTAGGATAACTCACGGTCAGTTCGTAACCATCCTGACTTGGCGCGTATCAAATATAAAGATATGACCGCCTAAAACAAAACTAAGGAGACAAAAGAATATGAAAAACAAAAGCATTTTGTACCTTGCACAAGGTGCAGTGATCGCGGCGCTGTATATCGTCATCAATTATGCGGAAGCGGCGATCTTCCCCGGCTCGACTAACATGGCGGTTCAGTTCAGAGTCGCAGAGGCGCTGTGTCTGCTCGCCTGTCTGACGCCCGCGGCTATCCCGGGACTCACGGTAGGCTGCTTCATCGCGAATTTCATCAGCGTCGGCGTCATGCCCATCGACCTCGTTGTCGGCACCCTCGCCTCGCTTCTCGCGGCGCTCGCGATGTACGCGCTGAGAAACGTCAAGCTCTTCACCCTGCCGGTTTTGGCAGCGCTCATGCCGGCTATCTTCAACGGCATTTTGGTAGGCTTGGAAATCGAGATCTTTTTGGTTGAAGGCGGGTTCCACTTCGGCTCGTTCCTGCTTACGGCAGGATCGGTTGCCTTGGGCGAACTGGCAGTCTGCTTTATACTCGGTCTGCCGCTCTACAAGCTCATGGAAAACAGAAAGCTCATTGCACAGGCAAAAACCGCTTGATCGTATAAATTCGCTCCCGCTAACGGTTACATAGCGGGAGCTTTTGTTTTGGAAGATTTCAGAAAAAAGCAAGAATTTTTAATTTTTGCTTGCATTTGTAAACGATTTGTGTTATGATAACTCTTGCAGTTAAAGCTGTATCCGGGTGTGGCGCAGTTTGGTAGCGCGCTTGAATGGGGTTCAAGAGGCCGCTGGTTCGACTCCAGTCACTCGGACCATCAGAGAGGGTTTTTCAACCCTCTCTTTTCTTTTGCTATCTTTACTCAAAACGGCTTAAACAGTGGCTTTTTGAGCAATTTTCGTCTATTTTTGGATTAAGTTGAATCAAGTTAAATCAGCTTGAAATACTGTCATTTTTACTATCAAATACTATCAGTTGTACTATCAAAAAACGTAGATTTTATCGGGGCTGACAGCCTATTGAAAAAATCGAAATACTATCATTTATCGAACAAATACCCTAATTTGACACAAAAAAACTAATCCAAAGCGAAAAGCAGAGCTGAAATGCCCTGCTTTTTCTTTTACTCACTATTTAATTAAGGGTGCCCCAAGTACCCCTCAGGGCACCCCATTATTTAGAATATCAGCGGAGTGGACATCTTACCACCACCTGCCTTCGCCCATCAAGGCTTAGTACCCATCAGGGGGTTCGCACCCATCGGGGCTTAGCCCAAGGTGTACTCGATATGACCCGTCGCAGGTACATACAGATAGTTTACACCACATACCTCGTTAGTCCATGAGAAGTGGTAACCGCCCGTTCTGTTGCACCTCTGGATGTCTGCATGGAAACTTGCGAATTCTATATCTAACAGTTCGTCAAGGGTACATTTTTGATAGATCGACCTTGTGAACTTCTCGGTAGTCATAAGCTCCTTTAACTGGTCGAGCGTGAACAGGCAACCCTTGTCAGCCCCGAAGTTCCAGTCGAGAGTACAAGTTCTCTCAGGGTTCGGGTTCGGCATATCAAAGTCACCAATCGTACCATCGGGGAGAGTACCAGTGCTTGCCAAGAACGGAATCGGATCGGAGGTGAACACTAGATTAACAGGGTACGGATCTCCCGCATCGTTGTGGAAGAACAGCGGTGCATTTTCCCAATAGTACCACTTAACAGGGAACGTAGCACCACCATTGTTGAAATAGTCGTGTCCGTTCCAACCTGCGCCACTTACCTCGGAATCATAGATAATCGGTTCCTCGGTCATCATGACATTGTAGGCTTCGTCGGAGAGAATGTGCTCACGAAGCGTTCCTTCCACCACCATGCCACACTTATTGCATACACAGCGTTCTGTACGGCGGGTGATGGGGGATTTGATGACACGTTCCTCGGTATCAGCCGTGAACGTGGACTTGACCGTGAACGCCTTATTAGCCGACTTCGTAGAAGTACCCTTCGTTGCCGTGACTACAGCGGTATACGAACCTGCACTCATATCAGTCAGGGTAACATTAGCAGATGTTGCTCCACTACCTACCTTCACAGGCGCTGAGACCGCATTACCCTTGGCGTCCTTGACTACTACAGTGTACCCATCTGCGTTAGAGGACTTGTCCCACGTTACCTTAACAACAGGATTTACCCTCTTAGATTCGATTTCGGGCAGCTGGTGGTCCACATACCCTCTGGCTAGAGCAGATTTTACCTCACCATCATTGAAGTCAATCCTTGAAAAGGTCTTACCACCATCTCCAGAGCGCACATACGTCCGTAGGAAAGTCAGCTCGTCAGGTGTGTTAGGCTCATAGTACAAGCGTACCTTACCATCGTCGAGGTATTCCATCCGCATATCTACCCAAGACTTCCCTGCTTTTGCGGACTCAGTATATGCAGTCGGATTTTCGACGTCAAAATACAATGCGTTCGACATAAGGTTGGTCCCACAACCGTACTTAACAACCTTCTCATAAGTCTTAGAACCCGCCGTCACCAACGTAACATTTACATTGGTTGGAGCACTCACGCCCTCAGTAGGATCCTGAGTTCCACCTGTCCCCGCCACATTCAGCAATTTACCGCCGACAGGATAGGGGGTTGAAATCTGGGCGATATAACGCTGAATCCATGTCGCGTCGGTGACGGTCAATCCGTCGTTATCGAAGTCACCTAAACGATCAATATACTTGCAACCACTGATTTTCAGCTCGACAAGTTTTCTTTGTACATTGGTCGCGTCTAAAACTGTGACTGTGCCGTCTGTGTCTGTGTCGCCGAGCAAATAGAGGTTGGCTTTCGGAGCAAAAGCAATCGTACCGCCGTCGCGGTTATAGTCGGTCACAAAGTTGCCTGATTTGTCGAGACCCCGAACGGTAAAGGTGTAGGAGCTGCCCTTGACAACAGAGGTATCGTGGTAGTAGCCTACCTTGATGTTGTCAGCGATCTTCGTCCACCCGCTCGCGGTCTTGTGGTACACGCGGTAGTGATCGACACGGCTGTCAGCGTTCCAA
>JAFTGL010000006.1 GCA_017457955.1 Ruminococcus sp.
ATTCCTGCACAGCTCTTTGAGTGATTGTACTGCGTCATTATCCTCCCACGCGACTGATACCGGTGTGCCGCCGATCGTCATTTGAAGGTCGCCGCTCTGTACTTCCTGCGGCTGTTCTTCCTCATATTCCGGCTGATCGTAGTTGTTTTGAGGCTGTTCCTGCTCAGCTTCAGCGGGAGTCGGCTCTGCAGCCGTATTCTGTGTTTCAGGTATGAATGAGACCTGTTCTGTTGCGGCAACGGTTGGCTGTGTCGTTTCCGTCACCGCTGTTGTCGCGGCTTGCACGGTCGGCGCAGTTCTTTCGTTCCGGTTCTGCTCACCATGGCAGGCAGCTAAAAGAATAACGAAACACAGCAATAAGAATATCAGAAATCCTTTTCTCATTCTGTTCACTCCGTTTCAATATATTTGATGAATTTTGCGGGTACGCCGCCTACGACGGTATTGGCTTCGACATTTTTGTTGACGACCGCTCCCGCGGCGATGACCGCGCCGTCACCGATGTTCACACCCGGAAGAATGGTGACGTTTGCCCCGATCCAGACGTTCTTGCCGATGACAACAGGCTTGGGGAGCAGATTTGCGCGCTTACTTGGTTCCATTTGATGATTGAGTGTTGCGATCACCGTTTTCGGTCCTACCAGCGTTCCGTCGCCGATGGTGATACCGCCCTGATCCTGAAACTGACAGCAGGAGTTGATAAAGACGTTCTTGCCGATTTTCAGATTCTTTCCGCAATCGGTATAGAACGGCGGGAACATGTACGCTCCCTCGGGAAATTCTCTGTCGGTCAGCCTTTCCATCAAGTCCTTGATTTCTTCGGGCGTATGGTAAGTATTATTCAGCTCTGAGGTGATCTTCATCGCCTCATTGGATAACTCGGTCATTTTCAGATGAACTTCGCTGAATGCGGCGACTTCTTCACCGCTGTCCAGTATTGCAATAAATTCTTCATTTGTCATAGGATCACCTTCTCTTTGCTTGTATTATACCACACGACCGATACAATTACAAATACTTATATCAAATACAATATTATGCTTTACAGGCATAGATAAGTGTGATATGATAGTGACGAGGTGAAAATGATGGAACTGAGAGTGCTGCAATACTTCTTGGCAGTAGCAAGAGAAGAAAGCTTCACAGGCGCGGCGAACGCTCTGCACTTGAGCCAGCCGACCTTATCGCGCCAGCTTAAAGATTTGGAAATGGAGCTCGGCAAACAGCTGTTTATCCGCGGCGGCAAGAAGATCGACTTGACCGATGAGGGCAGGATCCTCAAGAAGCGTGCGGAGGAGATCGTCAGCCTTGTCAATAAGACTGAGAATGAGATCGCCGTTTCCGACGATCATATCACGGGTGACGTCTTTATCGGTGCGGGAGAGACGGTAGGCGTTCGTACAATCACAAAAGCTGCGAAGTGTGTGCGCGACAGCTATCCCGACATTCACTTTCATATCATCAGCGGCGACAGAACGGACGTCGTAGAGAAGCTCGACAGCGGATTGGTCGATTTCGGTCTGATATTCGGCAGTGTGGATGAATCAAAATACGAATCCATCCGCATCCCTAACAGCGATTTATGGGGCGTCTTGATGCGCAGGGATAGCCCTCTTGCCGACAGAGAAACGATCGAGTCGAAGGATTTATATGACAAACCGCTGATCGTATCCCGTCAGGCTGACAGAACCGGCGTTATCAAGCGTCTGCTCGGACGCCCCGCAAACAGACTAAGCATCGCCGCTACCTATAACCTGCTGTACAACGGCGCGCTGATGGTACAGGATGGCTTGGGCTACGCGCTTTGTTTGGAGAGCGTTCATCAACTCGATCGTAACAGCGAGCTGATCTTTAAGCCTTTGTCTACTGCCATCAGCGAAGAACTGCACATCATCTGGAAAAAGGATAATGTGTTTTCCAAAGCTTCACAAAGGTTTCTTTTTGAAATTTCAAAATCTGTGAAATCATCACGTGTATAGTAAGAGATATCATATTTTCTTTTGTTCCGCGCTGAACAGCCACATTACAATAAGGCTTTTTCTTCTGTCACAATCACAAAAATAAATGAGGTTTTCGCTATTTCGATTTTTGTTGATTCTGCGAATGGATTTTTCTTTAAAAAACCTGTATCATATACAAGTCAATCAAAATAAAACATAAACGACACACGTAGTGCTCTGCACGTAAATCTGATCACGGTACATATGTTATTCAGTATACCAGCCGATCGGATCTTGCAGAAATGTACGTGTGCTTTTTTTATTGATAAAAACCACCAAAAGGAGAAATCATTATGCCGAGAAATCAATTTCAAAGAATGGTGTTTGCCTTTCTGACCGTTGTCATCACGGTACACGCCTATGTATTCTACAGTCTGTATGTCGTCAACGGCGATTTGCTGATGGAGCTGACCGGAGCCGACAGCGTCCTGCACGCGATCAATGCGCAGGGCGGCGTCTACATATTCGGGTCAATGCTGCCGATCTGGGCTGTCGTTCTGATCGAATTCTGCTTTGCGTACAGTCTTGAATGCCTTGCCGGAAGTCCCTTGTCATTCAGGATGGCAAGCAAGATGTTTGACCCGAGAAAGAATCATCCCATGATCTTCGAGACGGTCATCATCAGCTGTACGGTGCTGATCATGTGCCCTTCGATGAGCTTCATAGCGGCGTGGCTGTATTACCCCTACTACGCGGGCTTCAACCTCTTGACCCTGCTTGCGAACTGGCTCAAGCTCATCTGCTTCAACTTCCCGTTCGCGTTCTTCTCGCAGGTGTTCTTCATCCAGCCGATCGTCAGATGGCTGTTCAGAAAACTGTTCGCTAAGGACATCCAAAAGAGAAATCAGGCGCAGGAGCAGGAGCGCCCGCAGGACGAGCAGGAGGTCATCGCTGATATCTTCCGCAGGATGGACGAGATCCGCGAGGACTTGGCGCATGAAAGACGACAGCGCAAGAAGCTCGCCGCAAAGGTCGACATAAAAGAATAAATCAAAAAACATCCTGATCTCAATGAGGTCAGGATGTTTCATTTGAGCGATCTGCGGTCTGTTTTTTCTTTAAACGCTGCCAGTTATAGAAGCCGTAGAGATCGTTGATCAAAAAGACGGTGAAGCACAAAACCATCGGCAGATAATCATGGTTTTCTATGGTTGCCAGTACCCACAGAACGATCAGGACGATATCGTTCAGCGCATAGAAGATACCGTAATACTCCGAGCGGAGCAAAACCAGCGACGCCGCCAAAAAGCTCGTGGCAATCGATATTGTTGAGAAAAGGATGTTCGGCGTATCCAGAAGATCAAGAATGAAATAAAAGCCGACCGTGACCAATGCGGTAAGAATGATCAGAACGATCCAGTCGCGACGCTTCATCGCTCTGACTCTGACCTCGCCTTTGGTATACGGATGTCTGATCCAGCTGACGACAGCCCCTAGAGCGATCGGAGCGGTCATACCGAGGTAAGTGATCACCTCGCTCCAATAGCGATACTTGATGCTGACGACGGCGTACAGCAGTCCGAATATCACGGTCATCACTTGACCGATGACGTTTCCCTTCGCTACAAAAATCAATCCGCTGACGCCGATCAGCGAAGCGGCAAGCGTCAGATAATCCGTGTTTCCCATGGCGAAAAAGCAAAGCGTTATCCCTGTCACAGATAAAATCCACAGCAGTTTTTCATACCACTTCAATCCGACGACAGAATCCTTAATAAACTTCATACATTACCCTCAAACAAAAAGCACCTGAGCCGTATCTACTAAGACCTAAAGATACGGCGCAGATGCAGTACATCTCTACCCGGTGGCAGTATGGTTATTATAGACCGTGATCAAAAGATTGTCAAGTCCGCTTCATCGGCGTTTACCGACTGCTGACGAACGGATCACGAATACCTTTATATTATTGTAACGTTTGGATAAACCGCATGAACGCTGCCTGTCCTTCTTCGCCGCGCTTGAATACGCCCGCGTCGCACAGAACTTGTTCGAACACCTTGCCGACCTCGGCGCGGATGATCTCTGTCGCGTTATCGGCGTTGAACTCTGGATGACGCGGCATGAATTCCTTCGCCCATTCCGCGTGAGAAGCGGTCGCGGGATTCGCGGTCAGATCAGCGCCGCTGAGCAGAGTGGTTCTGACTTCCTCCAGCTCTGTCGCCAATCTGGCAGGCAGAACGGCTAAGCCCATCACCTCGATCAGTCCGATGTTCTCCTTTTTGATATGGTGCAGGGTCGGGTTGGGATGATAAACGCCCAGTGGTCTGTCCTCGGAGGTGATATTATTGCGGAGTACCAAGTCACACTCGTACAGTCCGTCCTTCATGCGCGCGATCGGAGTGATCGTGTTATGCGGCACGCCGTCGGTGAACACAAAGATGTTTGCCGCTTCATCGGTGTAACCGCGCCACGCCTTCAGCACATCGGCGCAAGCGTCGGCAAGTTGTTCTTTATCTGTACCGCGCAGACGGATGACCGACATGGGCCACTTGACTGTCGCCGCGTGTACATCGGGATGATCGGGTAAGGAAAACTCAACTTCCTCCGACGCCTCCGCCATCGCAAAGGTGTAGTGACCGCCCTGAAAATGCTCATGACTGAGGATAGAGCCGCCGACGATCGGCAGGTCGGCGTTGGAGCCGACGAAATAATGCGGGAACTGCCCGATAAAATCAAAGAGCTTGCGGAAAACCGCCGCGTCTATCACCATCGGGATGTGCTCGCTGTTGAATACGATACAGTGTTCGTTATAGTAGCCGTAGGGCGAGTATTGCAGATACCAGTCGCCGCCGTTTATCTTAAGCGGGATGGGGCGCAGATTCTGGCGCGCGGGATGATCCTGCCGTCCCGCGTAGCCCATGTTCTCGGCACAGAGCTGACACTTCGGATAAGCGGCCGAAACGGTCGCTCCCGCCTTAGCGATATCGCGCGGGTCTTTCTCGGGCTTTGAACGATTGATGGTGATATCCAGCGTTCCGAACTCGGACGCATACTTCCATTTCACGTCCTTTGCGATACGCCCCGCCCGGACATAGTTGAGTTTTTGGCTGATGTCGAAATACCAGTTTGTCGCCGCTTCGGGAGATCTTTCATACCGCTCCCAAAAATCACGGATGATCTCACGCGGCATGGGCGTAACGATCCCCATGAGCTTGGTGTCAAAAAGATCGCGGTTCGCTGTCGTATCCTCGATCACGCCGTTCTCGCAGGCATAGTCGATCAGAGGTTTCAATATCTCGTCAATGGCGGTATCAGCTTTCTCAACAGACACATCCTGCCAGTCATAAATGCGCAGCGCGTCCATGAGCTGATTGCGTACAACTAACTCATCATCTTTTGTGATCAAACCGTTATGGATCGAATAGTCGATCAGTTTTTGAATATCGGAACAAATCATGCTGTGACTCCTTATATGATTTTTATGCCGCCGACGGAACGGATACGGAGCACGTAACAGCTCCCCCCACCGAAGAGGGCATCCATCTTCTCACGGTAAGCGTCGGTTTTTTCAAGCGGGACGAACGCCTGTATCGTACCTGCAAAGCCGCCGCCATGGACACGGACGCTTGCGTCATTTCCCAGGAACGACTTGCTTACTGCTATACCTAACGGGATGCCCTGCTCCAAAGGCTTCTTGGTTGAATAGAGATTTTGCAGGAGATTTGCGGAGGAATCGGCGCTCTGACGATATAGTGTAAATAACCGTTCCAAATCGCCCCTCTCCAGTGCGTCAGCCTCCTGTATCGCGCGCCTGTTCTCACCGAAGAAGTGGATCGCTCTGAGGATCGCGCGGTCGCTGACCTTTCCGTGCAGCTCGGGTATCGCGGAAAAGAACGCCTTTTCGTCCACCTCACGCAGATACGGCTTGCCGAAGTACGCCGCAACCTCTTTCATCTCAGCGGGTACGGCGACATAATCGTCCGTTAAATCAGAATGACTGCCTCTGGTATCGGTGATACAAAGGTTGTAGCCTGCCTTTTCAAAATCAAAGCTGTGCTTTTCGACTCGCGGGTCGTCGGTATCTCTGAAATCGAGAAAAACAAATCCGCCGACGGAGCAGACCATCTGGTCGAGCAGACCGCTTCCTTTGCCGAAGTAAACGTTCTCGGCATACTGACCGATCTTTGCAATCTCTATCTCGCCTGCTTTCCCGTCATTATACTGTATATCGATGATCGTACCGATCAGGGTCTCGAATGCCGCCGAGGATGAAAGACCGCTGCCGCTGAGCACATCCGAAACGGTATAGGCGTCAAAACCACCGACCTTTACGCCCATCTGAGCGAACCGTGCGGCAATACCGCGCACGATCGCGGTCGAATTTCCTTTTTCCTCATCTTTGACGGAAAGATCATCCAAAGAGACCTCGCTCAACCCGTAGCCCTCGGACATTAGGCGGATCATGCCCTCGTCATGGAACGCGACGACCGCGACAGCATCGAGGTTCACCGCCGCGGCTAACGCACAGCCGTGCTGGTGGTCGGTATGATTGCCGCCGATCTCCGAACGTCCGGGAGCGGAGAAGATATGGACGTCATCATGCTGCGGGAAAGCAGCCGCAAATCTTTGTACCGCTTTCCCATAACGCTCTCTCTGAGCGGCAAGGACCGTTTCATCACTGCCGTAAAGCACACGCAGTTTTTCGTCGATCCCGCCGATCCTGATATGCTGTAATAATTCCTGTATTTTCATCTCGTTATCCCCGCTTATCGAGTCGTTCCCTTCCTTTGAGGATCTCTGTCTCTATTTTCCTACTTTAACGGCATGATGTCAAGCGTCAAAGCAGGATAATCCCGCATTATTTGAAGAAAAGCGTCGCCGCCGCAAAAAAACCTTGACACGTTACCGTATTAGTGCTATAATACGGTAAACCGTTGAAGCGGAGATAAAGGCGATTATGCTTTCACAGAGAACCCGCGATGCTGAGAATCGGGTAAAACACAGATCGTTTTACGGAGTTGTTCCGTATTAAATGGACCGCTGAGGGCGCATTCAAACGGGAACGTGATGTTCCCTTAGTATCATGCGACGGGACGTCCCGTTACAGGCGAGGGATATGTCAGTATCCTCAAAGCGCACGAGAAATCGTGAATCAAGGTGGCACCGCGGATCATTTCGTCCTTGACAGAATTCTGTCAAGGGCTTTTCTTATGCTCTTGAATGAAAGGTTTGATACTTATGCATATTCGTCCGTCGATCGAAGAGGTCAGAAAGCTGAACAAAGAGGGGCTGTACGACATCGTCCCCGTATCGGCAGAGATCCTCTCCGACATCTGCACGCCCATCGAGGCGATCAAAAAGCTCAAAACGGTCTCCGACCACGCCTATATGCTCGAAAGCGTCGAGGATAAGGAGAACTGGGGACGCTACACCTTCATGGGCTTTGACCCCAAATTTGAGATTACCTGTATCGACGGCAGAGTGACCTGCGACGGCGAACAGCTCCGGGTCAAGGATCCTTCGGGCTTTCTCAGGGAGCTGATGGAGGATTACCGAAGCCCGAAATTCGACTATCTTCCCCCGTTCACCGGCGGTCTGGTAGGTTACTTCTCCTACGACTACCTCGGCTACAGCGAGCCGGAGGTACGCAAGGAGGTCGAGGACGAGGAGCGGTTCAAGGACTGCGATCTGATGATGTTTGACAAGGTCATCGCCTTCGACAACTACCGTCAGAAGATCGTACTGATCGTCAACATGAAACTCAATGACCTCGAATATCAATATGAAAAGGCAGTCAAAGACATCAAATATCTCAGAGATATCCTTACAAACGGCACAGCAAGCTCCTTCCCCGGCACGCTGTTGGGAGAAGTCAAGCCGCTGTTTGACAAAGAGACCTACTGCAATATGGTCGAGCGCGCGAAGCATTATATTAGAGAAGGCGACATCTTCCAGATCGTGCTGTCCAACAGATTATCGGCGCCCTTTGAGGGGAGCCTGCTGAACACCTACCGTATCCTCAGGACCCTCAACCCCTCGCCGTACATGTTCTACTTCTCGGGAACCGACGTCGAGGTCGCGGGAGCCTCTCCCGAAACGCTGGTCAAACTGGAGGACGGTATCCTGCATACCTTCCCGCTGGCAGGCACCCGACCGCGCGGCAAGACCCCCAAAGAGGACGCCGCGCTCGAAGAAGAATTACTGCAGGATGAAAAAGAGCTTGCCGAACACAATATGCTGGTCGATCTCGGGCGCAACGACCTCGGCAAAATCAGCAAGTTCGGTACTGTAGAGGTAGAAAAGCTCCATTCTATCGAGCGATACTCCCACGTTATGCACATCGGCTCGACCGTCCGCGGCGAGATCAGACCGCCCTACGACGCGTTCAGCGCCGTGGAAGCGGTGCTCCCCGCAGGCACGCTCTCCGGCGCGCCGAAGATACGCGCCTGTCAGCTGATCGCGGAGCTCGAGAACAACAAACGCGGTATCTACGGCGGCGCGATCGGCTACATCGACTTCATAGGCAACATGGACACCTGTATCGCGATCCGCCTGGCCTATAAAAAGAACGGAAAGGTATTTGTCCGCAGCGGCGCGGGGATCGTCGCCGACTCCGTCCCCGAAAAGGAATATCAGGAGTGTATCAACAAGGCGCAGGCGGTCGTGTCCGCCCTCAAAGCCGCACAGGAGGAAGAGATATGATTCTGCTCATCGACAACTACGACAGCTTTTCCTACAACCTATATCAGTATGTCGGCGAGATCGCTCCCGACATCCGCGTCATCCGCAACGATGAGATGACGGTCGAAGAGATCGAAGCCCTCGCGCCCGAGAGGATCATCCTCTCCCCCGGTCCGGGACGACCCGAGAACGCGGGCGTCATCATCGGGCTGGTGCAAAAGCTCGGCGGCAAAATCCCCGTCCTCGGCGTGTGTCTGGGACATCAGGCGATCTGCGCCGCCTACGGCGCGACCGTCACCTACGCGAAAGAGCTCATGCACGGCAAGCAGAGCGTCGCAGAGCTGGATACGGATAGCCCTCTGTTCAAGGGCTGCCCGAAACAGACGAAGGTCGCGCGGTATCATTCGCTCGCAGCGGACGCCGATATGATACCCGACGACCTGAAAATCATCGCGAAAACCGACGACGGCGAAGTGATGGCAGTACAGCACAAGAGCTATCCCGTCTACGGCGTCCAGTTCCATCCCGAGTCGATCATGACCCCCGACGGCAAACAGATGTTAAAGAACTTTATCGGCTAAAACTATCATTTGAGGTGTTATTATGATCAAAGAAGCAATTGTCAAAATCGTCAGCAAAGAGGACCTGACCTACGACGAGGCTTACGCCGTCATGAACGAGATCATGTCGGGCGAGACCTCCCCCACCCAGAACTCCGCTTTCTTAGCGGCGCTGTCCACCAAGAGCGCGCGTGCCGAGACCGGCGACGAGATCGCGGGCTGTGCGGCGGCGATGAGAGACCACGCGCTGAAGTGCGATACCGACCTCGACCTGTTCGAGATTGTCGGTACAGGCGGCGACAACGCCCACAGCTTCAATATTTCCACCACCTCCGCGCTGGTCGCGGCGGCAGGCGGCATGAAGGTCGCAAAGCACGGCAACCGCGCCGCTTCCTCAAAATCCGGCACAGCCGACTGCTTAGAAGCGCTCGGCGTAAATATCCAGCAGGAGCCCGCTATGTGCCGCTACCTGCTCGACGAAGTCGGCATGTGCTTCTTCTTCGCGCAGAAGTACCATGCCTCGATGAAGTACGTCGGCGCGATCCGCAGGGAGCTGGGTTTTAGAACCGTGTTCAATATCTTAGGTCCCCTGACCAACCCCGGCTCGCCGAAAATGCAGCTTTTAGGCGTCTATGACGAGTACCTGATCGAGCCGCTGGCGCAGGTACTGATGAGCCTCGGCGTGAAGCGCGGCATGGTCGTCTACGGCACCGATAAGCTCGACGAGATCTCCATGTCCGCACCGACAAAGATCTGCGAATTCAAGGACGGATGGTTCAAGAGCTACACCATCACCCCCGAGGACTTCTCCCTGCCCAGATGTCAGAAATCCGAGCTTGTCGGCGGCACACCCGAAGAGAACGCCGAGATCACCCGCAACATCCTCAAAGGCGTCGAGCGCGGCGCAAAGCGCAACGCCGTTCTGATGAACGCGGGCGCGTCTCTGTACATCGGCGGCAAGGCGGATTCCTTCGCTCACGGCATTGAGCTTGCCGCGGAGCTGATCGACTCCGGCAAGGCATATCAAACCCTCGAAAAGCTGATCGAGCTGAGCAACAGCGAGATCTGAGGAACAACAGTATGACCATTCTCGACAAACTGGCGGAGCATGCCCGCGAGCGTGTTGCCCTCAGTAAAAACAGTATATCCCTGAAAGAGATACAGGCGCAGGCATTATCCCTGCCGAAGGGCGATTTCCGCTTTGAAAAAGCCCTGCAAAAAGACGGCGTTTCATTCATCTGTGAGTGCAAAAAGGCTTCTCCGTCCAAAGGCATTATCGCAGAGCATTATCCCTATCTGGATATTGCGAAAGCATATGACAGCGCGGGCGCGGACTGTATCTCTGTGCTGACCGAACCGAAGTGGTTCCTCGGCAGTACCGACCATCTGAAAGCGATCACCGACACGGTGAGCGTCCCCGTGATCCGCAAGGATTTCACCGTCGATCCCTACACGATCTATGAAGCGAAGCTGCTCGGCGCGTCAGCGGTCCTGCTGATCTGCTCGATCCTCAGCCGCGGCGAGATCGCGGAATATCTCGCGATATGTGACGCGCTGGGACTCTCCGCTCTGGTCGAAGCCCACGACGAAAAAGAGATCGAGACCGCCCTGAGCGTGAATGCCCGTGTCATCGGCGTGAACAACCGCAACCTCAAGGATTTTTCCATGGACTTTTCCAACTCCGCGAATCTGCGGAGCCTTGTCCCCGACGACGTCGTGTTCGTCTCGGAGAGCGGCGTCAAAAGCCATGAGGACGTCGAACAGCTTGAGAAAATCGGCGTGAATGCCGTTCTGGTCGGCGAAACCCTGATGCGCTCCGCGGATAAGACCGCCATGCTGCTCGAGTTAAGATACGGTAAATGATATGACGAAGATCAAATTCTGCGGGATACGCCGCGCGGAGGATATCGGCTATGTCAACGACCTGCGCCCCGACTATATCGGCTTCGTGTTCTGGAAACCCAGCAAACGATATGTAACGCCCGATACGGCACGATTCTTGAAGCAACAGCTTGACCCGAACATCAAAGCGGTCGGCGTGTTTGTCGATGAAGCGCCCGAAACGGTCGCCGAGTTGTGCGATCAAGGCGTCATCGACATCGCCCAGCTTCACGGCAGTGAGGATGAGGAATACATTACAGCGCTGAGAAAACTAACCGACACGCCGATCATCAAGGCATATAAAATCAAATCCGCCGAAGACATCGAAGCCGCAAAGCGCAGTACCGCCGACATGGTACTGCTCGACTCGGGCTACGGCACGGGGAAAGCGTTCGACTGGAGTCTGTTTTCTTCCCTTAATCGTTCCTTTTTCCTTGCGGGCGGTATCTCTGCCGAAAACTTAGAGGAAGCGATCAGCCGTTTCCGTCCCTACGCCGTCGACCTGAGCTCGGCGATAGAAACCGACAGCGTCAAGGACAAAATCAAGATGGAAACTATCATGCGCATACTGCGCAATAACAAATAAAGGAAGGTATCTATGAACGAGAGCAAGGGCCGCTTCGGCATCCACGGAGGTCAGTATATTCCCGAAACGCTGATGAACGCCGTGGCAGAGCTGGAAGAAGCCTATAACCACTATAAGAATGATGAAGAATTCAACCGTGAGCTGAAAGAGCTGTTCAATAACTACGCAGGCAGACCCTCGCGCCTTTACTACGCAAAGCGTATGACAGAAGATCTGGGCGGCGCGAAGATCTATCTCAAGCGCGAGGACCTCAACCACACGCGTGCTCACAAGATCAATAACGTTTTGGGACAGGCACTTCTTGCCAAAAAGATGGGCAAGACCCGCCTGATCGCCGAGACAGGCGCAGGACAGCACGGCGTTGCGACCGCGACAGCCGCTACCCTCTTCGGGATGGAGTGTGTCGTGTTCATGGGCGAGGAGGATACCATCCGTCAGGCGCTGAACGTCTACCGCATGAAGCTGCTCGGCGCAGAGGTCATCCCCGTCAAGACAGGCACCGCCACCCTCAAGGACGCGGTCTCCGAAGCCATGCGCGAGTGGACGTCCCGCATCAGCGACACCCACTACTGCCTCGGCTCCGTGATGGGACCCCATCCCTTCCCGACGATCGTCCGTGATTTTCAGGCGGTCATCTCGAAGGAGATCAAGGAGCAAATGCTCGAAAAAGAAGGCAGGCTCCCCGACGCGGTCCTCGCCTGTGTCGGCGGCGGCTCCAACGCCATCGGCGCATTCTACCACTTCATCGACGATGAAAGCGTCCGACTGATCGGCTGTGAGGCTGCGGGCAGAGGGATCGACACCTTCGAGACCGCGGCGACCATGAACGTCGGCTCCTTAGGCATTTTCCACGGCATGAAGTCCTATTTCTGTCAGGATGAATACGGTCAGATCGCTCCCGTCTACTCTATCTCGGCAGGGCTGGACTACCCGGGTATCGGTCCCGAGCACGCCTATCTGCACGATATCGGACGCGCCGAATATGTCCCCGTCACCGACGAAGAAGCGGTATGCGCCTTTGAATACCTTTCTAAAACCGAAGGGATCATCCCCGCGATCGAATCCGCCCATGCCGTCGCCCACGCGATGAAGCTCGCGCCGACGATGGACAAGGATCAGATCATCGTGATCAATATTTCAGGTCGCGGCGACAAGGACGTAGCCGCTATCGCGCGCTACAGAGGGGAGGATCTGCATGAGTAATATCGCAAAAGCCTTCAAAAGCGGCAAGGCGTTCATCCCGTTCATCACCGTCGGAGACCCCGACGTCGAAACAACGAAAAAAGCCGTCCTCGCGATGGTAGAAAACGGCGCCGATCTGATCGAGCTGGGTATCCCCTTTTCCGATCCGACCGCCGAAGGACCTGTGATCCAAGGGGCAAATATCCGCGCTCTTGCGGGCGGGATCACCACCGACAAGGTGTTCGACTTCGTCCGCGACATCCGCAAAGAGACCGACGTGCCGATGGTGTTCATGACCTATGCGAACGTAGTTTTCTCCTACGGCGCGGAGCGCTTCATCTCCACCTGCAAAGAGATCGGTATCGACGGACTGATCCTGCCCGATCTGCCGTATGAGGAAAAAGACGAGTTCCAACCCCTTTGCCGTCAGTACGGCGTCGATCTGATCTCGCTGATCGCGCCGACCTCAAAGCAGCGTATCGCGAAGATCGCCAAAGACGCCGAGGGCTTTCTCTACATCGTGTCCTCGCTGGGCGTTACGGGCACCCGCTCACAGATCACCACCGACCTTAGCGCGATCGTCAAGGTGGTTAGGGAGAATACCGATATCCCCTGCGCGATCGGCTTCGGTATCTCGACCCCCGAGCAGGCGAAGAAGATGGCAGGGCTCTGTGACGGCGCAATCGTCGGCTCCGCGATCATCAAGCTGCTTGAGCAGCACGATACCGACGCACCGAAATATATCGGCGAATATGTAAAATCCATGAAAGACGCCGTCCGCTCCTGTATCTGACAAAACGCTGTCACCTCAAAACCTCATTCCTGACTTTCGAAAAAAATCGTAAAAATACTTGCAAAACGCATAAATATGTGTATAATAGAATTTGCACTTTAGCAAATAGAAGCAAAAAAGCGATAAAGCACTAAAGTAAAATCATGATTATGGAGGAAAAGATGAAAAAATTACTCGCTATCATTCTTGCGGCACTGATGATGACCGCAGTTCTCGCCGGCTGTTCCGGTGAAACGACCGATAACAACACCGCTGACGCGGATAAGACCTATAATATCGGTATCTGCCAGCTCGTCCAGCACGACGCTCTCGACGCCGCTACCAACGGCTTCAAGGATTATCTGACCGACAAGCTCGGCGACAAGGTCACCTTCAACGAGCAGAACGCGCAGGGCGACTCCGCTACCTGCACCACCATCGCCAACCAGTTTGTCGCTGACAATGTCGACCTCATCCTCGGCAACGCGACTCCCGCGCTGCAGGCCGCGTTCACCGCTACTCCCGACATCCCCGTCCTCGGCACCTCGATCACCGACTACGGCACCGCTCTGGACATCGCCGACTGGACCGGCACCTCCGGCTTCAACGTATCCGGCACCTCCGACCTCGCTCCCCTCGACGGTCAGGCTGACATCATCAAGGAGCTGTTCCCTGACTTAAAGACCGTAGGTCTGCTGTACTGCTCCGCGGAGCCGAACTCCAAGTATCAGTGCGACACGATCACCCGGTACCTCGCTGACTACGAGGTCAAGAGCTACACCTTCTCCGACTCCAACGATATCGCCGCTGTCGTCACCTCCGCGTGCGACGAGTGCGACGTTCTCTACATCCCGACCGACAACACTGCCGCTTCCAACACCGGTATCATCGACAACATCGCCGCCGAGAAGAAGGTTCCGATCGTCTGCGGTGAGGAAGGCATCTGCGCAGGCTGCGGTATCGCGACCCTGTCCATCAGCTACTATGACCTCGGTCAGAAGACCGGCGAGATGGCTTATGACATCCTCGTGAACGGCGCCGATATCTCCGCGATGGAGGTACAGTTCGCCGCCGCTACCACCAAGAAGTATGACGCTGCACGCGCGTCCATGCTGGGTATCGAAGTTCCCGACGGTTACGAGGCGCTTGAGACCGCAAGCGAATAATACGCGACTTTCGCATCGCCATCGCCCGCTGCCGCACAGCGGCAGATCGGGCGGGAATACAAATCTTTTGCGTTACGGAAACGAGTAGTTTCCTGTAAAGTGAAAAAACGGGGCTGCCGCATGGCAGCCCCTTATTCATTTTACAAGTAAAGCGGAGAAGACTGTAACTCGAAAGCGTCCGTACCAAGAGGTAAGCGTCTATGCACCTCATAGGTAAAAACAGCGCGAATAGTCTTGTGAATCTCAACAATCAAGAAAGACGATTTTCGTATGATTTCGACAAAAAAGGTTACAACTTTGTTGTTGTTAAAATACAACTATGATTTTTCAGGTCTTAATATACGGAAAGCTGGCAGACGGCTTCTAATCCATTTTCGGACGCATGACCCTGTCAGGCAGAGCCTTTCTCCGCCACTCTGGTTTTATACTGCAAAAAGAATAAATCATGGTACGCCTGCCCCGCCGCGTCGTGCGGAACGCATTTCGATTTTCAAAGGAGGAAATGAATGAAGAAAAAGCAAATGAATTACCTGTAGACGCTGAACTCGTTTACCGTACTGCCAAAAGCCGGAAAAACAGACTTATGACTTATCAACTGAACAGACCGGTAAAGAATCTTTATCTTTAATTCAGACAACGCAAGAAAGGAAATCCGCCATGAAACATACTAAGAAAATAATAACAGCCCTGCTCACTCTCACGATGATAGCTTCTCTCGTCGGATGTTCGTCTAATCAGCAACCGATCCCCAACGCCGACGCTCCCAACGCCCCCGCGGTCGTAGACGCTCCCGCAGATATGGACGATGCCGCAACAACAGCGAATGATTCTGACAAGTTCGACTTATCTGTCTTTCAGTTTGACAGCTGCGAACCGTTTTCGGAGGGGCTCGCTTGGATCACATGGGGCACAGCATCTTCTGTCATCAATCAGCAGGGAGAGGTCATATATACCGTTGATTCCAAGCATAGGGGTACCCCTTTTCAAGACGGTCTCTCCTGTTTTGAATATGACGGTCATCATCGTATCATCGATAAAGACGGCAACCTTCTGTACGAAACCAAAAATGACGACGATATCTCCGAAGAAATAGCGGGATACGGAAACGGTAAATTCATTCTGCGGAGAGCCTACCATACCTTTGACAAAAGCAAATTAGTACTCGTCGCTATTGATAAAAACGGAAACGACGTTTCTCCCGAAGGTGAGTATCCCTATTATGAATATGACGGAAGAGCGCTTTCTCCCTCGAACCCTCTCGGGAATTTTTTCTACCTCTATGATGACTACTACATCTCAAACGGAGGAATTTATTTATTCAATTCCGCTGACGGTTCGGTTGTGGATTCCACTGACGGTTCGGTTCTGGATGAAGAAATGTTTTTTAATCACGACCAAGCTCAATTCGCTATAAGAAGACTCTCTCAGGATGCGAATTTCTCCCAAATTGTCGATGGTAAAGTATGGGCAGCCGATTTATTGGCGTACATTAACTATCGCACAAAAAGCCTTGAGTTTTTTGGAAGATCTAAGGATGAGTTATCTAACTATAAATCCTCAGGTGGTTCCAGTTCACTTATGAGATATAGCTTGAGCGAAGATAAATTCTATGACTTCAACGGTGCGATCGATATGCCCTCGCTGACAGTTACTTCCGACGCAACAGTTGTGGACTTCTCGGATTTCTCGGATGCCGGATACGCGTGGCTGAAACTGGAGGGTCAAGACGGCGATCAGTATTTTACCTTCATCGACCGACAGGGAAAAGAGCAGTTTTCTCCCAAGCGGATTTCGTACACATACTTGTACACAGATTCCTACGCAGAATACGACAAGGATACCAATACCGTTACCGTCTATGATTATACCGGCGCGGAAAAAGCATCTGTTACCTCGCCTCAAATCAGTAAATTCACAACATTAAGAGAGAATTACTTTATCGCTAACAATCAGTATTTCTTCTTCTGATTATCGAACACAACAAAACGTCGCCTATCAAGGGGGCTGCCGCTTTTATCGCAGCAGCCCTCTGTTTTTTTCATATTTTTGCGCTTTAACATTTTAAATTCTCTTGACCGCTGAGATGGTTTCTGTTAAAATATTCTGTGGCTTTCGGCTGTTTACACCGAAAGCGCTATATCCTAAGGAAATCGGTGAATATGATGTCTGGAATTCTATCATACTTTTCATCACTGAACCCACTGACCTTTCTCTCACAGCTGCCCGGCAATATCGCCCAGGGCATCATATGGGGTCTGATGGGTTTAGGTGTATTTATCACGTACAAGCTGCTCGACTTTGCCGACCTGAGCGTAGACGGTTCGTTTGCGACGGGCGGCGCGGTGACGGCAGTGCTGATCATCGCGGGCGTACCCGTATGGGCTGCGGTGCTGATCGCCATGCTGGCAGGTATCATCGCGGGTCTTGTGACGGGCTTTCTGCACACGGTTCTGGGTATCCCCGGGATCTTGGCGGGTATTCTGACCCAGATCGCGCTTTACTCCATCAACCTCAACATCATGGGCAAGGCGAACGTTCCCGTCAGCTACCGCAACTATGATCTGCTTCTCTCGGCAAGCAATATCAACATGGCTATCATCATCGGTCTGGTGCTGGTCGCCGTGGTCATCATCCTGATGTACTGGTACTTCGGCACCGAGCAGGGCTCCGCGATCCGCTCCACAGGCTCCAACCCCTCGATGAGCAAGGCGCAGGGCATCAACATCTCGACCATGAAGGTCATCGCGCTGGCGCTGTCCAACGGTCTGGTCGCGCTTTCGGGCTCTCTGTTTGCCCAGTATCAGGGCTTTGCCGACATCAACATGGGACGCGGCGCCATCGTCATCGGACTTGCCGCCGTCGTTATCGGCACGGTCATCGGCGAAGGTATCTTCAAGAAGGGCATGAACTTCATCCTCAGGCTGTTCTTCGTGGTGGTCGGCGCGGTGCTGTACTATATCGCGATGGGTCTGGTGCTGTGGCTCAAGATGCCCACCGACGATACAAAGCTCTTCACAGCTGTCGTCGTCGCGGTATTCCTCGCGGTACCCTATTTACAGGACAAGTCCAAGACCTCTTTCAAAAAGGTCGCCAAAAGGAGCGCGAAGCTCCTGACATGGAACGACGGGGAGGGTGACGAAAATGCTTGAAATCATTGATATCTATAAGACCTTTAATAAAGGCACCGTCAACGAAAAGGTCGCGCTGAACGGCGTCAGCCTGAAGCTAAACGACGGCGACTTCTGTACCGTCATCGGCGGCAACGGCGCGGGCAAATCCACCATGCTCAACGCTGTCGCGGGCGTATGGCCTGTCGACTCGGGCGCGATCCTCATCGACGGCGAAAACGTCTCCGCCCTGCCCGAGCACAAGCGTGCGCCGTATCTGGGACGCGTATTCCAGGACCCGCGGATGGGCACGGTCGCGGATATGGAGATCATCGAGAACTTAGCCATCGCGGCGCGCAGAGGCGACCGCCGCGGACTGAGCTGGGGCGTCAAAAAGTCCGAGCGTGAGGCGTACCGTGAAATGCTCGCACGATTTGACTTAGGACTCGAGGACAGGATGAGCACCAAGGTCGGACTGCTCTCGGGCGGTCAGCGGCAGGCGATCACCCTGCTGATGGCTACGATCAAAAAGCCGAAGGTCCTTCTGCTGGACGAGCATACCGCCGCGCTTGACCCGAAAACTGCCGTCAAGGTGCTGGAGCTGAGCGACGAGATCATCGAAGAAAACCACCTCACGGCGCTGATGGTCACCCACAACATGAAGGACGCCATCACCCACGGCAACCGCCTCATCATGATGTCCGACGGCAAGATCATCCTCGACATCAGCGGCGAAGATAAAAAGGCGCTGACCGTCGACGGCCTGCTGAAAAAATTTGAGGAAGCCTCGGGCTCAAAGCTCGAGAACGACCGCATGCTCCTCGCGGACTAATATGATTGACAAATGCGCCTGATCGGCGTATAATAACATTTGTAAGACAAAGACGTCTACCTTCACCAAGGCGTCTTTGTCTTTTTTTATGCCTAATAATGGATATGATTTGAGGTAACAGCATGAGTAATCTACATGAAGAATGCGGCGTGTTCGGCGTGTGCAGCAGCTCCGCGGACGACCTCGCGTCGATGACCTACTACGCGCTCTACGCCCTGCAGCACAGGGGTCAGGAAAGCGCGGGCATCGCCGTCAACGACGACGGCGTGTTCACCTACCGCAAGGGCGAGGGGCTGGTCAGCGAGGTGTTCGGCACGGATGACCTGCACGCGCTGGGCAGGGGAAATATCGCGGTCGGGCATGTGCGCTATGCCACCACCGGCGCAAAGCTCCTGCAAAACATCCAGCCGCTGATCGTCAACCACCACAAGGGCAGGATGGCGCTGTGCCACAACGGCAATCTGTCCAATTCCTTTGCGCTGAGGACGCGGTTTGAAGAGCAGGGAGCGATCTTCCACACCACGACCGACTCCGAGGTCATCTCCTACACGATCGTACAGGAGCGTCTGCGGCACGGCTCGATCGAAAAGGCGGTATCCGCCGCGATGGACGTCATCGAGGGCGCCTACTCGCTGGTGATCAGCTCGCCGCAGAAGCTGATCGCGGCGCGCGATCCTCACGGCTTCAGACCGCTGTGCTACGGCATGACCGACGACGGAAAGATCATCTTTGCGTCCGAATCCTGCGCACTGGACGCGGTCGGCGCGAAGCTCGTCCGCGATCTGCTGCCGGGCGAGATCGCGGTCGTCGACAGCGGCGGTATTCGCTTTGATACAACGCATTGTCATACAAAGCCGAAGCGTTTCTGCGTCTTTGAATACATCTACTTCGCGCGTCCCGACTCGGTGATCGACGGCGCCCCCGTCAGCCGCTGCCGCAGAACGGCAGGCAGGTTCCTCGCGCAGGAACACCCTGTCGACGCGGACATCGTCATCGGAGTACCCGACTCGGGACTTGAGGCGGCGATCGGCTATGCGCAGGAGTCGGGTATCCCCTACGCGATCGGCTTCACCAAAAACAAATACATCGCCCGCACCTTTATCGCCCCCGAACAAGGACAGCGCGCGCAGGGCGTCGGGATCAAGCTCAACCCCATCCGTGACGTCGTAGAAGGCAGACGCGTGGTGCTGATAGACGATTCCATCGTGCGCGGCACGACCTGCCGTCACATCGCACAGCTGTTATGGAACGCGGGCGCGAAAGAAATCCACATGCGCGTCAGTGCGCCGCCCTTCAAACAGCCGTGTTACTACGGCACCGACATCGACAGCGCGGACGCCCTGATTGCCAACCGCCTGAGCGTGAAGGATATCGCACGTGAGATCGGGGTGACGACGCTGGGCTATCTCAGCATCGACAACGTCAAACGGCTTGCGGGCGAGGATACAGGCTTTTGTACGGCGTGCTTCGGGGGCGGCTATCCGACTGCCGTCCCGTCCGATACCGCGAAAAATCGCTTTGAAACCAAAATCAGCGAAAGCAAGAAGGGGTGAACCGAATGAACCCGATAGAATATGACAAAAAACTGATATTAGAGGACGGTTCCGTATACTGCGGAAAGGGGTTCGGAGCTAATGACGCGCGCGTCCGCGTCTTTGAGATCGTATTCAACACGTCTCCCGTCGGCTATCAGGAGATTCTCTCCGACCCGTCCTACACCGACCAGGGGGTCGTCATGGCATACCCGCTGATCGGCAACTACGGCATGACGGCAGAGGACTACGAGACGAAAACGCCGACCGTCAGCGCGATGATCGTGCGCGAATACAACGACGAACCGTCCAACTACCGCAGCGTTCACACGCTTGACGAGATCATGAAGCGATACGGTATCGCGGGGATCAGCGGCGTCGATACACGCAAGCTGGTGCGCAACATCCGCGACTACGGCTCCTGCCGCGCGGTCATCACGGAACTTTCCGCAAATACGGAGGAGGCAGTAAAAGCACTGAGAGAACACGTTCTCCCATCCGATGCCGTCAGCCGTGTCAGCCGCAAAAAAACCGAAAAATACACGGGAGAAAACGCGCAATACCACGTCGTTGCCATCGACTGCGGGATGAAAGAAAACATCGTGCGCTCCCTGCTGAAAAGGAACTGCGACGTGACCGCCGTCCCGTGGAACGCACGTGTGCGTGATATCCTTTCTCTTCATCCCGACGGGCTGTTTTTGAGCAACGGTCCCGGCAACCCCGAGGACGTCCCCGAAGTCATTGACACGGTAAAAGCCCTTCACGGCAAATTCCCGATCTTCGGCATCTGTCTTGGGCACCAGATTTTGTCCCTGTCCTACGGCGCAAAAACCTACAAGCTGAAATTCGGTCATCGCGGCGGCAATCATCCGATCAAGAACCTTGCAACCGATAAAATCGAGATCACCGCGCAGAATCATTCTTACGCGGTGGATGAAAAGAGCCTTTTGGACACACCGCTGAAAGCGACCCACATCAATTTACTGGATAACACGGTGGAAGGTGTGGAAAACCTGACAGACCGCGCCTTCGGCGTGCAGTATCATCCGGAATCCGCGCCCGGACCGCAGGACAGCGCCTATCTGTTTGACAGGTTTATCGCCATGATGAAGGAGGGAAAAGATCATGCCTAAGAGAGAGGACATCAAACGGATCATGGTCATCGGCTCGGGTCCTATCGTCATCGGTCAGGCGGCGGAGTTCGACTACGCGGGCACGCAGGCGTGTCTGGCGCTCAAGGAAGAAGGCTACGAGGTCATCCTCTGCAACAGTAACCCCGCGACCATCATGACCGACACGATGATCGCCGACAAGGTCTATATGGAGCCGCTGACCCTTGAATATGTAGCAAAAATCATCCGCAAAGAGCGTCCCGACGCGCTGCTGCCGGGTATCGGCGGTCAGACAGGTCTGAACCTTGCGATGGAGCTTCAGCGCAAGGGAGTGTTAAAGGAGTGTCAAGTAGAATTGCTCGGCACATCCTCCGAAAGTATCGAACGCGCCGAGGACAGAGAGCTGTTTAAGGAGCTGTGCGAGTCGATCGGCGAACCAGTCATCCCCTCGCGGATCACCTATGATCTGGAAGAAGCGAAAGCAGCCGCGAAAACCATCGGCTACCCCGTGGTGCTCCGTCCCGCGTTCACCCTCGGCGGTACGGGCGGCGGCTTCGCGGACAGCGAAGCTGATTTATTAGAGATCGGAAAACAAGCGTTTGCTTTGAGTCCCGTACATCAGGTCTTGATCGAAAAATCCGTCAAGGGTTATAAAGAGATCGAATATGAGGTCATCCGCGACGCAAACGACACCGCGATCACCGTCTGCAACATGGAGAACTTCGATCCTGTCGGCATCCATACAGGCGACAGCATCGTCTTTTGTCCGACCCAGACGCTGACTAACAAGGAATACCAAATGCTGCGCGACAGCGCCCTGCGGCTGATCCGCGCCTTAAAGGTAGAGGGCGGCTGCAACGTCCAGTTCGCGCTCGACCCTCATTCGTCCCGATACTACATCATCGAGGTGAATCCCCGCGTTTCCCGCTCGTCGGCGTTGGCATCCAAGGCTTCGGGCTATCCCATCGCCCGCGTCAGCGCGAAGATCGGCGTCGGCTTGCGGTTGGAAGAAATACAACTCGCCAATACCCCTGCGTCCTTTGAGCCCGCGCTCGATTATGTGGTCACCAAAATGCCGCGTTTTCCGTTCGACAAATTCGTCAGCGCCCCCAACACCCTCGGCACCCAGATGAAGGCAACGGGCGAGGTCATGAGCGTCGGCAGGACGATCGAAGAAAGCCTGCTCAAAGCCGTCCGTTCCATGGAAGTCGGCGCGGCACATCTGTATCTGTCCCGATTCGCGGAGCGGAGTGTCGATGAACTGCTCTCATACATCACCCGCGATACCGACGACAGAATCTTCGCGATCGCCGAACTGCTCAGAAAGGGCGGCAATAGCGAAGATATTCACCAAGCGACCGCTATCGACAGGCTGTTCCTGCGCAAGATCCGCAACATTGTTCAGATGGAATCGGAATTGCGGGATAATATCCATAACGCTGATACGCTTTACCGCGCAAAGCGCATGGGGTTCTCAGATAAGGCGATCGCACAGCTTTGGGATGATGATGAACCTGAGATATACAAAATGAGAAAGGATGCGCGCATCCTGCCCGTGTTCAAGATGATCGACACCTGCGCTTCTGAATTTGAAAGCTATGTTCCGTATTTTTATTCCACCTATGAAGAAGAAAATGAGTCCGTCCGCACCGACAAAAAGAAGATCATCGTGCTGGGCGCGGGTCCCATCCGTATCGGTCAGGGCGTCGAGTTCGATTACAGCACCGTCCACGCGGTGCAGACCATCCGCAGAGCGGGCTACGAAGCCATCATCATCAATAACAACCCCGAGACCGTCTCCACCGACTATACGACAGCAGACAAGCTGTACTTTGAGCCGCTGACTCCCGAGGACGTCATGGCGATCATCGACTTTGAACAGCCCGAGGGCGTTATCGCGTCGTTAGGCGGTCAGACCGCGATCAACCTCGCTCAGCCCCTGATGGACAGAGGCGTGAAGATCATCGGCACCGACTGCACCGCGATCGAAAGAGCCGAGAACCGCGATAGCTTCAACGCCATCATCAAAGAGCTCGGTATCCCGCAGCCCGCGGGCAAGGCTGTCACTTCCATTGAGGAAGGCGTGAAAGCCGCCGCTGAGATCGGTTATCCTGTGCTTGTCCGTCCGTCCTTCGTACTCGGCGGCAGAGCTATGCAGATCGTTTCCAAAGAGGAAGATTTAAGACATTATTTAAAGACCGCTGTTGAGATCGACGAAGACAAGCCCGTACTGGTAGATAAGTACATCATGGGCAAAGAGGTCGAGGTCGACGCGATCTGCGACGGTACCGACGTATTCGTCCCCGGTATCATGGAGCTGGTCGAGAGAACAGGCGTCCATTCGGGCGACTCCATCAGCGTCTATCCGTCCTTCTCCATCAGCGACAAGGTAAAAGGCATTATCCTCCAGTACGCGAAGAAGCTCGGCAAAGCCATCGGTATCATCGGTCTGTACAACATCCAGTTTATCGTTGACGAAAACGACGACGTTTATATCATCGAGGTCAACCCGAGATCGTCGAGAACCGTTCCGTTCCTCTCTAAGTCCACAGGCTACAGCCTTGCGGATATCGCGACCGAGGTCATCCTCGGCAAGTCGCTCAAGGAGCAGGGTATCTTCCAGCTCTATCCCGAAGAGAAGCAGAGATATTATGTCAAGGTTCCTGTATTCTCGTTCCAGAAGATCAAGGGGCTTGACGCTTACCTCTCTCCCGAGATGAAGTCGACGGGCGAAGCGATCGGCTACGACAAGAGCCTGTCGAGAGCGATGTACAAGGCGCTCGTCGCGGCAGGCACGAAGGTACAGAACTACGGCACGGTCATTGTGACCCTCGCCGACGAAGATAAGCAGGAGGCGATCCCGCTTGTCAGACGCTTCTACAACCTCGGCTTCAACATCGAGGCGACCGATCTGACCGCGAAGGTGCTCAGAGAAAACGGTATCCGTACCCGCACGCTGAAAAAGCTCAGCGAGGGCTCTACGCAGATCCTCGACGCGATCCGCGCAGGCTATGTCAGCTACGTCATCAACACCCGTGCCATCATGTCGGGCGTCCACTATGAGGACGGCACCGCGATCCGCCAGACGGCTGTCGAGAACGGCGTGACCATCTTCACCTCTCTCGACACCGTCAGAGTATTACTCGACGTCCTTGAAGAAACCACGCTGACCATTTCGACAATCGCCGACGCTTGCACACGCTGAAATAATTTCATTTCCCATTCACCATTTAATGTTGTTGACTTTTTCCCGATAGCTTGTTATTATTTTTACAAGACCTATAAAAATCAAACAGAAAAAGGGTGAGATGTATGAAAAAGAAAATGACCTGCCTTATACTGATACTGTGCATGATCGTCTCATGCGTCATGTCCGTCGGTTTTTCGGCTTCGGCACAGAGCGTCGATACCGCTTCGACAGGCAAGGATTACGGTCTTGCAAAGACCTGTGAGGACGGCAATATCCTGCACTGCTTCAACTGGACGCTCAGCCAGATCAAAGAAGAACTGCCGAACATCGCCGAAGCGGGCTTTACTTCTGTACAGACCTCTCCCCTGCAGGCACACGACGGCCGCAACCAGTGGTACTGGCTGTACCAGCCCAACGGCTTTACGATCGGCAACGAATTAGGCTCCTACAGTGATCTACAGTCCTTGTGTACGGAAGCGGATAAATACGGCGTCAAGATCATCGTCGACGTCGTCGCCAACCATGTCGCAGGCAGCAACAACGGCACTTTAGCAAACAGTGTCGAGAGTGTGTTCAAGAACAATAAATCGACTTATTTTCATAACAAGGGCGCCTGCAGTAATTATGACGTCCGTTACGACGTCACCCACAAGAACATCGGTATGCCTGACCTGAACAGCGAGAATACGGCTGTGCAGGATATGGTGATCGCGATGCTCCAGAAGTACAAGGAAGCCGGCGTCGACGGCATCCGCTGGGACGCCGCCAAGCATATCTCCCTCCCCTCCGAGGACTGCGCGTTCTGGTCGCGGGTGGCTCAGGTCGATCTGTACCAGTACGGCGAGATCCTCGAATCTCCCGCGGGCAAAGACCCTTCCGCCGACAACAACGCGCTGATGAGTGAATACACGCAGTATATCGGCGTGACCGACTCCGTTTACAGCGGCAATATCCTGAACGCAGTCAAAGCCGGCAGCATTTACAGGACAGACGGCTACTGGAGCAAGAACGGCGTTTCTGCCGACAAGATCGTCTACTGGGGCGAGAGCCACGACACTTACTCCAACACCGACGGCGTGACCAAAACCGTCGACCAAAATCTCATCGACAAGGCTTACGCGATCCTCGGCGCGAGAGCAAACGCCCGGGCGCTGTATCTTTCCCGCCCGTCTGAGTCCGTGCATGAAAAAATCTATTACGCCAAGAAGGGCAGTACACACTTCACCTCTCCCGAAATAGCGGCTGTCAACCATTTCCACAACGCGATGGTCGGCACCGATGAAAAGTACTTTTACAACGCCAACTGCTATGTCGTCAGCCGTGAGCGCGGAGCAGTCATCGCGTCAAAGAGCGCCGACGTCGACGTATCTGTCAACAACTCCGGTTCGATGGTGCCCGAAGGTACTTATATAGACGAAGTCTCCGGCAGCACCTTCACCGTCACCTCTTCCAAGATCACCGGTCACGTCGGCTCCTCCGGTATTGCCGTTATCTACGACGCGGGTACCCCTGCAAAGGACGTTATCATCGGCGACGCCAACCTCAATGAAGTGATCGAGATCGACGACGCGACCCTGATCCAGCGTCAGGACGCCGCGCTTGTCACGCTGACGGATGACCAAATGGCTGCGGCTGACGCCGATCAGGACGGCGACGTGACCCTCGTTGACGTGACCGCGATCCAAAGATATTTAGCGGGGCTGAAGCATAAAGCTCCCGACATCGGCAAGCGCCTCAGCGAAAAATAATCATCTGCCAACGTTTAACTAAATCCGAAAGGGACGCCGATCGGCGTCCCTTTTCTCATTCCTTTTCGGTTTTTCCGAACATCAGGATCATCCAGATGTACATGCATGTTTTCGGCAGCATGAGCATACCGATCAGCGGTATCTCCTGCGCCCATACAACGACAGGCAGATAGAACAAAAAGCTCAGGCTCACCGCGAGCCACAGCCTCCTCAGCGGCTTGTCCTTATGCGCACTTCTCAGCCAGAGTATCACCGTCAGCACCCCGAGTATCGCGAACGGGATATTGCGCAGGATTCCCCACAGCAGGGACGGTTCCGTGCTCGTCCATCCGTTCTGCGGAAAACAGCACAGCGCGATCCTGACAGCCGACAGTACCCACACCGCCGTCAAAGCGCTCTTCTGACCGCTGATCCCGTACCGTTCGCGGCGGGCATACTCCATCAAGAGATAGAACACCGTCATCGTCACGGAAGTGACCAGCTTGCCGACCCCGAGCGCGGAGGTGTGATCGCCCTGAGTCCAATAGTTCAGCACGCGGGGTACAAGATGGAACGAATCGCCCAGCCCCAGCAAGAGCGTCATCAGCCCGAAAAGTCGGATCATCCTTCTCCCCTTTGCCTTGTACAGCAAGATGATCCCGCTGACAATGGCAAATATCAGATACAGGATATCAAAAATCGATTCAGGCAGCGCAGGCATGAGCTTCATAAAACCACTCCGATCAATTTCTTACCGTTTATTATATCATTCATACACCGTGACCGCAATACTTAATCTTTCGGAATAAAAATTAAAAAACCTCTGGAAAAAAGCGGAACGCTGTGCTATAATTGAGCCAACCTATTTTAGGAGGCTGAAACATGAAAAGAAGTGTAATCAAAACGATCCTCAGTACGGTTCTGATCCTCGCCGTTATCGCCTCTGTCACGGCTTTAGTCGGCTGCGGCAGCTCGCAGATCACCGTTCCCGACGTCACGGGCATGACCAAGGACGAGGCGGAGCAGACCATCACCGACGCCGGTCTGACAATGGAAGTCCAGCGTGAGAGATACTCCGACAAGACCCCCGAGGGCTCTATCGACGCGATGATCACCAAGGCGGGCGAAGCTGTCGATAAGGGCAGCGTCGTCAAGGTCATCGGCAGTCTGGGCGAAGGCGTAGGCGTTCCGAACATTGGCGTTCTAACCGGTAAGGAAGCGGCCAACCTTGTCTCGAAGGTCGGGCTGAACCCCATCATCGTCGAAGAATACAGCGACGACGTCGAAGAGGGCAACGTCATCTCTTACACCGACGGCGGAGAGATCATCCCCGTAGGCGCCGACGTTACCATCACAGTCAGCAAAGGACCCGAATCCTGATCAACCGAATCACCGAAACGCCGACGGCAGTTAACCGTCGGCGTTTTTCTGTGTCAGTATATTCGTGTCAGATAGGATCAGCGCTTCTTTATCCTCTTTGGTCAGGTGCTTGATACGGTACTCGCGCTTCATCGCTTCCTGCTTTGAGTCATGCCGCTCGGCATAGACCATCTCCACCGGCAGGCGTGTGCGGGTATACTTTGACGCTGTCCCCGCATTATGGGCGGACAGGCGCTTTTCAAGATCGTTCGTCCAGCCGCAGTAGAGCGAGCCGTCGGCACAGCGCAAAAGATAGGTATAGTTGTTCTTTTCCATCAGTCTTTCCGATACGGCGTACCGCTCAGCGGCAGGCTCTGACGGAATTTGCCGTCGTATTTGTAGTACGCCAGCGCGCATGCGGGAGCGGTCGGGATCATGCACAGCTCGCCACATCCCTTTGCGCCCAGCGAAAACGGCAGCTTATCCTCTTCCTTCGGTCGGCAGAGGATGACCTCC
This sequence comes from Ruminococcus sp., assembly GCA_017457955.1. GTDB lineage: Bacteria > Bacillota > Clostridia > Oscillospirales > Acutalibacteraceae > Ruminococcoides. The sequence continues at coordinate 28,147 of JAFTGL010000006.1, forward strand.
AGCTCAGGCGCTTCATCCGCGCGCATAAAGCCGATCTTGCCGAACCTTGAGACAGGATAGCCGTCTTTGCATTCGAACTTCTCGGTCACGCCGTAGCCGATACCCATGACCATGCCGCCCTCGATCTGTCCCTCGACAGACTGGATATTGACGGGCGTACCGACGTCGAAGGCGGACACCGCCTTCGTGATCTTTCCGTTATCATCGAGTACAATTAATTGGACTCCGTAAGAGTAGGAAATATGGCTGACGGGATTCTCCTTGATCGCGCCGAGCGGATCGGTCTTGGCGCTGTATTCGCCGAAGAACTCCTGCCCCTCGAGGTCAGAAAGCGTCTTTCCGTCCGAAAGAGCGGCTTTCAGCTTTTCCCCTACCCTGCGTGCCGCTTCGCCCGTCATGACCGTCTGGCGCGAGGCGGTCGAGGTGCCCGCGTCGGGAGTGCGAACGGTGTCGGAGGTCTCAAACAGGAACAGCGCGGGGTCTAAGCCCGTCACATGGCAGATCTCGGTCAGCACCATCTGACCGATCCCCTGACCCATGCACGCCGCTGAGGTGCGGATATGGATCTTACCGCCCTCGACCGACAGCAGTACGCGCCCGATATCCTTCTTACCCATGCCGGTGCCCGAGTTCTTGAAGCCGCAGGCGAGTCCGACATATTTATTACCGTAGTAAATATCCTTGACCGCGTCGAGACAGGCTTCCATGTTGGTGTTGGGGTCGGCGGTCTGACCGTTCGGCAGGATGTCCCCAGGCTTGATGGCGTTGCGCCTGCGGAACTCCCACGGGTCGATACCGACCATCTCGGCGAGCAGGTTGATGTTGCTCTCGGTCGCAAAGCAGCTCTGCGTCACGCCGAAGCCGCGGTAAGCGCCCGAGGGGGTGTTGTTGGTATAGACAGACATTCCGAAGATGTCGATGTTCTGATAATTATACGGACCTGCCGCGTGAGTGCAGGCACGGTGGAGAACAGGGCCGCCTAAAGAAGCATAAGCACCCGTATCGGCGATGATAATGCCCTTCATCCCCGTGAGAATGCCGTTTTCATCGCACGCGGTGGTGAACTCCATCTCCATCGGATGGCGCTTGACGTGATAGTCAAGGCTTTCCTGACGGCTGTACTTCACCTTGACAGGACGCTTGGTGTACCATGCCATCAGCGCGGCGTAAGGCTGGACGCTCATGTCCTCCTTGCCGCCAAAGCCGCCGCCGACCAGCGGAGCGCGGACATGCACCTTTTCGGGAGCGAGTCCCAAAGCCTTACTGCACTCGCGCTGTACGTCATAGATACTCTGGCTGGAGGTGTAGATCAGGAGTCCGTCCTCGCCCTCGGGGAGCGCGACACAGCACTCAGGCTCCATAAAGCCGTGCTCCTGCCACGAGGTCTTGTACTTTCGCGTCACCACGAATTTTGAATTTTTGATCGCTTCATCGGCGTTGCCGCGCACAAGGTTCGCACGGCTCATCACGTTGCCGTCCTCATGGATCAGCGGCGCGTCGCCTTTGAGCGCGTCATAAGGATTCGTCAGCGGCTCTAATTCGGTATAGTCCACCTCGATCAGGGAGCAGATCTCTTCAAGGCTCTCAAGCTTTGTTGACGCGACGACCGCCAGCACGTTGCCGACATATTTGGTGATATCACCCTCGCCGAGCATGACGTCCCAGTCCTGCTTGATGTGCCCGATCTTGTTGCACGGCACATCGTCTTTTGTGAGTATCTCCACACAGTCGGGATGTTCCAATGCGCGGGAGCAGTCGATCTTATTGATTCGCGCGCGGGGATACTTCGAATACAGCCCCTTCGCGTACAGCATGCCGTCGAAGTACAGGTCGTCGGCAAACAACCCCGTGCCGTTGACTTTCTCTTTCGCGTCGATACGCTGGGCGTGCTCGTCCATACGGAGTGTTTTCGGCGGCGCGGGGATCTCGCGCTTTTCGCGGAAGAAATCCGCCGCCAGCAGGATTGCGTCCTCGATCTTCTTATAGCCCGTACAGCGGCAGAGGTTGCCCTTGATGGCTTTCTTGACGTCCTCGCGGGTGGGAATGAGGTTGGTATCCAGCAGGGACTTCGCCGAGATGATCATGCCCGGGATACAGAAGCCGCATTGCACCGCGCCGGCTTCGGCAAAGCAGTGCTCATACACCCGCATTTCTTCGGGTGCGATCCCCTCGACGGTCAGCACCTTTTTGCCCTGTAATTTCGACAGCGAAACAACGCATGCCTTTGTCTTTTTGCCGTCGACGAGAACGGTGCACGTGCCGCATACACCCTCTGAACAGCCGTCCTTTGCGGCGGTCAGACGCAGGTCGTCCCTGAGAAAGCGCAGGAGTTTTTTGTCATGGGCACATTCATAGTCCTTGCCGTTGATATTGACAATATACATAGTTTACCTCTTTAAGAGACTGCAGGGCGGGACAAGCCAATCGGCGCCCGCCCTGTATCTTCTAGATAATAGTGTTCAGAAAATCCTTTGTCAGGTTCATGCAGACCGTGCGGCGGTACTCGGCAGATACTCTGCCGCGGGTGAAAATATATTTTTCAGAGTACAGTTTAACGTACTCATCAATGTTCGCCTTCAACTCACCGACGGTCTTGCCGATCAGCATTTTTTCGATATCCTTAAAGCGCTGGAACTTCGCCGCGCCGCCGATGACCGCCGCCGAGATATCCTCGATCACACCGTCTTTTACAAGATAAGTTCCCGCGAAAGCGATACGCGAGATCGCGAGGGCATTTCTGCCGCCGACCTTCTTGTAGTAGTACGGCATACTGCACTTTGCTTTCGGGAGTAAGATCTCCGCAATCAGCTCGTCGTCGCGCAGGTTGTTCTCACGGCGCTTGATAAAGAACTCTTCCACAGGGATGACACGCTCGCCGTTCACCGATACCAGGCGCACGCATCCGTCCATCGCGAATTCTACTAATACAGAGTCCGCTTTATCGGACGAGTTGCCGAGGTTGCCGCCGAAAGTACCCGCGTTGCGGATCGCGGGAGCCGCGATACGGCTGACCGCCTCTTTCATCAGCTGTGGTACAAGGTCGCTTGCTATCGCCTGCGTGAAGGTCACGCCCGCGCCGATGCGGATATATTCACCGTCGTCTTTGATCTCTTTCAATTCATCGATCTTGTTGAGGAAAAGGTAGATCGCGTTCTTCGGATTCTGCACCATCAGATCGGTGCCGCCCGCGTAAGGGATCACCTTCTCGTGAGCGCGGATCTCCAACGCCTCCTGCAGGGTTTTGGGAGCATATCCGTTTACCATAAGCCTTCACCCTCCTTCGAAGCGTTCAGCACAGCGTTTATGATCGCGTTGTAGCCGGTACAGCGGCAGAGATTGCCGCTGAGCCCCTCGCGCACCTCGTCCTCGGTAGGATGGGGATTCTGCGAAAGTACCGCCTGCGCCGCCAGCACCATGCCGGGGATACAAAAGCCGCACTGCACCGCGCTGAGGTCGGCGAATGCCGCCGAGAGCACCGCGAACTGCGGCGTCTCACGGAAGCCCTCTACGGTCATAACTTTCGAGCCGTCGACCGCGCCTACCGCGACACAGCAGGAGTTGACCAGCAAGCCGTCAAGCAGTACCGCGCAAGCGCCGCACTCGCCCTCCTTACAGCCGCATTTCACGCTTTTCATATCGTAGGTATCGCGCAGAACCTCCAGCAGCCTGTCAGCCGCCGAGCCGTCATACACGACCTCTTTACCATTCAATGTAAAAGTGATAACATCCATCTTATTTTTCCTCCAAAGCAGCGATAACGTCCTCCGCGTTGAACGGAGCATGGTTCAGCTTTCTGCCGATCGCCTGCTCGATCGCTTCGACATACGCCGGAGCCGCGCCGACCAGCGGCAGTTCGCCCGCGCCCTTCGCGCCGTAAGGCCCGTCGGGATATTCCTCCACATGCAGGGTGACCTTCAGATTCGGCACATCCAGCGCGGTGGGGATCAGATAATCGGTGAAGCTGTTGTTCCGTATCCTGCCCTTGCTGTCGTAGTCCATCTTCTCGATGGACGCATAGCCGAGGCCCTGCAAAAAGCCGCCATCCATCTGTCCCATGACGATGTTGTAGTCGACGGGCGTACCGACGTCAAAGCTCGCGTACGCGCCGAGGATCTTCGCAAGACCCGTATAGGTATCGACCTCCACCTCAACGGCGTTCACACCCCACGCGTAGGTCGGGTAAGCGTCGCCCTCAAAGCGGTCGAGATAGAACGGGATCATGAAATCGGGTTCCTTGTAGTGCTCCTCGACCTCCTGCTCTTCGCCCTCGACCCAGATATCACGCAATTTGATCGCCGCTCTTCTCAGCAGCTCGCCGACCGTCATCAGCGAGCGCGACGCGACCGTCGGACCCGAGTCGGGGACTCTTGCGGTATCGGGATGGTTATAATAGACCTTCTCCACCGGCAGGTTCAGTTCATGCGCGACGATCTTCGGGAAGGTCGTGCGGACGCCCTGACCGATGTCGGCGTTGCTCGCCAGCACCTCTACCGTGCCGTCGGCGTATTTATGTAATTTGGCAGTCGCCTTGATGATATCTCTTTCGCCCGAGCCGGTAAAGCCCGCGCCGTGGAAGTAGACCGACAGACCCATGCCCCTGCGGCAGCGTCCTGTCTGCGGCTTGCTGTATTCTTCGTGCTTTTTGCGCAGCTGAGCGAGTCCGTCCACCTCGTCCAGCATCGCGGGGAGCGGTACGGGGAAGTGATATTTGCCGTTCGTCGAGGTTTTATCTCCCTGCTTGACGAGGTGCTTTTCCTTGAAGCGGATCGTATCCTCGCCCATGTCCTGCGCGATATGGTTCATCATCGTCTCCACAGCAAAGAAGGTCTGGGGAGCGCCGAAGCCGCGGTAAGCGCCGCAGGGAACGGTATTGGTCTTGAGCGCCCTGCCCGTAACGTGCACGTTCGGGATGTCATAAACGCCGGGAGCGGCAATGATACCGCGCTGCAAAACGACCGCCGACAGCGTCGAATACGCGCCCGCGTCGAAAATCACGTCGCAGTCTACCGCGGTCACCCTGCCGTCCTTGACAGCCATTTTATACTTGCAGATGGACGGGTGGCGCTTCGGGGTGAATTCCATATCCTCTCTGCGGTCAAATACGCACCTGACGGGAGCCTGCGCCTTATGCGCCGCGACAGCCACCTGACAGCCTAAGATAGAGGGATAATCCTCCTTGCCGCCAAAGCCGCCGCCTGTGACGTCCTGAAAGATATGTATGCCGTCGGGGCCTGTCCCCAGCGCCCTTGCCAGAGCGCCGTGGACGTAGTAGGGACACTGCAGAGAGCCGTGGACGTACATTTTGCCGTCCTCCTCAGGCTCCGCCATCATTCCCTGCACCTCTAAGTACGCCTGCTCCTGATAACCTGTGCGGAATTCTTCCTCATAGACCTTGTCAGCTTCGGCGAACGCCTTTTCGACATCACCGTGACCGAACTCATAATTGAAAAACGCGTGATCGGCCTTACGCAGATCGGTAACGGGTTCGAGTTCTTCGTACTCGACCTCGATCTCACCGAGAAGCCTTTCGACCTCTTTTTCATCCGCGCCGACCAGCATGCCGATCGGCTCGCCGATATACTCGACCGTCTCGCGCGCGAACACCGGCGTGTCGTCGAGGACAATGTTGACGTTGTTGTCGCCGGGGATGTCCCCGCGGTCGACATAGAGATAACCCTCGGGCAGCTCGGGGAGCTTCACACTCAGCACCTTTGCCTTCGCGTACCGCGAGCGCAGCAGTTTGCCGCAGAGGATCTCTTTGCCGCTGTCGGTAAAGTTATAGTCCGCGAGGTACCGCGAGCGGCCCTCGATCTTCGGATCATGGTCTTTTTTTCGTATAGATTGACTGATTGCTTTCATAGCAACATCTCCTGATGTTATTTTGATCGGATGTTTTTGGTAATTTCGGCATAATCTTCGGGTGTATCCAGATCAGCCATGATCCCGTTATCATTGAGCAAAACTTGTTCGGCAGGGTATGCTTCCAGTATCGCTCTGAGACCACCGCTCCCTTTGAAATGCATTATCTCGGGTATCAGAGCAGCGTGGATGAGCGGCGGATGCCCCCTGCGGCCGTTCCAAACGGGATAGATCACCTTTTTCTCCCCGTCAAACGCGGATAACAGCGTTTCAAACGTTGACGGAGCGATCGCGGGCATATCGCCCGGCAGCAGGAAAAAACCGTCGCAATCGCCGAGGCTTTCCAGCCCGAGCTGTACGGAGCGGAGCATATCGCTCGAGCGATAATCGGGATTCACAACCGTTTTCACCTTATCCCCGAAGCGGTCAAAGAGCTCTTTTCGCACCTCATCGGCACGATATCCAAGCACGACCGTCACCCTGTCGGTATACGGCATCACAGCGTCCACGGCGCTCCCGATAACAGTGCTGTCCAAGTAGGGCAAAAGCGGCTTGAACGCGCCCATCCGCGAGGATAATCCCGCCGCGGGAATCACAGCGCCGAGACGGTAATCGTCTTTTTTCAGATCAGCCACAGGCGCCGTCTCCTCTCTATCGACCGTTGATTACACTACTCCATTTTATTAATATTATAGTTAATTTTATTTTATCATAAAACACCATAATGTCAATCTGTTTTGAAAACAATTTGACTATTTTGAACAAAAACTAAATGGAATATTCGAATCGACCCCTTTCGCCCTTGACAAACGCCCCGCTAAGTGTTAACATATAGAGGCTGAAAGGCATATATCGCGGGGTGGAGCAGATGGTAGCTCGTCGGGCTCATAACCCGGAGGTCGTGAGGTTCAAGTCCCACCCCCGCAACCAAAAAAGACGGTTTTCGTACCGTCTTTTTCTTTTTGCTAAATTACCTTAAAATGCTCTAAAATGGCTTAAACAGTGGGTTTTCAATAGGCTTTACAGTAAGGTTGAGAAAACTTAGCGTTAGGTTAAATACAGTTGAAATGCTGTCAATTTTACTGTCATTTACTGTCACATCTACTGTCAAAAGAGCCGTTATCATCGGAAAAATCAAGAATCATCAACCACACAAATACATTCAAATTATTAAAAAATCTAAAGACACTGAGAATATAATGTTCATAAAGCAAAAAGCAGAGCTGAAATGCCCTGCTTTTTCTTTTACCTCACTATTTAATTAAGGGCGCCCCAAGTACCCACCCGAGGCACCCCATTATTTAGAATATCAGCGGAGTGGACATCTTACCACCACCTGCCTTCACCCATCAGGGCTTGATACCCATCGGGGCTTTACACCCGTCAAGGGCTTCGTATCCACCTTAGACAATTAACCCAAGGTGTACTCGATATGCCCCGTCGCAGGTACATACAGATAGTTTACACCGCACACCTCGTTGGTCCACGAGAAGTGGTAACTGCCCGTGCTGTTACATCTCTGCACGGATGAATGAAAACCTGCAAATTTCTGATCAAGCAATCCGTCAAGGGTAAGTTTCTGATAATTCGACTTTGTGAACTTCTCGGTAGTCATAAGCTCCTTCAACTGGTCGAGTGTGAACAGACAACCCTTGTCAGCTCCGAAGTTCCAGTCAAGAGTACAAGTTCTCTCGGGGTTCGGGTTCGGTCTATCAAAGTCGCCAATCGTACCATCGGGAAGAGTACCAGTGCTCGCCAGAGTAGGAATCGGATCGGAAGTGAATACAGCATTAATGGGGTACGCCGCTCCATCAGTATTGTTGTGGAAGAACAGCGGAGCATTCTCCCAATAGTACCACTTAACAGGGAACGTAGCACCACCATTGTTGAAATAGTCGTGTCCGTTCCAACCTGCGCCACTTACCGCAGAATCATAGATAATCGGTTCCTCGGTCATCATGACATGATAGGCTTCGTCAGAAAGAATGTGGTCACGAACCGTCCCTTCCACAATCATACCGCACTTATTGCATACACAACGTTCTGTACGGCGGGTGATGGGGGATTTGATGACACGTTCCTCAGTATCAGCCATGAACGTGGACTTGACCGTGAACGCCTTACTAGCCGACTTCGTAGAAGTACCCTTCGTTGCCGTGACTACAGCCGTATACGAACCTGCACTCATATCAGTCAGGGTAACATTAGCAGATGTTGCTCCACTACCTACCTTCACAGGCGCTGATACCGCATTACCCTTCGCGTCCTTAACTACTACCGTGTAACCATCTGCGTTAGAGGACTTGTCCCATGTTACCTTAACAACGGGGTTTACCCTCTCGGATTCGATTTCGGGCATTTGGTAGTCGAAGTAGCCATCCACGAGGGCGGACATAGGAATATCAATAAGACCGCTTTCATGACTGTCACCAGATACCCAAGCCTTCAGCCAAGTGATTTTATCAGGTGAATTCGGAGTAAGATAGATCCGTACCTTACCATTGTCAAGATACTCGATCTTTTCAGAGGCAATATACGCCTCATTCTTTAAAGCCTTGTCAGTTGCGGGATGGGGGTCCAGCACGTCATACTCAGAACACTGGTAACTCATATTATTCAGGTTGGATCTCAGATTAAAGTAAGTTACCCTGTCGTACACCTTCGTACCCTCAGATACCAACGTAACATTCACATTCTTTGGCACGTTAACCACAGTCGTTTGCGCCTCAGTAGGGTCCTGATTTCCACCTGTCCCCGCCACATTCAGCAATTTACCGCCGACAGGATAGGGGGTTGAAATCTGGGCGATATAACGCTGAATCCATGTGGCGTCGGTGACGGTCAATCCGTCGTTATCGAAGTCACCTAAACGATCAATATACTTGCAACCACTGATTTTCAGCTCGACAAGTTTTCTTTGTACATTGGTCGCGTCTAAAACTGTGACTGCGCCGTCTGTGTCTGTGTCGCCGAGCAAATAGAGGTTGGCTTTCGGTGAAAAAGCAATCGTACCGCCGTTACGGTTGAAGTCGGTCACGAAGTTGCCTGATTTGTCGAGACCTCGGACGGTAAAGGTGTAGGAGCTGCCCTTGACAACAGAGGTATCGTGGTAGTAGCCTACCTTGATGTTGTCAGCGATCTTCGTCCACCCGCTCGCGGTCTTGTGGTACACGCGGTAGTGATCGACACGGCTGTCAGCGTTCCAA
>JAFTGL010000007.1 GCA_017457955.1 Ruminococcus sp.
AGAACACCGCCATCTTCTTCGGTCTCTCCGGCACCGGCAAGACCACCCTTTCCACCGACCCCAAGCGTCTGCTGATCGGCGACGACGAGCACGGCTGGGACGACAACGGCGTCTTTAACTTTGAGGGCGGCTGTTACGCGAAGGTCATCGGTCTGGATAAGGAAAGTGAGCCCGACATCTACAACGCCATCAAGCGCGACGCGCTTTTAGAGAACGTCACCGTTGACGAGGACGGCAAGATCGACTTCGACTACAAGAGCGTGACCGAGAACACCCGTGTTTCTTATCCGATCGAGCACATCGAGAAGATCGCGAAGAACGTCAACGTCATTTCCTCCGGTCCCGCGGCTGAGAACGTCATCTTCCTGTCCGCTGACGCGTTCGGCGTACTGCCCCCCGTATCCATCCTGACTCCCGAGCAGACCCAGTATTACTTCCTCTCCGGCTTTACCGCAAAGCTGGCAGGTACCGAGCGCGGCATCACCGAGCCGACCCCGACCTTCTCCGCATGCTTCGGTCAGGCGTTCCTCGAGCTGCACCCCACCAAGTACGCTGAGGAGCTGGTCAAGAAGATGAACAAGAGCGGCGCGAAGGCGTATCTGGTCAACACCGGCTGGAACGGCACCGGCAAGCGCATCACCATCAAGGATACCCGCGGCATCATCGACGCGATCCTCGGCGGCGACATCAAGAGCGCGCCCACCAAGACTATCCCTTACTTCAACTTTGAGGTTCCGACCGAGCTGCCCGGCGTTGACACCGGCATCCTCGATCCCAGAGATACTTACGCAAACCCCGCTGAGTGGGATGAGAAGGCGAAGGATCTCGCGGCGAGATTCATCAAGAACTTCAACAAGTACACTACCAACGACGCCGGCAAGGCGCTGGTTGAGGCAGGTCCGAAGCTTTAATTAGGAATTGGGAATGAGAAATTAGGAATTATCCTTAAACTCCAAAGCAAAAAAATGAGAGGTACTGATGTTCACTTTGACATCAGTACCTCTTTTGTTATTGATGAAAGGATAGTCGGAATCAATTCCTAATTCCTCATTACAGTTCCATTCCCCAGCACAACAGCTCGGGAAGATAGAGTCCCCAGTATTTATGCAGATGCTTTGTGTCGTCGTTGGTGACGGTGCGGATGCGGTCGCTCGGATAATCGTGATCAAGGAGCCATCCTTCCGCCTGAACGGAATAGGTATACAGATCCGTTTCGATCGCGTCCTTCGGATTGTTCCCGCAGAAGAAGTACATCCGCGGCACCTCGCCCGAGAAGTCCTTTGTGCTGAGATATTCGTCCCATACAGACGCGTCATAGGCGTTTAAGGAGGGGGACATCACGCCCACATAGTCAAAGACCTCAGGGTATTCCATGCCGATGTAAAACGCCTCGAGACCGCCGGCGGAGGAGCCTGTGAATCCGCGGACGGAATTGGTGTTGTAATGGCTGTCTACATAGGGGATAACGGTGTTCACGGTAAAGTCGGCAAAGATACCGCCCTGACAATACTCCTCGTAACCCTCGAGCCACGCCTTGTAAGCCTCGTTCAATTCTTCTTCTGTCATCGTTTCGCGGTACTTCTCAAGCAATTCCGGATCCATCGCAGGTTCGCCGATATAGGGGCACATCTCCTGATAGCGTACACCCTCCAAGCTGGAGATACCGACGATGATGATGCCGTCGCCGCCGTTATTCATCAGCGAGCGGACGGTTTTGTCGCACCGCCAGTCGTCGTTCGGGAGTGTGCCGAGCATCACCTGTCCGTCGTCCATGTAGAGGACGGAGTACCTTTTGTCGGTGTCCTCGGGATCGTAGCCGTCGGGCAGATAGATCCATACGGTTTTCTGCTCGCCCTCGGGATAAACGGGAAAATCCATCTTGACGGTTCTGATCTTGCCCGCGTCAACCTGTCCGCCGGTATAGATGTCCACGTCATACTTGCTTGCGTTTTTGTCCGCGATCATATAGCCGTAGCTTGCTTTGGTGACCGGCGCTTCGATCGTCTGTCTCCTGCCGCTGCTGAAGATGACGCGGTCGTATTTTTTGACGTCCACATTCAGGCTGTATTCGTTATAGCCGTCGGCGTTGACGGTCGGATCGGTCAGCGCGACGCCGGGATACGCTTCAAGCTCTTCTCCCGAGTCCTCGTTATACAGATAGGCGTAGAAGTTGCCCCAGTTTTTGTTGTCGATGAAGTGTATCGTGATGACGTCCTGCGTCTCTGCGTTTTCCTCGGCAGGGAAGAATGCGATCAGCTTCGCCGCGTAGCGCTGGATGAGCGTTGCGTCGGTGATCGAGAATTCGCCGCCGCTGACAGCGCCGCGCTTTTGAGCGGCTTCATCAAGTTGTTTTACGTTGGCAAAATGGCGCTGGATCAGCGTCGCGTCGATGACGTCGATCTCGCCGTCGTTATCGACGTCGCCGAGAAGCGAAGAAGCTCCCGCGGAGAGAGCGGAGCCGCTTAAAACGCCGAGGGCGATCACGGCAGCCAGTAGAATGGATAACAGTTTCTTTTTCATGTTGTCACCTGCTTTTTCTTGATAAGGATTAGTATTAGAATACAACCGCCGTCTATAGTTTATCTGTAGAAAAACCGCTTTCGGAAAGTTTATTTTCCGGAAGCGGTTTTATCAGTCGGTGAAATAAAGATTGTCAGATATCCAGACACCAGCTGAGCATTTCGGGGAAGTAGAGCGCCCAGAACGCTTCGCTGTGGGTGGCGTCGGAATCGGTCTTGGTGACCATCTTGTCGGTGGGATAGCCGTGGTTCTTCATCCAGCCCTCCATCGCGACGGCGTTGGTGTACAGCGCCTGCTCGAGCTGGTCGTTCTTGCTGTTGCCGCAGAAGAAGTAGATGCGCGGCACATTACCCGTGAAGTCTCTGGTATCAAGGTAGGTATCCCATACCGCCTTGTCATAGAGGATGAAGGCGGGGGACAGCGCGCCGATATAGCGGAACTTGTCCATGTTCTCCATGCCGATGTAGAACGCCTCGATACCGCCCGAGGATGATCCCGCGATACCGCGGATGGAATTGGTGTTGTAATTCGACTCCACATAGGGGATGACCTCGTCCACGACGAAGTCGGAGAACACCTTGCCGCCGCCGTTTTTGTAGGACGGATCGCCGCTGCCAAGTGCGCTCAGCGTGCCGAGATTCGGGGTCAGCTCATGGTTGCGGCGCGCGTCGGTATTGCCGCAGGCGATGCCGACGATGATCACGCCGTCGCCGCCGTTCTGCATGAGCGAGAGGGCGGTCTCGTCGCACTCCCATTCATAGCCCGACAGGGTGGTCGCCTGACCGAAGAGGTTCTGACCGTCGCACATGTAGAGGACGGAGTATTTCTTGGTCTTATCATTGGCGTTATAGCCCTCGGGCGTCCAGATGTAGATGTTCTTTTTGTAGCCGTCGGGATAGTCCATGCTGACGGTGTCGATCGTGCCCTCGCCGTCCTGACCGTAGGGATATAAGCCCGCGAGCAGCTTGCCGTTTGACTCGCCGATGATGAAGTAGCCAGAGCTTGCCTTTGTCAGCGGCGTATCTGTCGTTTGCGCGGAGCCGTTGTTGAAAATGATCCTGTTATATTTGCTGACGTCCACGGTCATGCTGTAGACCTTTTCGCCGTAGCTGTTGGCGACATAGTTGGTCATGGTCGTGCCGGGCCATGCCTTGAGGACTGCGTTCGTCGTGTCGTTGTAGATATAGGCGTTGACCGCAGACCAGTTTTTGTTGTTGGAAAAATAGATCGTGATGGTATCCTTCACCTTTGTCACCTCGTCTTCGGGTTCTGTCGGAGCCTGTGTGGGGGCTTCTGTAGGAGCACCGGTCGGCTCGGGAGCCTGTGTCGGCGCTTCGGTCGGCTGCAGTTCCTCGACGGGGTAGTGGTCGATGATATCGACCAGCCGCCGCTGGATCAGCGTCGCGTCGATGATGGTCAGCTCGTCATAGCCTGCGACCATACAGCGCCGCTGTGCCGCTTCGTCAAGCTCGATGACGCCTGCCAAATGGCGCTGGATCAGGGTCACGTCGATGATGGTGACGTCCCCGTCGTCATCCGCGTCGCCCAGGATCGCCGCCGCGCTGCCGCTGATGACGGTAGCGAATGCCGTGGTCAGCATTACCAATGCCATGAAAAGAGCCAAGAACTGTTTTTTCATAATATCACCTGCACAGTCAATAATATTTGTTGCTGCTATTATAAACGTTTTATGAACACATTTTCAATAGTTTATGAAAATATTCTGCGCATATTGACAAAGAAATACTTATTTTGCTATAATAGCAATATATTTGTATAATAGGAAAAGTATGAGTCTTTTTACATACTTTATCCGAATCCGAGAAAACGATGGGAGGGATAGTCTTGGCTGACCGCAAAAATGAACCGCATTTTGACCCGCTGGATTGGGAAGATGAAGATTTTCAACCGATAGACGTCAGCGAACCTCTCGAAACAAAATATGAACCCGACGATCCCGAACACGAAGAATTTGAAGCGCCCGACGTCAGTGAGCCGCGTCCGCCCCGCAAAGAGATCGAGATCATTGAAGAAGCGCTCGCGATCCGCCGCCGTGACTGGATCAAGGCCCACATGAGCTATATCTACGCCGCCGTCGGCGTTGTTCTGGTCGGGCTGATCGCGTTCGGCATTTTCACGTACTACAAGAGCACAAATCCTCTGAGCCGCTTTGTCAGCTCTGTATCAAAGGACTTCGGTTCATCGTTTGACTTCGATGTGAAGATGACCGAGGACGGCGAGGCGGTGATGAGCTATCAGGGTTCTATCGAGCCTGACCGCGGCAAGCATACCGTCAAGGCGTACTATGAGGCGGATTATAACCGTTATTCCTTTACGGGAGCTGTCTATGCCGACGCCGATATCGCGGCAAACGGCAGTTACTATGACCAAAAATGGACGGTGCATGACTGTACCGACCAAGTGACGGATTTCTTTGAGTTCGACCGCAAATTCCGTTCCGGCGGTTTTGACGGCGGCGCGTTCCTGCGCTTTACGGGCATTATCTCCGATTTCTCGACGCGCGAGGTAGAGAGCATGGCCGGCATTCTGAGAGACCGCTTTTCCACCAACAGTCCGCTTGCGACGATCACGTCGTCACAGATCGAGGAAGGTACGCTTTATGAGTATGACGTCGATCTGTATGAGTTGTTCAGTATGGTGCAGAAGAACGGCGCGTCGCTCTTTTACCGCGCGACGGATTATGACAGGTTTTCCGCGATCTTTGACCAGAACAAGGGCGTGGTCGAAGAGGCTGACTGTGCCATCCGCTTTGTGGTCGATCCTTCGGGATATATGACCTCGTTTGAGATCACGGTCACGGCGCAGGACGTTGAGTACGGGCTGTCATGTACGATGAGTGATTTCGGCGCTGCCGAGGTCGAGATACCCGAGGACTTCATGAAAGCCGCCGCATTGAACGCGGCGCAGGAATAATTCGGCGCAAAGAGGTGACTCCATGCGAAAAAACAAAGTCGATTATGCCGTGGTATGCGCCACGGGCAGGATCAGACGCAACAATGAGGACAACTTCTACTGCGGCGGTCACTGGCGCGAGGACGTCAACTCCGCAGCGGACGCCGTTTTCAGCGGTCAGGCCGACGCGGACGCGAACGAGCTTTTTGCCGTGTTTGACGGCATGGGCGGAGAGGCTTGCGGCGAGATCGCTTCTCTGGTGGCTGCACGGCAGTCCGCGGTGTTCCTCCGCGGCAAGGACGCGTATACCGACTATCTCGGGGAGCTGTGCGATCTGCTCAATACCAAGATCCGCGAAGAGACCGAGAACCGTTCGCTGGTGCTGATGGGCACGACTGCCGCGATGCTGCAGGTCGCGGGCGAGGACGTCTTTATCCTCAACGCGGGAGACAGCCGCATTTATAAGCTCAGCAATCACGAAATGCGTCAGATTTCCGAGGAGCACGTTGCGCTCGGTTACGGCGGCAAGGCGATCACCAAGTTTTTGGGTATGCCCGAGGGCTATGAGGTGCATCCGTATCTCGCGCGCGGCAAATTCAGAGCGGGGGACATGTTCCTGCTTTGCTCCGACGGCGTGACCGATATGCTGTCGGATGAGGAGATCTGCCGTATCATCGACGACAGGATGGATGTCGACGTGCTGGCGCGTGCGCTGGTGGACGCGGCGCTCGACAAGGGCGGCGTGGACAACACGACGGCGTTATTATTGCGTTTTACCTGATTATCAAGAACAGAAACCTGATTACCGTAAAGATAGGGAAATGTTATGGAGTATAAAAACAACAAAACGGGCAACCGCAGGAGGTACAAATCCCGCTATCACAGCCCGCATAACTATAAAACCAAGCACACCGGCTCGTCCAACCGCGCGCCGATCCTCATCGGTATCGCGACCTTTGTGATCTTAGCGTCACTGGTGCTGGTGTTCACCTTCGGGGACAATATCTATACCTTCCTCGACAACACCTTCCACCCCTCGGCGCTGCCGCTGCCCGAGTCCGAGACGATGGGCGTTGTGCTGGAGACGGAGGCGCAGATCGAGGCTCCTACCGCCGTTGAGGCGCTTCCGACGGACGCGCCTGTGGAGCAGGGCGACGATTTCAACCGTCTGCTTTCCGCGGCGGGGCTGAAAGCCGAGGAGCTCAGCGGCTCCCAGATGATCTTTGTCGAAAGCGCAGGCACCTCCGCGAAGGTGTATTTCTATGAGAAGAGCGCCGAAGGTGTATGGACGCGCCGGTTTGACATCGTGGACGGCTATGTCGGCACGGGCGGCGTGGCGGACGTCGTCGGACCTGCCGACGATACCACCCCCAAGGGCACGTACAAATTTGAGTTTGCCTTTGGTACCAGCCCCAACCCCGGTACCGCGCTCGAGTACACGCAGGTGGATTACAACACCCAGTGGGTCACCGATCCCGCTTCCGTGAACTACAACCGCATGGTATGGGCGGGCGGCGTTGTAGAGGACTACGCGACCTGTCAGCAGCTGTATGAGTACACGAAGTCCTACCCCTACGCGGCCGTCTTTGACTACAACCGCAACCCTGTGGACAGCTCTCTCGGGTGCGCGCGTTTCCTGCATGTCGCGACACAGCCGACCTACGGCGGCGTCGGTATCTCCGAGCCCGCGCTGACCACGATCTTACAGTGGCTGACGCCCTCCGCGAATCCGACCATATCAATATTCTGATAACAGTAAAGCCCATCCGCTCGGAAGGGCTTCATTTATGCGCTTTTTTTCTTCAAAATATCCGACGGCAGCTGGGCGATGATGATGGCGGTCAGCATGATACCGCAGCCGATCCACTCGTTTGTCTTTGGGATCGCGCTCATGAAGATCATGCCGCCGATCACGGCGAACACGCTTTCCATGCTCATGAGGATAGAGGCGAGGGTGGGACTGGACGCGTATTTCTGCCCGATGATCTGCAGGGTGTAGCCGACGCCGCTGGAGAGCAGGGCAAGGTACAGCAGCGGCTGCCACGCCGCGAGCGCCGCGCCGAAATCGGGCTTCTCGAAGATCAGCATGAGGATCGCCGACAGGGTACCTGTCACAAGGAACTGGATCGAGCTGAGCTTGACGCCGTCAACCGAGCCGATGAAGTGATCGACGCAGAGGATCTGAACCGCGAACGCCATGCCGCAGATCAGCTCTACGACGTCGCCCATATACAGCGCGCCGAAGCCGCCGTACAGGCAGAGGAAATACAGTCCGACGGTCGCGAGGATGACCGCGATCGCGACAAAGAAACCGGGCTTCTTTTTCAGAAACAGCCCGAACAGCGGGACGAAGATGATGTATAAAGCGGTCAGAAAACCGCTGTGCGCCGAGGCGGGAGCGCCCTCGGGATAGAGCGCGATACCGAACTGCTGCAGATTTGCCGCGATACACAGCATCGTGCCGCAGATGATACCTGCTTTGATGAGCCTTTTGCGGTCGGCGGGATCGTTTTCGAGCAGCTTCTTGCCCTGTATGCGGCGTGTGACGGCTGCCACAGGGATCAGAGCGACGCACGCGATCAGCGAGCGCAGTGCGTTCACGGTAAAGGGCGGCACGCTGTCCGCGAGCTTCTCCTGCGCGACAAAAGCGAGTCCCCAGATGATCGCCGCCGTCAACAGCAGAACGGACGAAAGGAGAGGTTTGTGTTTCATTCTTCCTCCAAAATACGGGAATTAACTTCGATCATCATACAGGAAATGAATCATCATGTCAAGAAACGGAGAGGTACGACAGCCGTTTTTCGTGATTTTTCATAAAATCCCCGAAAAAATCCGTTTAATTCTCATACGGCAACAAAGAACACCCCAAAAGTAGTATCATAACCAACGATAACTTTTAAGTCGGTACAGAGATGCCGACAAGGTTGCTGCAATATATCCCTGCTTGTACTGTGCCTTGTCCGCATCGGACAGGGCTTTTTTATTGAGACGCCGTCCAAGAGCAGGCAAAGCCTGCGATTGGCTAAGCGCCACTGCGAAATCCTTTTTCTACCGACACAGGAGCAGCACATGGACTACAAAGCGACGCTGATGTCAAGTGAGGACATCGACAGGGCATTAAGGCGCATCGCGCACCAGATCATCGAAAAGAATCACGGGCTTGATAACGTCTGCCTGATCGGTATCCGCACCCGCGGCGTACCGCTGGCAAAGCGTCTCGGACAGCATATCGAAGCCATCGAAGGCGCCATGCCGCCCGTCGGAGAGCTGGACATCACCCTCTACCGCGACGATCTGTCGCCCGTCAGCGAGCTGCCCGAGGTCAAGGGCAGTAAGGTGGATTTCAGCGTCAGGGACATGACGGTGGTGCTCGTGGACGACGTTATCTATACCGCGCGTACGGCGCGCGCCGCGATGGAAGCGGTCATGAAGCTCGGCAGACCCGCGAAGATCCAGCTTTGCGTGCTGGTGGACAGAGGGCATACCGAACTGCCGATTCGCCCGAACTTTGTCGGTAAGAACATCCCCACATCGGTCGACGAGGTGGTTGCAGTAAGGCTGCATGAAACCGATAACGAAGATGGTGTTTTCATCTTTGTTCGATAAATATACCCAATTAGGAATTAGGAATCAGGAATTAGGAATTGCGGTGGTCGCCTGCGGCGACGATCTGTAATTCGATTAAACGTTACTGCAAAGTATTCCGTATCCTTTCGATCTACTTTGAATAGAGTTTAATTCCTCATTCCTCATTACTAATTCCTCATTAAATATCATTAAGGGGGAAATCCAAATGAAAATGATTTACAACGTAAAGGATAAGCCCAAATTCGGTCAGCTTATCGTATTTGCGTTCCAGCAGCTGCTGGCGATCATGGCGGCGACCATCGCTGTCCCGATGATCGTTGGCAACGGCATGAGCACCTCCGCGGCGCTGTTCGGCGCGGGCGTAGGTACACTGATCTACGTTCTGTTCACCAAGGCGAAGAGCCCTGTATTCCTCGGCTCGTCCTTCGCGTTCCTCGGCTCTATGGCGGCTGCCTTCGCGGGCGGCGTGTCCATGCAGCTCGGCTACGTCGGTCTGATCATCGGCGCGGTGTTCGCGGGTCTCGTCTATGTTGTCCTCGCGGCTGTCGTCAAGGCTGCCGGCGTCAAGTGGATCAACAAGCTGATGCCTGCCGTCGTTATCGGTCCGACCGTCGCGATTATCGGTCTTTCTCTTGCCGGCAACGCGATAGGCGACCTCGGCGCTACCGCCGCCAACTTTGAGGCTGCCGAGACTCCTCTGAACGTCTATATCAAGATCATCTGCGGTATCGTCACCTTAGCCGTCACCATGCTCTGCTCCGTATACGGCAAGAAGATGGGCAAGCTGATTCCGTTCATCATCGGTATCCTCGCGGGCTATCTGGTCGCTTCCTGCTTCTACTTCATCGGCAACGCCGCGGGCAACGACGCGCTGAAGGTCATCGACTACACCGCGCTGACCTCTCTCTTTGAGAGCATCAGCCTCAAGAGCTTCCTCGCTGTTCCCGACTTTACCTTCCTGACCGCGTTCGGCGGCTTCGGCGAGCTGTCCGGCTCCTACATCGGCACCATCGCCGTTGCATATATCCCGGTCGCTTTCGTTGTATTCGCCGAGCATATCGCCGACCACAAGAACCTCTCCTCCATCATCGAGCACGACCTGCTTGAGGATCCGGGTCTCTCCAGAACCCTCCTCGGCGACGGCGTCGGCTCCATGGTAGGCGCGTTCTTCGGCGGCTGCCCCAACACCACCTACGGCGAGTCTGTCGGCTGTGTCGCGATCACCAAGAACGCTTCTGTCGCGACCATCATCGTGACCGCGTTTGAGGCGATGATCATTGCCTTCATCGCTCCGTTCGTCGGCTTCCTCAGCACCATCCCGAGCTGTGTCATGGGCGGCGTCTGTGTAGCCCTCTACGGCTTCATCGCGGTATCCGGTCTGAAGATGCTCCAGAAGGTCGACCTCGACGACAACCGCAACCTGTTCACCGCTTCCGTCATCCTGATCGCGGGCGTCGGCGGCATGGTCCTCAAGTTCGGCAACGTCACCATCACCGAGGTAGCCTGCGCGCTGATCCTCGGCATCCTGACCAACATCATTCTGGGCAGAAAGAAGAGCAAATAATTCTTCCTAAAAGCTATGAGACCGTCTCGTTTGAGGCGGTCTTTTTTGTGGTCAGTCAGGAATTAGGAGTTAGGAGTGTAATGAAATATCTTTTCGACAAGATGGACAAAAATTTAACAAGGAGTGACATTTTACACACTTGTGGCTTATTTTGTGGTTGACCCCAAAAGCGCCGTTTAGTATAATCTCTATGGTTTATTATTTGCCCGACGGCGTTGCGGACGGTTCCGCCGCGCGAAAAAGGGCATAAACTTCGAAGGTGTTATATGAAGATTACAGTTGTATGCGATGTGCTGGGCGCCGAGAACAATGGCACCACCATCGCCGCGATGAACCTCATCCGCGCATTAAAGGCGAAGGGTCATGACGTGATCGTCGTGTGCTCCGATGAGGATAAAAAAGGTAAAAACGGCTATGTGGTCATGCCGCAGCTGAACCTCGGTCCGCTCAACGGCTATGTGAAGAAAAACGGCGTTGCCCTCTCCCGCGCCGACAATAAGGTTCTCGAGCCGGTGATCTGGGACAGCGACGTGGTGCATATCATGCTCCCCTTCGCGCTGGGCAGAGCCGCCTTAAAGCTCTGTCTGAAGCACAATATCCCCGTGACCGCGGGCTTTCACATGCAGGCGGAGAATTTTACCTCTCACGTGTTCATGAAGGACAATCCCGTCGCGAATAACCTGACCTACCGCTATATCTACAACAATCTCTACAAATACGTGAACGCGGTGCATTATCCGACCGATTTCATCCGCGAGGTCTTTGAGAACGCCGTCGGTCACAAGACCAACGCGTATGTAATCTCCAACGGCGTCAGCGACCGCTTTAAGCCCAACGGCGCGAAGAAGCCGCCCGAGTTCCGCAACAAATTCGTCATCCTGTTCTCGGGCAGGTACAGCAAGGAAAAGAGCCACAGCGTGCTGATCGACGCGGCCGCGCTGTCAAAGCACAGCAGTGAGATCCAGCTGATCTTCGCGGGGGACGGTCCCTTGAAGGATATGCTCAAGGAGCGTTCCAAGAAGCTCCCTAACAAGCCTGTGTTCAGCTTCTTCCCGCACCATCAGATGCTCAACGTCCTCAACTACGCCGACCTCTACGTCCATCCCGCCGAGATCGAGATCGAAGCCATCGCGTGTATGGAGGCGCTGTCCTGCGGTCAGGTGCCGATCATCGCGAACTCCCCGCGCTGTGCGACCAAGAAATTCGCCCTCGACGAGCGCAATCTCTTTGAGAACCGCAACCCGCAGGATTTAGCCGACAAGATCGATTACTTTATCGAGCACCCCGAGGCGATAGAGGAATACCGCGAGCGCTACAAGGGCATTGTCGCCGAGCTGTCTCAGGAAGCGTGCATGAACCGCATGGAAGAAATGCTCTATGAGGCGCGCGGATGAAGCGCGAGTATTACTATACCGACGAGGTGAACGACGATTTTGCCTCGACCAACGGCAAGATAGACCGCGACACGGTCAACGGAGAGTACCGCTACAGCCATCATTCCGTCGGCTGGAAGATCGCGGTGTTCTTTGCCTACCGCCTGTTCGCGACCCCGCTCGTATGGCTGTACACAAAGATCTGGCTGGGCGTACGGGTCAAGAACCGCAAGGCATTGCGCTCTGTCAAGGGCTGTTTTGTCTACATGAATCATACCCAGAACGTCGCGGACGCTTTCATCCCGTCGATCGCTTCGTTTCCGAAGCGTGCTTATGTCGTGACGGGACCCGAGGCGGTCTCCATCAAGGGCATCCGCGTATTGGTCGCGTTATTGGGCGCGATCCCCCTGCCGTCGGCGCTGTCGGCGCACCGCAACTTTGAGCAGAAGCTCAAAGAAGCGATGGAGGAAAAGTCCGCCGTCATCATCTATCCCGAGGCGCATATCTGGCCATACTGCAATTTTATCCGCCGTTTTCCCGACAAGTCGTTTTCCTATCCGTATCGGACGGCTTCGCCTGTCGTAGCGGGCGTCACCGTTTACAGACAGCGTAAGGTCTTTAAAAACCATCACCCGCATATCACCGTATATCTCAGCGACCCGATCTATCCCGATCTGTCCCTGCCCGAAAAGCAGGCGCGGAAAAAGCTCTGTGACGAAGCCTACAGCTTCATGTCCCGCACCGCGAAGGAGCACGGCAGCTATGAATATGTGCGGTATATCAAAAAAGCGGATGAAGAACGGTAGGGTTCTGTTTCTCTTAAAATTTAATTTTTTGTAAAACGTTTATGGGGCGGTCGCATTTTTTAATGCGACCGCCCCTCATCTGAACAGGTCATAATCAATAATCTCTGTTTCATTCAGTTCTTCGTCAAGCAGCTCGTCATAGCTCACGCCGAAAAGCTCTTTGAGCTTTCTCAGAGTTTGTATCGACGGCTTGGTGACGCCACATTCATACTTCGTATATGTAGAACGCTCCAAATGCAGTAATTTCGCTATTTGCGTCTGGCTATAGGTTGTTTTATGTTTTCGCAGATAATACAGCCGTATGCCGAATATCCGCGACATTATTCTGCTTTATTCTCGGAAAAGGCATCAAGGATTCGATGAATCCCGAAATCGTGCTGTCGATAATAAGCAAGATGATCGGCAAGCACCTGCCGTCCGATCTCGGTGATCTCATGCATGGGCTCATATCGTTTATTTGTCGTCCGCTGAACCAGTCTGTCCGTGCGGAGCTGATACAACAATATTCCGAGATACTGCTGTTCCAAAACAATGCTGTTCTGCGATAGCTCCATGATCTCTTTTTGCAGGGTGTCGATATCAGCATTGTGGTCGGCTAACAGATAGAGGATCAACATTTCATCCTGATATGTGGTAGTTATGATCTTTTTCATAAAATCCCCTCAAAATAAAAAAATGCGCAGCCGAAGCCACGCATAAAAAACACATAGCTTCCGCTGCGAAACGAATGAAAATGCATATTCTAACGAACACTACATCCCATATGAAGCTTGTGTTTTTATCAAACACAAACTGGGAATAGTGTTATCCTTGTTAGAATAGCAATACACAGCAAATTATTCCATTTTCATTCGTTTCGCACATTCATCTTACCACATCTAAAACGTAAATGCAATCATTTTTCTGTGAATCGAATTTTATGATTATTATACCCTATTTAATAGGGTATAATAATCATGGAAAGTGGTGAGGGGAAATGAAGTGAAACGGTGATTAAACTGTTGGAACACACGATAGACAGGAGTTGATGACATGAGTGTGTATGAAAGCATTATCAAAGGCTTGAATGAAGCCGTCGAATACGAAAGCGGTCAGGGCAAAGCCCGTATCGCCAAATGTACGGTCAACCCCGCGCCCGAGTTCAGCTCGCAGGAAATCAAGGACATCCGTTTGAATTTCGGTATGACGCAGGTCACCTTTGCAGAGGTGATGGGCGTTTCCGTAAAGACCGTAGAGGCGTGGGAAGCGGGAACCAATAAGCCCATCGGTTCGGCAAGGCGGTTTTTGAGCGTGATCAAGGCTGAACCGGAGCTGCTTGCGAAAGTCAACATCATATCGGCATAATAAAACGGTGCGGTTAGAATCTAACCGCACCAAAATTTTTATTCCTCAGAACACGTGCCGAAGCGACATGCAGATTCACATGTATGCCGTTATCTGTGATTTGACATATCAGCCGATAGGGGGTATAATAATGGAGTATATCATGGGGGAGTAGCTGTATTGCCCCGATCAAACCGCAGTTTTGGACGGTGTATCTATGAAAAAAACAAAAAAATCCGCATGGATCGTGATATTGTGTATCAGCATCGCTGTGGTATTGGGCGCGGCGTTTTTCTTGTTCCGCTATTTTACGCAGCAGGATATCGGACATGACGACTTCAAGCCGACCGAGGCTGTCTTAGCACCCGACGAAACGGCGGCTTCGTCTACCGAAGCTCCCGCGCAGTCTCCTACGGAAACGGTGCTTTTCAACGCGAAGAGCTATACGATGGCTCAGCCCGAGAACGTGGAGGTCGACTTTGACGAGCTCATGCAGATCAATCCCGACGTTTACGCGTGGATCACTATTCCCAACACCAACGTTGACTATCCTGTCGCCCAGAGTATGAGCGACGGCGACGACAGCTTCTATCTGGAGCACAATATTTACCGTCAGTATCAGTTCTCCGGCACGATCTACTCCGAGGTGAAGAACCATACGGATTTTCATGACAGGGTCACGGTGCTGTACGGCCATAACATGCTCAACGGCACGATGTTCGCGTCGCTGCATAATTTTGAGGATCCCGACTTTTTTGAAAACAATAATACGATTTTTGTGATGACAAAGGATAAGGTACTGACTTATCTGGTGTATTCGGCATATACCTATGACGACAGGCATATCCTGAATTCCTATTATATGGATGACGATACGGTATTTCAGGAGTATTTGGATTTCACACTCGCTCCCCATTCCTACAACGGCAATGTGCGCGAAGGCGTGGAGCTGAATACCGACAACCGTATCCTGACGCTCAGCACGTGCACAAACGGCGCGGCTAACACGCGATATCTGGTACAGGGGGTTTTGGTAGATGAGCGCGACAGATGAAAATAATTACCGTCCCCGGCGCTTCAGTGATGAGAAGCCCGCGTCTGGGGAGGAGATCGTTGAGAAGCTCGGGACAAGGGACGCCGAAGAACAGAACATAAAAAAGGCTGTTCTGCAGGATGATCCCGCGCCCGACATCGCCATCGATATCAGGAGAGGGAAAGAGGGTTATGTCGACAAGACGGTCGTCATGCCCAACGAGTCTTTCGACTATGTTGTCCCTGCCGAAACCTACAAACAGCATCACAGCCGCAAGGGTACCAGGACCCACAGCGGCAACACCAAGTCAGCATCGCAGGAAGAGATAGAAGCTGCTGAAGAAGGCTATGTTTTTCTCCAGCGCAGAAAGCACAAAAAGCGTCATCACCATCATCGCCACCACAAGTTCCGACACATGGCGCTGTGGAAGAGGATCCTGATCGTTGCGGGCGCGGTTTTACTGTCGCTGATCATCGTGCTGGGAGCCGCTTTCTTCATTCTTAACGCGATCGGCAACAGCAGTATGCACAGCTACAATAGCATTGAGGTCTCCGTGCCTGAGAAGGACGAGTCCGGCAACGATATCATTCAGGTAGACAACAGCGGCAGCGTCATTACCTACGACGGCGTTTCTTATGAGATCAACAACGATCTTGTCAGCATTGCCTTTATCGGCGCCGACGAAGGCACCGGCGAAAATGAGAATTTACAGATGGCTGACGCGATCTATATCTTCACGCTGGATACCAAAACAGGCAAGGTAAAGATATTGGGCGTATCCCGTGATACGATGGCTGACGTTGACCTTTACAGTGAACAGGGTCAGTTTGTCGACACGCAGCGCATGCAGATGGCATACTCCTACGCCTATGGCAACACCGAGGTCACCGGCGGCAAAAACACCACCACGTCGCTCTCCCGTTTGTTTTACGGTCTGCCGTTTGACAACTACTTCGCGATCAACATGGATGCGCTGATCACGCTGAATGATACCATCGGCGGCGTCACGCTGACGTCTTCGATGACCTTCACCTCACCGATCGACGGCAGGACGATCAACGAGGGCGAGACCGTCACCCTGCACGGCAAAGAGGCGGACCGCTATGTCCGCAGCCGTGACACGGAACAGCTCGAATCCAACAACGATCGTATGCAGCGCCAGCAGGAGTATATCCGCGCGTTTATCAAATCGGTCGTCCCTGCCGCGAAGAAGGATATATCCGTGATATCCAAGCTGTATGACGAGATACGGGTCAACTCCGATACGACCCTCGATCTGCCCAAGATGACCTATATCGCTTCTACCGCGGTGACCAAGCTCGACAGCGTTTCCGATATCGAGTACATCACCCTTAAGGGCGATATCACTCAGGGAGAGTACGCCGAGATGAATGTCAAAAACGAGGACGCGATCCGCACGATGCTGGACGTGTTCTACACGCCCCTCGCGGAAGTCCCCGATACGATACAATAATATCCTACACGGCTCTTCCGCGGCGCGGAAGAGCCGTTTTCGTATAATACAATCGCGTTACCTTGAATTACACTTTGGCAACAATTCTTGAAAACATCTATATCTTGTGGTAAGATTAAGAATGTCTAAATATATCTGGGATATTGTCTTTTTTTGACGGCGGATCACAAACAAAAATCGATTACCGTGACCGCGTTTCCTAAGGTTATAGGAGGATCATTATGAAGAAATTCGTTATCATTTCCGTCGTACTGCTGCTGCTTGCCGCGGGCGTATTCGGCTTTGCGCTGTACCGCTATATGCAGGTGACCGATCTGTTCGGCAACAAAGAGTCCGCCGCGACCGAGGTCGTTGCCGAAACGGCAAAACCCGCCGCGACCGAAGCGGATGAGAAGAAAGTCGAAGAAGCCCCTGCCGGCAGCTCCAATATCTTCGCCGCAGGCGCGGATAAGGCGACCGCCTACCTTGCCGATATGACCACTGAGGAGATGGTCGGTCAGCTGGTGCTGGGCATCTGTGCCGATTCTTCCGCCGTCTCTTCTGAGATCAACAAATACTCGCTCGCGGGTATGCTGTTTGAAAGCGATAATTTTCAAGGCATGTCCAAGGAAGAGGTCTCTGCCGTGACGCAGACGGCGACCTCCGAAGCGAAGATCAAGCCCATCCTCGCCGCGCAGGAAGAGGGCGGCAATTACACCACGATCTCCGATCTCAGCGGCTTTGAAGAGTACGACTTCAACTCCCCGCGCACGGAGTTCGCCTCCGGCGGTTTGCAGGCGGTGGAAAAGGATGAGGACGACAAGACCACAATGCTCAAGAGCGTCGGTTTCAATCTCAACCTTGCCCCCGCGATCGACTTAGCCGCGAACGGCGACGAGATGATGTACTCCCGTACCATCAGCGACGACGCCGATACCGTCTCTACCTATGCCGAGTACGCGGCAAAGTTCAGTCAGGCTAAGGGCATCTCTATCGCCCTCAAGCACTTCCCGGGCTACGGCACTATCCCCGACAGCGCCTACACAGGCGAGGGAGCTGTGGTGGACGACCGCGCTGCCGAGACCATCCGCGGCAATGACTACGCCCCCTTCAAGAAGGGCGTTGACGCAGGCGCGCATTTCGTGATGGTATCCAACGTGCTGGTACAGAATATCGACTCCGCCCATACCGCGGCGCTGTCTCCCGCGATCCATACCGAGCTGCGCTCTACGGTCGGCTTCTCGGGCGTCATCATGACCGATATACTGGACGACGCGGACTACTCCGCTTACGCCGAGGGCAACAAGCCTGCCGTACAGGCGATCCTCGCGGGCAACGATATCGTTCTTGTCCGTGACTACGCGACCGCTTACAACGATATCCTTGCCGCAGTCAACGCGGGCACTATCACCGACGTCCGACTTAAGGAGGCGTGCACCCGCGTCCTCGCTTACAAATATACCGCGGGCATTATGAAATAAACCTATATTTAATTATCAAGCAGACCTTCGGGTCTGCTTTTCTTTTTGCGGGAAAGGCTTGAATTCGCGAAACGAAGAGGTCGGCTGCTCAACAAATGGGCAGCCGACCTCTCGATCATTTATTATTCAACTTACTTCTTTACATGAAATGCGTTCATGCCGGGATACTGAGCGGCAGAGCCTAACTCTTCTTCTATCCTGAGAAGCTGGTTGTATTTTGCGACGCGCTCAGAGCGGCTGGGTGCGCCGGTCTTGATCTGGCAGGTATTGAGCGCGACCGCAAGGTCGGCGATCGTGGTGTCCTCTGTCTCGCCCGAGCGGTGAGAGGAAACGGCGGTATAGCCCGCCTTATGCGCCATCTTGATCGCTTCTAAGGTCTCGGAAACGGTGCCGATCTGGTTGAGCTTGATCAAAATGGAATTCGCACAGCCGTTCGCGATACCCTTTTCAAGACGCTCGGTGTTGGTGACGAACAGATCGTCGCCGACAAGCTGTACCTTCTTGCCGAGGCGCTCGGTCAGGCGCTTCCAGCCGTCCCAGTCCTCTTCGTCGAGGGCGTCCTCGATCGAGATGATCGGATATTTGTCCACCAGCGCTTCCCAGTGGTCGATCAGCTCATCGGTGGTGAAGTCTTTACCGGACTTGGGCTGATGATAGAAGCCCTTGCCCTTGTCGCTCTTCCACTCGGAAGAAGCCGCGTCCATCGCGATCATGAAGTCCTTGCCGGGCTCGTAGCCCGCGAGCTTAACAGCCTCCAGAATCGTCTCGATGGTCTCTTCGTCGGAAGAAAGGTTCGGAGCAAAGCCGCCCTCGTCGCCGACGGAGGTCGCGAGACCTCTGTCCTTGAGGATCTTTGCAAGCGCGTGGAATACCTCGGTACACCATCTGAGCGCCTCGCTGAACGACGGTGCGCCGACGGGCATGATCATGAATTCCTGTGTATCGACGGTATTTGTCGCGTGAGCGCCGCCGTTTAAGATGTTCATCATCGGAACGGGGAGGTTGGTGCCCTGAACGCCGCCGAGGAATTTATAGAGGGGAAGTCCGAGACTGCTTGCCGCCGCTCTGGAAGCCGCGATGGATACGGCTAAGACCGCATTAGCGCCCAGCTTGCTTTTATCCTTGGTTCCATCAAGGTCGAGCATGATTTTATCTACCGCGTAAATATCCGCGGCGTCCGCGCCGATCAGGGCAGGCGCGATCACGTCGTTGACGTTCGCGACCGCTTTCATAACGCCCTTGCCGCCGTAGCGGGATTTGTCGCCGTCACGCAGCTCGAGCGCTTCGAATTCACCTGTGGAAGCGCCGCTGGGAGCAGCACCGCGCGCGACGGTACCGTCGGAAAGGGTCACTTCTGCCTCTACGGTGGGGTTACCGCGGGAGTCGATGATCTGTCTTGCATATACTTTTTCGATTGTTGAATAGCACATTTTAATATCCTCCTTTATTGTTAGCTTGTCGGGAATGACAAGTAATATACAGAGATAGGCTCCCTTACGCAGGTACCCGCAAGGGGTACCTGTTTCGGGAAAGGCATGTATTACACAGTTAGCGTCGGCTAACCAATTTCAGTATACTTCTCCTTTTCGGTTTTGTCAAGCAGAAAATGTCGTATCGTCAATTATCATGTGCAATAGAGAGATCAGATAAAAAAAGTCTTGACAAATCGGGAAGGATAACATATAATACGAGTTAGCGGTTGCTAACCAACCGATCATATCTTCTTCTCTTTGAATATTATCTGTGTTTTCGTTTATCATAAGGATGACGAAAATATTTTTTGAGAAAAGGTTAGCGGTTGCTAACTTCTTGCGATAAGGAGTGATCATATGTCTGAAGAAATGCTGATCCAGCACTGCTCGCCGACTTTGGCAGGGCTGAAAACGGGAAATCTGTTCAACTGTCATTATCAGAGCTATGAGGAAGTTCTCAGCTTTCTTCGTAAATGGAATACCGCGCTGAAGGACAAGGGCGTGCGGCTGCTGCCGCTCAGGTTTCATAACGGCAAGGTGCTGATCTATGTTTACCGTCCGTCGCAGCTCAGCCGCGACTTGCAGGATAACGAGGTTTGCACGCTGCTGTCGGAACACGGATATTGCACCGACAGTTGCTGTAAATGCTTGTCCACGCTCATCAAGCGGCTGTGCGAGTCGGGTGAGTTTCCGCACGAGATCGGGCTGTTCCTCGGTTATCCGTGCGAGGACGTCAGAGGCTTCATCGAGAACAAGGCATGCGACGCCAAGTGCATCGGCTGCTGGAAGGTCTACGGCGACGCGGAAAAAGCACAGAGAACTTTTGACCGGTACAAAAAGTGTACCAAGATCTATCATCAACAATGGGCAAACGGGAAGTCTTTATCCAAGCTGACCGTAGCCCGATAATATATGCAAAGTCAGAAAGGAAGATTGTATATGAGTAAAACAGCAGTAGTATATTGGAGCGGCACAGGCAACACCGAAGCGATGGCACAGGCAGTCGCGGAGAGTGCGGGCGCGGAGCTTTTCGCTTGCGCGGATTTTGACGCCGCAAAGGTCGACGAGTTCGACGCGATCGCGTTCGGCTGTCCTTCGATGGGCGCGGAACAGCTCGAAGAGGATGAATTTGAACCCCTGTTCTCCGCTTGTGAACCGAAGCTCAGCGGCAAGAAGATCGCACTGTTCGGCTCTTACGGCTGGGGCGACGGCGAGTGGATGCGCAACTGGAAGGAGCAATGTGAGGGCGACGGCGCTGTCCTTGTGGCAGAGCCCGTCATCTGCAACGACGCTCCCGACGATGAAGCCGTTGCAGCCTGCAAGGCGTTAGGCGAGAAGCTCGCGAACGCCTGATCATAACTTAGTTGATTTCATTTTTATTGCATCTATATTTTTCCACCGAAGACACAGCGGCTGAAAGGCTGACTGTGTTTTTCGGTGTAGTAGGGAAAAACAAAAAGGAGGGTGAGAACGATGTCATCCATACGAGGAAATCTTTTCAAAACGATGATGCGGATGCAGAACATCAATCCGATCGCGCATCCCGAGATGGAACAGAAGATGAAGCAGATGTCGGAAAAGTATTCGCATACAAAGCCGAAGAAAGGCTATACGCTCGATTGCCTTATGACAAAGAACGGTACAAAGTATCAGCGCATGAGTAAGGTCGGCGCAGCGCTGACCGGTAAAGTGATCTATTACATACACGGCGGGTGCTATATCAGTGGCTTGACTTATAACTACCGTGACTTCTGCGCTCCGTTCTGTGATTTGAACGACGGTATGCAGATCATTCTGTTGGATTACAGCCTGTCTCCCGATCACGGATATCCAACGCAGCTGAACGAGGCGCTGGATGTGTGGGATGAGCTTACGGAAAAGAGAAATATTAAGCCCGAAAACATCATCGTAGGCGGCGATTCCTCCGGCGGTAATCTTACGCTGGCGATGCTGCTTAAGCTGAGAGATTCAGGCAGAGAAATGCCCTGCGGATGCTTTCTGCTCTCTCCGTGGACGGACATGACCGCGTCAGGCAAAAGCTATATCGAAAACTATCAAAAGGATGTTGAGATCGGAGATCGTAAAGGCGTGTTTGATGAAGCAACGCGCAAAGAGCTGCTCAAAAGCTACCTCTTTGATTACATCGGAAACGCCGACCGAGTGGATCCGTATATCTCTCCCGCCTTCGGGGAGTATCGCAGCTTTCCGCCGATGTTGCTGTTCGCGGGTCGAGATGAAATGCTTTTGAGCGATACGCTGACAGTGTATGAGAAAGCGAAAGAAGCAGGCGTTGATGTAACGCTTGAAATACAACCGGGAATGTTTCACAGCTATGTGCTGTACAAAAACTATATGCCGGAAAGCAAAGCGTCCTACAATAAATTGAAAAACTTCATCAAGGAGCTGATGTAATTGAAAAAAGAAAAAAAGCCGTCGAATTTTTCACGGCTGATGGCGTACGCGGGAGGGTATAAGATCCTGACCTACCTGTCATGGATCTTGTCCTTTTTCAGCGCGCTGATCGGGCTGGTGCCGCTGTTGTACATCTTCTTTATCATCAAAGAAGTCCTCGAAGTCGCGCCCGACTTTTCTCAGGCGACCTCAGTCGTACATAACGGTATCATGGCGGTCGTGTTCGCGGCGGTCGCGCTGCTCGTCTACTTCTGCAGTCTGATGTGCTCGCATGTAGCGGCGTTCCGCATCGGCAGCAACATCAAGCGCGATCTGCTCGGTCACATTGTCAAGCTCCCGCTTGGCTTCTCGGAAGAGATGGGCAGCGGGCGGATCAGGAAGATCATCAATGATTCATCCTCGGCGGCGGAGACCTACCTCGCGCATAACCTGCCCGATATGGCGGGAGCGGTCGCAACTCCCTTAGGCATGGTCGTGATGATGTTCGTCATCGACTGGCGGTACGGGCTGGTATCCATCGTGCCGATCATCCTCGCGTTTCTGTGCATGATGAAGATGATCGGACCGCAGATGCAGAAGGATATGAAGGAGTATAACGACGCGCTCGAGGATATGAACAACGAGGCGGTCGAGTATGTGCGCGGTATCCCCGTGGTCAAGACCTTCGGTCAGACGGTGCACAGCTTCTCACGCTTCAAGGCGTCCATCGAGAACTACGGCAAATTCTGTATCGCCTACACCAAGCGCATGCGTCAGCCGATGCTGTTCTTCACGGTGTTCATCAACAGCGCGTTCGCCTTTCTGATCGCACTGGCATTGATATTGTCGCAGGGCGGCGCGAATGTCACGGCGGATATCCTCCTGAACTTCATCTTCTATGTCATCATCACGCCGGTCATCACCACGACCCTCCAGCGCGTGATGTTCATGAGCGAGGGCAGCATGACGGTTGCAGACGCCTTCGAGCGCATCGACTCGATCCTGAATCTGAAACCCTTTGAGCAGGAGAAGGTGATCGAAAAGCCGAAGGACAGCTCCGTCGTATTCGAGGATGTTTCCTTCCGTTATCAGGATGGAGATAACCTTGCTTTGGAGCATGTATCGTTCACGGCTGAAAGCGGAAAAACGCTCGCGCTGGTCGGCGCGTCGGGCGGCGGTAAAACGACAGTCGCGGGGCTGATCTCCCGCTTCTGGGACGTCACCGACGGCGCGGTGAAGATCGGCGGCGTGAATGTGAAGAACATCCATAAAAATGAGCTGATGAATACCGTGTCCTATGTGTTCCAGGACAGCAGGCTGTTGAAACGCTCGATTCTCGAAAACGTCCGCTTGGGCAGACCTCAGGCGAGTGAGGCAGAGGTTATCGACGCACTGAACAAAGCGCAGTGTGCGGATATCATCGAGAAGCTCCCCGACGGTATCCATACCGTCATCGGAACAAAGGGCGTGTACCTTTCGGGCGGTGAAATGCAGCGGATCGCGATCGCGAGAGCGATCCTCAAAAACGCCCCGATCGTCGTGCTGGACGAAGCGACCGCTTTTGCCGATCCCGAGAACGAATATCTGGTACAGCAGTCCTTTAAGGAGCTCGGCAAAGATAAGACCGTCATTATGATTGCGCACCGCTTGACGACCGTCAAGGACTGCGACAATATCCTCGTGCTCGACAGCGGCAGGATCGCCGAACAGGGCACACATGATGAACTGCTCATACAAAACGGCATTTACAAAAAGATGTGGGAGAACTATCAGTCCTCTGTCAGCTGGAAGGTGGGTGAACAGAATGCTTGAGAAAATCATGAAGCGCTACGCCATGTCGCGCGAGGGTGCGAAGGGCTTTTTGGGCGCCGTCTGTGCCTGTGTCGTGTCGGATATGGTGCTGATGTTCCCTGTCGGACTGCTCTACTATCTGACGGGCGACATGATGGAGAACCGCCTCTCGGGCGGGCGCATCATCTTCTATATTATCGGAATTATTCTGTCGTTGATCTTGATATACATATCGCAATTTTGGCAGTACAACGCGACCTTCTTCTCCACCTATAAGGAAAGCGGCGTGCGCAGGATCACCCTTGCGGAA
Organism: Ruminococcus sp.; assembly: GCA_017457955.1. Lineage (GTDB taxonomy): Bacteria > Bacillota > Clostridia > Oscillospirales > Acutalibacteraceae > Ruminococcoides. The sequence continues at coordinate 24,019 of JAFTGL010000007.1, forward strand.
ACACTCCGCAAGCTCCCGCTGTCGTTCTTTGGCAAGCGCGATCTGTCTGATCTGACGACCACCATCCTCAACGACTGCACCGTGATCGAGCACACCTTCTCCCATCAGGCGGCGCAGTATTACGGCTCGATCATCTCGACGGTCATCATCGCCGTGTCGCTGTTCGTGTTTGATTGGCGTATGGCGCTCGCGGCTGTCTGGGTTCTGCCGATATCGCTCCTTGCGGTACGGCTCTCCAAGACAGCACAGAATCGATTTAACAAGCGCAAGAACGATACCCGCATCAAAATGGAGGACGGCTTGCAGGAGGCGATCGAAGCCCTCAGAGATCTCAAGAGCAATAATGCGGAGCATGCGTATATTAAGGGCTTGGACAGCATCATCACGGATTATGAGAAGAAGTCTATCGCGGCAGAATTAGGCGTAGCGGCATTTGTCGTGCCCGCGCAGATGTTCTTGAAGCTCGGTATCGCCACCACCGCACTGGTGGGCAGTACGCTGCTCGTCGGCGGTCAGATCACCGTGATGACCTTCTTTATGTTCCTGTTGGTGGTATCGCGTTTGTACGAGCCGATGAGCGGCACGCTGATCAACCTCGGCGCGCTGAACGCCGCTCAGGTGAACATCGACCGCACCAACGCTATGAATGGCATTAAGAAACAGGACGGCAGTTCGGACTTTACACCGAAAAGCTATGATATCACATTTGACCATGTCGGCTTTGAATACAACGATGATGAAAGCGTGTTAAACGACGTCACCTTCACTGCCAAGCAGGGTGAAGTCACCGCGCTGATCGGTCCGTCAGGCGGCGGTAAAACCACCGTTTCCCGACTTGCGGCGCGATTCTGGGACGCGACAAAGGGCAGGATCACCTTCGGCGGCGAGGATATCTCGACCATCGATCCCGAAGCATTGTTAAAGTATTACTCTATCGTATTCCAGGACGTCACGCTGTTCAATAACACCATTATGGAAAATATCCGTATCGGCAAAAAGGACGCGACGGATGAAGAGGTATTGCATGCGGCGAAGCTCGCTAACTGTGACGAGTTCGTCAGCCGCTTGCCTGACGGCTACAATACTGCTATCGGCGAGAACGGCGCACAGCTTTCCGGCGGCGAGCGTCAGCGTGTGTCGATCGCGCGTGCGTTCCTCAAGGACGCTCCCGTGATCCTGCTCGACGAGGCGACCGCCTCTCTCGACGCCGAGAACGAAACGCTGATACAGGAATCGCTTTCGAAGCTGATACAGGATAAGACGGTCATGATCATCGCGCACCGCCTGCGTACCGTCGCGGGCGCGGACAAGATCGTCGTCATCAATGACGGCAGAGCGGATGAGCAGGGCAAGCCGAAGGAGCTTGAAAAACAGAACGGCGTATATGCCAAAATGCTTTCTTTACAGGCGTAGGGAGAGCGGCAAAAAAGCTGATCTATATGAAACAAAGATATCCCCGCTAATCTCGGATGGTATCTTCCTGTGTAAAAGCGATAAACACATCATAAAAGCCTCGAAGCGTTCGTTTCAAACGCTTCGAGGCTTTTGCTGTTATTTCTGAGCTGTCACTGTGATCCACGGCTTCTGCGGATGATGGTCGACGGTAACGCTTGTAAAGCCTGCCGACTTCAAT
>JAFTGL010000008.1 GCA_017457955.1 Ruminococcus sp.
CGGCGACCTTCAAATGACGATCGGCGGCACACCGGTATCAGTCGCGTGGGAGGATAATGACGCAGTACAATCACTCAAAGAGCTGTGCAGGAATCAGCCCCTCACCATCTATATGTCCATGTACGGCGGCTTTGAGCAGGTCGGTTCCATCGGTACCTCTTTACCGCAAAATGATGTGCAGACAACCACCTCCGCAGGAGATATCGTCCTTTATTCCGGCAATCAGATGGTCGTGTTCTACGACTCCAATACGTGGGCATATACACGCCTCGGTCATATTACCGACAAAACAACGGAGGAATTGACAGCTCTGTTATCCAACGACAGCGTCACGATCACCCTCACATACTGAATTCAAAGAGGACAATATGAGAAAGACGATATTATCTATCATCATTGCAATATTGATCAGCGCGGTATTGATGACCGCCTGCGCGAACACACAAAGCACCGATCCGAATTCATCTTCGGCTGACAGTGCCCCTGCAACACAAGGTGCTGCTGATGACGGCGGCTACGATCCCTATGCCGTTGAAAACCGCTATGATATCGATGAAGAGATGTTTGAAAAGCGCGGCGGCGTGGATTATGGTACGTTATTGAAAGACGTTACCTACTATTCTACGATCGCGGGAGATCATAAGCAGGTCAACATCCTGCTTCCGGCAGGGTATGACGAGAATCAAGCCTATCCCGTCACCTATGTCTTCCACGGCTTCGGCGGCGATCATAACACGCATATCGACACAGACTCTTATCTGGTGCTGCTCTACGGCAATATGCTGCACGACGGCCTCGCCGTTCCTCAAATACTGGTCGGCATGGATATGTATACGGACATACTCGCGGACAAGGAAAGCAAGTCCGATGAAGAACTGCGCTATATCTATGACAAGGCGATCGAAGAGACCGGCGTCGATCTGATGCCGTTCATCGAAGAGAATTATCCCGTCAAGACCGGCAGAGAGAACACGGCGATAGCAGGCATGAGCGAGGGAGGCGCGAAGTCGCTTTGCACAGGCTTCACTTGGCTCGACAAATTCGGCTATATCGGCACATTCGCTCCCGATACAGGCGTTATCCCGACCGAGTATTTCAAAGGCACCTTCTGGAATACGCCTTATATGGAAGAATTCCCGCAGCCGACCGAAGATAATACACCCTACTACCTTTATATGGCAGTGGGAAGTGAAGATCCGTGGAACATCGACTGTACCCTTTATTACCGCGATGTGCTGAATGAAATGGGCGTCAGGAATCAGACAGATTATGTTGACGGCTATGGTCACGATGCGGATTTCTGGGGACAGTGCTCCTATAATTATCTATCAAAATTATTCAGACAATAACAGGAGGAATCATCATGAAAACAGCTGATTTAGTATTAACACAGGAATGGGATAAGTGCTTCCCGAAAAGTGAAAAGGTCGAGCACAGCAAGGTGACCTTCGCAAACCATTTTGGAATCACCCTCGCGGCGGATATGTATGTGCCGAAGGATGCGCAGGGCAAGCTGCCCGCAATCGCCGTCTGCGGCGCGTTCGGGGCTGTCAAGGAACAGCATTCCGGTTTATATGCGCAGACAATGGCGGAGCGCGGTTTTCTTACGATTGCTTTTGACCCGTCTTTCACGGGTGAGAGCGGCGGTGAGCCGAGATATATGAACTCTCCTGACATTAACGTAGAGGATTTTCAGGCGGCGGTGGATTTTCTTTCCTGCCGTGATGATGTTGACCCTGACAAAATCGGTATTATCGGTATCTGCGGCTGGGGCGGAATGGCATTGCAAACCGTCTGTATCGATACCCGTATCAAGGCGACCGTCACCTCTACCATGTACGATATGTCGCGCGTAACCGGAAACGGGTATTTTGACGAACAGGATAACGAAGAAGCCAGACACAAGGCACGCGTTGCTATCAATCATCAGAGAACAGAGGATTTCAGAAACGGCAGTTACAAGCTCGGCGGTGGTACGATTGATCCGAGCATCGAGGATGCTCCGGATTTCGTAAGGCAATATTCTCAATATTACAGAGTCCGCGCCTACCATCCGCGCTCTCTTAACAGCAACAACGGCTGGAACGTGACCGCCGGGACGTCACTGATGAATACAAGACTTTTGACATATGCTTCGGAAATCAGAAGTGCGGTTCTGCTCATTCACGGCGAAAACGCTCATTCCAGATATATGAGCGAGGACGCTTTCACTCTGTTAAAGGGTGATAATAAGGAACTGGTTATCATCCCCGGCGCTAACCACACCGACCTCTATGATGGCGGCGGTAAGGGTGCGATTCCGTTCGATAAGATAGAGAGCTTTTTCAAAGAATACTTAAAATAAGGAGAAGGCTATGTCAAAAAATGTATTGGTTATCAGTACGAGTATCCGCCCAAACAGCAATTCCGAAATGCTCGCTAATGCATTTGCCGACGGTGCAAGGACTTCCGGAAATGATGTAGAGGTTGTATCATTAAAGGATAAAACAATCGGTTTCTGTAAGGGCTGTCTTGCCTGCCAGAAGCTCGGTCACTGTGTCATCAAGGACGACGCAAACGAAATCACCGAAAAGATGCTTGGTGCAGAAGTGATTGTTTGGGCAACGCCGATCTATTACTATGAGATAAGCGGTCAGATGAAAACGATGATCGACCGCGCAAATTCTCTGTATCCCCGCGATTATCAGTTCCGTGAGATCTATCTGCTCACTACAGCTGCCGAGGACGAAGATTATGTAGACGAAGGCGCTGTAAAAGGCTTGCAGGGATGGATCGACTGTTATGAGCAGGCAAGCTTTGCCGGAAAGCTCTTTGCCGGAGGCTGCTCCGCACCGAAGGATATCGAGGGCAGCGAAAAGCTGAAAGAAGCCTTTGAGATGGGAAAGTCGATCAGATAATTCGAATAATATTTTTATAATACATATTGACACGGTGTCAGTGCGGGTGTATAATAATTACGCTGACACCGTGTCAATCTATTTTGAGGAAGGGATAATTATGATTAAAGGAACCTCGGAGTTGATCTCGCAGAGACGGGAGGAAATCATCAACGCCTGTGAACAGCTCTATCAGGAGATGAGCTTCAAGGATGTTACGATCAAGGAGATCGGTAACGTGACATCATTTTCCCGTCCGACGATCTACAACTATTTTGAAACGAAAGAAGAAATCTTTCTTGCGTTATATGAACGCGAGTATTACCGCTGGAACAAAGCGCTCGAAGGAATATTGAACGATAACGAGAGCTTATCTGCCGAGGACCTCGCAGATATGATAGCGCAGTCTTTAGGCGACAGGGTTCAGCTTCTGAGACTTTTGTCGATGAATAATTACGATATGGAGGCGAACAGCCGTCCCGAGCTTCTTGTATCCTTTAAGAAAGCTTACGGTCGCTCAAAGGAGCTGGTCGCTGAATTGCTGAAAAAGTTTTGTCTGAAAAAGGATGAAAGTGAAATTAAACGCTTTATCTATACATTCTTTCCGTTTATGTTCGGAATCTATCCATACGCAATGGTGACAGACAAACAAAGGACCGCAATGAAAGAGGCGGGTATCAGCTACACTTATTATTCGGTCTATGAATTGACATACAATTGCATATTAAAATTACTCAATTAAGAAGGGAGAAATCAACATGAAAAATTTACCTAAAATTGCTCTCGGCGCATGGGCTTGGGGCAACGACGGAACCTTCGGCAACAGCTTTACCTCAGAACAGCTTCGCCCCATCTTTGATACCGCGATGAAGAACGGCTTGAACCTTTGGGACACTGCCTTTGCGTACGGTATGGGAACATCGGAAAAGATGCTGGCAGGCTTTCTGAAAGAACTTCCGAGAGAAAGCTATCTCATCTCGGACAAATTCACTCCGCAGTGCGCGGATACATCTTCACCGACCGCTATGAAAGATATGATCGAAATGCAGCTCGGGTTAATGGCGCTTGACAGTTTCGATGTCTATTGGATCCATAATGTTTGGGGCGCTCCGAAGTGGACAGAGGAGCTTGCGAAGTATTTTGAAGGCAAGGAAAATGCTCCGATCATCGGCGTGTCCAATCACAACCTTGCCGAAATCAAGCAGGCTGACAAAATTCTGAGAGCGCACGGACTGAAGCTCGGCGCTGTTCAGAATCATTACAGCCTGATTAACCGTTCATCGGAGGATTCGGGAATCCTTGATTATTGCAAAGAAAACGATATTTATTTCTTCGCTTATATGGTGCTGGAACAGGGTGCGCTGTCGGGTAAATACGATACCGCTCACCCGATGCCCGCAGGCTCGGCCAGAGCAGAAACCTACAATCCCGTGCTTGATAAGCTCGAAATCATGAATGCTGAGCTCAAAAAGCTCGCTGACAAATACGGCGTAGGGGCAGCTCAGATCCCCGTTGCTTGGGCTATCGCCAAAGGAACCCTGCCAATTATCGGCGTTACAAAGGAAAATCAGGTTGAGGACGCTGTTAAGGCGGCGAATATCACTCTCACAGTAGAAGAGGTCGCTGAGCTTGAAAAGGTCGCTGACAGCCTCGAACTGAATGTTATCCGTATGTGGGAAAAGGAGATGAAGTGATATGAAGAAGAATATCGGAGCTGCGCTTGCCTTGTATCCAAGCCCTGTGATTGTTGTAGGCACAATGGTTGAAAACAAGCCGACATGGACGCTGGCAGCTCACGCAGGAACAGTAGCGCACAGTCACTTAATGATTTCTTTGGTTCAGGCTCACTATATCAACAAGGGAATCCGCGACAACAAAATTCTGTCTGTCAATGTAGTTGATGAATCATGGCTGAAAGAAGCTGATCGTATGGGTGTGGTCAGCGGTAATAAGACAGATAAATCCGATGCATTTGAATATACGATAGGAGAAAACGGCGCACCGCTTATCAATGCTGCCAAAGTATCCATTGAGTGTGAAGTGGACGGCAATTACGAGCTTGAACACTTTGACAATTTTATCTGCAAGATTCTTGCAACATATGCGGACGAAGAAATTCTGAATGAGAAAGGAAAAATCAATTATCACGTCTTTAAGCCCGTGCTGTTTGAATTCCCGACATACGAGTATTTTGTAACCGGTGATAAAGTTGGCGACTGCGCCAAGATGAATCAATAACGTTCAAATCAGTCTAAGGATAGTGAGAAAAATGTCAATTAAGATCAAGGAAAAGAAGGTCGAACTGATAGAACTGTTTTACGACCTGATCTATGTTTACGCTATTTCCAGATTGACATTGTTAATTGAAGAGCCGCAGAACGGTGTGATTCCCGTCAGTGGATTTTTGAGGTATATCGTTGTCTGTTTTGTGATTTTGCAAGCATGGCTATATTTGACCAATTACGTCAACCGCTACGGCAGATGGAAGTGGTACGAATACGCGCTGACTGCCGTAAATATGACGGCGACGGTGTATATGGCGAATACGATTTCCGAAGATTGGAATGAAATGACGCTGACATTTAATCTGGCTATGCTGATTATGCTGTTGTGCGTAGCGGCGATGTATTTCATTCAAACACGGTTAAAACAACAGGAAACAGGCGCGGCAAAGAACTCGCTTGTCATTTTGAGTGTTGACTGCTTTTTGTATCTGGCGGCATTTCTTTTCTCCGTATTCCATATGGAACAGATCGTCATTTGGCTGGATGTAGTCGCAGTACTTGTCGGTGCTTTTCTTCCGTTTTTTGTCAGAGGAAAGTTTGACGCTTCGATTATCAGTTTTCCGCATCTTGTCGAACGATTTGAGTTGATAACGATTATCACCTTCGGCGAAGGAATCGTCGGTATGACCGGTTTCTTTGATGTAAAGAATTTCTCGTTCAGACCAATTCTTGTTTTTGCCGCTATTCTTGCGTTGTTTGGATGTTATGTTACGCAGATCCATTATCTGTGCAATCATCATCGTGTGGATCGTGCGCTCCCACTGATGTTCAGTCACTACTTTATCGTGATAGCTGTCAACCTCATTACGGTAGCATTCAAATTTTTAGAGAACGAAGCGGCAGACAGCTTATTCACAGCTGGTCTGATGTCGACGGCAATTGTGTTGTTTTTTGTTGCGATTTACGCAAACAGCCGATATTATCATGAAAAGTTTTCCTTAAACGGAAAAAATATTTTGTGTTCGGCAGCGTTTCTTGCCGTCGGAATAGCGATTATGTTCATTATGCGTAATAGCGTTTATGGTTTTCTTGCAGGAACGCTCATTTCGGTATGCGGCAATTTTGCTATGCTTCTATTAAAATACAAAGGAGATAAAAATTATGAGTAAAATATTAGTAACTTATTTTTCTGCAAGCGGTACCACCGCGAGAGTTGCAGAGAATTTAGCAAAGGCGGCGGACGCTGATTTGTATGAAATCAAACCCGCCGTTCCCTATACAAGAGCCGACCTTAACTGGATGGATAAGCAGTCACGCAGCTCGGTTGAAATGCGCGACAAAAGCTCGCGACCTGCATTAGCAGATACCGCTGCGAATATTACTACCTATGATACGATTTTTGTCGGCTTCCCGATTTGGTGGTACATTGCGCCGACCATCATCAACTCTTTCTTAGAGGCATATGATTTCAGCGGCAAAAAAATTGTGCTGTTTGCCACCTCCGGCGGCTCGGGTTTCGGAAAAGCTGTTCAGAGCCTACAGCAGAGCGCACCGGACGCACAGATTATCGCCGGCGAGATACTCAACGGCAATCCGAATGAAAAGAAACTGAAAGCATTTGCAGAGAAATATCTTTAGAGGGATACTATGAAATATCAAAACGAAATAGATTTTACAAAAGTAAATATGTTTGGCAAGGGTTTTCCAAATGTGAACTTTGCACAGTATTTTATCGGTGAGAGCTTTCTGAATCCGCTGACAGATTTTCAGAATGGCGATTTTCCGCTGTTCAATGTCACCTTTGAGCCCGGATGCCGCAACAACTGGCATATCCATCACGCCAATAAGGGCGGCGGACAGATCCTCATCTGCACAGCAGGTGAGGGTTGGTATCAAGAGGACGGAAAAGAGCCGCGGCCTCTGAAGGAGGGCGATGTTGTTGTAATTCCTCAGGGTGTGAAGCATTGGCATGGCGCGAAAAAGGATAGCTGGTTCTCGCATATCTCTCTGGAAGTACCCGGAGAAAATAGCTCCAACGAATGGCTTGAACCTGTCACCGACGAGTATTATAACACACTGTAAGGAGGAAAAATCATGGCTGATAGAATTGTGCAGACCGCAGGACGTGACGCACTCGGAGAGTTTGCTCCCGAATTTGCACACTTTAACGACGATGTCCTTTTCGGTGAAAACTGGAACAACGAGGACATCGATCTGAAAACGAGAAGTATTATCACCGTTGTCGCGCTGATGTCGCAGGGCATCACGGACAGCTCACTTAAATACCACATTATGAATGCTAAAAATCATGGGGTTTCGCAAAAGGAAATGGCGGCTGTGATCACCCACGCGGCGTTTTACGCAGGCTGGCCCAAAGCATGGGCAACCTTTAACCTCGCTAAAGAAGTATACAACGGCGAAGAAAAATGAAAATAACAGTTCTTTTTGCCAGTCCGAATAAATACGGCTCCACAGCGATTTTGACAGAGCAATTCAAAAAGGGAGCGCCCGGCGCGTGACAAAAGCCTGATCTACGCTCTCGTTCAAAATGATTCACCGAATCATTTTGTCCTGCATTCGGAGCGGCTTTGCGCTATTCGGGGTCCCCGAAAAGCCCCTGCTTTTTGGGGAGAGGAGGAACCGTCACACGAGGTCAGGGCATACCAACCGGATATGCCTACCGAGTACGGCGGATGACGACGAGGCACGGTCGCCTTCGAATCCGCTTATCACCACTGAACGGTATAAATGATAAAGACAGGCAGTATCACAAAGATACTGCCTGTCTTTATCAATGGTGGAGATAAGCGGATTCGAACCGCTGACCTCTTGAATGCGAACCAAGCGCTCTACCAACTGAGCTATACCCCCATAACGCTCAATTATTATACAACATATTTTTTGATTTGTAAAGGGGTAATTTTACACCGTCGGTAAAATTACCCCTTTTTTATGAATATATGCTTATAGATCGGTCAATCGGCGTTTTCAGCCTGTGCCGCCTTCATCATGATCGCACATTCGATACGCTTTTTGAAGAGCTCACAGCCGTATTTATACGTGCCTGTGACAGAGCCTGTCGCGTGGTAGGCGTTAGCGGCGCATCCGCCTGAGCAGTACAGCTTTGCCCAACAATCCTTACAGTCGGGGCGGGCATAGGCGTTGCACAGCTTGAATTCGTCCTGCACAGCGGGATTGGTGACGCCGTCGTAAACATTGCCGAGCAGATACTCGGGATTGCCGACGAACTGGTGACACGGGTAGAGGTCGCCCCACGGGGTGACTGCCATATACTCTGTGCCTGAGCCGCAGCCTGAGATGCGTTTATAAATGCACGGACCGGAATTCAGATCGAGCATGTAGTGGTAAAAGGTGATGGGCTTGCCCTCTTTTTCTCTCCTGAGCATATCTTTGGCGAGGATCTCATACTGTTCAAACAATACGGGCAGATCATCATAGGTCAGGGCATACGGGTCGTCGGGAGGACATACCACAGGCTCCATCGAAAGCTCTGTAAAGCCGAGGTCAGCCATATGGAAGATATCCTCGGTAAAGTCGGTATTGTTGTGGGTGAAGGTGCCTCGTATGTAGTAGCCTTTGTTGCCGCGCCTCTCAACAAAGTGTTGGAACTTCGGCACGATGAGGTCATAGCTGCCCTTGCCGTTCACGGATTTTCTAAGGCGGTCGTGCACCTCTTTCCTGCCGTCGAGGCTAAGTACGACGTTATGACATTCCCTGTTTGTGAAGTCGATCACCTCATCGTCGAGCAGTACGCCGTTTGTGGTGAGCGTGAAGCGAAAGTTCTTTCCCTTCTCTTTTTCGATACTTCTGCAATAGGCGGTGATCTCTTTGACTACCTCAAAGTTCATCAAAGGCTCTCCGCCGAAGAAATCGACCTCGAGGTTTTTCCTCGAGCCGGAGTGTTCGATCAAAAAGTCAATCGCCTGCTTCGCTACCTCAAAGCTCATCAGCGCTCTGTCGCCGTGGTATTTTCCTTGACTTGCAAAGCAGTATTCACAGTTGAGGTTGCAGGTATGCGCGACGTGCAGACACAGCGCCTTGACGACGGTATTGCGCGCCTTGAAGTCAAAAGCGAGATCCGCGTATTCGTCAGCGGTAAAAAGTCTGCTGTCATTTTTCAGCTCTTCGATATCGTCGATGCAATCGCGTATCTCGGCTTCATTGACGTCGCTGTCCGATGCGTACTTTTCGAGCATTGCCGAGATGATGTTGTCTGTATCTGTATCTTCATACATCCCGATGATATCATAGGCGAGGTCGTCCACAACGTGGACGCTGCCGCTGAAAACGTCGAGGACGATGTTGTAGCCGTTCAGCTTGTAGCGGTGTATCATAATCTCCTCCGAATAGGAAAATTTGCATAAGGAAAGCCGTCAGACCTTTGCGGTATAACGGCTGAAATGATCCTTATTGTGTTCAGACCTGCAATTATTTCTCGCTAAGGCACTTCTCGCACTGCTGGTTAGCAACGCCGCAGGAGGTCTTGCAAGCGGACTGGCAGGAAGTCTGGCACTCGCCGCAGCCGCCGGTCTTAACGCTCTTCTTCAGGTCACGAGTCTCTATGGTCTTGATTCTCTTCATAATTGTCAACTCCTTGATTTATATAAGCATATCTTAACACACCGTGTGTGCTTTGTCAACTGATTATTGAAATTAAAGGAAAGGCTGAACTGTCGGTGAGGATTTCATTTCCCGACGCTTCTAACTCTCTGAGTCGGGACAGGATATCGCGGTCGATCACCTCACCCGGGACGATCATCGGGATGCCCGGCGGATAGACGCGGACATACTCGCGGGATACCTTGCCCTCAGCCTTGTATAGGTCGAGCATTTCGCCGTCTTTGTTCACGGCTTCGCTGATGGTGCAGTGCTTTTGGGGCAGGGAAAAGGCGGTGAAGCCCGCTGTATGATTAGCCCCGCTACACCTGCTGTCGATTTCTCTGAGAGCATTCAACAGACGGTCAAAGCCCTCATCTGTGTCGCATACGGACGTCATGGCAAGCGCATAGTCGCCGAGCGCCATTTCAAGCTCAATGTGATAGTCGGATCGCAGGATATCCATCAGCTCCTTGCCGCTCATACAGCCGCCCCCGAAAATGCACAGCTTACCCATATCAAAGTCAAAAACGTTCTGAGATTTTAAGAGCCTTTCATATGGAACAGACAAATGGCGCAGCGAGCCTGCGGCTTCATAAAACGCGGTCAATCGTTTTGTGTATGCGTCGAAAGCGCTTTGACTGTGCTTCAAAAATCCGAGACAGCGGTCGATGGACGCCAGCAATACATAGGACGGGCTGCTCGTTTCAAAAACGGACAGCTGTCGTTTCATCTCTTGTGCCAGCTCGTCGCTGTTTGTCAACAGCAGGGCTGTCTGGGTCATGGAGGGAAGCGTCTTGTGCAGGCTGGTGACTGCCGCGTCTGCGCCGCATTGGATTGCGCTCTGCGGAAATTTGTCCGAGAACGGAAAATGAGCACCGTGAGCCTCGTCAACCAGCAGTCTCGCGCCGTGTTTACGGCAGATCGCGGCTATACTCCCGACGTCTGACACAATGCCCTCATAGGTGGGGGAAGTGATGACGACGAGCGAGATCGCGGGATCGGCACTCAGACGTTGTTCGATCGCTTCGGGAGATACACAAGCGAATATTCCGAGTCCGTCTACCGTATCGGGAAGATAGTATTCCGCATCAAGACGGCACAGCTCGACGGCGTGGTAGACAGCCATATGGCAGTTGCGGGCGATCAGGACTTTGTCTGAGTCCTTCGTCATAGCGCGCACAGCCGCCAGTATCCCCACGGTGGAGCCGTTCACCAGAGCGAACGCATAACGTGAGCCGAATAGCTCTGCCGCGTTTTTTTGCAGTTCATGAAGGCATCCGCGGGGCTCATGCAGGTTGTCAAAGCCGTCGATCTCCGTGATATCTATATCAAAAGGCAGACCGTTTCCATCCGTCCTTTTATGTCCGGGCATATGAAACGGATAGATGCCGCTGTTGGAATACTCTTTCAACTTCTCAAACAGCATACTCAGCTCCTCGCGTTGGACAGCATGAGTTTGATGCGGTTTTCCTGATTGATGGCAGTCGCGCCGGGGTCGTAGTCGATGGCGACGATGTTCACACCGGGGTTGCGCTCTTTCAGGGGCTTCATCATGCCTTTGCCTGCGATATGGTTCGGCAGACAGCCGAAGGGCTGGGTGCAGATGATGTTGGTGACGCCTTCGCTGATCAGCTCCAGCATCTCTGCCGTCAAGAGCCATCCTTCGCCCATCTTTGTCCCCTGGCTGATATAGCCGTGAACCCGCTTCTGGGTCTCGTCAAAGTCCGCCATCGGCATGAAGTTGGGATAGTATTCCATCATCATGTTGCGGATGTAGCGTTGTTTTGACAGCAGGAAACGGTACAGGAATTTCGAGCCGAATGCTTTAAAGGGGCGGATACGATAGAGGTCATAGTCGACCAGCCCGTTGTACACGCAGTACAGGCAGAAGTCGACAAAGCCGGGCACGACAGGCTCGACGCCTTCTTTTAAAAGAAAGCTCTCGAGGTTGTTGTTGCCTAAAGGCGAGAACTTGACGTAGATCTCGCCGACGATACCGACCTTGACCTTGTCGCGCGGCGTGCCGCCGAGGATCTTATTGAAGTCGTCCGCGATCAGGCGGTAGTTCTTCTTGACATGGCTGTAGCGCATGGTGGACGCGTGGGAGCTTTCGTCAAGGAGCTTGTTCGTCCACTTTTTGACGAGACGGTCGGTCTCGCCCCTGCGCTTTTCATAGGGGCGGCACTGGTTCGCCATCAGCATCATCAGGTCGCCGTAAAAGGCGCAGTACAGCATGCGGTAGAGCATGGGGAGCGTCAGGGAGAAGCCAGGGTGTTTTTCCAGCATATTGAAGTTCAGCGAGATGACGGGGATGTGCCCGTAGCCTGCCTTTTTCAAGGCTTTGCGGAGCAGGTAGATGTAGTTCGACGCGCGGCAGCCGCCGCCTGTCTGGGTGATCAGCAGGGCGACCTTGTCCTTGTCGTAGCGTCCCGACTCAACAGCGTTGATCAGCTGACCGATGACCAGCAGGGCGGGATAACAGGTGTCGTTGTGGACATATCTGAGTCCCGATTCTTTGATGTTGCCGTCGACCTGCTCGAGAAAATCGACCTTGTAGCCGTAGCTGACAAGAACATTGGAGATCAGCTTGAAGTGGATCGGCAGCATGGTGGGCACGAGGATGGTGTAATCGCGCTTCATTTCTTTGGTGAATTTGACGTATTCCGCTTTCGCGACAGCCATCTCACTGCCCCCTTTCTTCCAGAGCGCCGATCAGACTGCGTAAGCGTATCCTTACCGCGCCGAGGTTGGTGATTTCATCTATCTTGATCTGGGTGTAGAGCTTGCTGCCACGCTCGAGGATCGTGCGTACCTCGTCGGTGGTCACGGCGTCGACGCCGCAGCCGAAGGAAACTAACTGCACGAGCTGGGTGTCGTCGTGCTCGCAGGCGTACCGTGCCGCCGCGTACATGCGGCTGTGGTAGGTCCACTGGTTGAGCACGCCTAAGACGGGCGGCTCCATGTCGGCAGTGATGCTGTCCTCGCTGACGACGACAAAGCCTAATGATGTCGCGAGCTTGTCGATGCCGTGACAGATCTCGGGGTCGATGTGGTAGGGTCTGCCCGCTAAGATCATCAGGCGCTTGCCCTTTTCACGCGCAAACTGTACGGCACGCTTGCCCTCGTCATAGATGCGCTGCATATGTGCGCGATATTCGGCGATACCCGCCTTGACCGCGCGGCTGACGGAGGCTTTTGTGATACCGTCAAAGTGCTTGGAAAGCGTCTGGGTCAGCTCTCGGCTGAGCTCTTTTTCGTTATTGATATTGAGGTAGGGGCAGAGGAACTTTGTTTTTTGCAGTGAGTCCATATTGCCCTGTAAAAGCTCGGAGTAGTAGGCGACGACGGGACAGTTATAATAGTTGTCGCCCTTGTTTTCATTGATGTTGTAGGTCAGACAGGGGTAAAAGACCGCGTCAACGCCCTGTTCGAGAAGCGTTTCGATGTGACCGTGCATGAGCTTTGCGGGATAGCACACGGTGTCGGAGGGGATGGAGAACTGCCCCTTCTGGTACAGCTTGCGGGTCGAAAAGCCCGAGCCGATGACCTCGAAGCCGAGGTGCGTGAAGATGGTGTGCCATAAAGGGTACAGCTCGTACATGCCCAGCGCGAGCGGCAGGCCGATCTTGTATCTGCCTTTTTGCGGCTGATAGCTCTCGATCAGATCGCGCTTGAAGGCGTAGAGGTTCGGGAGCTTTTCATCGTCTCTGAGTTTGATCCCCGCGCCTTTTTCACACTGGTTGCCGGAGATCAGGACGTCCTTGTTGTTGAAGATGTTCACAGTCAGGCGGCAGTTGTTGGTACAGCCCTTGCAGACCGCGGAGCGGCTTTTATGACGGAGGGTCTTGACCTCGTCAAGGGGCAGGATCGCGGATTCTTCGGGCTGATGTTCCTTTGCGTACAGCGCCGCGCCGAACGCGCCCATCAGTCCCGCGATATTGGGACGGACGACCTCGCGCCCGATCTCTTTTTCAAAGCAGCGCAGCACCGCGTCGTTCATGAAGGTACCGCCCTGTACGACGATCCGCTGACCCAGCTCATCGGGCGTAGTGGCGCGGATGACCTTGTAGATGGCGTTCTTGACGACGGACAGGGACAGTCCCGCCGAGATATCCTGCACCGACGCGCCGTCCTTCTGCGCCTGCTTGACGGACGAGTTCATGAACACCGTACAGCGGGTGCCGAGATCGACGGGCGCCATGGAGAACAGTCCCTGACGCGCGAATTCTTCGACCGTGTAGCCCATGCTTTTTGCGAAGGTCTCGATGAACGAGCCGCAGCCCGAGGAGCAAGCCTCGTTGAGCATGATACTGTCGATAGAGTTGCTGCGGATCTTGAAGCACTTGATATCCTGACCGCCGATATCGAGGATGAAGTCGACGTCCTTGTCAAAGTATTTCGCGGCGGTATAATGCGCCATTGTTTCCACAAGTCCGAAGTCGATATGGAACGCTTTTTTGATCAGCTCTTCGCCGTAGCCCGTGACGGCACAGGCGCGGATACGGATGTGATCGCCGAAGGTCTCGTAGATCTTTGTCAGCTGTTTTTGCACGACAGAGACAGGATTACCCTTGTTGGAGCTGTAGTAGGTGTAGATGATGTCGCAGTCAGTCGTAATGACGACCAGCTTCGTGGTGGTGGAGCCGCAGTCGATACCGAGGTAGACGTCGCCTTGATAATCGCCCGCGTACTCGGTTTTGACGCTGTTTTCGGCATGGCGTTTGATGAACGCCTGATATTCGTTTTTGTCCTTAAAAAGCGGGGGCAAGGTGGAGACAGTTTCTTTGTGCTTCATGCTGTCTTTAAGGCGTTTTGTCAGTTCCTCATAGCCCATCAGCTCGCTGTCCTCCGAGTACAGCGCCGCGCCGATCGCGACGGCATAGAGCCCGTATTCGGGGAAAACGGCGTTTTCTTCGCTGAGGTTCAGAGTATGGACAAAGCGTTCCCTGAGTCCCTTGCAGTAGTAGAGCGGCCCGCCGAGGAACATCACCTTGCCGTCGATCTTCCTGCCCTGCGCGAGTCCGCCGACCGTCTGGTTGACGACCGCCTGATAGATGGACGCGGCGATGTCCGCCTTGGTAGCGCCCTGATTGATCAGCGGCTGGATATCGGTTTTCGCGAATACGCCGCAGCGCGAGGCGATGGGATAGATCTGCTGATGGGTAAGGCTCAGCTCATCCATCTCGGTGTTAGAGACGTTGAGTAGCGTTGCCATCTGATCGATGAATGCGCCGGTACCGCCCGCGCAGGAGCCGTTCATGCGCTCGTCGAGACCGCCCGTGAAGAAGATGATCTTCGCGTCCTCGCCGCCCAGCTCGATGACCGCGTCGGTGTCGGGCTGTAAGCAGCGCACGCACTCGGCGGTGGAGTAGACCTCCTGCACAAAGCTCAGCCGCGCGGCGTTCGCCATGCCCAGTCCTGCCGAACCTGATACCGCGACCGTGAAGCTGCTGCCGTCAAGGATACCGGCGATATTTTCGACCATCTCGAGCGTCTTTTGACGCACCTGAGAAAAGTGGCGCTCGTAGCGGCTGTAGATAAGCTTCCCGTCGTCGATGACCGCGATCTTTGCGGTGGTCGAGCCGATGTCGATGCCTACCAGCATATTGCCCTTTGTTCTGTTTTTAGGGTCGTTTATTTTCATAATCCCTCTGTATGATTGTCATTTCTTGTGTTTTTGAGTCGTTTTTTGACATATACCTAATCTAATATTTTACCACTTATCAAAACAAATGCAACACTTGTTACAGAAATTCATTGTCATAAATCTTTTCCATTCGACAGAAAAAACTGTACAACTTTTCTATGGCGCTTGCTATTTTCAAATAAATATATTATGATAAGGATACCTTATATTACCAAATCAGGAGGATCAACATGAAAAAGACAATTGCTTTGTTATTAGCTTTGATTTTTGTGATGTCCGCGCTCAGCGCATGCAGCCTGTTCGGCGTTCCGCTCTTCGGCAGGGAACGCATGCAGCCGACAGAGCCTGCTCCTACAATGCCCGCCCCGATCCAGACAGAGACGGCTGCCGCTGTGACTGAGGCTCCCGCGCCCGAAACACAGGCGCCCGAGACAGCCGCTCCCATCGGCGCACTCAGCGACTATGTCAAGACCGCCAAGGAAAAGAGCGTCAGCTTCGGCGACGGCAACACCAACACCCTGCGTATCCCCGAGATCCTGCTCAGCGGCACGGACGCGACTGCCGCGAACGACGAGATCATCGAGAAGTTCGGCGCGGTGGTCAACGGGGACGCCGATTACACCGGCGCGTACGCCCTCGACTATGAGGCGTATCTCAATCAGGAGATCCTCAGCGTTATCGTTACTGCGAAATATGACGGCGGCAACAGCTACGGTCTGTGCTACAACTTTGACGTGACAAGCGGCAAGAAGCTGGACAGCGAAGCGCTCTGCACCGCGATCGGCGAGAGCTACAGCGATAAGCTGGACGATCTGTACGACGAGCTGGTGGACTATTACGAGGATAAGTATGCTACTCTCCCCGGCAACGATACCGAGAAGGAAAAGACCTACAGCTACTCGAACCTCAAGGCGGCTGTGATGTATCTGGACGGCAGCGGCGATTTGATGGCTATGACGGATATCTACGCGGCAGTCGGCGGCGGTCACTGGATCGCCCAGATCGAAGTTGACTGATAAATAATACAATAAGAAAAGGATCCCGAACCGCTTTGGTTCGGGATCCTTTGTTATAGGGGAGTTAATTGATTTCTTCGGTTTTATAGATGAACTTCACTTCGCCGTCCATCTGATCGGTCAGACCCGAGAAGGACTTGTAGTCCTTGCTGACGTCCACGGTTGCTTTCAGACGGGTCGCAAGCTGACCAAGATCGCCGTCCTTGAGAGAGGTGATCTTGCTGATACCCTCGCTGTTGAACTGCTTGAGACCGTCGCTGAGCTGCATGGAGCCGTCGCGCAGGGCGGTGACGCCCTCTGTCAGAGCGGGTACGCCGTTCTTCAGCGTCAGGATACCGTCAGCCAAAGCGGACGCGCCGTCGGACAATGCCTTGGTACCGTCCTTCAGGGCAGAAGCGCCGTCGCTGAGGGATGACGCGCCGTTTTTCAGCGTCGTTGAACCGCTGTGCAGCTGAGAAGCGCCCGAGGTCGCGGAGCCGACGCCGCCTGTATAGGCTTTCAGACCGCTGTTGAAGGTGTTGTAGCTGTCGAGCTGTGTTTTGAGGTCTTTGATGCTCTGTCTGCCCGCTTTCGCGTTGCTGAGAGCGTCCGCGATACCCTGCTGTACCTCGTCGCTCTGCATATTCTCGTCGATCAGGGATGCGATCTTCGCTTCTGTGTTAGAGGCGATCGCCGCCTGAGCGGCTTCGCCTTGCAGATTCTGCTCTGTCAGGGCAGAGATGGTGCCCTGTACGCTCTCGGAGTTCATCTGCGCGTCGATCGCGCCCGCTATCTGCGCCTGCGTCGCTTCGTCGACCAAGCCTGCGGCGACAGCCGCTTCATAGTCCTCGGCGCTGTAGCCCAAGTTAGCTAAGACTGCTTCGGTGACCTGCGCCTTAACGCCCGCGGTCACCTCGGCTTCTACGTTCTGTCTGACCGCTTCGGTCACGGCTGCGGTGATGGTCTCACGGTTGGCTTCTACCGCGGCTGTGACTTTTTCCTTTGCGGTCGCTTCGGCGAGCGCCTTGACGTTCTCCTCGGAGAGATCACCGATCAGCTTGTCGAGGACTTCTGCGTAGTTCTTTTGCGTCAGCTCGGGAACGTCCAGCCCCGCGTCTATCAGGGAGCTGCGGGCTGTTTTCAGCAGAGCGTCAAAGGTAGTATCGCCGCCGTTGGTCAGAGCGGAGCTGTTGAGGTCGAGGGTAGACAGACCGTTATAGAGGTCTAAGGCGCCTGAATCCAGCGTAACGCTGCCCGCGCTCAGGGCGCTTGCACCGTCGCTCAGCGCCTTAGCGCCGTTGTCGACCTGCTTCGCGCCGTCGCTGACCTGTACCGCGCCCGCGTAGATGGTATCCACGCCGCTTGTCAGGGTGCCGGAGCTTTCGAGCAGGGTGTTAAGTCCGCTGTACAGCTGTGACGAGCCGTCGATCAAGGCGGACATAGCGGAATCCAGTTTATCGAGCGAATCGTTCAGCTCGTCGAGAGAGTCGATATCGTCGAGATCGAGCTTGTTGAGCAGACCGTTGGTCGCGATGGTGACGGTGGTGCCCAGCTCAAAATCTTCAGTATGAGCGGAGATCTCGAAGTAATCGGGGATGTCGACGTCGTCGCGGCTCAGACCTAAGTCATGCTGTAAGCCCGGGAACGCGATACCCGCGAGGATGATGCGGTCGCCGTCGGAAACGACCTTGCCGTTGGTCACCTCAACGTCGCTGAACTTCTCGCTGTCGAGGAAGAGTCCCGACAGCATGAAGAAGGGCACATAGATACGCTCTTTCTTTGAGTCGATCTCGACCGTTTCGTACTCGTTGTTGGTATAGTCAAAACGGATGGTGATATCGCCGCTCTTGCCCGCGATCTCTTCGGGGGTGACGACTTCGCCGTCGAGGGTGTAGGTGAGAGTGAGGTCGACGGGAAGCTGTTCGGTGCTTTCGCCCTGGATATACAGATCCTTGCCGTCCGCGGCCCATACGCGCATGTCGTTGCTGTTCATGGTGAAGGACGCGTCGGTCTTGACGTTCTCGACGTCGCTCAGGGTGCTGACGTCCTCGATGACCTCGGCGTGTTTGTTGTTTTTGATCCAGTCGCTGACGATGATCTTGTCTACCGTGCCGTCGGCGTTCGCCATGACGTAGACGGTTTCGTCTTTAAAGAGCTCCGCTTCATCGGCAGTCGCTTTGTCGCCGTCCTTGCCGCCGATGCTGATACCGTTCAGCGAGAGGGCGAATACGCCCACCAGCGAAGCGGACAGCACGATGGTCAGACAGAGCGCGACGCTCATCAGCTTGATCAGTCGTTTCATAACTATCTCTCCTTATATCAATGATTCTTTATACATTTTTTCATGCCCCATGTGGTATAGCAAACGAGCTTGTCGCAGAGCAGCAGCAGCGCCGGCAGGATGAAGATGACCAGCAGCATGCTGATGACCGCGCCGCGGGCTAAGAGCATACACATCGAGCTGATGATGTCGATGTCGGAGTATACCGCCACGCCGAAGGTCGCCGCGAACAGCCCGAAGCCGCTGACGAGGATCGAGGGGATGGAGGCGGTCAGGGTGGTGCGCATGGATTCCTTTTTATCCGCTCCCGAAAGCCGCTCCGCCTTGTAGCGGGTGGTCATCAGGATCGCGTAGTCCACCGTAGCGCCGAGCTGAATCGTGCTGATACAGATGGGCGCGATGAACGGCAGGGACTGACCCAGATAATGCGGCAGTCCGAGGTTGATGAAGATAGCCAGCTCGATGACCGCTATCAGGATGAACGGCAGGCTCAGACTGCGCTCGACCAGCGCGATGATGACGAAGATGGCGATGACAGAGACGAGGTTGACGACCTCAAAGTCGTGTCCCGTGGTGTCGATCATATCCTTCATGCACGGCGCTTCGCCGATCAGCATGCCGTTTTCATCATAGCGGTGCAGGATCTCGTTGAGGGCGTCGATCTGCTCGCCGACCGCGTCGCTCGCGCTGTGGTATTCGCTGTTGATGAGCATGAGCTCATATTTGTCGTTTTCCAGGATGTCGCGGATGTGGTCGGGCAGGATGTCCTCGGGGATGGTGGAGCCTAAAAGACTCTCGATACCGAGGACGTATTTCACGCCGTCGACCTGCTCCATCTCGGAGATCATCGCTTTGACCTCTTTGTTGTCGATGGACGAATCCATCAGCACCATGTGGGTCGAGGCGATGTCAAAGTCCTCGCTCAATTTTGTATTGGCGATGACGAATTCCATGTCCTTTGGCAGACACTCCGCCATGTCGTAGTAGACCTCGCTGTTGGTCTGTGTATAGCCGTAAAGGAACGGCGGTACCAGCGCGATAAAGACGACGAGGAAAACGGGGAATATCTTCACGATACCGCCCGAGAGCTTTTTCATGTTGGGGATCAGCGAGCGGTGGCTCAGCTTTGATAAGGGCTTATCGAGAAGCAGGATCAGCGACGGCAGTACGGTGATACAACCGATCACGCCGAAGAGAACGCCTTTCGCCATGACGATACCGAGGTCTCTGCCTAAGGTGAAGGTCATGAAGCACAGCGCGATGAAGCCCGCGATGGTGGTGACGGATGATCCGATGACAGACAGGAAGGTCTGATGGATCGCGACAGCCATCGCTTCTTTGTTGTCGTTGTGGAGCTGCTTTTGCTCATTGTAGCTGTGCCACAGGAAAATGCTGTAGTCCATCGTGACAGCTAACTGCAAGACCGCTGACAGCGCTTTTGTGATGTAGGAGATCTCGCCGAGGAAGAAGTTGGAGCCGAGGTTCAGCACGATCATCATGCCGATAGAGGCGAGGAACACCAGCGGTACGAGCCAGTTGTCGAGCAGCAGGATCATCGCGGCAAGCGCCAACAGTACGGCGATACCCACATAGATGGGCTCTTCCTGCTCGCACAGATCCTTGAGGTCGGTGACCAGCGCCGACAGACCGCAGACAAAGCATTTTTCGCCTGTAATCGCGCGTATCTCGCGGATGGCATCCATCGTCTCGTCGGACGAGGTGGAGGAGTTGAAGAACACCGCCATGATAGTGCTGTGGTCGGTGTTGAAGGCGTCGTACACCTTATCGGGCAAAAACTCTTTGGGGATGGAGATGTCGGCGATGTTGTTGTACCACAGCACGCTGTCGACCTGTTCCACCGCTTCGACCTGCTCTTTCAGCGCGGCGACGTCCTTGTCGGGCATATCTTCTAAGATAATGAACGAGAACGCGCCCTTACCGAACTCATCCATCAGGATATTTTGTCCTTTGACGGTATCCATCGTGTCGGGCAGGTAGGTGAGCATGTCGTAGTTGATACGCGTGCCCAGCATGCCGAAAACGGCGGGTATCATCAGCAGGAGCGTCAGGATGACGATCGGGACTCTCAGCCTGACGATCGCTTTGGAAATTTTCATCATTTCACCTTCGCTTTTGATACTATTATCTGTTCAAAAGACAGATAACAGTATGATTTGGTTGTTTTCACCAAGATATATTACTACGATTTATGGAAAACTACCATTCGCAAAGGATTTTTCGTGCCCAAAAATTGAACAGATATCAAGATTTGCACAAAAATCTACTCACGGTTAGCTAAGGGTAACCCAAGGGCGTATATAATGCCTTCCCATGACAGGAAGGCTTATACTTTTTATTAAAAGTCCAGCTCGATGTTGACGAGCTTGCGGCGGATGTCGAGGAGCTTTTTGAAGCTCGTGGTGTAATTCTCCTTCATGCCGTTGTCCAGCCAGTCGGCGATGATGCCGAAGCTGACGCATTTATAGTAATCTATCATGATCTCACGCTCTTCTCCGGAGAGCACGTCACGCGGGATCGCGACGTCAAAGTAAGTAGCGATGACCTTGCGGCATACCTTCATCAGACAGCGTTCGTAGATATAGCGGTGGGAGGAGTTGTAGATGTGGTTGACCGCCCTGCGGTTTTGCAGAACGAACTGCGCGCCGACGTTCAGACATTCTTCAAGCGATTGGATGGTGGGGTAGGCGGTGATCAGCTCTTCCGCGTTATCCATTAATAATTCTTCCAGCAGAGAGGGCATGTCGGCATAGTGATAGTAGAAGGTGTTGCGCGAGATACCGCAGTCGTCGGTGATGTCCTTGACGGTGATGCGGTCGATCGGCTTGCGGTCAAGTAGCTTGATGAAGGATTGTTTGATTGCTTTTTGGGTCAGTTTTGACATTGAGGCTCACCTTGCAGGATGTGGTTAGCGAGAGCTAACGCCTGTTCTTACTGTATTATAAAACAAAATCCCTCAGATTGCAAGTATAGTTGCAAACTTGTCATATTAGTATTATACTTAAGGCGGTGATACGGATGAAAATTGCTTATGCCGGCTTTGATTTGATGTACTCCGCGATGGAGTCGCTGTCAGAGCATAACAAGATCATGAAGCTGTTTACCTGCGCGGTGGACGGCGTGTATGAAACGAATGATAAGGTGATCGCGCTCGCCGACCGTCTCGGGGCGCCGCATACGACGGACAGGATCTCGCAGAGTGATATCGACGCGCTGATCAGGGACGGCTGTGAGCTGCTGGTGTCGGCGGGATATTACTATCTGATCCCTGTCGACGGGCGTCTGCCGATGGTCAACATCCATCCCTCGCTCCTGCCCTATGGGCGCGGGGCATGGCCGATGCCGCTTGCTATCCTCGACAGGCTGCCCGAGAGCGGCGTGACAGTGCACAAGACGGAGGTCGGCTTTGATACGGGAGATATCCTTTTGCAGCGGAGCTTTAAACTAGCGGAAGATGAAACGCTCGACAGCTTTATGGATAAGGTCAATGCGTACCTGCCCGACATGATGGGCAAGCTGACCGCGGATCTTGACAGTCTGTGGAATAACGCCCGCCCGCAGGGAGAGGGGGAGTACCAGACCCAACCCGACCCTGAGGACTATGTGCTTTCGGCAGAGGATACGGTCAAGTACGCCGACCGTGTCCTGCGCGCGTTTTACGGATTTCCCTGTTATTACCGTGACGAAAACGGTATGCATACGCTTCTGCGCTGCCGTGCTTATCACGGCGGGGGAGAGGGCTATCCGCTGAAGGATGGCTACATCAAATGAATAACCACACAACAAAGACGGCGCCCTGCGAGCAGGACGCCGTCTTTGTTTGGATATACTACCTCGGTCATCGGTTTCCCGACGACCGGATGAAGGAGTAGCTTGGTGATAAGATACGGTCAGAGGATGAAGCGGTTTACCAACCGCCCATGCCGCCTCTGCCGCCCATATTGCCGTTGGGAACACCGCCCATGCCGCCGGGCTGGTTTCCGCCCATGTTCCCGCCGGGCTGACCGCCTCCCATGCCGCCGCCCATGTTGCTGCCACCCTGGGAGGTGACGGCGGAGGTGGTTTCGATGGTGGTGACCTCAGTGCCGTCGACATAGACGGTGTAGGTATCGCCCTGTTTGAGCAAGGGGGTGCTGATGACGACGTTCTGGTAGGCTTTCGCGGGGGTGTAGGAGATCACCTCGTTGCCTGTGCTGTCAACGACGGTCAGCTTGGAGCCCGCGTTCTGTGGGCCTAACTCAACCTGAATGGTGGTCTGGGTGGAGCTGTCGGCAGGTTTTTCCGCCATGCCCGAGGCGCCTGCCGCGATCAGCGTGCCGCCTGTGAGGACAAACTCACTGCCGAAGTCGAGCGCGCCGTTGCCTGAGTTGGTCGGACCGTCGACGTAGAGGGCGCCGCCGCTCATCTGCGCTGAGCCGTTAGAGTCGAAGCCGTCGCCGTCGGCGTTGATGTAGATACTGCCGCCCGAGACGGTGATCATCGCGTCGGAGTCAGAGGCGAACGGATCGCCGCCGCCAAAGCCGCCCTGCTGGGAGCTGTCGTTACCGCCTGCGGCGTTGATGCCGTCGTCGGAGGATTTTATCTTGATGTCGCCGTCGGTAATCGTAATAACCTGACCTTCGAGGCCCTCGTAGGACTGCGTGACGTTGATAATGCCGCCCGATACGGTCAGCTCGCTGTCGGCGTGCATGCCGTCGTCGGAAGAAGCGAGGGTGATCTCGCCGCCCGACACAGTGATATTGCCGTTGCTGTGGATGCTGTCGTCGGCGCTGTTGATGTTGATCGTACCGCCCGTGACGGTGACGTCGTTGGTTGCCTTGATGCCCTTGGCGCTTGCACTGTCGGAGGTGTTCGCGTTGCCCCACATGCCGAAGTTTTGCTTGTTGGTCTCGGCTGCGCCGTCGGCGGTTTTGACGGTGATGTCGCCGCCCGAGATCGCGACGGTGTTTTCGCTCTGGATACCGTCAGTACCCGATGTGATATTCAGCGTGCCGCCTGAGATGATCAGATTGCCGAGGTCGGCGTCCTGATCGTTGGTGGTCTTGATACCGTCGTTTTCCGCGGTGACGGTGAGAGCGCCGCCGAGAATATTGAGACTGTCTCTGCCCTTGATACCGTCGTCAACGGAAGTGACATTCAGCGCGGCGTCGGTGATGTAGAGGTTATCCTTGCCCTTGATACCTGCGCTGTAGTTGGCGTTGACGTTCAGCGTACCTTTGCCGCCGATGATGAGGTCGGCTTTGGAGAAGATGGCCGCGTCAGGTTCGCCGTCGGTATCGTCCGCCGCAAATTCATAGTTTGCGGTATCGGCGACGGTGTTGGTCGTACCCGAGAGGGCTACGACGTAGGCGGACAAGGCGTTTTTGATGTGGATCGCCGCGCCGCTCTTGTTGGTGATGTCCGCGCCGTCGAGGATGAGAACGACGCTCTCGTCGTCTGCTTCGGTCTTGACCTTGATCTGACCGTCGCTGAGATTTCCGCTGATACGGTAAACGCCGCCCGCGGTGATCTTGACCTTGCCGCCGTCGATCTCTACGCCCGCGGCGTCGGTGGTCGCTGACGTGCCGTTCAGAGTGATGGTATAGGCGTTGTTCAGGTCGATGGAGCCTTCGATGTCGCTGAGGTCGATATTGATATCGCTTTGAATATTTTTGACCTGTGTGTCGACTGTCGCCGCGGGAGCCGCGGTCGTTTCGGATGTATCGTTATTGCCGCAAGCCGTGAGGGATGCGCTGAGCATCAGCCCGCAAAGCACAGCGGCGATGAGTTTCTTTTTCATGGGGATCGCCTTCTTTTCATGATAAACAGGCAGAGGGAGCAGTAACGTGCTCCCATGCCGTGTGAAGTGATTTACAGTTCGGTGTCGTTCTTGACTCTGCCGCAGGCTACGGGCAGGTTGCCGTTTCTTGCGCGGATCGCGTCAATGAACGCCTTTTCGCTTTTATCGCTCTTGAGCGATACGTGGTATCTCAGCTCATAGACGCTGCCCATCTGGACGGTCTTGACGGTGATGACCTCGTTCTTGGTGGTGAATTCCTTGAAGATGTCGTCGAAGAGACCTTCATAGTCGAGGTTCTCGGGGATCTCGATCTTCAGCTCTTTCTTGGTGGTGTTGCCGAAGGGAGTCGCGAAGAGGATGATCCAGACAACGCAGACGATGACTGCCGCGAACGCCGCGAAGGTGAGATAGCCGCCGCCACAGGCAAGACCGATCGCCATAGCGAGCAGGATCGCGAGAAGTTCTCTGGAAGATCCGGGCTGAGAGCGGAAGCGAACCAGCGAGAATACGCCGAGTACCGCGATGCCCGCGCCGGTCGCCAGACCGTTGACCATCATGATCAGCATTGCGACGATGGCGGGGATGATGGTGAGCGTTACCGCGAAGCTCTTGGAGCAGTAGCTCTTGAAGCGGTATACGAACGATGAGATGAAGCCTAAGCCGAGCGCGACGCCTGTCGCGGCGAGACCCTGTAATAAGGTGATGTTTTCACCGGTAAAGATAGTGTCAAATGTCATTTTTTGTTCCTCCTTGTATATCTGATAGTATATCCAAATGAATCAATGCGGTTTAGAAGCCGCTTGCCAGCTTGATCTTCTGCTGAATATGGGCGGTGCCGAATTTTGAGAAGCTGTGCGGGTAGATGTTTTTTGCGGAAAGAACGTGTGCCAGCCACAGGGGCATGGAACCGGGGATCTTGATCTCCATGAGGTAGGTTTTCTCGGGGAGAAGCTTGGTGCCGTCCGCCTGACTCTCGAGCCTGACGTCGTCATAGCGGGAGGTGATGTCGCGGTCGAAGGTGATGCGCAGGTCGGGGTTGTTGTCGCCTGCCCACGCGACGCGCTTGTAGCTGATGTACGCCTTGGGGAAGAGACGGTAGCGGCGAATCATGTAGTCGATCTCTACGGGGATGTTGCCGACAAGGTGCTCGGGAAGCTCGCCTGTCCGGATGTAGTCATACGCTTCGCTGAGCTTCATCGAGATACGGCGCTTATAAACGACGCCTTTGTACTTCTTCTTGATCTCGAAGAATACGGTGCTGTCGGCTTTAGGGGTGCCGTAGGAGCGGAGCCTCAGCTTTTCTTTGTAGGTCGGCTTTGCGAGAGAGGTCTCGATCAGCTCGTCGTCGGAGTTGTCAAAGTAGATGTTGCGGATCTCGGTCTCGCCGTATTGGTCGATGTGCATGTGAGGCTCGATCGCTTTGATCAGATACTCGTATTGTTCCTGTGTGAGCATGTATTTTTTCTCAACTCGTTTGAAAATGTAAGTGAAAGCCATGGTAAAGCTCCTTTCGTATTTGTTTTGGATTGTGCTTTATGTTATGGTTACAGTATACGGGGGCATTGTGTGGTGTAATTGTTGAAATTATGAACAAATTATGAACAAACAGAGAAAGGTATGTGAAATCATGTATTTTTTCAATTTGTTCGGTTCTTTTTTTAAATGCTTGTACATACTTGTACATATACATTATATTGTAATATAGCTCCGATTTGACTAATGAATAAAAATACAGTATAATAATAAAGATAAACTGATAAAACCACTATACCACTACACGAAGGAAGTGATTCTATGTCACAAATTCACACCAACGATAAGCGCCTGCAGGCGCTCGCAAACAGATGTATCGCCAAGGGCAATATTGATAAGGAGCTGTACCAGCAGTACAACGTCAATATCGGCCTTAGAGATCTCAACGGTAAGGGCGTACTGACAGGACTGACCGACGTCAGCGAGATCCGTCAGAACAAGATCGTCGACGGCAAGACCATCCCCACCGACGGCAAGCTCTTTTACCGCGGCATCAACATCGAGGATATCATTGCGGGCTGCAGCCGCGACAACCGCTTAGGCTTTGAGGAGGTCGTCTACCTGCTACTGTTCGGCAAGCTGCCGAGCAAGAAGGAGCTGGATGACTTCATGGTACTGCTGTCCGATTCACGCGTCCTGCCCAAGCACTTTGTGCGCGACGTTATCCTAAAGGCGTCGGGCAAGGATATGATGACGGCTTTGGCGAAGGCGGTGCTGACGCTCGCGTCCTATGACCATGACGTCATGAACCTCTCGATCGATAATGTTCTGCGCCAGTGCTTGAAGCTGATCTCCCTGTTTCCGCTGTTGACGGTGTACTCGTATCAGGCATACAATCACTACACCAACGGCGAGAGCCTCTTTATCCATAATCCCGAGCGCTGCGCACCCACGGCTGAGATCCTGCTGAGCACCCTGCGCGAGGACAGACAGTTTACCGAGCTGGAAGCAAAGGTCCTCGACATGGCGCTGATCCTGCACGCAGAGCACGGCGGCGGCAACAACTCCACCTTCACCACCTGCGTCGTCACCTCGTCGGGCACGGACACCTATTCCGCGATCGCCGCGGCGCTGTGTTCTCTGAAAGGACCGAAGCATGGCGGCGCGAATCTGCGCGTGATGGGCATGATGAACGAGATCAAATATAACGTCAAGGACTGGTCGGATGACGAAGAGATATCCGCCTATCTGAACCGTATCCTGAGCAAGGACGCCTACGACAGAAGCGGTCTGATCTACGGTATCGGTCACGCGGTCTATTCCATTTCCGATCCCCGTGCGCGTGTGTTCAAGGGCTTTGTCGAGCAGCTTGCCGAGGAGAAGGGCGTGATGGACGAGTACGGGCTTTACAGCCGTATCGAGCGTCTTGCGCCGCAGATCATTGCCCAGCACCGCAAGATGTACAAGGGCGTATCCGCGAACGTCGACTTCTACTCGGGCTTCGTATACAAAATGCTCGGTCTGCCCGAGGAGCTGTATACGCCGATCTTCGCGGTCGCGCGTATCGCCGGCTGGAGCGCTCACCGTATCGAGGAGCTCTTGAACGTCAACAAGATCATCCGTCCGGCATATATGAGCGTGTGTGAAGAAACGCCTTATGTCGATCTAAACGACAGATAAATGATGATGAGCCGGGGGAGACCCCGGCTCTTTTGGTGGGTATGAGAGAATGGAAAGATTACTGAAACAAAAATGGTTCGCCATGCTCTGCGCGGTGTTCTGCACCGTACTGTGGGGCTCGGCATATCCCGTGATCAAATACACCTATACCGTCACTGCAATGCCCGAAGTCGCGGACAAGCTGTTGTTCGCGGGCATCCGCTTCTTTTTAGCGGGGTTGATGGTGTTTTGCTATACATGGATCAAAAACCGCCGTTTCCCGACCGTGCCGAGAGAGCGGATCGGGGGTGTGGCGCTGTACGGCATATTGCAGACTGGCTTGATGTACATTCTCAACTACATCGGCGTCGCCAATACCACCGCGACCAAAACCTCGATCATCACGGCGGCTTCGGCATTTTTCGCGGTGCTTTTCGCGCCATTGTTTTTCGAAAGTGAGAAGCTCACCGTATTGAAGATCATCGGCGTCATCATCGGCATGGCAGGGATCGTGCTGGTCAACAACAACGCCCTCGACGGCTTCAGCTTCATGGGTGAGGGCATGGTGTTTCTGTCCATGCTGTTGAACACGGCAGGTTCCTTTGTCGGCAAGCGGGTGTCAAAGGGAATCGTATACCAAAGCTCCGCGTACCAGCTGATGATCGGCGGGGCGCTGATTTTGGCGGTCGCCGTTCCTCTGGGAGGTTCCTTCGCCTTATCATGGACAAGTATTCTTCTGATACTGTACCTCGCGTTCGTCTCCGCGGCGGCGTTCACGCTGTGGACAGCTCTGCTCGTTTACCACGAAGCGGGAAGGATACTGGTGTTCAATATGCTGATCCCCGTGACTGGAGCGCTATGGTCGTTTCTGATTCTCGGCGAGCGCCAGATCCTTGAGCCGCTGTACCTCGTCAGCGTTTTCCTGACGGCGGCGGGGATCATTCTGGTAAATTATCAGAGAAAAAGTTGAAAAACCCCTTTACTTCGTCAAATATTACTGCTATTATAGAAGTATTAGACAAAGATTATTAACATGACTGGGGGTTTTATCATGAGAATGACCAAGATAATCTGTACGATGGGTCCCGCCTGCGACGATATTGACATCCTGTGCAGGATGATCGACGCGGGCATGAACGTCGCGCGCTTCAACATGTCGCACGGCGAGTATGACGCGATGACCAAGCGCTTTAATCTCGTCAAAAAGGCGATCGCCAAGAGTGGCAAGACGGTCGCGCTGCTGCTCGATACCAAGGGT
The DNA here is from genome assembly GCA_017457955.1 of Ruminococcus sp. Taxonomy (GTDB): domain Bacteria; phylum Bacillota; class Clostridia; order Oscillospirales; family Acutalibacteraceae; genus Ruminococcoides. Next base: position 28,832 of record JAFTGL010000008.1, read on the forward strand.
CCCGAGATCCGTGTCGGCACCTTTGAGGACGGCTCGGTCAAGCTCGAAGCCGGTCAGGAGTACCGCCTGTACTCTACAGACGGTCACGGCGACAGCGACGGCGTTACCCTTTCGTACCCCAAGCTGATCGACACCTTCCGCCGCGATAACGCCAGCATCGGCAGAACCATCCTCTTTGACGACGGCAAGATCTCTGCACGCGTCGAGGCGGTGGAGCCGGACTGCATCGTCACCCGCGTTATCACCGGCGGCAAGCTCTCTAACCGCAAGAGCATCAACATCCCCGGCTATACCATCAACATGCCCTACATCAGCCAGAAGGACCGCGCCGATATCGAGTTCGGTCTCAAGATGGGCGTCAACGTTATTGCGGCGTCGTTTGTGCGCTCTGCCGACGACGTCATCAAGCTGCGCGACTACATCGACAGCCTCGGCTATGAGGACGTCGAGATCATCTCTAAGATCGAGAACCAGAGCGGCGTGGACGATATCGACCGCATCATCGAGGTCTCTAACGGCGTGATGGTCGCACGCGGCGACATGGGCGTTGAGATCCCGTTCATCAAGCTGCCCGAGATCCAGAAAATGATCATCCGCAAGTGCGTATTAGCGGGTAAATATGTTATTACCGCGACCCAGATGCTCGACAGCATGACCACCAATATCCGTCCGACCCGTGCGGAGATCTCCGACGTTGCGAACGCCGTATACGACGGCACCTCGGCTGTCATGCTCTCCGGCGAGAGCGCGGCGGGCATGTATCCTGTCGAGAGCGTCGAGGCGCTGAACGATATTTGTACCGAAGCCGAAAAGCATGAGCACCTCATGCTCCTGCGCGGCGCTTCGGCGACCCAGACCGATATGACCGCTTTCCGTGAGAATATCTGTGAGGCAGCCAAGACCGTTGCCGAGAACATCAACGCCAAGGCGATCATCGTCGAGAGCAAGACCGGCGCGGTCGCAAGAGCGATGGCGCGCTGCCGTCCGAACTGCCCGATCATCGCGGTCGTTACCGGCGCGCAGGTCTGCTGCAAGCTGTGCCTGAGCTGGGGCGTCAGTCCGGTTCTCGGCGAGGAAAAGCAGACCTCCGATGAGATCACTATGCAGGCTGTCAATAAGGCGCTGTCCACCGGTATCGTCGAAAAGGGTGACACCGTTGTGATCATCAGCTCCAACAAGACCGTCCCGACCTCCGGCACCGATACGCTGAATATCCGTATCGTATAATTATCTTTCCTATTCTATCCATCCTATCAGGTCAGGTGATCCTATGAAAAAACTATTATCCCTACTGCTTAGCCTGCTGCTGACGCTGAGTGCGGCGAGCGTGACCGCGTTTGCCGAAAGCGCTCCCGCCGAGGGTGCGCAGGAAATCATCGACGTCGATGAGTTCAGTGCCGATGCGGCTCCTTTATCCGATAGCTACACGATCGTAGACGAGGATGAAACGTTGCTGGAAGTCGAGCAGATCAAGGCGCCCGGCGTGACAGCGGCGCTGAGCGATACGGCGGCGAGCAGTTACTATACGGCGGAGTTCATGATCCCCGAGACCAACGATAAGGTTTTCCTGACAGGACTGACGCAGGATAACGTCAGCGAGATCACACAGGCGATCATCGAAAGCTATACCGAAGGCAGCGACTTTTCCCTGAGCAATCTCGGCTTCATCGACACGGAAAAGACATGGGCTGAGGACGGCGACGACAACCTCTGCTGGGCTGCCGCTTCCTCTAACATCCTGACCTATACCGGCTGGGCTGCTCAGGCAGGCTTTGACAGCACCGATGATCTCTTTGAAACCTTTATTGATTCTTTCACCGATGAAGGCGGCAATGTCTTTTACGGTGTCGGCTGGTTCTTTAACGGGATCGCCGGACAAGGTTCTGCCCAGCCTGCCGCAGGTACCGGCGCATATCTGCCGCAATACTATTACGGCGAGCTGGTTGAGAACTTTGATCTCGATACAGCGGGAGCCTCCGGTCTGAAAACCGCTTATGACAGGCTTCATGACGGCTACGGCGTTGCGCTGAGCGTAGATATCTACCGCGGCGCGACCAACGAGGGCGGTCACGCGATCACCTGCTGGGGCTTTGTGACCGACATCCGCTATCCCGATACGAACAAACTGCATTACAAGAGCGTATTCGTGACCGATTCCGACTCTGACAAGTACAGCGTACAGGGCGGAAAGGACCGCCGTGACGTTGATGATGTGATGTGGCTGTTTGCGCTCGAGCCTGTTGAACAGGGTGCGTTGGATACTTATACCTTCCACATCACCGATCAGCAGGTCGCCGTTCTGAGCGAGACTTCAACGCTGTTGCCTTACAGTGCCGACGTGCCCTATGAGACTTCATCGGACGCGACTCTTGATCCCACGAATACGACCGATATCTGTATCGACCCCTTCTACCTTACGGACGATAGTAACGTTGAACAGTCCAAGACGGTTTTCTCCCCCGACGACGATATCTATTTTCAGGCGTATATGGCGAACATTTCCGACGTGACCTACAACGGCGGGCTGCAGCTTAAGATCACGGTCACCGATGAAAGCGGCAGCACGATCTATACAAGACCGTTCAATTACTCACAATATGTCTCTATCGAGCCGTCCTACAGCATGGCGTTCAATATGCAGAGCATCGGCAAAAAACTCCCTGTCGGCGACTATACTATCACCGCGGAGTTCAACGCGAATCACAGTATTTCCGAAGCATATTACTATAATAATAAGCGGAGCGTCAGCCTCAAGGTCAGAGAAAGCTATCTCTTAGGCGACGTCGATACGGACGGCTCAGTCGCGAGTATCGACGCGACGCTGATCCAGCGCAAGATCGCGGGGTTTGATATGACTCTCGATGCTAATGCGGTCGTTCGCGGCGATATCAATGAGAGCGGCGAGCTGGATATCATGGACGCGACGATCCTGCAGCGTTATCTTGCAAATCAGGAGATCCTCTACAGCATCGATGTAACGCGTTTCTACGACTGAAAATTTGACAGATAAGGAAAGGGCGCTTTTGATGAAGCGCCCTTATTGATGAAGATGGAATATACACTGATCAAATCCCGCCGAAAGACGATTTCCCTTGAGGTGAGGGAGGACGGCTTGATCGTCCGCGCTCCTAACCGTACGACCAGGAAAGAAGCGGACGCTTTTGTCCAAAAGCATGCTTCGTGGGTCGAGAAACAGCGGCAGAAGATCGCTCTGCGCAAACAGCAGAACGCCAACGTTGAAAAGCTCCGTCCCGAAGAACTCACAGCACTCGCGCAAAAAGCGGCTGAGGTCATTCCCGAGCGGGCAGGGTATTATGCCCGACAGATGGGCGTGACCTACGGACGCATCACCCTGCGCTGTCAGAAGACCCGCTGGGGCAGCTGTTCGGCGAAGAAAAACCTCAATTTCAATATCCTCTTGATACTCACCCCGCCCGAGGTGCTCGACAGCGTGGTGGTGCATGAGCTGTGCCACCTGCGCGAGATGAATCACAGCGCGCGCTTTTATGAACTGGTGTATCGGTATTATCCCGAGTACGACAAGTGGAACCGCTGGCTCAAGGACAACGGCGCGGCAATCATGGCGCGAGTCGACAGAGATTAGATAAAAAGAATGCTCCCGTGAAAGGGCGATGTCCTTAGCGGAATAATAAAAACTGAATAGGATATGAAAAGCTGTCTTGGATTAACCAAGGCAGCTTTTAACTTATAGTGCTGTAAGATTGCAAACCTGTACATCACTTATAGTAACCATAGAAAACGGAAAAACATCGGTCTTAATGTTTTGACGTGGGACAATTATTACCATACATAAACAAAGAGTAGTCGTTTATAAAGTAAAGACGGATAATATTTGGAGTGTCGATTATCTGTATCATTGCGACATTTGTTTGTGAATCAATTGACAGAGAACTGATAGATCGTTTTCTGTCGATAGACTTTCCCTTTTGCCAGAACAGCAGAAGGGAATTCGGGATAGTTCGGTGAGCAAGGGTAGTGCTGTGCTTCCAGACAGAAGCCTCCGAATCGAGGATAGCGCACGCCGTCCTTGCCGAGCGGAGCAGCATCCTCTTGAATGAAATTACCCGTGTAAAGCTGTACTCCGGGTTCGGTGGTGAACGCGGTCAGGAGGATGCCGGTCTTTTGACTGCTCGCCTTGGCGATCTCTTTGAGCTCGCCGGCAGCGCCGTTCAGGATCAGATTGTGATCGTAGCCGGCAGCAAACCTCATTTGAGGGTCGGGATCAAAGATATTTGCCCCGATCTCCTTCTCGCGGCGAAAATCCAACGGCGTTCCGTTGACGCTTAGGATCTGTCCTGTCGGGAGCTTTTCCGCGTTGATCTCAGTAAAGCTGTCGGAATTCACTTTTAATAGATGGCTGAGGATATCCGAGCCGTCTTGACCGTTCAGATTGAAATAAGTATGGTTGGTCAGATTGATGACGGTGTCCTCGTCGCAGGATGCAGAGTATTCGATTTCAAGAGCATTATCCTCTGTCAGGCGATACCGTACTTTACCGGTCAGGGTACCCGGATAACCTTCTTCAGAGGGAGGACTTACAAAAGAGAATACCACCGAATCATCGATGATCTCGCCGTGATAATTCCGGTGCGAAAATGAACCGTGCAGATGATTGCGCCCATCGTTATGCTCCAGTTCATATGTTTTTCCGTTCAGAGAAAAAGAGGCGTCTTTGATACGGTTCGCGTATCTTCCGACGAAAGCTCCGAAATAGCAAGTACCTTTTTCGTAATACTCCGCCCTATCATAGCCGAGGACAACATCGCGGAGAATACCGTCTTTATCGGGGACAAGGATGCTTTGGACAGCACAGGCATAACTGAGAATATTAACCTGTATGCCGTTATCGTTGACCAGCGTGAAACGCACGATCTCACTTTCGTCGGAAGCGGCGCCGAATGGCTGAGCAGTTATCTTTATCATTATTTACCTGACTTTTTGCTTATTTCTTTCGATCACCTGTTGGAGATAGGGCAGGAATTCTTCCTCATTACCGACGGAAAAAGCGCCCTTCTTAAAAACATACACCATCTTTTCGTTGGTTTGCAGCATGTAGTAATGCTGTGTTACAAACACCTTTTTGAAGTGAGAATAGACAACCTCGATCGGATCTTCTCTGTCGGAGGCCTCGCTGATCAGCGCTTCATCCGTCAAAGTGGCGGTCACAGTAACGGTTCCCTTGTTATTGGTATCCTCGGCAAAACGCGCTTTACCGGCTTGGATCGCGGAGAAATACCGAAAGAACAAGATAAAGAGAACGATAATACACATGGCGAATACCGCCATATATGCATAGACCAGTCCGCTCACAAGGATTAAGATAATATCGGTGATCAGAACCACGCCTAAAATGATGTAACAGGTAATGATAGCAGGGGATAAAAGGTGCAGGTAGCGGTATAATTCCTGTTCTACTTCAAATGAACGCTGAAATCGGTTGACAAATTTCGGTTGCATAAAAACCTCCGGAATATACGGGATAATGTAAGAATTATAACATAGATATTCAAGTGATTCAACGGTAAATCACGTCCTAACGAAATCCCCCGAGCGGAAGGAATGAACCGCTTGGGGGATGTCAAGGAAATCGTATTAGAGAAAATGAAAAAAGTTAATGCACTTTATATTGTAATATGAAAGGAGAAACTCTAATACGTGAAAGCCTTATCAGTACTTAGCGCACTCGGGGGCATTTGCCTTTGCCGATTCCTCATCGTACCAGATCAGGTTATTGCCGCTCTCTTCGTCAAAGAGCTGGATCAGCTCGGGATCGACGTCGAATTTGACGGTGGTGCCCATGGATACGTCTGCCTTCAGTCCTACGGTCGGAATGACCATGACGACCGCGTCGTCGCCGCTGACAGCGTGGATATTATATTCGGTACCCATCATCTCGCTGACCTCGATCTTCGCTTGGAGCTTGCCGCTGCCTACGGTGATGTGCTGCGGGCGAACGCCGGCAACGATAGAGGTGGGCTTAACACCCTTAGACTTCAGCGCCTTTTGCTGGAAATCGGAGAGCTCAAACTTCACGCCGCGGATCTCAGCGAAATACTTGCCGTCCTCCAAGAGCAGCTTGCTGCCCTTGAAGAAGTTCATGACTGGCATACCGATGAAGCCGGCGACAAAGAGATTGACAGGGCTGTTGAACAGCTCCTGCGGGGTGCCGATCTGATTGACATAACCGTCCTTCATGATGACGATACGGTCAGCCAGCGTCATCGCTTCGGTCTGGTCGTGGGTTACATACATAAAGGTGGTGTCGATGCGCTGACGGAGCTTGATGATCTCGGCGCGCATCTCATTTCTCAGCTTCGCGTCAAGGTTCGAGAGCGGCTCGTCCATCAGGAACACCTTCGGGTTGCGGACCATCGCTCTGCCGATCGCGACACGCTGTCTCTGACCGCCTGAGAGAGCCTTCGGCTTGCGGTCGAGATACTGGGTGATGCCGAGGATGTTGGCGACCTCGCTGACCTTCGCGTCGATATCCGCCTTGGGCGTTCTCTTGAGCTTCAATGCGAACGCCATGTTGTCGCGGACGGTCATGTGCGGATACAGCGCATAGTTCTGGAAAACCATCGCAATATCTCTGTCCTTCGGGACGATGTCATTCATGAGGTTCCCGTCGATATACAGCTCGCCTTCGGAAATATCCTCCAGACCCGCGACCATGCGCAGGGTGGTGGACTTGCCGCATCCTGAGGGTCCGACAAGAACGATGAACTCCTTGTCCTTGATCTTCAGGTTGACGTCGTGTACGGCGGTCACCTTGTTGTCATAGATTTTCTTGATTCCTTTTAAAATAACTTCGGACATAAAACCGGCTCTGACGATAGTGCCTCCGCAAAATCGCCTCGCGGGTGAACGCCATATATTAGAATTGTATCTCGCTGACGCTCGGTCAAAAGATACAATCCCTCAGTCAGCGTACGCTGACAGTTCCCTTTACCAAAGGGAGTCTTAGGGATCGCTCCGCATTACGACAGGTCTCCACGCTGCCGCACCGCAAGCCTGACGGGGTTGACAGTACCTCCTTTAGGATGTACGCCGCTCATAATGTGGAGTGAGCAAGCGCCATGAGAATGGTATCCATACTAATCCCTGATTAAAGATAGACTAAGATTAATGAGAATGATTTTCGCAAGACGAGGCGAAAGACGCCGATAGGCTGGCGCCTATCAAGGACGACAACGATGTATTGCGGAAATCATACCTTTAAGATAGTCTACTCTTAATCAGAGATTAGTATAATGTCGGGGAATTCTCCGACATTTTTAGTGTAAAGGATAATAGAAGAAAAGAGTATAGACAGATGTGATGAAAACATGTCAAAATGTAGTTTAATCACAAAAAAATCTACTATATCATCGCTGCTATGAGGAATCGAGGGAGATCCTGCACTGATATTTTTTTAACAAAACCCGCATATTTACTGACTTTTGAGAACGTAGTCAACCTGACAGTTAAGGTGGTTGACAAAAAGCGTAATAGATTTTTGTGCGATTTGACGGACGATATCCTTGATAATAATCACCAAACAAATTATAATATGTGAAATGATTCTGTCGAAAAAGAGAACAAAAAGGATCGATCGAAACGCCGAAAATTCCGTATCGGGTAAAATCACAGAATAATTCCAACAAAAGGCTATGTTTGGCTCACATAGAACCATAGTAAAATGTGAGATATGGGAGTAAAATGACGTTGTAGATGTGTACAAGGCGGTTACCTTGTACAAAATATCCAAACATTTTTCAACATTTACGTGTTTGGAAACAACAAATTTTATTTTCAGGAGGAAAACAATGAAAAAGATAGTTGCATTATTCATCGCGATCCTGATGGTTGCATCTGTACTGGCTGCTTGCGGCGGCAACGGCGGTTCCGGCGGCTCGGGCGAAAAAGCGAGCGCCCTCACCGTCAATATCTGGGACGCCAACCAGCAGAAGGGTATTCAGGAGATCGCTGACAAGTGGACGGAGACATCCGGCGTCAAGGTCAACGTTGAAGTTGTCGACTGGGACAACTACTGGACCCTGCTCGAGGCAGGCGCTTCCGGCGGCACCATGCCCGACGTATTCTGGATGCACTCTAACACCGTTCAGATGTACATGGAGAACGACATCCTGCTCGACCTTACCGATTATGTCGATAAGGACAGCTCCATCGATATGTCCAAGTATTATGAAGGCGTTAAAGATCTGTACACCCGCTCCGACGGTAAGATCTTTGCTCTGCCTAAGGACCATGACACCATCGCTCTGCTCTATAACAAGGCGATCTTTGACGAGTACGGCGTAGATTATCCCACCTCCGACTGGACATGGGACGACATGTATGAAGCCGCTAAGGCGATCACCGAGGGTTCGGACGGCTCCATCTACGGTATGGCAATGAACACCTCCAACAACCAGGACGGCTGGTACAACCTTGTATACAGCTACGGCGGCAAGGTCATCACCGATGATCACAAGGGCACCACCATCGGCTCCGATGAGGCGAAGGCAGGCATGGAAATGATGCGCAAGCTCCTCACCGTAGGCGCTCCCCAGTCTGTTGTTGCAGAGACCGGTACCGACTCTCTGTTCCAGTCCGGCAAGACCGCGATGATCACACAGGGCTCCTGGATGATCAACTCCTTCTACACCGCTGAGTTCCACGATGATTATGCGTGGGCGCTCCTGCCCTATGCCGACGTCAACGGCAACGGCACCTGCGAGAAGGAAGAGCGCTGGTCTGCTTACAACGGCCTCGGCTGGGCTGCGAATGCGAATGTCAGCGACCCCGAATCCTGCTACAGCCTGATCGCTTACTTCTGTTCGGAAGAAGGCCAGAAGCTGCAGGCTGAAAAAGGCGTTACCATGGGCGGCATGACCGGCGTATCCGACGCGTTTGCCGATGCGTTCCCCGGCATGGACATCTCTCCGTTCCTTGAGGCAGAGGATTACAGTCTCTACTTCCGTCCCTACACCCGCAACACCACCGTTTGGGAAGACGCTCTCCAGCAGGCAGGCGCGTTCCTGGATCCGTGGCAGAATCCTGAGGACGCTGATCTGATGGCGACCGCGTGCGACAACGCACAGAAGATCATCGAGGACGCTATCGCTAACGAGTAAGCTGTTTCAGAGAACTCTTATTAAAACATTTCGGCGAGCCGACCGGCTTCGGCACGGCTCGCCTTGCGGCTTTTAATTTATCATAAAGGAGGGGACTTATGAAACAGAAAACGCTCAGGAAGAAACGCACCAAGGCGCAGAAGAGAGAAATGATATGGGCGCTGTGTTTTATCGCGCCGACGATCATCGGATTGATCGTGCTCAACTTCTATCCGGTCATCAACACGCTGTGGCAATCTTTCTGCAAAACGGGCGACTTCGGTAAGGGAAATACTTTCATAGGTTTTGAAAACTACGGCAAGGTCTTCGCGTCGAGCGAAGTCTGGCATTCACTTTGGAACACGATCAAGTACGCACTGATCGAAGTGCCGTTCGGCGTGGTTATCGCGCTGATACTCGCAGTGTTCCTGAATAAAAAGCTCAAGGGAACCTCGCTGTTCCGTACCATCTTCTTCCTGCCCATGGTCTGCGCCCCCGCGGCGGTCGCCATGGTATGGAAGTGGCTGTACAACCAGCAGTTCGGTCTCTTGAATAATGTATTCGGCACCAACGTCGCATGGATCTCCGATCCGAAGATCGCGTGGATCTCCATCGGTATCATCGGCGTATGGTCGGTCATCGGTTATAACATGGTTCTGTTCATCTCCGGCTTACAGGAGATCCCGGGCGATTATTACGAAGCGGCTGAGATCGATGGCGCTACCGGCATCCGTCAGTTCTTCCACATCACCGTTCCGCTGCTCTCTCCGACGACCTTCTTTATCGTTCAGACCCGTATTATCGGCGCTCTGACGATATTCGACCTGATGTTCATGGTCATGGATAAAACGAACCTTGCGCTGCAGAACACCCAGTCGATCGTATACCTGTTCTACGACTACGCGTTCACACAGGGTAACAAGGGCTACGGCGCGACGATCGTCATCTTCCTGGTCATCTTTATCATGATCGTCACCTTCATCCTGCAGCGGGCTGAAAAGAAGCTCGTTTATCATCCGTAAGAAAGGGGGAACTGATTTATGCAAAGCGCTCGTGCGAGAAATATCGCTAGTAAAGTAGTCATGTACATCGTGCTGATCATCATGGCGTTCATCATGCTGGTTCCCTTCGTATGGATGATCCTCACAGCACTCAAAACCAATCAGGAAGCGATCTCGGTCGATCCGTTCTATATTTTCCCTGCCCACGGATGGCACTGGGAAAACTTTGCGGAGGTATGGCAGAGCTACAACTTCCTCGTCCTCTACAAGAACACCCTGCTGATGATTCTCTTCCGCGTTATCTGCGCGTGTCTGACCGCTACCATGGCGGGCTACGCCTTCGGCAGACTGAGATTCCCCGGCAAGAACTTCTTTTTCGCGCTGGTACTCGTTCAAATGATGATCCCGGCCCAGATCTTTATCATTCCTCAGTATTTGATGGTCTCCGGTTTGGGACTGCTCAATACGATCTCGGGTCTGGTATTCCCCGGTATTGTCACCGCTTTCGGTACTTACCTGCTCAAGACAGGTTATGAGGGACTGCCCAAAGATCTGGAGGAAGCTGCCGACATTGACGGCTGTAATATCGGTCAGCGCTTTTTGCGCATCATGATGCCGCTCACCAGATCGTCGATGGTCTCCTTAGGTATCTTTACCGCGCTGTTCGCGTTCAAGGATTTGATGTGGCCGATGATCGTCTGCACAAGAGCCGAGACCACCACTTTATCGGCGGGTCTTGCGAAGATGCAGGGACAGTTTTCCAGCAACTATCCCACCATGATGGCAGCGGCCGTTCTGGCGGTTGTACCGATGATTGTTATCTATGTCATTTTCCAGAAGCAATTTGTAGAAGGTATCGCTACCTCGGGCGGTAAGCTGTAAGGTTGATCTCGCCTTTGGCAGATCATCTATATACAACATCCAAGAGCCGGAGGTATCTCTCATGATACCCCGGCTCTTTTGCATATGCTAACATATTCTGAACATTTATGAAAACCGAGCGGCAGACGTTTTCTTTCTTTCCGTTTTCTTTTCATTTGCTGCTCGGCTTTCATAAATGGTTACATCATTTATACATATACTACTAACTAAGAAGGTGAAATCATGAACGATGAACCCGGCTTATATGTAACCCCAAAAGTACGCTGTCTTGTCTATCAAAAAAGGATAACCGACGATATTTATCTGATGCTGTGCGGCATCGAGCACTGTCTTCCGGATTATGCCTTCAAGGCGACCGGAAGATCAGGCTATCATCTGCATGTGGTTTTGCAGGGCAAGGGCACGCTTTCTGTCAATGGAGCAGAAACAGAGCTGCACTTTGGTCAGATGTTCCTGACCAAGCCCGGCGAGGACACATGGTACAAAGCAGACTCCTCAGATCCGTGGGTATACTGCTGGATGGCATTCGACGGCAATATTGCGAAAAAGTGCATTGAGGAAGCGGGTTTTGTCAACGGCGTCAATGTGCTGGACTGTCATGTCGATCAGCGACAGTTTTATTCTATTGTCACAAAGGTGCTCGATCAGGCGCAGGTGACCCCTTCAAATGTTTATTCCCGCACCGGGCAACTGCTCGAGTTTATCAGCACAGCAGTCCATTCGAACTATGAATCCGAGAAGCGCATCCGCAAGGTGCATCAATATCCCGCAGATGATTATGTCACCTATGCAGCAGATTTTATTCGCGCCAATTACGCCACCGCAAAAATCGGCGACGTTGCAAAGTTTGTCGGTTTGCACCGCAGCTATCTGACGAATCTCTTCAAAGCAAAAATGGGTATATCCCCTCAGGAATACCTGATGCAGTGCAAGTTAAGACAGGCATGCAAGCTATTGGAAGAAACCAACAATCCGATCCAGGAAATATCCCGACAGATCGGATACGATAACCCGCTGACCTTTTCCAAAACCTTCAAGAGCTTTTACGGCGTCAGCCCGCGAGAGTATCGTCAGCAAAACCGTCGAGACGAAGGAGGCAAAACATGAGTATCCGGTATAACGAAGCAACAAAACAGTTTATCTTAGAAACCGCGTCAACCTGCTATCAAATAGAGATCGACGAGCTCGGATTTTTACATCACCTGTATTACGGACCCAAAACAGGTCAGGGCGATCTTGCCTATCGCTACAGGATCTACGATCACGGTTTTTCCGGCAATCCGTATGATATGCGCAATAACCGCGCCTTTTCACTGGATTCTATGCCGCAGGAATATACCTCCTTCGGCGTAGGTGATTTTCGCGTGACGAGCATACGCGCGTCGTGCTCCGACGGCAGCCGCTGCTTTGAATTCCGCTACTCCGGTCATGAGATCATCGACGGCAAATATGCGATCCCCGATCTGCCGTCCGTGTACAATAACGATGACGAGGTGCAGACCTTAGTCGTCAGCCTGATCGACGGACCCGCCAATATCGCGATCCGTCTGTATTACGGCGTTTTTGAAAATCTTGACGTTATCACGAGGACTGCCGAGATCATCAACTGGGGACATGAGACGGTTTGGCTGAGGAAGGCGTCGTCGCTCTGTCTTGAACTGCCGTTCGGGAGTTGGGATATGATCCATTTCCACGGCCGTCACTGCATGGAGCGTCAGCCCGAGCGCGTACCGCTCTTTCACGGTATCCATACCCTGTCCTCCGGCAGAGGCATGTCCAGCCATCAGCACAATCCTTTCGTGATTTTATGTGACCGTACGGCGACCGAGGACAGCGGTGCATGCTACGGCATGATGCTGATGTACTCCGGCAACCACAAGACCGAGATAGAGCTGGATCAGTTCGACTCTGTCCGTGTCGTGATGGGCGTCAGCGACGATCGTTTCCGTTGGGAGCTGACCCCTGGCGCGAGCTTCCGTGCGCCTGAGGTGATCCTCAGCTGTGCCGACGGCCTGACACAGCTGTCGCACCGTTTCCATCGGGTCGTGCGCAACAATGTCTGCCGCGGCGAATATAAGCTCAGCCACCGTCCCGTGCTGATCAACAACTGGGAAGCGACCTATTTCGATCTCAATGAGGAAAAAATCGTTGCACTGGCACAAAAGGCGGCGGATATCGGCGTCGAGCTGTTCGTCCTTGATGACGGCTGGTTCAAGAACCGTGTGGACGATAACGCGGGTCTGGGCGACTGGACGCCCGATACGAACAAGCTGCCGAACGGTCTCGACGGGCTGATCAAAAAGATCAACGACATGGGACTGAAATTCGGCTTGTGGGTCGAACCGGAAATGGTCAACGAGAATTCCGACCTCTACCGCGCCCATCCCGACTGGGCGATGACGGCTCCCAACCGCGCCCCAATGATGGCGCGCAATCAGCTGGTACTCGACCTCTCGCGCGAAGAGGTGCATGAGTACATCTTCGACACGCTGTCGGGTCTGTTATCAAAATACAATATTACATACATCAAGTGGGACTTCAACCGACCGCTGGCAGACGTTTACTCCCACTCCACTCCCTCGCCGCGTCAGGGTGAAGTCACGCATCGCTATTACCTCAGCCTGTACCGTTTATATGAACGGCTGACGAAGGCGTTCCCGCATGTGCTCTTTGAGGGATGCGCGGGCGGCGGCGGACGCTTTGACGCCGGTATGCTGCAATACTCACCGCAGATCTGGTGCTCGGACAACACCGACCCCATCTCTCGCCTGACGATCCAATACGGTACCTCGTTCGGCTATCCGGTCAGCGCCATCGGCGCACATGTCAGTGCAACGCCGAACCATCAGACCGGTCGCTTGACGCCGCTTTCCACACGCGGAACGGTCGCGATGATGGGCGCGTTCGGCTATGAGCTGGATATGACAAAGCTCAGCGACGAGGAACTCGAGGAAATGAAGGGGCAGATCAAGCGATTCAAGGAACTCGAGCCGATGATCCATAACGGACTCTATTACCGACTCAGCTCGATGAAGGAGAGCGGTCACTACTTCGCATGGCAGTTTGTCGCACCTGACAAGTCGCGCAGTCTGCTGAGCATTGTCGTCACGAATCCGTTGGCAAATTCCACACCCGTCCATGTCCGTCTGAAAGGGCTCGATAGCGATGCGATCTATTCGGTCAACGGCGAGTTTGAGTGTACCGGTTCCGCGCTGATGAACGCGGGTTATACCTTCCCGCAGCTGACAGGCGATTATCCCGCACTGCAGCTGGACATCATCAAAGTGAAATAATTATTATAGGAGAAAAGCATTGAACCCGAATAAAATCGTCTGGTCTGAAGAAAAAGAAAAAATAAAAAGTCTGCCGTTCAAGGAGAAGATCCGTTACATATGGATGTATTTCTGGATCCCGATCGTCGCGATCGTTTTTGTACTGGGTTTCGGCACCTTTCTGATCATCCGTATTGCGACAAATATCCCCGATAACTGGCTTTCGGTGACCTTTGCCAACACGACCGCTCAGGCCGGCACAGGCTCTCAGCTATGGGAGGATTTTACCGATCATACCGGATACGACCTGACGCAGAAGAAGGTAGAGTTCAATGCCGAATCCTACTTTGATTACACAAAGAATCAGGCGAAGGGCAACGCATATTACAATTCATTCGTCGCTCTTGTCGACGCAGGAGAGATCGACGCGATCACCATGGAGCCTGCGTCGCTTGCGGCTCTCGGTCAATCCGGCAGACTGTTGGATCTGAATGATGAAAAGTGTGCCTTGATCAAGGCAAAATATGCCGACCGCTTTATTTACTATGAACCGACAGAGGATGACGAGGAGCATACCGATCCCATACCCGTCGGCATCGACATCAGCGACAGCGCGTTAGTCAGCAAATATCATGTTTACAGCGAAGGCTGTGCGCTGGGTATCGGGGCAAGCAGTGAGAATATCAAGGAAGTCGAAGACTTTTTGAGCTTTGTTTTAGGGGAGGGATAAGCCATGCGCGATTTTGTTAACGCTTTCATGAGCAGTGAAAGCACCTTTGGCAGATTGATGACAAAGATCGGTATCATCATCTGCGCCAATCTGATGTTTGTGCTTTTCAGCCTTCCCGTAATTACCATCGGCGCGTCATATGCAGGGCTTTACCGTGTGATGTTTAAGACCCTGCGATCGGGCGGCGTGACCAATCCCTTTAAACAGTTTTGGATCGGTTTTAAAAGCTGTTTTTTGCAGTCGACGATCGTCTGGGTCATCTATGCCGTATTGATGGTTGCCGGATACTTCGGACTGAGGATCTGCCTTCAGGCAGGCGGAAGTATGAGCTACTTTCAGTATGCCCTGTACGGCGCCGCGCTGATACTTACCTTGATCCTCATCTACACCTTCCCGTCGATCGCCGCCTTTGAGGGTCGTATCGGGAACCATATCCGTAACGCGATCTACTTTGCGTTCCATAAGCCCTGGTGGATCCCTGTCAACCTTTTCTTCCATATATTCCCGCTGTATCTGACATACAGCGATCCTCAGCTGATGCCGCTGTATGCCTTCTGTTGGTTTTTCTTCGGCTTCGGCGCGATCACGATGCTAACCGCGCGACTGCTGATCAAGGATTATAATCGATTTCTTCCTCTTGTCGACGACTTCGGCGATTTCATCCTGACCGAGGACGGCAAACAGATCATGCCCGGAAGCGACGAGGAAAAGGCGCTGTATGAGGACGGCGGTGATGCACTCGGCGGTCACGAGCAGTCTGAGGAAGATATGATCAAAGAATTGCAAAAATTGGATATGTGAGGAAACATCAATGAAAAAAGAAGAATTGATCCGCAAAATCAACAGCGGTGAAATAGATGAACAGTTTGCCGCCCTTTACGGCGCGGCGGAGGATGTACTGAAAAGACAGCGCGCGCGATATGAAAACGCCGTCAAAAAGTTCAGCGAGATCTTTCCCGAGCGCGAGGACATACGCCTGTTCTCCGCTCCCGGCAGAACCGAGATCGGCGGCAACCATACCGACCACCAGCACGGATGTGCGTTAGCGGCGGCGGTAAATCTCGATGTGATCGCCGTTGTCGCCTTCCATGACGACGGCGTCATCCGCTTTTATTCCGAGGGCTACGGCATGACAGAGATCGATCTTTCCGATCTTGAAGTCCATCCCGAAAAGTTCGGCAAATCCTCGGAGATCATCCGCGGTATCGCCGCAAGGTTTACCTCAATGGGCGTGACTGTCGGCGGCTTTGACGCGTACTCCGTTTCGGATGTTCTCAGCGGCAGTGGGCTGTCATCTTCTGCGGCGTTCGAAACGCTCGTCGGCAGTATCATCGACATCCATTACAACGACTGTCATGCGGGTGAGGTGGAGATCGCCAAGATCGGACAGTATGCCGAAAACATCTACTTCGGCAAGGGCAGCGGACTGCTCGACCAGACCGTCTGTTCTGTCGGCGGCTTCGTATTCATTGACTTCCTCGATACGGAGAATCCCTATGTGGAGAAATACAGCTTTGACTTTGAGAAGGCGGGTTACAATCTCTGCATCACCGATACAAAGGGCAGTCACTCTGATCTGACTGACGACTATGTCGCTGTGCCGACCGAGATGAAATCGGTCGCACGGCAGTTCGGCAAGGAGTACCTGCGCGAGGTGGACGAATATCTGTTCCTGCGCTCGATCAACGATTTGCACGGCAAATGCTCTGACCGTGCGATCATGCGCGCCGTGCATTACTTCAAGGAAAACCGCCGTGCGGTGGAAGAAGCTCAGGCGCTGGACGACGGAGATATCAACCGCTTTTTTGAAATCTACCGTCGGTCTGCGGAGTCTTCCGCAACGCTGCTGCAAAACCACTATTCCGTGAAGAAGCCAACCGAGCAAGGTATCTCTCTCGGGCTGATGATGAGCCGGCTGATCCTCGGTGACGATGCGGCAGTACGCGTTCACGGCGGCGGCTTTGCGGGTACCATCCAAGCCTTTGTTCCGACCTTCAAGACCAATGAATATGTTCGCCGGATGAACGCACTTTTCGGAGCGGGGAGCTGTTATGTACTGCGTATCCGTTTCGTCGGCGGCGTAGAGATCACAATATAGTGAAGAACTAAGAGCGAAGAGTGAAGAGTTATTGGCGGGTGCTGCCCGCGCCCAATCAGTAATGAGGTAATAATGATGATCTATGCAGATATACAAAGATTGATCGACTATTCGATCGCCGAAGAGTTGATAGAAAAAGAGGACGCGATCGTCGTCCGCAATATGCTGATGGATACCCTGCACGTCTGTGACTGGCAGGACGTGTCTGTCGAGCAAGCGGATACTGCCATTGACAACATACTGAAACCGCTGGTCGACTATGCCTGTGAGCATGGTGTGATCGAGGACACAACCGCCAACCGCGATCTGTTTGATACCAAGCTCATGGGCATCGTCACGCCAATGCCGCGCGAGGTCAACCGCGATTTTTCAGAACACTATGCGGAGTCGCCCCTTGCGGCGACCGACTGGTACTACGATTTCAGCAAGAAGCTGAATTATGTGCGCGCCGGACGGATCGCTAAGGATCTGAAATGGACGTATGACAGCGAGTATGGTACGCTCGACATCACCATCAACCGCAGTAAACCCGAGAAAGATCCCAGAGATATTGCCAAAGCCGGAGCAACCGCTTCTGTCGCTTATCCGAAGTGCCAGCTTTGCGCCGAGAACATGGGTTATGCCGGGCGGCAGAATCACCCCGCACGGCAGAATCTGCGCCCGATCCCGATCAAGATAAACGGCGGCGACTGGTATCTGCAATACTCGCCCTACGGCTACTATAATGAACACTGTATCGTGTTCAACAGCGAGCACATCCCGATGGTGATCGACGCCGAAGTATTCAACAAGCTGTTCGATTTCATCGGACAATTCCCGCATTACTTCATCGGCTCCAACGCCGATCTTCCGATCGTTGGCGGCTCGATACTGAGCCATGAGCATTTTCAGGGCGGTCACTATACCTTTGCGATGGCACAGGCGCAGCCTGAGTATTCGTTCTGCATATCTGATTACCCTGATGTGGAAGCAGCGACGGTCAAGTGGCCGATGTCGGTGATCCGCATGCGCAGCATGAATAGAAAACAATTATCCAACGCTTGTGCTGAAATACTCAAAGCATGGCGCAGCTACACCGATGAGGCGGTAAATATCTACGCTTTCACCGACGGTGTACCGCACAATACGATCACGCCGATTGCGCGTATCCGCGACGGCCTGTATGAATGTGATCTGGTACTGCGCAACAACATCACCTCGGATGACAGACCGCTGGGCGTTTATCATCCGAATCCCACCCTGCACCATATCAAGAAGGAGAACATCGGACTGATCGAGGTCATGGGTCTGGCGGTGCTCCCGGCAAGACTTGCTGTTGAATTGGAAGAGGTTAGAACAGCGCTGCTTAGCGGCGACGACCTGACTGCAAATCCCGCGACCGCCTCTCATGCAGAGTGGGCAGAAAACCTGAAAGCCGATCACCCCGAGCTGAACGCCGATAACGCAATGGAGATCATCCGCGCAGAGGTTGGCAAGGTGTTTGAACAGGTTCTCTGCGACGCGGGTGTGTTCAAGCGTGACAAAGAGGGGACAGAGGCGTTCATGCGTTTTATTGATTCGATCAAGGGTTAGATGTTATGACAGAATATGAGCGCATGGAACAGGGAATGAATTACGATCCCTGTGATGATGAGATCATGCAGGAACAGCGTGTCTATCAGGACAGGCTGTGGGAGTTCAATCAGCTCAGACCTGCGGATTTCGCGGCAAAAGAAGCCTACATGAAAGAGATCTTTGCCGAATGCGGCGAGCGCTGTTATATCGAGCTGCCTCTCCACGCAAACTGGGGCGGCCACCACGTTCACTTCGGCGCTGATATTTATGCCAATTCCAACCTCACGCTGGTAGACGACGGTCATATCTACGTTGGTGATCGTGTAATGTTCGGACCGAATGTAACGATCGCAACAGCCAACCATCCGCCGGAGCCGGAACTCAGGGCAAAGGGCTTGCAGTATAACCGTGATGTAAGGATCGGCGAGAATACATGGATCGGCGCGGGAGCGATCATCGTCCCGGGCGTGACGATCGGAAAGAATGTCGTCATCGGAGCCGGCAGCATCGTCACCAAAGATGTCCCCGATAATGTACTTGCTGTCGGCAATCCCTGCCGCGTGATCCGTCATATAGAATCGAAAGAGAATACGGAGGAGTAATGATGATTGATATATTAGCAGTCGGCGAAATGCTGATCGACTTGACACAGACAGGGGTATCCGACGCGGGTATCCCGATCTACACCTCTTTTCCGGGCGGCGCACCTGCTAACGTTGCCGTTGCCGCGGCAAAGCTCGGTGCTGCGACTGCTTTCATCGGAAAAGTCGGCAACGACGCTTTCGGACGGTTGTTGGTCGATACCGTTAGACAGAACGGCGTCGGCTCGGACGGAATGATCGTCACCGACGATGCAAATACAACGCTGGCGGTGGTATCGCTGGCAGAAAGCGGCGAACGCGACTTTGCTTTCTATCGCAAGGGCTTCGCCGATACACAGCTCAGAGAGGACGAGATCTCCGATGAACAGCTGCAGAGTACCCGCTTCCTGCATTTCGGTTCTGTCAGCCTGACAGAGGAACCCTCTCGCTCGGCGACACTCTCCGCCGCAAGGAGAGCAAAGGAGTATCGCGCGACGATCTCTTACGATCCGAACTTCAGAGAAAGCCTGTGGCGATACAGAGAAGAAGCCATCGAGATGATGAAACGTCCTCTGCCGATGGTGGACATCCTCAAAATCTCCGACGAGGAATTGCCGCTGCTGACCGGAACGGACGATCCCGATCTGGGTACTAAAATGCTGTATGACACATACGGTATTTCGCTGATTCTGCTGACCCTCGGCGCAAAGGGCGCTTATTACCGCTATGGAGAATGTACGGGACTGTGCGAAGGCGTCAAGGTGAAGGTCGCCGATACCAACGGCGCCGGAGATACCTTCCTCGGTGCGTTCCTCAGCGGTATGGTCAGGCTGAAAAAATACAAGCCCTCACAGCTGACAGAAGAAGAGATTAAAGAGCTGACGGCATTTGCGAACAAAGCGGCGTCGATTACCACGAGCCGCAGCGGAGCGATCCCCGCAATGCCAACGCTCGATGAGGTTATTAACGGATAATAGAGGTGTTATGATGAAAGCCTCCGCTAAATGGGAAAAGGAATTTGCCCTTCGATTTGAAAAGCACTTTGACGAGCTGAAATGGCTCTACTGCGAGGTCTACAACAATGATATAGGGGCGTTTTACTGGCTGTGCAATTCGCTGTACGACTACTATCACAAGCGTGACGACGCACTGAAAAAGCTCGACAGAGAGCGTGAGAAAACGCCGTTCTGGTACAGCACTAATTCCCTTGTCGGGATGATGCTGTATGTCGTCAACTTTGCCGATAACCTCAAAGGGCTGAAAGCAAAGATCGACTATATCAAAGAAAGCGGCGTCAACTATCTGCACCTGATGCCGCTGCTGAAAAGCCCGAAGGATCGCTCCGACGGCGGCTATGCCGTGGCGGATTTCCGCAGGGTCCAGCCCGAGCTGGGTACCATGAAGGATCTCGAGGCGCTGACGGCGGAATGTCACGATAACGGCATCAGCGTGTGTCTTGACTTTGTGATGAACCACACCAGCGAGGATCACGCATGGGCAAAGGCGGCGCGTGCGGGCGATGAAGAAGCGAGAAAACGCTATTTCTTCTTTGATAACTGGGATGTACCCTTTGAATTTGAGCGCACCGTCCCGCAGGTGTTCCCGACGACCGCGCCGGGCAACTTTACACAGCTTGAAAACGGCGATATTGTGATGACGACCTTCTATCCCTATCAGTGGGATCTGAACTACGGCAACTGCGTTGTGTTCAACGACATGGTCGGTAATATGCTGTCGCTTTGTAACCGCGGCATCGACGTCATTCGACTCGATGCGGTGCCGTATATCTGGAAGGAGCTCGGCACGAATTGCCGCAACCTGCCGACCGTGCACAAGCTCGTGCGCATGATGCGCATAATCGCCGAGATCGTGTGTCCATCTGTTCTGCTGCTCGGAGAGGTCGTGATGGAGCCTTCTAAGGTCGCGCCTTACTTCGGCACGCCCGAAAAGCCAGAGTGTCACATGCTGTACAATGTCACCACGATGGCAAGCACGTGGCACACCATCGCGACAAAGGACGTGCGCCTGCTGAACCGCCAGATGGAACAGCTTGCCGTACTCCCTAAGGACTATGTGTTCCTCAACTATCTGCGCTGTCACGACGACATCGGCTGGGGACTGGACTATGACTACCTAAGCGGCTTCGGCATGAGCGAGATCCCGCATAAGCGGTTCCTCAACGATTACTTCACCGGAAAATTCGAAGGCAGTGTCTCGAGGGGCGAGTTATATAATGATGACGAGAGCTTAGGCGACGCGCGGCTTTGCGGCACGACAGCAAGCCTTTGCGGACTTGAAACGGCAATCGAAGAAAATGTTCCGAAGCGTTTACAGAAAGCAATCGACTGCGATCTGATGCTCCACGCCTATATGCTGACCCAAAGCGGCATCCCCGTGATCTACAGCGGCGACGAGGTCGCTCAGCTGAACGATTACCGCTATCATGATGATCCGGATAAAGCCGCCGACAGCCGCTATTTGCACCGCGGCAAATTCGACTGGAAGAAAGCCGAAAGCAGAAAGAACATGAAGACCGCAGAGGGCATGATCTATCAGACCCTGCTCCGTCTGGAGACAATCAGAAGCACAAACGAGGTGTTTACCGCGTCCGCTGACTTCGGCACGCTGAATACCGGCTGTGATCATGTGCTCGGCATCCGTCGGGAGTATCAGGGGCAGAAGCTGTATGCCTACTTCAATTTCAGCGATACCGAGCAGACCGTCTATTTTGACGCCGTCCTCTTCGGAAAAGAACTATTGAGCGGTGAAGAAGTCAGAGGACTCGGGACCGAGCTGAAGCCTTACGGATTCTTATGGATATTATGTGACGTGAACAAGGAGCAATTATTATGAAGATATTAGTATTAGGCGGCGCTGGCTATATCGGCTCGCATACCGTATATAGGCTCATAGAAGAGGGCAACGAGGTCGTTATCTTCGATAATCTGGAAACCGGCCATATCGAGGCGGTTCATCCCAAAGCAAAGTTCTATCAGGGTGATTTACGAAACCGAGCCCAGATCGATCATGTTCTCGATCAGGAAAGCGGCATTGACGCAGTGATCCATTTTGCTGCCAATTCCCTTGTCGGAGAGAGTATGCGAAAGCCCTTAAAATATTATGACAATAACCTTTGCGGCACCAAAGTGCTTCTCCAGTCCCTTGTTGCACATGGTATCGACAAAGTCGTGTTTTCTTCGACTGCCGCGACCTACGGCGAACCGCAGCATACTCCGATCTTAGAGAGCGATCCCACCAATCCCACCAACTGCTATGGTGAGACAAAGAAAGCGATGGAGAGGATGTTCTACTGGACGAATGTCGCTCACGGACTTCGCTTTGTATCGCTGAGATATTTCAACGCCTGCGGTGCGCATATCAGCGGTACGATCGGCGAGGCACATCATCCCGAGACTCATTTGATCCCGATCATTTTGCAGGCAGCACAGGGTGTGCGTGATCATATCAGCGTCTTCGGTACAGACTACAACACGGCAGACGGCACCTGCATCCGCGACTATATCCATGTGACCGATCTGGCACAGGCGCATATCCTCGCCGTAAACTATCTGATGAACGGCGGTAAAAGCGACATCTTCAACCTCGGTAACGGCGTCGGCTTTTCGGTCAAAGAGGTGATCGAGACGGCAAAAAAGGTCACCGGCAAGGACATCAAGGTAGTTTATGAAGGCCGCAGAGCAGGCGATCCCGCCGTTTTGATCGCTTCCAGTGACAAAGCAAAATCGGTTCTCGGATGGAAGCCGGAATTTGACAGTCTGCCGACTATCATCAAAACTGCTTGGAAATGGCACAGCACCCACCCGCACGGCTATGAATAACGGTCTAAAGCTCCTCTGCCTGTGCAAAGGAGCTTTTTTTGGAGAAGGAACTTATGGTACAGGATTTTTATTATTACAAAGAAGCGTTGAAGCTCGGTCAAAAAGAATATCGGGCAAAAACCGCAAAAGGCGAGTCCCCTTATCTTCCCGCGCTGGATGAGTTGATCCCGCCCGAAAAGGCTATGGGCGGTACCCGACTCGGCGTGATCCAGATTCCGCTCTCCCATATCGTCGGCACAAAAACATCGGGCAGGATGAATTCCTTTGCGTCCAATTTTATGCCGCTGTTGGGTGAGGATACGGAGTTTGCGGATAAGTGGGAATCACTCTGCCGATCACATCTGAGCGAAGGTATCCGCGATTCTGTCAAAGTCTATGAATATATGAACCGCTTTTACGTCGAAGAGGGCAACAAGCGTGTCAGCGTGCTGAAATATTGCAGCGCCTACAGTATCCCCGCAGATGTGATCCGCATTATGCCGGAGAAATCCGACGATGAGGCTGTTCAGCTCTACTATGAGTTCGTCGAGTTCAACCGCTGTACAAAGATCAACTTCATCGAATTCACAAAGCGCGGCAGTTATCGCGAGCTGCTCCGAGCAATGGGCAAGTCCTACGATGAATGGTGGACAGTGGAGGAACAGCGGCGGTTCTCAAGCGCATTCTACTACTTTGAGCAGGCGTATCGCAAAAGCGGCGGCGATAAGCTGAAAATGACCGTCGGCGACGCTATGCTCAGTTATATTCAGATCTACGGCTATTCACAATTGCAGTCCGCAGGTGAGGCGGAGATTCGCATGAACCTGCGGAAAATGTGGCAGGAGATCGCGCTCAAAGAAAAGAGCGACAAGATCGAGGTAAAGACGACGCCCGCCCGGGAGAAAAAGCCATCGGTGCTCGAACGCGTCTTCGAGCTCAAACCAACGGTTCTCAAGGCGGCGTTCATCTATGATCTGCCGCCCGAACGTTCCGGCTGGGTCAACGACCATGAACAGGGACGTCAGCATGCGCAAACGGTGCTCGGCAGTCAGGTCGATACCTCAGTGTACCTTGCTCAGAATGACGCAGAACTCAGAGATGTGCTGGAGCGCGCGATCAACGCGGGCAACAAGCTCATTTTTACGATCTCGCCCCGCATGATGAAGGAAAGCCTGCGCGCAGCGATAGAGTATCCGGATGCCGTCATCATGAATTGTTCCCTTAACAGCTCCCACCGATATGTCCGCACCTATTACACCCGCATGTATGAGGTGAAATTCATCCTCGGTGCGCTTGCCGGATCGCTGACGCAAAGCGGTCGGCTCGGCTATGTCTGCGATTATCCGATCTTCGGACAGATCGCCGGAATCAATGCCTTTGCGCTCGGCGCACAGATGGCAAATCCCCGCGCAAAGGTCTTTCTCGAATGGTCGTCCGTCAAGGGCGCAGAGGGTGCGGCAAAGTCACTGCATGATCAGCATATCCACATCATTTCCTCTCAGGACACCGCGCGCTTTTTAGAGGATGACCGCCGCAGTTTCGGACTGTCGCATATCGGACACGACAAAACCGATCTGCTTGCCGTTCCCGTGTGGAAGTGGGGCGTGTATTATGAGCGGATCCTGCGCAGTATGCTCGACAGCACCATCAAGGATGAATATGACCGTAGCAGCCGCGCATTGAACTACTATTGGGGGATGTCCGCGGGCGTCGTCGATATCGAATACGCACCCAGCCTGCCGCTTGCCTCACGGCGGTATGCGGATTTCTTCCGTGAGAGCCTGATCCACGGCGTTGCAACCCCCTTCCTCACGCCGTTCTATACGCAAAGCGGAGAGATCATCGGCGCGCGTCAGCGTGAGCTGAGCCTCGAGCAGATCATCAACATGGACTACCTTGTCGATAACGTGATCGGACATATCCCCACCTATGACGAGATGTCGCCGATCGGCAGAGCAACGGTCGATATGATGGGCGTTCATCAGGCAAAGGCAGAAGCCGGAAAAGAGGAAACGCCATGAGGATACTTGCCGTAGCCGATATTACCAGTGATCGGTATTATAAGTATTATAGATCCGGAAAGCTCGATGAATTTGACCTGATCCTCTCCTGCGGTGACCTCAAGCCCGAGTATCTTGAGTTTCTTGTGACGATGGCGCATTGTCCCTTGGTATATGTTCACGGCAACCACGACGACAGCAACGGCCGCGAGCCGCAGGGGTGTATCTGCGCGGATGACACGATCGTGGAGGTCGAGGGCTTGCGGATACTGGGACTGGGCGGTTCCTACCGCTACCGCGACGGAGACTATATGTATACGGAGTTCCGGATGAAGAACCGCATCAGAAAGCTGTGGTATCCAATCCGAAGGCATAAGGGATTTGATATCCTGCTGACCCATTCTCCCGCACACGGGCTGAATGATTCCGAGCATATCTCCCACCGGGGATTTGACTGCTTCAATACCTTGATCGATCAATACGAGCCGTCTTATTTCATCCACGGACATGTACATCGCAACTACGGGATCGACATCCCGCAAAAAATGACAAAAGGCAAGACGACCGTCATCAATGCCTTTGAATACTGTATATTGGATTTGGACAGGCGACAGTATGGAGAATAAGAAGCTGTTTATCAAAAGAATCATCATGAGCGTGCTGGGCGTCGTCATCTGCGGCATTAGCGTCGGCATGTTCAAGTTCGCCGCGCTCGGTATCGATCCGTTCCAGTCGCTGATGAGCGGACTCGACGCGGTGATCCCGATCCGCTTTGGCACGCTGTATGTGATCGTCAACGCGGTACTGCTGCTGTTCGCTTTGATCTTCGATCGCCGCAAGATCGGTATCGCGACCTTTATCAACCTGTTTCTGCTCGGCTATATCGTAGAATTTTCACAGGGCTTGTGCGAAAGACTGATGCCTGATGCTCCCTTATGGCTTAGGATCGTGATACTTCTGATTGCAATCGTCATCCTCTGTCTGTCGTCAGCGCTTTACTTTACCGCCGATCTCGGTGTATCCACCTATGACGCGGTCGCGCTGGTCTGGTCACAGCGGCAGAGCACAATCAAGTTCGCGTTCTGCCGTGTCATCTGCGACTTTATCTGCGTGGCTATCGGCGTCGTTTTGCTGTTGATCTCCGGTCAGAATATCACGGAGATATTCGGCTCGGTGGGCGTCGGTACGATCATCACCGCGTTCTTTATGGGCCCGCTGATCACGTTCTTCAACGTCCATGTCGCTCAGCCGATACTCGGAAAATCGAAGGAGAGGAAGAATGATGAAAGCTGAGATCGTGAGGCTGGAGCTTGCCGATTTTGAGAAATGCGATCATCGAAGACAGGGTATCGGAAAAAGACTGGTAGATTATATTTCAGACAAAGCAAAGGAAACTGGGTACACAGAGCTTTCTATCGGAGTTGATCTGGATAATTATCCCGCGCTGAAGCTGTATCATGCCGCCGGTTTTGATAACCTGTTGTTTGTCGGCGAAGACCAATGGGGGAAATATGTAAAGTTGATGAAGCAGTTATTTTGAGAATTATTATAGAAACATTTTTCTTGACTTATTCCTTTTCTGTGGTATTGTGTTGTGCTTGAGAGAGGTGCAATACTATGACCACATTAGAGAACTTTTACTTCGGGAATATCAATCCGAGTGAGTACAAGCAGAACAAGGATACAAAGAAAAAGCTTTCAGAGATGACAGGGTTTCTTGACAAACTTAAATCGCTGTTGACCACAGAGCAGCAAAAAGAAATCGTTGAGCAGATAGATCATTGCCAGCTTTCGCTGATTGCTCTGTCGGAACGCGACGCTTATCTCGAAGGCTTTAAACTCGGTGTGAAAATGACAACTGAAATATATGCAGATACACAGCAGTGGGGATGATATCTTAGTCGCCCCACTGTTATACATGTGAAAAGCACATCGGAAGACTCTTTCTTCTGCTGATATTGACTCAGTTTATGAATCGAACGAGAGAAAACCTTATGTGTGCCTTTCGCGGATTACGGCATATTAGGGTAAACACTCGGTTGAAATCTAAACTCGCGCCACAGGCGATTTGTGAGCATTTGTGAAGGGGTTACGACAAAGAATCATAATGATATTCCCTAATGAAATGTTCTCTGATAACAGCAGCTGTTCACAAAAAGTTTACAGCATTTTGTCGAACGTAAATTCTATAAATTGTTGACTATCCGATTACACTGTGTTATAATAGGAAAGCAAATTGAATAGGAACGAATAAGTGAATCGTTAGTTTTAGAGAAGAAGTTATCCTGCATCGGAGAAAGTTTCCGAAAAAGGAATCAATCTCCGGCGCGGGATTTTTTCGCCTTATTTTATTCGTACATATATTCTATAATTGAAATCAATAAATGGATCTAAGAAAGGAGAGTCAATGATAAATCATCCTAAGAAAGATATCATACAGATTGCAGTAAGACCGGGTTATGTTCTCATTCCGCGTGAATTCTTTACTCTCGAGTTGAGCGCGAATGAGTTCCGTATCTACATTGTTTTGCTGACTTATGAGGATCGCAAAACACATACCTGTTATCCGTCGTTGTCTACGCTTGCGAAAGCGGCGGGAGTCACTAAAAAGACCGCAATGAAATGTGTTCATCTGCTCGAGGAAAAGAGATTGATTGACATCAAACACACAAAAATGTATGCGAAGGACGGCTCTGTTCTCAACGGTAATCTCGAGTATCATTTCAACCCGATCTCATGGGCTGTCAGATATCAGAACGAGAATAAGCTGAGAGAGTCCGCAAGGATTCAGCAAATCTATAAGAAGCGCAAAAGGTTTGCTAAACGCTCGGCGTAACTATTATGGGTGCTTTTGGAGCGCGCTTAGGGGAAGCAGGTAAAAGCGGGGGTCGCCTTTGGTGCTTCCACGCAAATCACATCGGACGGCAGAGCCGACCGTTTCGCCTTTATTTGAGTATTCCTTTAGGTGGGTTGCAAAAGGGTCGTCCCGATTTGGAGGTTTATTGTGAAAAAAGAGAGATTCAATACCTATCTTGATGAAGAATTGAGTAAGAAGATGACAGCGGCGATGGAGCTTTCCGATGTCAGCTCCGAGAGCGAATTCATCCGCAACGCGGTGGAGTTTTATGTCGGTTATATCTTTATGGATCGGTCATCCGAGTTCCTCGCGCCGGTTATAACCGACACGATGAAGGAGGTTCAGTCCGACTACGAACAGAAGGTGTCCGAGATGCTCTTTAAGGTAGCTGTTGAAGTATCAAAGACGAACCATGTCCTGACAGATTATTTCCGTTTTCCCAAGGAATATCTGAAAGGTTTTACCGCTTCTGTCGCAAAGGAAGTTGCCGAAACCAACGGTATTATTCATATCGAGGACAGAGCAAAAATGAGTGAAAGCCATGCCGAAACTGATTATTAAATCACATTTTTATAAAAACCCAAAGGGCTTTCATATAGACAAATACGTTCGGTATATTGCGACTCGTGAAGGCGTTGAGAAGCAGCGCGGCAGGAAAGATAACCGCCCGTACACCAAGGCGCAGAAAGAGTTGATGAACAAGTGCTTTTTCACTTTTCCAGACTCCGCTGAGCTCCCTGAGTTCCAAGCCTTTGTTGATGAACCGACACGCTACCGTGCAAGCGAATACATCGACGCCGTACTCGACGCGCACGCCAAAGATATTGCGAGCGTTCCCGAACTGGTAAAGTATATCGCGAACCGTCCGGGCGTAGAAAAGATCGGCTCACACGGTCTGTTTTCGCAGACGGATGAACCGATCAATCTCGAAGAAGTTGTCGATTTGGTTGACGAACGCAAGGGCAATGTATGGAATCATATTATGAGTTTGAAGGTCGAGGATGCTGCGCGTTTGCATTACGATAATGCCGACGCATGGAAGCATCTGATACGCAGAAACATCAACGAGCTCGCTGAGATCCATCATATGAAGCCGTCGGATATCCAATGGTATGCCGCGTTCCACGAGAAGGATTATCATCCGCATATTCATCTGCTGGTGTTTTCTAAATCAGGCTACGGATACCTGAGCAAAAAAGGTATGGAAAGGATGCGCAGCGTCTTTACCAACGATATATTCCGCGGCGAAATGTATCGGATATTCACAAATCAGACAGAGATTCGCAATCAGTTGAAGAGAGAGGTTAATGATTTATTAGAGAAAACACTATCGACTGAAAACTCTTTTCAGATGTACTATCTCGCGCTTTTACAGCGCCTTCGAAAAGAACTGGACGGCTGTAAAGGTAAGAAGATCTACGGTTATCTGCCGAAGAAAGTTAAGCATTATGTTGATTTTGTTGTCGCTCAGATTGCGAAAGATGAAGGGATCAATTCACTGTATGAAAAGTGGTGCGAGGCCAACCGACAGAAGCTGAGTATGTATCACGACAGCGTCAAGGAACCTGACGTTCCTCTGGAGGATAACAAGGAGTTTCGTTCTCTGAAAAACGCTGTGATACAAACAGCTTTGGAGATGGATTTCACCCTGCCTCCCGCTGAGAATTACAGCAGTATCGGCGGTCTTTTATCTCAGCTTGCGCGTCAGATCGCGGGCAGTTCCGTGAATAAACTGGACGCTCTGAACAAGAAAACTGTTCGTCAAGATAAGAAAGAGATGGATAAGATAACCGAAAAGAAGCTCGCTCACGGACTGAAACCAGGCGGCGCTTCGGAAAAAGAAGAGGAAGAACCGGCAGAAAACTTCTCGCTCGAACCGCTCCTCGATACCGTTGATCTCCTTCTGCTGAACAAGGAATACGAACCGCTCAGGGTGAGGAAACCCGTGCTATCAGAGGACAGCATCGACGATGATTATGAAGCCTATCTCAGAGAGAAATACGGCAGCGAAGAAGATGACGACTTCGATAATGGTGAAGATTATGATGAAGGTTTCGACGAAGAAGAACATGGCTGGGGACAATCGATGTAGCATTGTCCGGATTAACTGGGTGTAAAAAAGCCGCCCCGAAGGACGGCAATAGGAATTCTTCAAACAGGGAGAGTATCGACGGAGGGTTTTCCATTGAGAAATTGATGTTTTATCCGAGTCAAGAGCCAAAGAAAACACCCGAAAAATGCCGCTGTTGTATGGATGGGAGATTCAATAAAGATATGGTCGGATCACACACGCTTGACCTTGAACATCATAGCGCATCGTGCAGTCGTTAAACTCAACTAAGCAAGCGCAATGACCACCCGGTACATATACATCGGTATAAAGGTTGTAGGTTATAAGGTGACGAGGACACGGCTGATTCTCTTCGCCTCCGGGATAAAGAAGCATGGAATCTAAACCTAAATCGCGTGCTGCTAAGGCAGTCATTACTGCTCCTTCAACACATTTCATCTGAGAATACTTATAGTTGGTTTTGATGTACATGGCGAAGGCTTTCATCTTCTCTTTGTCTGTCATATTAGGTCTCCAGCACGCGCTTTCTATCTCTCTGACGATCGCTTTTGTATCATCACACTTACCGTAACCTTCACTGAGACTGACCGTAACCGAAGTGCGTTTCAACAGCACGTCGCGATAGTAAAAGTCAACAGAAAAAGAAGCGGTTCCACTGAGACCGATAATGGATACTTGGTATGGGTAAACGGTGTTTGTACAGTGAGCGTCCACCCAGGCGATATCGTTACCACTGTCATCACGGATAAGATAATCACAACCGATAGCTTTTCCGCTCAAGGCAGCGATATACGTTTCCTTGTATCGCTCATCGCTGTAATCGATTCGGCGAACATCATATTCGCTGACGACTTCGATATGTATATTGGCAGGATCGGGCAAAGCCTGGTTCCGAAGCATGAACGAAGCGGTGTTACCGGAAGAATTATCGAGTGTGACCGCATCGGGAATCTTAGAAATGTTGAAGTCGAACCCGTCAACGGTAACAGTCTTATCGGTACGGATTACAGACAAAGAATTAATGGGCGGCTCAAGTGATGATAACGTGCTTTCTGTTGGAATAATAGCATGAACAGTTTCCTTTTCTTCTGTCGGAAAGGATTGATTGAGCGGTTCGCCAATCGGATATGCCACACTGAAATGTACAAGCCATCGCTGAATGGATGTAGCGTCCAGTATGGTAATGACGCCGTCGCTGTCCACATCAGCATAACAGTGAAAAGCATCATCAATCTCAATTATCTTTGCCACATCTCGCTGGATCTTCGTTGAATCTGTAATACAAATTTCACCATCTCCGTCAGCGTCACCAAGCAGCAAAGAAGATGCGCCGACCGAAATCGTAACGACAGACGCGGTGATCACGATCACCAAAATAAATAAGAATATCAGTTTAACCATTTTCATAATCGCTTACCTCCTTAACCGGTTTGGTGTATTTTAACTTAGGTTAAGGTGTATCGCAAGTAGAATTATCGGCAATAAAACTGTGCATTATGGTGGGGTAAGAACTACTACACATTAACAAAGAATAGACTTTTTCAAAGGAGTAACATCATGAGCAAGAAAGAATATATCACCCAGGCAGAAGAAAGAGAACAGACCATCCCCGAAAATATGAGATATACCTATATAGGATCGCTGGTTACCATTGACGGCGTAGGCTATCCTGTTGTTGCGTCAATCTCTCTCGGAACGACAGATTGTAGGTTGCAAACAGCAGAAGAAAAAATATCAAAATTAGTGGAAGGCAATTGAATATTTCGCTGGATATTTCCGCCGACTTAGGGTATAGTGTGCTTGTATCCTATTCGGTGTGACAGAGCGATATTTTGCTCGGAAAGGAAAGATGAAATGTACGCAACCGAATATAATAACAACTTGATCACCGCGCTGTACTGCAGACTCTCTCAAGAGGATCTGCTGGCCGGTGAGTCAAACTCCATAACCAATCAGAAAATCATCCTCAGCAAGCACGCTGAACAGCTTGGTCTTCACAACTGCCAATTCTACATAGACGACGGTTACAGCGGCACCAACAACACCCGCCCCGCATATGTGCAGATGAAGCAGGATATGGAGGCGGGCAAGATCGGTACGATCATCGTCAAGGATCAGTCCAGGCTCGGACGTGATCACCTCGAGACCGACGCAATGATGGAACTGGTGTTCCCTCAATACGACGTCCGCTTCATCGCTGTGAATGACGGCGTCGATACCATCAACGGACTCAATGAAATGTCTGGCATCCGCAACTACTTCAACGACTTCTATGCGGCTGATACTTCCAAGAAGATTCGCGCTGTTCAGAAAGCGAAAGGTGAACGCGGCGAGCCTGTAGGTACTACAGTTCCATATGGTTACTTAAAAAATCCCGAATACAAAGGGAATCAGAAAGAAGCCCCGTGGTTGATAATCGATCCGCAAACAGCGCCGATTGTGAAGAGGATCTTCGAGATGTATGCTTCCGGTATTGGAATCAGAAGGATTTGTGCTATCTTCGAGGAAGAGAGGATTACCTCTCCCGGTGTATACTTGTTCCACTTAACAGGAACCAAGGCAAGTCATCCAAATCTTGCTCAACCATACAGATGGACGATTACAACAGTCAGGAGGATGCTCAGCAATCAGTTCTACTGCGGAGATACGGTGAACTTCAAAACCTACAGCAAATCCAACAAGCTGAAGAAAAGGCTGAAGAATGATTCCGCTAAGGTTCTGATTTTCAAGGATACGCATGAACCAATAGTCGACAGAACGTTGTTCGAGACAGTCCAAAAGCATTTTGCGGGACGCAAACGTCCTGATAAAATGGGTGAAATGGATAAGTTCGCCGGATACTTATACTGCGGTGATTGCGGAAAGCGTATGTATCTTCATAGAGGAAAGACAATTAAGCCAGAGAACAATACTTTTCAGTGTGGTGGATATCAGGAAGGAAAACATAACTGTACCGTCCACAACATAAGAGAAAGCGTGATCGATCAGATCGTTCTTGAGAACCTGAGAAAGGTCACTGCGTTCGCAAGATCCGAACCTGAAAAGTTCTATGAGATCGCAATGCGGAAAGGTAAATCGGAAGCAGCGAGAATCGAAAAGAACGCCATACAGGAAAAGGCATCCGTAGAAGAACGCATAAAAAAGATCGACGGCATCATCCGCTGTTTGTATGAGGATCGAGTGGTCGGCCGTATTACTCCGGAACGCTACGATGAGATGGTTGCGGGTTATGAAGAAGAACTCGCAGAGCAAAAGAAGAAGCTGATTGCGATCAACAACGACCTCACGCTCTACTCAAAACAGCAGCAGACAATCAAGGATTTCATAGCTAAGGCAAAGGAATACGTTGAGATGCCGAAGTTGACAGCTGAGTTGCTCCACGCCTTCATTGACCGTGTAGATGTCTATGAGAAGCCGACCAAATACTCCCGAACTCAGGGAAATCCTGTGATGATATACTATAAATATCAGCTGACGCCCCGGGAAAACGCAAAAATCCTGTTTGGAGAGGGCTTTCCGACTTCCGAAGAACTTGAATCAGCTGAAGAGAAAAATATCCCGATTTCCGCATAACAAAGCCATAAAAAGAAAAAACCGGAAGGCTTTCGCCTTCCGGTGGCCCCGCAGATATGCAATTCTCCGTTAAGAACAACCGCATAAGGGAGCTTTTCTTTATGATGTGCTTTTTGGAGCAGAGCCGAGTTCCCGATAGGTTCTGACAATTAGGATCACGGAGATCACCAGCGTGAGGATATCCGACACGGGCATAGAGTACAGCACGCCGTCCAGTCCGAAGAACAGCGGCAGTAATATCGCGAAGCCGACGCCGAACACGATCTCACGGATCATTGACAGCGCCGTGGACGCGGCCGCCTTGCCCATTGCCTGCAAAAAGATGAACGACGCCTTATTGACGCATGCAGGGATCATCATGCACAGATAAATGCGGAATGCCTTGATCGCGAAGTCGGTGTAATAGACGCTCTCCTGCGCCGCTCCGAAGATGTTGATGAGCGCCTGCGGGAATGCTTCTACGATGATCAGAGCGACCGCTCCGACCGCCGCTTCACACAGCAAGAGGCGGGTGAACAGGGACTTGACGCGGTCGCGCCGTCCCGCTCCCATGTTGAAGCCGACGATGGGGATACATCCCGCCGCCATGCCGACAACGATGGAGATGACGATCTGAAAGAATTTCATAACGATACCGACGACCGCCATCGGGATCTGGGCGTATTCCTCCTGCCCGAATACGGGGTCGAGCGCGCCGTATTTGCGCACCATGTTGTTGATCGCCGCCATCGCCGCGACCAACGAAAGCTGTGACAGCAGGGAACAGAGTCCGAGTGTCAAAGTGCGTCCCGCGATCCGCATATTCAGGCGGAAATCGCCCTTTTCAAGGCGAAAGCTCTTTGTCCGCGTGAGATACACGACGGCGAGCACGGCGGTGATGATCTGACCGATGACCGTCGCGACAGCCGCGCCCATCATGCCCCAGCGGAACACGAAGATGAAAACGGGGTCGAGGATGATGTTTGCGACAGCGCCGGACAGAATGGAGATCATGCCGAAGCGCGGCGAGCCGTCGGCGCGGATGACGGGATTCATCGCCTGACCGAACATGTAGAAGGGGATGCCCAGCGCGATCCAGAAGAAGTATTCTTTGCTCAGCGCATAGGTCTGTTCGTTGACCGTGCCGCCGAAGACCGTCAGGATTTCGCCGCTGAAAAGCAGGTAGACCGCGGTGAGTATCAGGCTGAAACCAACCGTCATGACAATGGCATTTCCAACGCTCTTTTTGGCTTTCGCGGCCTCTCCCTGCCCTAAGTGCAGGCTGACGAATGCACAGCAGCCGTCGCCGACCATGACAGCGATCGCGAGGGCGATGACCGTCAGCGGGAATACGACGGTGTTGGCGGCGTTGCCGTAGGAGCCGAGGTAGTCGGCATTCGCGATGAAGATCTGGTCGACGATGTTGTACAGCGCGCCGACCAACAGCGAGATGATACACGGCACGGCGTATTTGCGCATCAGCCTGCCGATTTTTTCATTGGCTAAAAAATTCTGATTATCCATATTTCCTCCAAAATTATTCTTGCAGACAAAAAGAAAAGCGTAAGCCCGTGATCCGGACTTACGCTTTTTCAGCAACTCGATGTTCTTATTATATTCGATTTTTACCTGTTTTGCAAAGGGAGTTTTGCACAAACTGCCGTGCGAACGGATAAAGAATTTTACCGTTATTTCTGATAGGTGATGGTAAAGCCGTCGGGGTAGTACCAGCTCAGGTGGTTATTGCTGCCGTCCATCGCGCGCGCCGTATAGGTGCGGGTCGTACCGTTCGCGATGCTCGTGTCGGTGTAGGAGGTGGAGGCGGTGTCGGTCAGCTTTGTCCAGCCGCTTGCGGTCTTGTAGTACAGGCGGTACTTTGACGCGCCCGAAACCGCGGTCCATTTGATATTCACGCCCGCGGAGGTGTTGGACAGCACCAAGCTCGGCGCGGCATAGTATTTGATCGTCTTGCCCGCGCGGAAGTAGCTTGCGAAAGCGGTGCCTTCGGCATTGATGCAGCGCACGGTGTAGGTGTAGCTTTGGTTAGAGGTGACGTCGGTGTCAATGAAGGAGGTGTCCGTCGTGTCTGTCAGTCTTGTCCAGCCATTGGCGCCATAGTAGTAGACGCGGTATTTCTCGGCGCCTTCCACCTTGTTCCAGCTGATCTTTACGCCGTCCGCGGCGTTGCTCAGGGTGATCTCGGGCGCACGGACGAATTTGATGCTGAAGCCGTCAGTGTAGTACCAGCTCAGATGGTTGTTGTTCGCATCCATCGCGCGGATGGTGTAGGTGTAGGTGGTGCCGGAGGCGACGTCGGTGTCTACGACGGAGGTGCCGGTCGTATCGGCGAGCTTTGTCCAGCCGCCGCTGCCCTTGTAGTATACGCGGTACTTCGACGCGCCCGCGACAGCGTCCCATTTGATGTTGACTCCGTCAGCGGCGTTGCTGAGCGTCAACTTCGGCGCGGCGTAGTATTTGATCTTCTTGCCCGCGCGGTAGTCGCTGGTGTAGGCGCTGCCGTCCGTAGTGATACAGCGCACCGTATAGGTATAGGTGCTGTTGGATCTGACGTCGGTATCGATGAACGAGGTCTCGGCGGTGTCGGCGAGCCTTGTCCAGCCGTTGCTGCCGTAGTAGAAAATGCGGTATTTTCCCGCTCCTCCGACGGTGTTCCAGCTGATCTTCACGCCGTCAGCGGCGTTGCTCAGGCTGAATTCAGGCGCGCGGATGAACCGGATACGGAAAGCGTCGGCGTAGTACCAGCTCAAGAGGTTGCCGCTCGCGTCCATCGTGCGGATGGTGTAGGTGTAGGTATTGCCCGAGAGAACGTCGTCGTCCACGGCGGAGGTGCCTGCGGTGTCGACGAGCCTTGTCCAGCCGTTGCTGCCCTTGTAGTAGACGCGGTATTTGGACGCGCCCGTGACAGCGTTCCAGGTGAGCTTGACGCCGTCCTCCATGCTACTGAGCTTGAGGATCGGCGCTTCGTAGTAAACAGCCGACTTGCCGCTGGTGTCATAGTCGCTGACGAATTTGGAAGCGTCGGGAGACAGACAGCGCACGGTGTAGGTGTAGCGCGTCCCGTTGGAAACGTCGGTATCGAGGAAGGAGGTCTCTGTGGTATCGCCGAGTCTTGTCCAGCCGTTTTTGCCCTTGTAGTAGACGCGGTAGAGCTGTGCTCTGGGCACGGGGTCCCACGAGATATTCATACCGCCCGCGCCGGTGGAGACCTTCAGCTGAGGGGTGTCAAGCTGAACGTCGGTGACGCTCTCGGTGTATTGGAAGCGGGAGTCCTTGATCGTATAATTGCTGTCGACGACGGTCTTGTCGCTGACGTCGTCCACATATCTGACCTTCGCCGACAGGTCGTAGGTACCTGCTTTTTCAACGCCGAAGATCAGCGAAAGCACGACCTTTTGTGAAGAAAAGGAGATGCCGCCCGGGCTGACGAAGTTCATGACATAACCGTTGATACCGAGGGTATTGCCGCCCTCAGAGCGCAGTACGACGGAGTTGTCGGGCGCCGCGGGAGCGATACGCAGGATGTGTGTGCTGATTTCGTCCTGAGTATAGCCGCTGAGTCCGTTGAAGTCGACCGGCAGCTCGACCTGCGCCGTAGCGAGTTTGCTGCCTGTATAACGGAAAGAGATCTCATAGGCAAAGTAATCGCCGACCTTGACGGTGTGGTTCTGACCGCCGACCCTGATGGTCGCGACGGCGTCCGCGGCGGATGCGCCGACCGTGCCGACCGCGCAAATGCTGAGCGTCAGCACCAGCGTCAGCAGCATACTGATGATCCGTTTTTTCATGTGATTCCTCCTCATGCCGGCTTACGGCAATGATATATATTTTCATTATATACTATCCCAGACGCAAAAACAAGAATAAACTGTGAACATTTCAAATGTAAAAATGACCGCCGGAAACGGCGGTCAAAAAAATTATATCTCGGGTTTGAAGGACGGCATAAGCTGTAATTTGAAGAGATTCGCCTTGTGCTTTCTGTCGATCAGCGCCTTTTTGTCGGGGTCGTCGATCTCGCCGGTGCGGATGTAGCGATCAAGCTCTGCGTAGGTGAAGCCGAGGTTCTCTTCGTCCGTCTTGCCGCAAAGCCCGTCGATCGGCACCTTGTCGACCAGCACGTCGGGCAGTCCGAGCAGTCTGCCGATCTGCTTCATCTCCGCGACGGTCAGGAAGGAGCAGGGGCTGAAATCGCCTACGCTGTCGCCGTAGCGGGTGGAGTAGCCGACCCAGTCCTCAGAGAGGTTGCAGGTGTTCGCGACTCTGCCGTTGTGACTCTGCGCGACGGCATAAAGCGTCGTCATGCGCACGCGGGGCGGCAGGTTTGTTCTGCTTTGCTCGCTCAATTCGAAGGGGATAGCGGCAGTCAGACCGTCCACGGCGTCTTTGATGTTGACGATGTAATGCTCGATGCCGAGGTGGCTGACCAAGAGCTTTGCCATGTCGATGTCCGCCTGTTCGCCGCAGGGCATCAGCACGCCGATGACCCTGTCTTTACCCAATGCCTCGACGCACAGCGCCGCGACGATGGAGCTGTCCTTGCCGCCGGAGATACCGACGACCGCGTTGCAGCCTTTGCCGTTTTCTTCAAAGAAATCGCGTATCCATTGGACACATTCGTTTTTGACTTTTTCCGCGTTAAACATGATAATACCTCCGGGATTAATATTCGCTCAACAAGCCGATGTTATACATTTCCGCGGCGTTCAGACTCCCGTCATACGACGGATCGGCGTGATACCACGACTGCGCCTCATAGTAGGCGCGGATCTCAGGCGTGCGGAAGATATAGCCGTTGCGGGCGAAGATCTCGTTGACAGCGTCCTGCGCGAAGCTGTCGGATACGGGATTGCCGCTTAAACTGCTCAGGGTCGACGCGATTTCGTCCTGTGAGAGATAGCGAGAGGACGAGTCGGGGAAGATGAAGCTGCCGGATGGTGTGGCGGGCTTCTCCTCGCCATCGTCCGTTTTGCTCTCGGTCTCCTTCGGCTTGCTTTCGGTCGGCGCTTCGCTCGGCTTTTCGGTCGCGGGCGGAAGCGTCGCGGCTGAGGTCGGCATTTCTACGATCCCGCCTACGGTAACGGCGCAGGATGCTTCTATACCGTTTTCGCTCTTGCAGATGATCTTTGCTTCGCCCTGTGCGACGGCAGTGACGTAGCCGTCGGGGTCGACGGTCACGATATCTTCGTCGCTGCTTTCCCAGCTCAGCTTGTGGCTGGACGCGTCGGCGGGCGTGTAGGACGCGGAAAGCTGGATAGTCTTGCCGACCTCGACGCGGACGCTCGACGCCGACAGCGAGATACCCGTGATCAGCTTATCTGCAACCGTGACAGTGCAGGTCGCTGTCTCGCCGTTCTCCAGCGCGGCGGTGATGACCGCCGTGCCTGCCGATTTCGCGTTGACCGTACCGCCGATGACGGTGGCGATCTTATCGTCGCTGCTCGTCCAGTTGACCTTGACCGCGTCTCCCGCGGACAGCTCAGCGCTGTCTCCGACGGTCATGCTCAGCTCGGTCTGATCGAGGGCAAGCGGCGCCTTGCCGCAAGCCGTCACGGCGACGGCGAACAGCAGTACCAATAATAATGCGATTACTTTTTTCATGATTTCCTCCGAAAGATCCGATTCCGCAAATATCTACCCTTGATATTTATGTTCAGCTGTTATGCGCTGTCATGCCTTTTTGGATGGCTTCCCGCTCGGCGCACAGCTCCTTATATAATTCATAGGATGTGAAGCCCATATTGGTATCGGTCTGTATCGCTTTGAGGGGGATGGTGAGTTTTTTGCGCCGCAGCTGATCTAAAAACAGGTTCAGCATGCCGCCCCTCAGTCCCGCGATATACAGCATTTCGCCGTCGAAGTCCTCGCCGTCTCTTGCGGTGTTGTCCTCTGTCAGCCCGAGCAGAAAGCCCAGCGGATAACCGTATTCATGCTTTTCCACACTGCGCGCGGCGATATTCATTTTGCGGCACAGCATCTTCAGCTTCGCGTCTTTTTCGGGGATGAGATTGTATATCAGGACCTCGCTCATACCGACCCTTCTTCCTTCTTTACAATATGTACATAATTTATTCATCAATATTTTACCATATTCCGCCGATTATTGCAAATATGTAATTCCCTTGTTGTTGACATCTTTTTACAGATTCATTATAATTACAATAGAGAATTATACACGATTTAATTCGGAAGGCATATCGAGAAAGAAATCGGGTGATCCTATGCATAATCATTCAAATAAAGCATTGTCTTTGCTGATGGCGCTGCTGATAGCGGTATCCGTCCTGAGTGTCCCCGCAACTGCTGCTGAGCTGACGGACGGGGAAGAAGCTGCTGTCGCCGAGGTCGGCGCGGGCGCTCCGACGATCACCGCGATCGAGTCAACCGCGGACGGCTTACAGATCAGCTGGAACGCTTTAAGCGGCGTTGCGGGCTATCGCGTGTACCGCTGGTATGACGACGGACGCGGTTGGGTCAGACTGCAGGATCTTTCCGCCCTGACCTATACGGACAAAAGTGTTACCTCGGGAAAAACCTACCGCTACCGACTGGTCGGCATCAATACCGCGGGCAATGTCGTGACTGATTCCGTGACGCAGTCGGCGACCTATCACTCTCCCGCGCTGATCAACAACGCGGAGACGACCGCGGACGGAATACGCATCTACTGGCAAAAGCCCGATGACGCCGCTAAGACGGCGGTTTTGAGATGGAACGGCAGCAGATGGCAGCAGATCGCGACCGCTGACGGCAGTTCGTATCTTGACAAGGACGTATCTTACGGCAATGAGTATCGCTACACCGTCAGAGGACTGACGAGCGGCGGCGCTTTTACCGATGATGAATATGACGAGAACGGCTATGCGTTCAGCTATCTGGCGACGCCTGTTGCCCGCGTCGAAAATGCCGCGGGCGGCGTGAATATCAGCTGGAACAAGGTCGAAGGCGCCGTGGGCTACCGCGTATTTTACCGCGGCTCAGGCGGCTGGTCGCGTCTGGCCACGACCGATTCCACCTCTTTCCTTGATGAGGATGTGCGCTCTGGCAATTCTTACACCTACACCGTGCGCTGTATCACCGCCGACGGCGAGCACTACAACAGCTATTTTGATACCTCCGGCAAGAGCGTCAAGTATATCGCCGCGCCGGCTTTGACCTCTGCGGAGAGTATCGTAGGCGGCGTGAAGATCTCATGGAAGGCGAGCGCGGGCGCTGACGGCTACCGCGTGTTCTACCGCAATTCTGCAGGCGGCTGGACGCGTCTTGGGACGACTTCCGCGACTTCGATCGTCGACACTGACGTGCGCGCGGGAAGCTCATATACTTATACTGTTCGCTGTATCAATACGGCGGATGAATATATCAGCTCTTTTTACGGCGCGGGTATCAGCTGTACCTATCTCAGCGCACCCGAATTCACCGTTTCAAACGGCGCCGAGGGCGTCGAAATCCGCTGGAACGCCGTGAGCGGCGCCGAAAAATACCGCGTGTATTACTACGGCAGCAGAGGCTGGACAAAGCTCGCCGATACGACCGAACCTTCCTTCACGGATACGGATGTCGAATCCAATTATACGTATACCTACACCGTGCGCTGTATCAGCGCGGACGGCACCGCGTTCACCAGCGGTTATCTCGCGGGCAAGAGCGTCAAATATATTGCCGCGCCGAAGATCACATCGCTGTCGGGCGACAAAGACGGCGTGCAGATCACATGGGAAGCCGTCGCGGGCGCTCAGAAGTACAGAGTCTATTACTACGGCGCGAACAGCTGGACAAGGCTGACCGATACCGCCGCAACCTCGTATTATGATGACAACGTTTCGTCGGGTTACAGCTACACCTATACCGTCCGCTGTATCAACGCGGCGGGCAACGCGTTCATGAGCTATTTCAAGCCGGGCGTATCGCTGAAATTCATTTCCGCGCCCGATTTCAAGCTGACGCAAAACGACAAGAGCATCACTGTCAGCTGGGATAAGGTCGAGGGCGCGGAGCTGTACCGCGTCTATCTCAAAAAGGACGGCACATGGAAGAAGCTCGCCGACACTACACAGACTTCCTTTGAGCACACTGCCATCACCTCCGGCGAGACCTACACCTACACCGTACGCTGTCTGAACGCGGCAGGCAACGCCTTTACCTCCGACTTCCGCGAAGGCAAGAGCCTGAAATATGTGGAGACGCCGCGGTTTGCGGGCACAGCCAATACGGCCGACGGCGTTCAGATCTCATGGCACGCTGTCCCGGGCGCGGCAAAATACCGCGTGTATTACAAAAACGGCAGCGGCTGGACAAAGATAGACGACACCACCGATACGACTTATGTGCATACTGCCGCTGTTTCGGGCACGACCTACACCTACACGGTGCGCTGTATCAACGCGGCTGGCAACGCCTTTGAGTCATCCTACGACAGCACGGGCACGACGATCCATTACATCGCCGCCCCCCGCAATCTGAAAGCGGAAAGCGAGAGGAACGCGATCAGGATCAGCTGGACCGCTTCACAAGGCGCGGCAAAATATCGCGTCTACTATATGGGCAGCGGCGGCTGGAAGCG
The DNA here is from genome assembly GCA_017457955.1 of Ruminococcus sp. Lineage (GTDB taxonomy): Bacteria > Bacillota > Clostridia > Oscillospirales > Acutalibacteraceae > Ruminococcoides. The sequence continues at coordinate 70,945 of JAFTGL010000008.1, forward strand.
CCTGACCGAGACGACCGATACCTCCGTGACCGACTCCGATATCGTTTCGGGCTATACTTATACCTACACGGTGCGCTGTGTTTCCGCTGATGGGAACAGCTTTACCTCTGACTTCAACCATGACGGCGTCGCCTGCAAATATACCGTTACCCCGACGCTCAAGCCCCTCGAGGTGACCAAGGACGGTATCAATATCTCATGGAGCGCTTCAAAGGGCGCGGAGAAATACCGTGTGTACTACTACGGCTCCAAGGGCTGGACAAAGATGGCGGAGACCACCTCCACCTCTTACCTCGATACCGACGTTTCCTCGGGCTATACCTACCGCTATACCGTGCGGTGTATTACGGAAGATGGTACGAAATTCACCTCCGACTGCGACACCGAGGGCGTGAAGATTTATTATGTCGCCGCGCCGAAGCTGCTCAGCACGGATACCGACTCCGGCTATCTGAACTTTACGTGGACAAAGCCCAACGGTGCTTCAAAGTACCGTGTTTACAGAAGGATCAGCGGTTCATGGAGACGTCTGGCCGAGACCACGTCCAACAGCTTCACCGATTACGATGTGTACACAGGCGAGACCTATATCTACACCGTCCGCGTCGTCAGCTCCGACGGCGAGACATTCCTCAGCAGCTTTGATCCCGACGGTTTTATCATTACGGTCACTGCGAATGTGACGCCCGTCACTCCCTCGGGGGATTTCGTCTACTACGATCAGGGTGCGTACAACTACCCCTACGGCGACGATACCATCGCCTACTCGGGCTGCGGTCCGACGTGCTTTGCGATGGTCGCGTCCACGCTCACGGGCAAGACCATCACCCCGATCGACGCGGTCAAGTGGTGCGGCAACAAATATTATGTCGATAACGTCGGCACAAGGTGGGATTACTTCGCCGCCGCGTCCAACCAGTTCGGCGTTAAGCTGGTGACGGATTACAACTCGTCCCAGTTCGATTCCGTCATCACCGCTTTGAAGCAGGGCAAATATGTCATCAGCTCCCAGAGCGCGGGTATTTTCACCAGAGGAGGTCACTTCATCGTCCTCGCGGGCATCACCTCTGCGGGCAAGATCATCGTCTATGATCCCAACGGCGGCAATCACTATGTCGGTACTGCGTTCACCCGCGGTGACATCACCGCCTCGGGCACCCATTACTGGGTCTTTGACAAGAAATAAAGGCAACAAAACACCGCCGGAGCGTAACTGCTCCGGCGGTTTGCTGTAAGGAGATCATGCGTTTTTGATGAATTCACCGATCGCCCGGATCGAGCGTTCGGCGGCGGTCACGCGGAACTGCATGAAGTCCACGAACTCGTTGTTGTTGAAGTCGTCCGAGATACTGCGCAGGATGGCGAAGGGTACATCATTGCGGTAACAGACGCAGCCGACCGCCGCGCCTTCCATCTCGCACGCGAGCGCGCCGAACAGGTCGGCGATCCGCTGACGGCGTTCATGCGCCGCGACAAAGGTGTCGCCCGAGGCGATCCTTCCGCGGAACACACCGATACCTTTGATCGTTTTGCACGCGGCGTATAGCTTGTCGGCAGTTGCCTTGTCGGCGGGGATGTCGATGCGCTTTTCATCGTTGAACCAGATCTCGCCGGGCGGGTCGCCCATCTCGGTGCCGTCCATGTCGTGCTGGACGCAGTCGTCGGAGACAACGATGTCGCCGATACGAATATTCCCCGACAGAGAGCCTGCGATACCGCTGTTGACGATCACGTCGGGATGATACAGATCGATCATGATCTGGGTGCTCATCGCGGCGTTGACCTTGCCGATGCCGCACTCACAGCACACGACCTCTTTGCCGCCGATATCGCCCTTGATATAAGTGATCTTTGCGGCGGTCGTTTCTTCTTTGTTTTCCATCATGTTGACAATGCCCTCGACCTCGATCGCGAGAGCGCAGATAAAGCCTATCATATAAAACCTCCTGTATTAATGAGGAATTAGGAGTTAGGAATTAGGAATGAAAGGAAACTCTTCGAGTTTTGGGTTCCTGTTTCTGGTGTTGCGGGTGCACTCGGTATCTATATAAAATGGGTGTGGGCGAAGCCCGCCATCAATTCCTCATTCCTCATTTCTAATTCCTGATTTATTCCAAGTTTCCCGTCAGAAGCATCGCCGCGCACAGCGCCGCGATCGGGGCTGTCTGAGCGCGCAGAATACGCTTGCCCAGCGTCGCGACTTTCACGCCGCTGTGACTCAGCAGGTCGATCTCTTCCTGCTCAAAGCCGCCCTCGGCTCCTGTGATCAGCGCGATATTGCCGCACTTTTCGGGAATGATATCCCTGAGCCTGTCGCCGCCGCATTCATAGAATACCAGTGCCGTATCGGTATCTGCAACGGCTTTCGGTATGTCGCTGAGAGCGATACAGGGATTGACATGCGGCTTGATCCCGCGCCGCGACTGCTGTGCCGCGTTGTCGGCGATCTTCTGCCAACGGGTGATCTTTTTGTGCATGCTCTTTTCGTCGGGGCGTGAGATACACCTTGCCGACAAAAACGGCGTGATCTCATACACGCCCAGCTCGACCGCTTTCTGCACCACGTCGTCGATCTTGTCGCCCTTCATCAGCGCGATATACAGGCTGACTTTCACGTCGGGCTCCTGTTCGCAAACGGTGGAGCTGAGGATATGCACGGTCACGTCGTCGTGCGTAATTTGTGTGATCTCGCACTCATGCCGTCTGCCGTCGGGGGTACAGAGCGTCAGCCCCTCGCCGACCTTCATCCTCAGTGATCGCGAGATATGCGCCGCGTCCTCGCCCGTGACGGTGTAATATTCGGTTGTGATATTATCGTTCGAGAAAAACCAAGCCATCCTATCACCCTGTCGGAATTTGTAAACAAATTCTAACAAATTCTGCGGAAGATTGCAATAGGGGAGAGATGGGTTTATAATATAGATACATCCTGAATATATGGGAGGTCATCATGAAAACATCAGAATTACTGGAGCTCTTCGCTCAGGAAAATATACGGGAAGAAGATCTGCCGCAGCTGCTGGTCGACGCGCTGACAAAGAAAAAGAAGCGTATCGCCACCGCTGAGAGCTGTACGGGCGGCATGATCTCCGCGGCGATTACCTCGGTCAGCGGCGCGAGCGGCGTGTTCGACTGCGGCGTTTGTTCCTACGCGAACCATATCAAGCACAAGGTCATCGGCGTGAGGGACGAGACTCTCTCCACCTACGGCGCGGTGTCCGACAAGACCGCCGCTGAGATGGCGCGCGGCGTCAGACTCCTTGCGGGAGCGGATATCGGTATCTCCACGACAGGGATCGCGGGACCTCTGGGCGGAACGCCCTATAAGCCCGTCGGGTTGGTCTATATCGGCGTCAGCACCGATATGGGGCTGAAAACGGAGAAGATGCTCCTCGGCGCGAACAATGCCGACCGCGAGCGTATCCGCCGGCTTGCGACCGCTGCCGCGCTGTACTTCGCGCTGAAAGAAACGGAAAAGCTGTAAAGTGAAAAGGCAATGCGCCCGATCTGAAAAATCGCAGGGGGTATTTTCTTATCCTCTTTGTCAAAAATTATCCAAAACGCTCCTGTCAGGGGCGTTTTTCCTTGTGATTTTGCTGAGGATTTTTGCAAAAAAGGTTGTATTTTAGCTATCGGTATGTTAAAATATTTAAGAATAATATCGGATATTATGCTCAGTCTGAGCGATCTGATAAAAATTTAATATGACAGGAGTTGAAATTATGGCAAGAGTTTCCGGTGTACTCATGCCCATTACCTCTCTGCCGTCGCCTTACGGAATAGGCACCATCGGTAAAGAGGCAAGGAAATTCGCAGATTTTCTGAAAGCCGCGGGTCAGACGATTTGGCAGATCCTGCCGGTCGGCCCGACCAGCTACGGCGACAGCCCCTACCAGAGCTTTTCTACTTACGCGGGCAACCCGTACATGATAGACCTCGATACGCTTGTGAGCGAAGGTCTGTTGACCAAAGCCCAGATCAAAAAATTCTACTGGGGCGAAAATGACGAAGAGATCGACTACGGCGCTATCTATTACAGCCGCTTTGAGGTGCTGAAGATCGCGTATGAGAAGTTTAAAGAGGGCGACCAAAAAGCCTTTAACTCCTTTAAGAGAAAGAACGCCAAGTGGGTCAAGGACTATGCCCTGTACATGTCCGTCAAGCTCTATTTCGACAACAAGGCTTGGCCCGATTGGGAGGATGAGAGCATCCGTATCCGCGACCCGAAAGCCATCAACCGCTATACCCGCAAATTCCGTAAGGAGATCGACTTCTGGAAGTGGGTACAGTTCAAGTTCTATGAGCAGTGGGAAGCCTTCCGTGCATATGTCAACGGTCTGGGCATCAAGATCTTAGGCGATATGCCGATCTACGTCGCGATGGACTCCGCCGATACATGGGCGAACCCCGACGTTTTCTGGCTGGACGAAGAGCGTCAGCCCGTCTGCGTTGCCGGCTGCCCGCCCGATTACTTCTCCGAGACCGGTCAGCTCTGGGGCAACCCGCTGTATAACTGGAACTATCTCAAGGAGAACGGCTATGAGTGGTGGATGAACCGCATCGCCGCCGCGGACAAGCTCTTTGACATCACCCGTATCGACCATTTCCGCGCGTTCGATACCTACTACGCCATCCCCTTCGGCGCTGAGAACGCGATCAACGGCGAGTGGATGGAGGGTCCCGGTATCGACTTCTTCAACGTCATGCGTGAAAAGCTGGGTGATATCCAGATCGTCGCGGAGGATCTCGGCGAGCTGTTCGACAGCGTCAAGCAGCTGCTGGATGACAGCGGCTATCCGGGCATGAAGGTGCTCGAATTCGCCTTTGCCGACGACGAGACCAACAACTTCCTGCCGCACAACTACACCGAGAACTGTGTAGTATATACCGGTACGCACGACAACGACACCGTCATGGGCTGGTACGCGCAGGCAGAAGGCTGGGAGAAAGAGCACTGCAACAAGTATCTCGGTGATTTCGTCGGCATGAAGTACGGTGACGAGGTCAACTGGAAGTTCATCGAAGCAGCTTATAAAAGCGTCGCGGATTACGCGATCATCCAGATGCAGGATATCTTAGGCTTAGGCAGTGAGGCGCGTATCAACGTTCCCTCGACGCTGGGCAACAACTGGGTATGGCGTATCAAGGCTGACGCTCTGAATAAAGATATTGCCGCAAGGCTCAAAAACTTAGCAATAACATATCATCGTTTGGAGGAAAACTAATATGAGCATTACCATGGAAAAGCTCACTGAGCTTTCAAGAAGTGCATACTGCTGCAAACCGAAGCATCTGACCACAACCCAGCTGCATCTGGTACTGGGTAAAGCTATCATGGGTGAGATCGCCGAAAACTGGTCCAAGAGCAAGAAGAAGCACGCGGAAAACAGAAGAGCCTACTACTTCTCCGCAGAGTTTCTGATGGGCAGGATGATCTATAACAACCTGTACTGCGCCGGTATTCTGGACGAAGTCAAGGATCTCTTAAAGAGCAAAGGTATCGATATCAACCAGTTTGAGGAAATCGAGGACGCCGCTCTGGGTAACGGCGGTCTTGGCAGACTGGCTGCCTGCTTCCTCGACTCCGCCGCGACTCAGGAAGTCCCGCTCGACGGCTACGGTATCTTCTACCGCTACGGTCTGTTCAAGCAACTGATCAAGGACGGCTATCAGGTAGAGGTCGCCGACGATTGGCTCAAGCATCCCGATCCCTGGTGCACCCGCCGCGAGGATCAGTCCCAGATCGTCAACTTTGCCGACAGCACCGTCGTCGCCGTTCCCTACGACATGGCGATCATCGGCTACGGCACTAAGAACATCAACACCCTGCGTCTGTGGCAGGCTGAGCCGGTCGACGGCTTTGATTTCATCGCGTTCAACGAGGGTCGTTATGATGACGCCGTCAAGAACAAGAACAACTGCGAGAACATCTCTAAGGTTCTCTATCCCAACGACAACAGCTACGAGGGCAAGATCCTCAGATTGAAGCAGCAGTATTTCTTCTCCTCCGCTTCTCTGCAGGATATCATCCGCAGATATAAGCAGAAATTCGGCAATGATTTCTCCCATTTTGCCGAGATGACCACCATCCAGCTCAACGATACCCATCCGGTCGTATCCATCCCCGAGCTGATCCGTCTGCTCGACAAGGAAGGCATCGGCTTTGATCAGGCGTTCGACATCGCGCAAAAGACCTTCAACTACACCAACCACACCGTCATGAGCGAAGCTCTTGAGAAGTGGGATACCGGTCTGATGAAGATGATCATCCCCGAGGTCTACGCGATCATCGAGCGCATCAACGAGCGCCAGTGGCACGACCTCAAGTACAAGGGCGTAGAAGAGCACAACATCAACGCGATGGGCATCATCCGCGACGGCAAGGTACATATGGCTCGCCTTGCAATGTACGTTTCTTCCTACGTCAACGGCGTTGCATGGATCCACACCGAGATCCTCAAGAACGACGTATTAAAGGAATGGTACTGGGTATATCCCGAGCGCTTCCAGAACAAGACCAACGGTATCACCCAGCGCCGCTGGCTCGGTCTGTGCAATCCCGAGCTTGCTTCCTTCATCACCGACCGCATCGGTTCCGGCTGGCTCAAGGATATGGATAAGATGGAGAAGCTCGATGCTCACATCAACCCCGATTCCGTCAAGGAATTCAACAAGATCAAGTATGCGAAGAAAAAGCAGCTCGCAGCCTATGTCAAGAAGATGGACGGCGTTGAGATCAACCCGAAGTTCATCTTTGATATCCAGGTCAAGCGTCTGCATGAGTATAAGCGTCAGCTCTTAAACGCCTTCTCTATCATGTGGATCTACTTCCGCATCAAGAGCGGTCAGCTGCCCGATTTCCAGCCGACCTGCTTCATCTTCGGCGCGAAGGCTGCTCCCGGCTATAAGAGAGCGAAAGCCATCATCAAGTACATCAACGAGATCGCGAACCTCGTCAACAACGATCCCGACACCAAGGATAAGCTGCAGGTCGTATTCGTTTCCAACTACAACGTATCCTACGCTGAGAAGCTGGTCGTCGCGGCGGATATCTCCGAGCAGACCTCCACAGCGGGTACAGAGGCTTCCGGTACCGGCAACATGAAGTTCATGTTCAACGGCGCTGTTACCCTCGGCACCTACGACGGCGCGAACGTTGAGATCGCTCAGCAGGCAGGCGAAGAGAACGAGTATATCTTCGGCGGCAGAGTTGAGGATATTGAGCGCTTGAAGAAGGAAGGCTACGATGCGAGAGCGCTGTATAACAGCAATCCCATGATCAAGCGCGTCGTCGATACCTTGATCGACGGCACCTTCAATGACAACGGCGCTACCGGCGAAGGTTCCTTCGCAGAGCTGCACAACGCGCTCATCAACGGTACCAACTGGCACCATGCAGACCACTACTTCCTGCTGTATGATCTTCCGGATTATGTCGCGAAGAAGCTGCAGGCGAACAACGATTACAAGGATCGTATCGCTTTCGGTACCAAGTGCTTGAAGAACGTCGCTCACTGCGGTACCTTCAGCTCCGACCGTACCATCCTCCAGTACGCTTCCGAGATCTGGAAAGTAAAATGAGCAGCTTGAAGCTGCACCCGGTCCGACCTATTGCAAACGCGGATGTTAACTGACGTTTCATGAACGGTCGGTTGGAAAACTTCATAATAATAAACTGCCCTGAGAGATCGGGGCAGTTTTTGCATGTTTGACAGTTTTTTTCAAAAAACTCTTGACTTTTACCCTGCGTCAAAGTGTAATATGAGGGTGAATCAACGACTATTCAGGTGATCATATGAAAATCAAAGCCGTATGCGAGCGCACAGGGCTGTCCGACAGGGCGATCCGTCTGTATATCGAAAACGAATTGCTCTCGCCCGAGAAAACCGAACACTATACCGGCAGGCGATCCTTTGACTTTTCCGAGGATGACGTCCTGCGGCTCGACAAGATCGCGGTTCTGCGCGCGTCGGGTTTTTCGATCGCGCAGATCAAAGAAATACAGGAGACTCCCGAGACCATTCCGAACATTGTCGCCGAGGTGACCGAAAAGCAGGAGACGGAGCTCAGGCGCAGTGAAAAGGTGCTAAGCTCCCTGAGCGCACTGGACGAGGAGATATGCTCTTTCGAGGAACTTGCCGACCGTCTGACGGATAATGAGACGGCAGAAGCCCCCAAGACGCCTGCCGAGGATGACCGTATGCGTCTGCGCTGGCTGATCGCGCGGTTCATCGAGGGCGCGTACAGCGCTGCCGTCATCGACGGTGTGGTGCGTGCGGTGCTGCTGGTCGCGCTGGTGTTCTTCGGCTACTATGTCAAGTTCGATAACGCGGAAGGCTACCTCTTTTCCGCGGGCATGTGGTCGGACATCGCCGTGATCGCTGTCGCGTCTGTGTTCGCCTTACTTAGCGCGCAGATTACTCTGCGCGACGAGGACGCGGTCAATACGCTCGTCAAGCTGTTTTTGAGCAACCTTATCGTTACCGCCGCGATAGGGCTGATGTTCCTCGTGTGGCTGATCGCGCGGATCATCCTCTATCCCGTCCGGCCTATCCCAAACTATGAAACCATCCATATCGCCGAGCTGTGGATCGGCTTCATCGGAGTCTCGGCGATCGTCAGGATTACAGTACTGATCCTATCTTTTCAAAGGGAATCGAAGCAATCCGAACCGGAGAGAGGAGAATCCGTATTGTGAAAGAAAAAACCATGAAACGAAACAACCTCCTCTTCTATGTGCTGTTCGGAATGACGGCGGTTTTTCCGATATTCTATTCCTGCCGCCGAATCTTTCTCCATGGCTATACAGTGCTGTTTGACGGTTGGATTATCTGCGCTGATGTGCGTAATATCATCATGATCGGCATTTGTACTGCTATGCTGATTTTTAAGGATAAGCGCGCCGGCAGGATGGCAAAGATATTGTTGATTTTCTCTCTTATGTTGCTCCCTGTTAGCAGACTTTTGATGATTATTTGCTTTGCGGAAGGTTATATCGGCACGATCAGCACGTTGGATAGTGTGATCTATCTTTCCGTGATCGTGATACTGATCGTCACAGCTTGGATATATATCAAAGCAAACTGGCTGATGACGATTGAGATTATCATATTCTGTGTTTTATTGGGGATCAGCGTGTTTTACAGTATATTCCCGCTTATGTTTGCTTATGAAAAGGTGAGCGACGTTGTTGACATTCCCTCGCCCGACGGGATCCATCATGTCAGAGTGATCGAGTACGCGGATGACGACGTCAAAGATTGGCACATCAAAGTAGTTTTTACCTATAACAGCGCAGAGAGCTTTTCGATCGGATCAATGGAGTTTATGAAGGATTATTGCCTGATCGACCAAGATCACGAGATTGACATAGATTCGCAGATCACGTTTCAGGATAACGAAACCATTACCGTAAAGAATAAAACCTATACCTATGACGGAGAATATGTCGCCGAGTCTCCCGAACCGCCGCTGTAGAATCGGCAAAAAGGATAGAACACCGCCCTTCCGGATCAAACGGAAGGGCGGTGTTGATACTTAGTATTAGTTGTACGGGAGTATTTTGACGCTCCCGATTGAAAATCAAAATTGATTTTCAAAAAAATCTTATCATTTTTGTGCTGCTGCAAAAGATCGCTTTCGCGAACGGGCTGGTCAAGACCCGCCCCTACACAGTACAATCAGATAACATAGTTATCCGCGGCGTCGGTGTTGACGAGGTCGATCAGGCGGATGCCGTCGAAGTATTTGTTGGTCATGTCGTAGAAGCCCTGCCACATCCCTAAGGTGCGGCACTCGGCAGCGCGCTCGCAGGGCTCTGCGTCGGCGCTGAGACAGGTGACGGGCGCAAGGTCGCCCTCGGTCAGGCGCAGTACCTCGCCGACCGTGTAGTTTTCGGGATCGCGGGTCAGCTTGTAGCCGCCGCCCTTGCCGTGAACACCCTCGATCAGCTTCGCCTTCGTCAGGGTGGGGAGGATGCGTTCGAGGTATTTCAGCGAGATCTCCTGTCTGGCGGCGACGTCCTTCATCGGGATGTACCCGCCGTTGTTATGCTCGGCGAGGTCGATCAGCACGCGCAGGGCGTACCGTCCTCTGGTTGAAACCATCATAAATATCACCTTTTTACAATAATTATCAATCACTATTATTTATAGTGCTATTATACCACAAACTCGGTAGGTAAATCAAGTGTTAATTTATAATCTTTCATCACTTTACACCTTCACATTTTTATACTATAATATTGGCAAATCATTTGTGTGAGGTCATTATGAAGGCTTTGATTGCGATGAGCGGCGGGGTAGATTCCTCAGTCGCCGCTTTGTTGATGGGGGATCATGAGCGTGTGGGCTGTACCATGCGCCTGTTCGACGCGGAAGAAACCGAGAATAAGCGCCCGAACACCTGCTGTTCCTTAGAGGACGTTGAGGACGCCCGCGCGGTGTGCTACCGGCTCGGAATCCCGTACCACGTGTTCAATTTTACAGACGACTTTGAGGATAAGATCATCCAAAAGTTTGTCGACAGCTACCGCAGGGGCATTACGCCCAATCCCTGTATCGACTGCAACCGCTATATGAAATTCGATAAGCTTTTTTACCGCGCCCGACAGCTCGGCTGTGACTGTGTCGTCACGGGGCACTACGCCCGCATTGAAGAAGCCGACGGCAGATATGTGCTGAAAAAAGCGCTCGATCCTTCAAAGGATCAGAGCTATGTGCTCTATTCGATGACGCAGGAGCAGCTTGCGCATACGCGCTTTCCGCTCGGCGAATTGACAAAAGACGAGGTGCGCCGTATCGCCGAGGAAAACGGCTTTGTCAACGCCCAAAAGCCCGACAGTCAGGACATCTGCTTTGTCCCTGACGGTGACTATGCCGCCTTTATCGAGCGGCACAGCGGCGCGATGTCAACAGGCGATTTTGTCACGACCGACGGCAGGGTGCTGGGACAGCACAAGGGCATTTCTCACTATACGATTGGTCAGCGCAAGCACCTCGGCATCAGCGTCGGCGAGCCGATCTACGTCGTGAAGATCAACGCCGACGACAACACGGTCGTCCTCGGTGATGAAGCCGCCCTGTTCGGCACGGTCGCACGGGTGGACGATTTCAACTGGATCGCGGGCGAAGCTCCCGCACAGCCCGTCCGCTGTAAGGCGAAAACCCGCTACCGTCAGACCGAACAGCCCGCGACCGCGTATCCTCAGGCGGACGGCACGGTGGAGGTCGTGTTCGATACGCCGATCCGCGCCATCACCCCCGGTCAGGCATGCGTGCTGTATGACGGCGACGTTGTATTAGGCGGCGGCGTGATACAATAACAAAAGCGCTTCTGCAAAGAAGCGCTTTCTTTTATTTACCGAGCATGCGTTTTTTGATGTCCGCTTTGTCGAACGCGACGGCGATCAGGATGAAGATCAGCGCCGAAGCGATCGCCTGAATGGAGTTTTCGGGCATTTTCCACAGGGCGGTGACGATCGCGCTGTGGAAGCTGTCGCCCGCCAGCAGCTGACGGATCAGCTTGGAGATCGAATAACCAATCACAGTGACCAGACCCGAGGGAATGGTCATCAGCGCGTTGCGCTTCGACAGGAGCTTATCTCCCTTCGCGCTGAAGAACACGGCGTTGAGCGCCTTGATGATAACGGTGTAGATGATGGTCTCGGGATAGACCAGCAGGTCCGCGATTCCGCCGCCGATGGCTGACGCCGCTACCGCGTAGGGCAGGGGCAGAAAGCTCGCCGTCAGGTAGATCATCGAGTCGCCGAGGTGGACGTAGCCGCCCGTGGGCGTTTTGATCTGGACAAATGCGGTCATCACCGCGATCATCGCCGCGAAGAGCGCCGCGATGACGATGTTGAGCGTATGCTCCGAGTGTTTCGTTTTCATATATCTTCCTCCAAATTCGGATTGTGTTGAAAAAAACGGCTCCGGTGTTACCCGAAGCCGTCAATGTCATGGATCAGTCCTGGAACAGGGGAGTGGAGAGGTAGCGGTCGCCTGTATCGGGCAGGAGAACAACAATGTTCTTTCCTGCGTTCTCGGGGCGCTTCGCGACCTCGATCGCCGCGTATGCCGCCGCGCCTGACGAGATACCTACCAGCACACCCTCACTCTTGCCGATGAGCTTGCCTGTGGCAAAAGCGTCCTCGTTGGTGACGGCGATGATCTCGTCATAGATCTTGGTATCCAGTACCTCGGGGACAAAGCCCGCGCCGATACCCTGGATCTTATGCGCGCCCGCAGTGCCCTTAGAGAGCACGGGGGAAGAAGCGGGTTCAACCGCGATGACCTTGACGTCGGGATTTTTACTTTTCAGATAAGAGCCTACGCCCGTGACGGTACCGCCCGTACCGACGCCTGCGATAAAGACGTCTACCTTGCCGTCGGTGTCGTCATAGATCTCGGGACCTGTGGTTGCGAGGTGAGCGGCAGGGTTGGCGGGGTTGACGAACTGACCGGGGATGAACGAATTCTCAATCTCAGCCGCGAGCTCGTCAGCCTTGGCGATCGCGCCCTTCATGCCCTTGGTGCCGTCGGTGAGCACCAGCTCGGCGCCGTAAGCCTTCATCAGCTGTCTGCGCTCGACGCTCATGGTCTCGGGCATGACGATGATGATGCGGTAGCCTCTTGCTGCCGCGACAGCCGCCAGACCGATACCGGTGTTGCCGGAGGTCGGCTCGATAATGACGGAGCCTTCTTTCAAGAGTCCCTTAGCCTCCGCGTCGTCGATCATTGCCTTCGCAATACGGTCCTTGACGGAGCCGGCGGGGTTGAAGTATTCGAGCTTTGCGAAGATCTTCGCGTTCAGGTTCAGTTTCTTTTCAATATTGCCCAGTTCGAGCAGAGGGGTCTTGCCGATCAGCTGGTCGGCGGATGTATAAATATTAGCCATAACTTTCTCCTTATTATATAGTATAGATTTGGATTTGTAAATACGGTTATCGGTCAGCGCCGACATCGGAATCCGCTCAGGTACATCGTAACACCTTCTTAATACTACCTACCTATCAAACAGGTTGGTATTATAATAGCAGTTACTGCCCGAAATGTCAATACTTTTTTGAAAATTATTGAATCTTTTCAAAAACGCAAGGCGTTGAGAGTCTTTCTTTGGTGACCATTTACTTGACAATATAAATAAGAAGTGATAAAATAACAACAGTAGGATAAGCTAATGTAAAGAGTGGGTCTTGACGGACCCGCTCTTTGTTATTGTTTATGACATGTAATTTGAGACGGGGTGATTATTTGGCAAACAGCAAAGGCAAAAACACCGTATCCATTGTCGAAGAGATCGCCGTTCCGATCGCCGACAGCCTCGGGCTGCGGATCTGGGACGTACGGTATCTGAAAGAAGGCTCACAGTGGTATCTGCGGGTTTTCATCGACAAGGACGGCGGCGTGGATATCAACGACTGCGAAGCGATGTCGCGCGCGCTTGACGAGCCGCTCGACAAAGCCGATCCCATCGACGGCGAGTATATCCTCGAGGTCAGCTCCCCGGGTATCGAGCGCGAGCTGATACGCCCCGAACACTTTGCAGAGTTTATCGGAGCGGATATCATGGTCAAGATGATCCGGCCGCTGGAGGGTATCGGCAAAGAATTCAAAGGAGTGCTCACAGCCTATGAGGACGGGATGGTCACCATCACCGACCACAGCGGTGAGAACACTGTCACCATCAGCAAAAAAGACGCCGCGTATATCAAGCTCGACGACTTTGATTAAGTGATATATTCAATCTATATAGAAAGGTCTGATTTGGAAAAATGGCAAGCAACAAAGAACTCTTTGAGGCGCTGCGGCTCCTTGAAAAAGAGAAAGGAATTCCCGCTGAGTACATGATCACTCAGATAAAGAAAGCGATCGTTACCGCCTGCAGAAACCTCTACGGCGGCAATGAAAACGTCGAGATCAAGATGGACGCCGATAAAAACACCTTCTCCGTGAAGCTGATGAAAACGGTCGTCGAAGAGGTCGAGGACCCGAACTACGAGATTTCCCTCGAGGACGCGACGATCATCTCCAAGCGTGCCGCGGTCGGCAAAGAAGTCGGCATCCCGCTCGAGCCCAAACAGTTCGGGCGCATTGCGGTACAGACCGCCCGCTCCGTCATCCGTCAGGGTATCCGCGACGGTGAAAAGGATCAGATTTTAGTCGAGTTCCAGTCAAAGGCGCAGGAGATCGCTACCGCGACCGTCGAGCGCGTCGACCCCGTTACCGGCAACGCGACCCTGAAATTCGGCAACGCCGTCACTGTCCTGCCCAAGTCCGAGCAGATCGAGGGCGACGTCCTGCGCGAGGGCGGCACCATCAAGGTTTATGTCGCGGGCGTCCGAGAGGGCGAAAAAGGTCCCCGCGCCATTATCTCGCGTACCCATCCCGATTTTGTCAAGAGACTGTTTGAGAAAGAGATCCCCGAGATCTACGACGGCACCGTGGAGATCAAATCCATCTCCCGCGAGGCAGGCTCCCGCACCAAGATGGCTGTTTTCTCCGAGGACAGCGAGATCGACGCGGTAGGCGCCTGTATCGGTACACGCGGCGCGCGCGTCAACACCATCGTTGACGAGCTGGGCGGCGAGAAGATCGACATCGTTCCCTACAGCGACGATCCCGAGCAGTTCATCGCGGCGGCTCTGTCTCCCGCTAACGTCGTCAAGGTAGAGCTTGCCGACGACGGCACCAAGGCGTGCAAGGCGACCGTTCCCGACGGTCAGCTCTCGCTGGCGATCGGCAACAAGGGTCAGAACGTCAGACTGGCAGCCAAGCTAACCGGTTATAAAATAGATATCCGTCCCGAGTCAGGCTTCTGGGGCGAGGATACCGACGACGACAAGGAAACAACTTAAGCTTGTATCCGTTCCGCCTTTCCCCGTATATCCGGTGTGAAGGCTGAACCATCAGTAAGGAGAGAATCTTTATGGCTGAGCGAAAAATACCGCTTAGAAAATGTATCGGCTGCGGCGAGATGAAGGATAAGCGCACGCTCGTCCGTATCGTCCGCAACAAGGAAGGCGAGATCTCGGTCGACCTGATCGGCAAGAAGCCCGGTCGCGGCGCGTATATATGTAAAAATATTGAATGTCTCGATCAGGCGCAGAAGGCAAAGCGTCTGGAACGCGCTTTCTCAACGAAGATCGAACCCGAGATATACGATACCATGAGGAGAGAGCTTGGTGAATAACGACAGACTGCTGAGTTTCCTCGGCATATGCAAGCGCGCGGGACGGCTCGTCTCGGGCGCGGACACCGTGACAAAGACGATCAGCGAGGGAAAAGCCAAGCTGACGCTCTACGCCTCGGATATCTCACAGAACAGCCTCAAAGGCGTTCTCAGGGCGGCTGAGCAGAAAGCCGTTCCCGTAAAACAGCTGTCTTACACCAAAGACGAACTCAGCTTTGCCCTCGGCAGGCACTGCGGTATCATCTGTACCACAGACGACGGCTTTGCCGCAAAGATACTCACCCTTATCAACTAAGTAAGAGGAGGAATTACCATGGCTATTATGATCAAATATAAAGTCAAAGAGGTGGCCGGTGACCTTGACGTCGCAACCAAAGAGGTCATCGCCGTGCTGAAAGAGAAGCTCGGCGTCGATAAAAAGGCTATGACCACATTGAACGAGGATGAACTCAATTTTATCTTCGATTATTTTACACAGAAGAACGCTGTCTCCGACCTGTCCGCGTATTTCGCGGTTCGCGACAACGCGATCAAGAAGCAGGAGGAAGAGGCAGAAAAGCGCAGAGCGGAAGAAAAACAGCGCCGCGAGGAAGAGAAGCAGCGCCGTGAGGCGGAGAAAGATAAGCTCCGTCCCGATTCCGCGAAGAAGGCGGGCAAGGAACAGTTGAAACCCGCCGCGCAAAAGCCGGCTAAGGTCGACAAGACCGCCGACATCGACCTGAAATCCGAGATCAAGAGTAAGCGCGGTACCGGCCGTATCGTCGATACGGGCGCCGCGGAGGTCAACGTCGACCGCTACAACCAGAAGTACGATGACCTCGCTCTCGATAAGGTCCGTAACGAGAACAACATGTCCTCGAAGAAGCAGAAGATCAACCAGCGCTCCAAACAGAAGAACCGCCGTTCCGCAAAGCGCGAGACCGAGCGCGAGCGTATGGCGCGTATCGAAAAAGAGCGTAAGGCAAAGAAGATGACCGTCCTGATCCCCGACGAGATCTCGATCGGCGATCTGGCGCTCAGACTGAAAGCGACTGTCGCCGAGGTCGTCAAGAAGGCGTTCCTGATGGGCACGATGGTCACCGCGAACGACGTTGTTGACTTCGACACCGCGTCCCTGATCGCGATGGAATTCCACGCGAAGGTCGAGAAGGAAGTCGTCGTCACCATCGAAGAGCGTATCATCGACGACAGCGAGGATGCTGACGAGAACCTCGTCGACCGCGCTCCGGTCGTCGTCGTCATGGGTCACGTCGACCACGGCAAGACCTCTCTGCTCGACTATATCCGCAACGCGCACGTTACCGCGACCGAGGCGGGCGGTATCACCCAGCACATCGGCGCGTACCGCGTCAATATCAACGAGAGAGACATCACCTTCCTCGATACTCCCGGTCATGAGGCGTTCACCACCATGCGCGCGCGCGGCGCTCAAGTTACGGATATCGCGATCTTAGTCGTAGCGGCTGACGACGGTATCATGCCCCAGACCGTTGAAGCGATCAACCACGCCAAGGCGGCGGGCGTTTCCGTCATCGTGGCGATCAATAAAATGGATAAGCCGGGCGCAAATCCCGAGCAGGTCAAGCAGCAGCTGACCGAATATGAGCTGATCCCCGAGGAATGGGGCGGCGACACACCCTGCGTGCCCGTATCCGCCAAGACGGGCATGGGTATCGACGATCTTCTCGAGATGGTTCTGCTGGTTGCCGATATGAAGGAGCTGAAAGCGAATCCCGACCGCGCCGCGAAGGGTACGGTCATCGAAGCGCGTCTGGATAAGGGCAGAGGTCCTGTGGCATCCATCCTCGTCCAGAACGGTACGCTCCGCACCGGCGACATCGTCGTCGCGGGCATGGCTGTCGGTCGTGTGCGCGCGATGACCGATGACAAGGGCAACCGCGTCACCGAAGCGGGTCCCTCCGTACCGGTCGAGATCACGGGTCTTGACGACGTTCCCACCGGCGGCGATACCTTCAATGCCGTCACCGACGAGCGTCTGGCACGTGAGCTGGTCGAACAGCGCAAGCACGAGAAGAAAGAGGCTGAGTTCAACGCCCAGACCAAGGTCACGCTCGACAACCTCTTCGACCAGATGAAGCTCGGCGAGGTCAAGGAGCTGAAGATCATCGTTAAGGCAGACGTACAGGGTTCTGTTGAAGCAGTCCGCCAGAGTCTTGAAAAGCTCTCGAACGAGGAAGTCCGCGTCAACATCATCCACGGCGCTGTCGGCGCTGTCAACGAGTCTGACGTCATGCTCGCGAACGCGAGTAACGCCATCATCGTCGGCTTCAACGTTCGTCCCGACGCGACCGCTCAGGCTAACGCCGAGCGCGACGGTGTGGATATGCGTATGTACCGCGTCATCTACGACTGTATCGAAGAGATCGAGAGCGCGATGAAGGGTATGCTGGCTCCCAAGACCAGAGAAGTCATCCTCGGTACCGCCGAGGTCCGCAACGTCATCCGTATCAAGAGTATCGGCAACATCGCCGGCTGTTATGTCAAGAGCGGTAAGATCCAGCGCGGCGCGGGCGTCCGCGTGGTACGCGACGGCATCATCATCGCCGACGACAATATCGGTTCTCTCCAGCGCTTTAAGGACAGCGTCAAAGAGGTCAATGAAGGCTATGAGTGCGGTATCGGTCTTGAAAAGTACAACGACATCAAGGAAGGCGACGTTTTCGAGGTGTTCACCATCGAAGAGTATCGTGAGGACTGATCCTTACGTCGCATTGAGGAATAATTATGGCGAATCATAAATTAGGCAGGACGACCGAGGATATACGGCGTGAGCTGACGGATATTTTCCGTACGCTCAAGGACCCCCGCGTCACCGCGTGCTTTCTGTCCATCGTGCGCGTTGAGGTCACGAACGACCTGAGCTATTGCACGGTCTATGTCAGCGCTTTAGAGGGCATGGACAAGGCAAAAGAAGCGGTCAAGGGGCTGAAAAGCGCCGCGGGTTATATCCGTCGGGAGCTGGGACACAGACTGCGTCTGAGGCATGTGCCCGAGCTGATCTTCACCCCGACCGACTCCATCGAGTACAGCGCGGAGATCTCCCGTATCCTGCACAGCTTGGATATCAAACCCGACGACGAGGAGGGCGCAGATGAAGAAGATAACGCTTGATCAGGTCGCGGCTCTGTTAAAAGAGCACGACCGCTTCAAGATCCTGACCCACACCTACCCCGACGGCGACTGTCTGGGCTGCGGCTACGCGCTGGCGTTCGCGCTGCGCAAGCTCGGCAAGCAGGCGAACGTCGCGGTGGACGGCGCTGTGCCCGCAAAGCTGCAGTATCTGACCGAACACTACGAAGAACAGGATTTTGTTCCTTCGTATATCGTCAGCGTCGACGTTGCGGCTCCCACCCTGCTCGGTGAGAGCGTGATGGCGGGCGTTGATCATATCGACCTGTGTATCGACCACCACCGCACCAATTCGATCGAAGCGGACAACAGCTATGTCGATCCCGAGGCGGCTGCAGCGGCTGAGATCATCTATCAGCTCATGCTCCTTTTGGACGTCGAGCTTGACGAGGACATCGCGGCGGGCATCTATACGGGTATCTCCACCGATACGGGCTGTTTCTGCTACTCCAATACTACCGAACGCACCCATCAGTTCGCGGCGGCGGTCATGCCGTACTGCGACTGGCGGATGATCAACTATGTCAACTTCGTCGTCAAGACCCGCGGAAAGCTCAAGCTGGAGCGCATGGTCTACGACAATATGCGGTTCTGCGCCGACGGCGCGTGCGCGCTCATCTATACGATGACCAAAACCTGCGAAAGGCTCGGTATCGGCGACGACGAGATGGAGGGACTCGCCTCTATCCCGCGCCAGATCGAGGGCGTGAAAATGGGTATCACCATGCGCGAGAAGGCGGGCGGCGTGTTCAAGATTTCTGTCCGCACCAACGACGGTATCGACGCGGCAGCGTTCTGCAAGCAGTTTGGCGGCGGCGGCCATCCCGCGGCGGTAGGCTGCTCGGTCGAGGGCGACCTTGAGACCGTCATGGAACTGATGACGAAAAGCGCCGAGGAATTTCTTGCATGAACGGCGTTATCCTGATACATAAGGAAAAGGATTTTACCTCGTTTGACGTGGTTGCCGTTGTGCGCAAGCTGATGGGGCAGAAGAAGGTCGGGCATACAGGAACGCTCGACCCCAACGCCACCGGCGTACTGCCCGTCCTGCTCGGCACGGCGACAAAGGCGCAGGATATCATCCCCTGTCACGATAAGAAGTATATCGCGGATTTCCGCCTTGGTATTGCGACCGATACCCTCGATATCTGGGGGACGGTGCTCGAAGAAAAGCCGTCAAATGTAACGCGTGAAGTTATAGAAAGAGCCATCGGCTCTTTCAGGGGCGAGATCGAACAGCTCCCGCCGATGTACTCCGCCGTCAGCGTGGACGGCAAGCGGCTCTATCAGTACGCCCGCGAGGGCAAAGAGGTAGAGCGCAAGCCGCGCAAGGTGACCGTCTATTCTCTGGAGCTGACCGCGTTCGATGCAAACACCCAGAGCGGCACGCTCGATATCTATTGTTCCAACGGCACCTACATCCGCACGATCATCGACGATCTGGCACGGTCGCTCGGCACGGTCGGCGTGATGACCGACCTTGTTCGTTATGAAGCCTGCGGCTATCACCTTGACGACTGTATTACTCTCGATACGCTCAAAGAGCGTGTGCAGAGCGGAGACATGGGCTTTGTCAAAAGCGTCGAGAGCATCTTTGCCGCCTACGATGAAGTCACTGTCAGCGATAAGCAGGCGCACCGCTTTGTCAACGGCAACCCGCTGGACGTTGTTCGCACAGAGCTGAGAGACAAAGCCGCGGATAAAAAAATATACCGCGTGAAGGACAGACAAGGCACATTTCTCTCACTCGGTATCGTCGACGGCGAACTGTTGAAACTCTATAAGCATTTTTAAAGGCTTCCTATCAAGAGGAAGCCTTTGGTTTTTTAAACAGCTTAGTGTTGATGACCGCCGTTAAGATAACTGCATTTTTCAAAAGACGGAAATGGGCGCAGCGTCACGCTGCCTACTTCAAATTTTCATCCACGGGATAGGACGTCAGGAAGCGGATACTGCGCTCGATGGCGTCCTTGCTGTTTTTGTAGTCGCCGCCCGCGTTGCGGTAGTCGAACATGGTGGTGAAGTGGGTGACGTCGTCGTACAGCGTGTCCATATAGCCTTTGGCGAGCTTGTTGGTGGCGACATAGAACTCGGGCAGGGCTTTTTTGTCCATGTTTTTCTTGCTGACGTTTCCCATCACCAGCGCGTAGTGGTCAAGACAGATAAAGTCCTGCTGCGCATATTGCTTGCGGAAGTCATGATCCGAGCCGAACTGGATGTAGACGGTTGCGAGCAGGTGCAGGATGTCGCGCTCGATACGGTCGCAGACGTAGCAGGTGCGGTCGTTTTCACGGATCGCTTCGAGCATCTTTTTGTCGGGAGCGTCGGTATCTTTTTTCGGGAACACCTTTTTGCGCAGCTCGTCGATGTGGGTCTGCAATAACAGTGCGTTCGACAGGCGCGGGCCTGTGTTGACCATCATGGAGAAATGGCGGTGACAGAAGCCGACCTTGTTGGTCTGCACGCGCACGTCGGGAGCCATCATCGCGGCTCCCGTGATGTACTCGACATACTGTTCCTCGAGCATGCGGTGCATGCGGCAGATCGGACAGCCCTCGGTCTCTTCAAAGATCTCGGTGATCGGGATGGTGGTGATATTCGGCTTCATAGGCTTCTCCTCATTTCGGGGTGAATTATTTTGAAAATATTATAGCATATTGTTCAGGAATATGATATACTTATTTTCAGAATTTTATCATGACAGGATGACTATGAGTATCATATTTGAAAATATTACGGACCTCGATCTGCGTGAGACGCTCGACTGCGGTCAGACCTTTCGGTGGAAGGAGCTTTCGGACGGCAGCTTTTGCGGCGTTGTCCGCGGGAAAACGGCAATTGCCGCGATGGACGGCGACCGACTGACCCTCGATGGTGCGGACGAAGCCGACCGTGCCATGTGGCGGGATTACTTCGATTTGGATCTGGACTACGGCGCGATCAAACAGGAGCTTTCCGCGCTCCACCCTGTGATGGCGCAGGCGGCTGAATTTGCCCCGGGCATCCGTATATTGAATCAGGAGCCGTTTGAAGCGCTGATCAGCTTCATCATCTCCCAGAACAACAACATCAAGCGGATCGCGGGGATCGTGGACAGGCTGTGCGAAAACTTCGGCGAACCGATCGGCGGGACGCGTCCCGCATATGCTTTTCCGACCGCCGAGCGGCTTGCGTTTTTATTCCCTGACGATCTCGCGCCCATCAGAGCGGGCTTTCGCCACCGCTACATCATCGACGCCGCGCAGAAGGTCGCGGACGGTACGATCGACCTCGAAGCGGTACGCGCCATGCCGTATGAGGAAGCGCGGGCTGAGCTGATGCAGATCACAGGCGTAGGCATCAAGGTCGCCGACTGCGTCCTGCTCTACGGACTCCACCGTCTGGACGGCTTTCCCCTCGACGTATGGATGAAGCGCGCAATGGCGGTGTTGTTCGACGGCATGTCTCCCGACAGCTTCGGGCGTTACGCGGGTATCGCCCAGCAATATATCTTTCACTATTCACGCATGCACCCCGAACTCTTTTGACAGGAGGAGCTTATGAAAATTCTTTTTGCTATCGCAATCATCGCGCTGTTCGTTTTCGCGGTCGCGAGCATTTTAAAAGAGCGCAAATATACGAAGATCATTCGTTTGGTATCCTGCGGCGCGGCAATTGTTTTCTTGCTGATCGCGGGAATCGCCGCACCGTATCTCAGGTCGCTCGGTATCGGACTGGCGGTGTTCACAGCGGTGAGCTTTGCGCTGTCCATGCTTGCGAAGCGGTCTCAGAAGGACGGTGCAAGAGCCTTTGTCGGATACATGGCGAAGGCGATGCTGGTCATCCTGCTGCTCGAAGCGGTCTGCTTCAACTTCAACAGCTACCATCTGTGGAAGGGAGGCTATGATAAGACCGCGCTGAACCTCGATAACGCCGTTGTGACGGGCATGAACAAAAACGGTGACAGCTGGTACAGCTCCGCGGACGCCGCGTCGATCGAGTTCACGAACCTCAATCAGAAGATCGGCGTCATCAAGCTCGACGTCAAGGGCTTGAAGTACAAGATCGACTACACCGTCGACTTTGCCGACGAGACCAACGCCTCTTACTATATGCGTTCGGGACTGGTCAGCGGTTCGGTGTTCAACGATATCGAGCAGACCAAGTACATTGTCTGCGATTTTTCGGGCAAGGTCAGCAAAATCAAGATCAATCTCAGGGAGCTCAATGAAAATCAGGCGACCCTCAGCGGCGTGACGCTGAACGCCGATTACCCCACGCACTTCTCTTATCTGCGTTTTCTGCTGATATTACTCGGCGTCGCGTTCGTGTGGCTGTTCAAGCGGAGCGTGCAATTCCGCAAACCTCTGGGCGATCAGCCGCAGACCGCGAAGGCGGTCACGGCGGTCGTTGTGATCCTGATGATCGCGATTTCCTTTATCCTGTCCTCTGTCGGACTGAACCCGAAAACAGACTTTTCGCAGGTCTCGGGCAACCAGATCACACAGGAGCTTGTCGACGCGTTTGAAGCGGGTCAGGTCGAGCTGAAGGATCAGCCGACTTCCGACCTGCTCAATATGGAGAACCCCTACGACTGGTCGGCACGCGTCGAACAGGGCGTGAACGCAAAATGGGATCATGTCCTCTATGACGGCAAGTATTATTCCTACTACGGTATCGGCCCTGTCATCCTGCTGTATCTGCCGTTCCATTTGCTGACGGGTCATTACCTTGCGAGTCTGACGGGTGTTTTGCTGTTCAACACACTGGCGCTCATTTTCCTCGGCATGACCTTCTACAAGCTGATGAAGGCGCTGTTCAGAGATATCCCGCTGTCGATGTATACGGCGGCGCTGCTGATGATCTACGCGTCGTGCGGCGTATGGTACTGCACCGTGATGGCGAACTTCTATGAGATCGCCCAAAGCTCGGGCTTTTGCTTCACGGTGATGGGCACGTATTTCCTCGTGTCCTCCAACGTGATCGGCTCCGACAAACAGCCTGTCCGTCCCGTTATGGCGGCATTGTCGTCGCTGTTCCTCTCGATCGCGGTCACCTGCCGTCCCACCACGGCGGTGTGGTGCGTCGTGGCGGTGGTGTTTATCGCCGCGGGCGTGTTGAAGCTGAAAAGACAAAAGAGCGAAAAGCCCCTTTATATCAAATATCTGCTCTGCGCTCTGCTGCCGTTCGTCGTGATCGGCGGCGCTCAGATGCTCTATAATCATGCGCGATTCGGCTCGTTTACCGATTTCGGAATCGCCTACTCGCTGACCATCAACGACTTTACCCATACTGAGTTCCATACCCAGCTCTCGGCGATCGGCTTCTTTGATTATCTGTTTGCGCCTCCGTCCTTTTCGGGCGAGTTCCCGTATGTACAGACGACCTTGTCGACGCTCGGCGTGAACGGCTACTATTTTGAAGCCACCAACAACGGTGCGGGACTGCTGTACAGAGCGCTGCCGATGTTCTTCCTCTTCGCTTCTCCGTTTGTCTTGAAGTATGTGGATAAAGAAAAGCGCGCGCGTACTGCGGTGCTGTTCAGCGCGGCCGCGTTCATCGCTCCGTTCATCGTGATCGCGTCCATCTGGGAGTCCGGCTACGGCACCAGATATATGATGGACTTCGCGTGGGAGATGCTGACCTGCGCCTTCCTCGTCATGTTCCTCATGTACCGCCACATCAAGGGCAAGGACGCAAAGCGGATCTATGAGCATATCCTGCTTATCTCCATGTTCGCCTGCCTGTTCCTCAACATGGGTCTTGTCTACGCCTACTGGTACCCGGGCAATTATGTCGTAGGTCACGAAGTGGCGTTCGAGAGCTTCGGCAGGATGTTCTCGATGTTCAATACCTGATGAAGCGACAAAAAATGTTTACAATTTTCGGTTGAAAAACGCTTTTCTCTGTGATATGATAGGGTGATCCTAACCGAAGAATAGATGGAAGGTGAATAGATGAATCACGATTGGACGGTGGAGAAGCAGCACCACGGCGTTTCTCCAGAATATATCAAAAAAACAAAAAGGAAACGCACCATCAAAGAATGGCTGATCTCCCTGCTGATCACGCTGGTCATCCTCGGGGTCGCCGTAGCGGCGCAGTACTGGTTTATGAATACCACCCAGATCGCGCTGGAAATGAAAACCGTGTGGCTTGGCAACGCCATCGGCGGGTTTATCATGCTCTTTATCGTGCACCACTTTGTCAAAACGCCGACGGATACTGGGTATTAAATAAGCATAAAACAACAGGGTTGTCATTGTGACGACCCTGTTTTGCTATGTAAAGGTTATTCCTTTGCTTTGAGTTTATCATGGTCCTTCGGCTTTCGCTGCATATACGCCATGAAGTAATCGCATACCTTGCGCACCATCACGCACAGCACCAGCGAGACGATAAAGCTGCCGAAGTACAGCATGATCTCCTGCATCGGTTCGAGCTTGTAGCGGCCTTCAAGATAGTGGTTGATGTTCAGATAGATCATGTAGTATTCCATCGAGTACATGCCCACGAACTCAAAGAAGTTGCGTAGCAGATTCGCCTTGCCCGCATGCCGCAGAGAGGTGCAGATAAAGCTGATCAGCACCGTCAGCGAGATCGCTAAGGGACAAGCGGCGTAGCGGTAGAAGAAGATGTACATGGTCTCCATCTCTTTGCTGTAGCCGGGGATCATCAGTTTCATGATCCGCGTGAAGTAGAAGATGAAAGCTGTCGCGGCGACAGCAACAGCGAGGAACACCCACAGCCACCTGCGGTCGATCTCTTTCTTCTCCATGACGAATTTGCCCGCCCAGATACCGATGATAAAGACCGGAATACGGCAGAGCGCGATCTCTACCATGACGTAGTATTCGGGAACGACCGCTCTGAGGGTGAAGGTGAAGATCAGCACGACTGCGATCAGCCCGAGCATACCCCACAGCCGCCATTTTTCGATCGCTTTATAGAACAGCGGGAACAGCAGGTACAACAGCAGGATCAGCGAAATGAACCAGAACACGCGCTCGCCTGCGACATAGAAGTAGGTGAAGGTCATGCGGCTGATGTAGGCGAGCAGCCCTTCTTCGTACTTGCCGTGGACATAACGCAGGGAGAAGTAAAACGTCGCGATCAGGATCGCTGTCGGCAGTACGCGCATGAGGCGCTTCTTCCAGAAGCTGAGCACGTTGCTGTCCTTGACGAATGAGAAGAACAGTCCGATACCCGACAGCAGCAGGAAGATGTCGACGCCGATGTTGCCCATCCCGCGAAAGAACGTGAACACACGCCTAATATGCCAGTTCCCGATGTACTCGGCGAGAGCGTCATTGAGAAAATCCGAGTGGAACAGACCGATCCACAGGGTCGCGATACCAAAGAGAACGTTGCGTGCTTCGCTGATCGCGAAGAGGTTGAACGTCTTTTTCGCTTTTGTCATCAAATTCCTCCTTTTCGTAAGGAAAATATTCAACTTATTATACCAATTTTTGGTACACATGTCAATTTTGTTGCGAGATTGTCATAACCGTTGCAAAAAAGCTCCGTAGCAGAATATATTGCTTTTTCCTATAAAATAGTATATACTATCTGTGTATGGAAATTTTTGCTGACAACCATCAGCATTTTATAGGAGTGAACACCCATGTGCAAAGAGTGTGAGAAAAAGACATTTTACATCACCACCCCGATCTACTACCCCTCGGGCAATCCCCATATCGGTCACTGCTACACCACCGTAGCATGCGACTCTATCGCCCGCTATAAGAGGATGCAGGGCTATGATGTGATGTTCCTGACCGGTACCGACGAGCACGGTCAGAAGATAGAGGAAAAGGCAAAGGACCGCGGCATCACCCCCAAGCAGTATGTCGATGAGATCGTCGAGATCTTCAAGAAGCTGTGGAGCTTCATGAACATCAGCTACGACCGCTATATCCGCACCACCGACGATTACCATGTCGAGGCGGTACAAAAAATCTTCAAGACCCTGTATGACAAGGGCTATATCTATAAGGGCGAGTACAAGGGCAAATATTGCACCCCCTGTGAGAGCTTCTGGACAGAGTCTCAGCTGGTCGACGGCAAGTGCCCCGAGTGTGGTCGCGACGTGATCGAAGCCAAGGAAGAAGCCTACTTCTTCAAGATGACTCCCTTCGCGGAGCGGATCGAAAAGCTCTTGACCGAGACCGACTATCTGCGCCCGCGCACGCGTGCGACAGAATTGGTCAATAACTTCCTGCAGCCGTCAGTCGATGAAAACGGCAACAAGACGTACGGACTCGAGGATCTTTGCGTATCGCGTACCTCATTCAGCTGGGGCATACCGGTCACCTTCGACCCCGGTCATGTCGTCTACGTCTGGATCGACGCGCTCTCTAACTATATCACCGCTCTGGGCTATGAGAACGGCGCTTATGAAGATTACAAGACCTACTGGCCCGCCGACGTGCATATGGTCGCGAAGGATATCATGCGTTTCCACGCGATCATCTGGCCCGCGATGCTGATGGGTCTGGAAGAACCCCTGCCCAAGCACCTCGCCGTGCACGGCTGGATCACCTTCAACGGTCAGAAGATGTCTAAGTCGCTGGGCAATGTCGTCGATCCGTTCATTCTCGGCGAGCGCTACGGCGCGGACGCGATCCGCTACCACATCATGCGCGAGATGGCTCTCGGCGCGGACAGCTCGTTCTCCAACGAGATCATGATCAACCGTATCAACACCGACCTCGCAAACGGACTGGGCAACCTCGTTTCCCGCACCGTCGCGATGATCGACAAATACTTCGGCGGTACGCTCCCGACCGAGCGCGAGGAAGGCGACTTTGACGCCGACCTGATCGCTACCGCGACCGCGCTGAAAGAAAAAGTCGACAACTATGTCGAGAATACCCAGCTGAATCTGGCGCTCGAAGAGATCTTCAAGGTCGTTTCCCGCGCGAACAAATATATCGACGAGACCACCCCGTGGATCTTAGGCAAGGACGAGACCAGGAAAGCGCGCTTAGCAACGGTTCTCTACAACCTGCTTGAATCTGTCCGTATCGCGTCTACCCTGCTTTCCGCGTTCATGCCCACCACCATGCCGAAGGTCTTCCTTCAGATCGGCGCGGTTGAGTATGCGGCATATGAGAACGCCGATAAGTTCGGTGTACTGCCCCTCGACGTCACCGTACACCGCGGCGAGGCATTGTTCCCGCGTATCGACGTTGACAAGGAGATCGAGGAACTCAACGCGATCATCAAGAACAATGAGCCGAAGGAAGAACCTGCATTTGATTTGCCCGCGCACAAGCCCGAGATCGCCTTCGACGACTTTGAAAAGGTTGAGCTGAGGGTAGCAAAGGTTCTCGCCTGCGAGAAGGTCAAGAAGAGCAAGAAGCTGTTGAAATTCACGCTCGATGACGGCGAGGGCGAGCGCACCATCCTCTCGGGTATCGCGGAGTACTACGATCCCGAGGAACTCGTCGGCAAGAACATCGCTTATGTCGCGAACCTCGCGCCCCGCAAGATGATGGGGATCGAGAGCTGCGGCATGATCCTCTCTGCCGAGAGCGGCGAGGGACTCAAGGTCGTGACCATCGACGACTCCATCCTTCCCGGCGGAAGTCTGGTATAATCAAACAAACAGGGAGAGGCACCGTCCTCTCCCCGCTTTATAGGTGAAGCTATGTTACACAACATCTTTGACGCGCACGCGCATTATGACGATCGCTGGTTCGACGAGGACAGAAGTGCGCTTCTTTCTTCTTTTCCTCAAAACGGCGTTTCGTATATCGTGAACGCCGCTGTCGATATCGCGACGGCAAAGACCGCCATCGGCTATGCGGAACAGTATCCGTTTATGTATGCCTGCGCGGGGATCCATCCCGAGAACCTCAGCGGACTTGCTTCGGATTATCTCGAACAACTGACAGAGTTATTGAAGCACCCGCGGGTGGTCGCGCTCGGCGAGATCGGACTCGACTACCACTGGGATATCCCGCGGGATGAACAGAACCGCGTCTTTGAAGAGCAATTAAAACTTGCGCGCGAGCTGGACGTTCCCGTCGTGATCCACGACCGTGAAGCCCACGGCGACGTGATGGCACTGCTCAGGAAGTATCAGCCGAAAGGGCTGATGCACTGCTTCTCGGGCAGTGTGGAAATGCTCAAAGAAGTATTGAAGCTCGGCATGAGTATCTCTCTCGGCGGCACGGTGACCTTCAAGAACGCTCGCGTTCCCGTCGAGGTCGCCGCGGCAGTTCCCCTCGACCGACTCCTGCTCGAGACCGACGCGCCCTACCTCAGCCCCGTGCCGAACCGCGGTAAGCGCAACGACAGCACAAATATCGCCTACACCGCGCAGAGGATCGCCGAGATCCGCAACATGGACGCGCAGGAGCTGATCGACGTCACCACCGGGAACGCCAAAAGATTGTACGGCATCAAATAAATCCTGCCACCCTCGGCAGGACTTGACAAATCTGATATTATTACAGTAAAAATCGGCTTAAAACCTGACCGCACCGCTCTGTCAACATCGTTTGACACGGGTGGTGCTTGCTTTTTGAACACCCCTGACGTATGATAAGGTCAAACCGAAACGGAAAGGATGAACAACATGGAAAACAATCAACCTGACTTTATGAAGAACCGCCCCGGCTCGCAGACGGCGAACCAGATCAAAGACGTCTACGGTTCGCAGAAACGTTCTACACGCGTCACGGTGACCGCGGTGCTCGCTGTGATCGACCTTATCATACTCATCATCGGGCTGGTCACCGGCAATTGGTTTTTGATCGTGATTTTTGCTCCGCTGCTGGTGTTCCTGATCCTCTCGATCTTCCTCGGCATACGGGCTGACAGACAGAATACGCCGCCCGAGCGGACAGATCACCCCGATGCGATCTTCAAAGATCATAATAATTAGAAAGGATGGTCAATATGGCAGAATTCGGTGAAAACATCCGCAGGGCAAGGGAAGAAATGGGTATCACCCAGCAGACGCTTGCGGATAAACTGTACGTGACCCGACAGGCGGTGTCGCGGTGGGAGAACGGCTCGCGCTATCCCGACCTTTTGACGGCAAAGCGGCTTGCCGCCTCTCTCGATACTAACCTCGATGAACTTCTTGCGGACGACGACATGCGCACCTATCCCGAGGTCAACCCCGTGATCGAATACCCGCTGACGAAACGGGTACAAACCGCGATTTTTGCAGCGGCGTTTGCGGTCAATCTGATACAAACGCTCTGGTTTATCTTCTATAATATTACCGAGTTTCGCGGATATCTGACAAGCCAAGAATCAGCTCTTTATTTAGTTTATTCAGCTTTCCATGTGATTGTAACCGTCGTACTGCTATACGGCATGATACAATCAATAAAAGACGCGATAACACCCCGTGTAGCAGCACGAATCGTTATTTGTATCACTGGTATGGAGATTCCTTACTTGATCGCTTATTATTTCCTGAGTTCACGTGGTATTCTTGCTTTTATCATAGTTATTCTGATCGACATCTTGTTTATCATTTCAGTATGGCTGCATTTCTGCCGTCAAAAGTGGCAGAATGTACCCATGTACATCAGCATTGGCGTTATAATCGTCACATTGTTCTCGTATATTACCGGCCTGATCGCAGTCATCGGAACAGCTGATCTGCGTAAGTATTTAACAAATAATACCCTGAGTGTTTTTGCTGTATTGATGATTCAGTTCCTGTTCATCTACATGACCGCCGTTTTGTACCGCAAAAGACGGCTGGCAAAAAGCTGATACCTTCCGTAAAAAGGAGCACGATGTATTTCTGCGTCGTGCTCCTTTGTGTTTATCGGATTTTTCTGAGTCGGATCAGCAGGTCGATGTACAATAAAACAGGCATAGCGAGGATCAGCCAGTCGGATACCGTCAGCAGGAGCGCAGCGATAGAAACGCCCGCCATCGAGCTTGAGCCGGAGGCGGAGTAGCTGACTTCATCCGCCAAAGCGAAGGCAACGGTCAGGCTGTCGCGCAGAATCAGCGCCGTGATCGCCGCGATCATGCCAACGCCGCCGATCGCGAGAGCGGTCACGGTCATCGGCTTTGTTGTGGGTATCTCCCGCTTTTTCAGCTGATAGCGGTACCACAGCAGGACTCCTGTCAGCGCGGCGGCGAAGATACAGCCGTAGACCTCACGCGGGACATAGTAACCGAACGACAGGATCTCGGGGGCGGTTTTCATGAAGATGACCGAGTAGACGACGACCGCGGCGCCTGTATAGCGTACATTCTCAGCGAATACGGAGTCGGGCATATGCGGTTTGTACAGCATAGCGAACCGCACCTTGGTGATGACGACCGCAAAGATGCCCGCGAAGATTGCGACGATCCCGACAAAGGCGAAGATATCCGCGGTAGCGCCCTTAGCAGTGTTGTAATAATCGACGTCGATGATATTCGGGCTGAGGAAAACGGTGCTGCCGAAGTAGCGGTATAAGAGCGATCCGAGCAGGCTGAACAGCGTGCCCGCGACCATCCACACCTTAAAGCTGACGATCGTTTTTCTGTCGTCTTTGACTTCATGAGTAGGATCGGGGGCAGTGTTCTCGATACCGTACAGCTCGTCGATGGTGATATGGAATACACTCGCCAGATCGGGGATCAGCGACGCTTCGGGCAGCTGTACGCCGCTCTCCCAGCGGGAGACGGTCTTGTCGGAGATACCCAGCTGTTCGGCAAGCTCCTTTTGGGTCAGTCCCCGCGCCTTACGGTAAGCGCGGATGTTCTCGCATAAAATGTTCATGCTGTTCACTCCTTTGCCGATAGTATACAGAATTCTGCGCAAAAAGTAAACGTCGCACCCGCTGAAACGGCTCTCAAAATCTGAGAATTCGCCTGTTGATGCGAAAAAAGAGCGCTGCAAGTACAGCGCTCTGTCGTTTTAATCAAAGCTGATATCCAGCTCCACGGGACAGTGGTCGGAGCCGAAGATGTCTGTATGGATGCGCGCATCTGTGACTTTATCAACAAGCCTGTCAGATACAATAAAATAGTCGATGCGCCATCCCGCGTTGTTCTTGCGGGCGTTGAAGCGGTAGCTCCACCACGAATACACGCCCTCTGTGTCGGGGTTCCGATCTCTCCATGTATCGGTGAAGCCCGAAGAAAGCACCGTCGTCATCTTCGCGCGTTCCTCATCGGTGAAGCCAGCGTTCTTGCGGTTGGTTTTGGGGTTTTTGAGGTCGATCTCCTGATGGGCGACGTTGAGGTCGCCGCAGTAGATGACGGGCTTCTTTTCGTCGAGCGACTTGATGTAGGCAAGGAAGTCATCCTCCCACTGCATGCGGTAGTCAAGGCGCTTCAAGCCGTCCTGACTGTTCGGGACATAGACCGTGACGAGGAAGAAGTCCTCATACTCGAGCGTGATGACGCGGCCCTCTTTGTCATGTTCTTCCATGCCGATCCCATAGCTGACGGACAGGGGCTTGTGCTTTGTGAAGATCGCCGTGCCTGAGTAGCCTTTTTTCTCGGCATAGTTCCAGTAGCTTTCCCAGCCCTCAAAGCTCAGGTCGATCTGACCCTCCTGCAGCTTTGTTTCCTGCAGGCAGAAGAAGTCCGCGTCGAGGTCGCGGAATATTTCATTGAAGCCCTTGTTGACAACAGCGCGCAAGCCGTTGACGTTCCATGAGATAAATTTCATACCGATTTCCTTTATTGTAACGCTTCCGTGATTTTTTCAAAATGCATGCTGTGACTCGCCTTGACCAGCACGGTGTCGCCCGCTTGCAGGATGTCTTTGATCTGTGCGATACAGCTGTCGACATCCTCAAAGTAGTACGCGCCCTCTCCGTAGCCCTCGGCGGTCGCTTTGCTGAGCGGTCCGACGGCGATTAGCACGTTGATCCCCTGTTCCTTCGCGTACGCGCCGACTTCCCTGTGGAGCGCAAGTTCATCCGTGCCCAGCTCCTTCATGTCGCCTAAGACGGCGGCTTTTCTGCCGTCGAGCTTAGAGAGCGTATCAAGCCCCGCTTTGGTGGATGTGGGGTTCGCGTTGTAGCAGTCGTCGATGATCGTATAGCTGTCGGTTTTGATGACGCGGTTGCGCGAACCGACGTTTTCAAAGCTCTCGATACCGCGCTTGATCTCGTCGGCGGTCAGTCCCAGCTTCACGCCGACCGCCATCGCGCACAGGGCGTTCAGAACATTGTGCCGTCCCATAGTCGGTATTGTGACATTGATCCTGTCACTGCCGTGAATCAATGTGCAGTCAATGCCGAAAAGCCCTTTTTCCACGATGTTTTCGGCGCGGAATTCATCGTCGCCGGTGCCGTAGAAGATCGGGCGGATACCGTTGTATTCCGTCACGGTGCTGAGCTTGTCGTCGTCGTGACACAGGATAATCGTGCCGTTTTCGTTGAGATAGGTGAACATCTCGGTTTTCGCGCGCAAAACGCCGTCGCGGTCGCCGAGGTTTTCGAGGTGGCAGTAACCGATGTTGGTGATGACGGAAATATCGGGACGCACCATTTTAGACAGGCGCGTCATTTCGCCGAAGCCCGAGATACCCATTTCGATGACGGCGACCTCATGCTCTTCGCTGAGCCCGAACAGCGTGATCGGCACGCCCAACTCGTTGTTGAAGTTGCCGCCGGTCTTATGCACCTTGTATTTCTGTGCGAGCACCGCGCTGATGAATTCTTTGGTCGAGGTTTTGCCGACTGAGCCCGTGATACCGATGAACGGGATCGTGAACAGCGAGCGGTAGTATTCCGCGATCCCCTTGAGCGCGACGAGGGTGGACTCTACAAGGATGTAGGGAGTATCGACCTCGGGTTCTTCTTCGCACAGCACGCAAGCCGCGCCCTGCTCCACGGTCATGGGGATGAAGCGGTGACCGTCGACGCGCGCGCCCTTGATCGCGGCGAACAGCGAGCCGTTCTTCGCCTGACGGCTGTCGGTGACGATGGATGTGATCTGTATATCGGGGTCGCCGTGCAAAACGCCGTTACAGGCTGTCGCGACCTCTTTCAATGTTATCGGTTTCATGATTTCCTCCGAAAGTTACTTTTTCAAAGAAAGCTCAATGATCTTCTCGCAAAGCTCGGGGTAGGGGATACCCGCGGCGGCAGCTTCCTGCGGCAGCAGGGACATCGGCGTCATGCCGGGCAGGGTGTTCGCCTCTAAGCAGTAGAACCTGTTATCCTGATCGAGCAGGAAATCGACTCTGCCGTAGACCTTGAGACGCAGCATTTCGAAGGCGTGCTCTGCCTCGCGCTGCATTTTTTCGGCGATCTTCGGATCAAGCTCAGCGGGACAGACTTCTTCTGTCGCGCCCTCCTGATACTTGTTTTCATAATCGTACCATCCGCTCTTGGGGATGATCTCGATGACCGGCAGCGCCTTGCCGCCTAAGATACCGACAGAGAATTCTCTGCCTTTGACGTACTCTTCCACCAGCACGTCGTCATCATAGCGGAACGCCGCGCCTACCGCGGCGACAAAGCTCTCTCTGTCGGCGACGATCTGAACACCGACCGACGAGCCTGCCGAGCAGGGCTTGACGACGCAGGGGAAGATGTTCCAGCTGTCGAGATACCCTTCGCCCATGAACTCGCGCTTGTAAAGACGGCTGCCGGGGGTCGGGACGTTGGAGTTGAGGAACACACCCTTGGTCACGCCCTTGTGCATGGCGATCGCGGCGCCTAAGTGGTCGGAGCCGGTGTATTTGATCCCGTGCAGCTGCAGCGCCGCCTGCACCGAGCCGTCCTCGCCCTCGCCGCCGTGCAGACCGAGAAAGGTGACGTCAGCCGCCTTGCAGATGTCCAGCACATGGTCGCCGAAGAAATCGGACGACCGGTTCTTGCGGCTCTTTCTCACCGCTTCGATGTCGGGCGCTTCACGGCCGATCACGGCGTTGTCGGTGAAGTCGTAGTTGTTTTCAAAAAGGCTGTCGATGTCGCAGACCTCTTCTTCACATCCCATAAAAATGTCGATCAGGACGACCTTGTGACCCTTAGAACGCAGCGCTTCGGCTATTTTAGAGCCGGATAAGATCGACACGTCACGCTCAGAGGACAGTCCTCCTGCCAAAACTGCTATTTTCATCAGTAATACCTCCGTTAAATCAGTGAGGAGTTAGTAGTGAGGAGTGAGGAGTTTAGGGTGGGCAAACCCACACCTGTTTATTTGTAAGTTTTAGCGTTCCGCTGTAAATCGTACAGAAATCAAAAGTGCGCAGGGCATCCCGCAACTCCTAACTCCTAACTCCTAACTCCTAACTCCTAACTTCTCACTTCTAACTAAAACATAAAGCTGTTATATCCCCAGTTCTCGGTTTCTTCAAACTTGACATAGACGTTCTCGCCGTCTACGTCCATGATATCCTTTGCGATCTCGCAGAGTCTCGCGGTCAGCTTCTCATAGCTCGCTTTGGGAGCGCTGTGGAGCAGGCTGACGTCAAAGAACGCGATCGGTGCGCTGTTCTCGCCGCCGAAGTACAGCCTGCGGCTGTCCTGTATCTCGACCATCAGGTATCTTTCGCTTTTGCCCAGCAGGGTGATCGCGTCGCCGAGGGCGGTCTTTAATTCGATCTCTTTTTCAGCAGAGACGGGGGTTGAGAATTTCGCGTTGATAAAAGGCATATGTATCCTCCTGACATGATTAAACTCTATCCTATTCATTATAATCCAAACAGCATATCAAATCAACCTAAAACTTGCCATTAATTTTCGCTTTATTTTCCTTTTGCATATTGCTAACCGTGAAAAGTGATGGTATAATTATTCTGATGAATATTATTTTCATACATTATCCATATAAGGAGGATTTATTATGGGATTAGTTAACGCAAAAGAAATGCTCACCAAGGCAAAGGCAGGCCACTATGCGGTAGGTCAGTTCAACATCAATAACCTCGAGTGGACAAAGGCGATCCTGCTCACCGCAGAGGAGCTCAAGTCCCCTGTTATCCTTGGCGTTTCCGAGGGCGCAGGCAAGTATATGTGCGGCTACAAGACCGTCGTCGGCATGGTCACCGCGATGATCGAGGAACTCGGCATCACCGTTCCCGTAGCGCTCCACCTCGACCACGGCTCCTATGAAGGCGCCAAGAAGTGCATCGAAGCGGGCTTCTCGTCCATCATGTTCGACGGCTCCCACTACCCGATCGAAGAGAACTTCGCTAAGACCAAAGAGCTGGTCGGTATCTGCAACGACCTCGGTCTGTCCATCGAGGCAGAGGTCGGCTCCATCGGCGGCGAAGAGGACGGCGTTGTCGGTATGGGCGAGTGCGCCGATCCCGAAGAGTGCAAGATGATCGCTGACCTCGGCGTTACCATGCTGGCTGCCGGTATCGGCAACATCCACGGCGTATATCCCGAGAACTGGCCCGGACTCTCCTTTGAGACCCTCGACGCGATCCAGGCTAAGACCGGCGACATGCCCCTCGTTCTCCACGGCGGCACCGGTATCCCGGACGACATGATCAAGAAAGCGATCGCTCTGGGCGTTTCCAAGATCAACGTCAACACCGAGTGCCAGCTCGTATTCGCAGAGGCGACCCGCGCTTACATCGAGGCAGGCAAGGACAAGCAGGGCAAGGGCTTCGACCCCAGAAAACTGCTCGCTCCCGGTACCGAGGCGATCAAGGCGAAGGTCAAGGAGAAGATGGAAATCTTTGGTTCTGTCGGCAAGGCTTGATCGAACGACTTTTTATCACCCTATCAACAAAACGACCGCTGTCCGAAAGGGCAGCGGTTTTTGCGTGTTATATAATGTCTTTATCCATTCTCCCGAAAGCGTCGGCATTATCGGCAACGATAGAGCTTGGTGTTGCCGTCCTTGGAGAGCTTGGTTTCATACAGATCAGGAAAAGCGGCGATCAGGTCGTTGAGCCTGCGGAAGCCGTAGGAGCGTACGTCAAAGTCGGGCTTGACGCGCTTGATATAGCTGCCCGCTACGCTGTTGTAGGCAAAGCCGTCGTCGTCCTGATAGGAGTACCACGCCGATTTGAGCAGGTAGTGGATCTCCTGCATGGGATCGTTTTTCGCCGATTTCTGGGCTTTTTCCGCGGATTTGCCGCTTTGATCCGACGCGGCGGGCTTGCCCTTCACCTTCGTCGGAGCGATGTTTTCCAGAAGGATGAATTCGTCGCAGCTGTTGATAAAGGATTCGGGCGTCTTTTTCTCGCCGACGCCCATGACGTAGGTGCCCGATTCATGCAGGGTGATCGCCAGCGGAGTGTAGTCGCTGTCGCTCGAGACCAGCGCGAAGCAGTCGTACAGCCCTGTGTTGAGCAGCTTCATCGCGTCGATGACAAGAGCGATGTCGGTGGCATTTTTGCCGACGACATAGTCAAACTGCTGTTCGGGCTTGATCGCAAGGCGTTTCAGCTCGCCTTCCCAGTTTTTCAGCGCAGTTTTGCTCCAGTTGGCGTAGGCGCGTTTGGCGACGATGCGTCCGTGCTTGGAGATCTCCTGGATGACCCCCTCCAGCTTGCCGATCTGGGTGTTGTCCGCGTCGATGAGCAGCGCGATGTGTTCTAAATCTTTCATATAAAAACCTCCTTTGCGGTTTTATACGAAACACGAACAGAAAGCAGGCGGTCGATCGTATCCTTTTCATTCGTCTTTCGTACCGCTGCTATTGTACCATAATTTGCCGCAAAAAACAATTCCTCCCACAAAAAACAGATATGAGAAAACGCACTTTGCCGAATAACAGCAAAGTGCGTTTATTGATATTTTTATGCTGTTTTGACCCACCGTTGATGAAACTTCAGGCAATATCAATGTCTGCAAAAGGTGAAACTAAGACGTGCGCGTCTTACTTTCTGTCTCTGCGGGGACGGCGATTTCTGTCGCCGCCACGGCGGGGCTTGCGCTCCTCAGAGATATCGTTCTCGGGAGTCAGACCGTCTACCTCGATCAGCACGTCTCTGCGGCTGAGGTTCAGTCTGCCCTTGTCGTCGATCTCGAGGACTTTTACGCGGATGACGTCGCCGACGTTCACGACGTCGGTCACCTTGTCGGTACGCTTGACGTCAAGCTGGCTGATGTGTACAAGGCCTTCCTTGCCGGGAGCGATCTCGACAAACGCACCGAAGTCCATGATACGGGTGACCTTGCCCAGATACATCGCGCCGGGCTCGGGGTCGGTGGCGATGGTCTGAATGATGTCGATCGCGCGCTGGCACTTCTCGGCGTCAAGACCTGCGACGAATACCTGTCCGATCTCGCCCTCTTCCTCGATGTCGATCTTACACTCGCACTGCGCCTGGATCTCCTTGATGACCTTGCCGGACTTGCCGATGACCTCGGCGATCTTGTCGGCGGCGATGGTGGTGGTGAACATCTTGGGAGCGTACTTGGAGAGCTCTGCTCTGGGCTCTGCGATCGCCTTGAGCATGACTTCGTCAAGGATATAGTTGCGAGCCTTATGGGTCTTTTCCAGCGCTTCCTTGACCATCTCGGGCAGCAGACCGCTGATCTTTAAGTCCATCTGGATCGCGGTGATACCGTCATGAGTACCGGCTACCTTGAAGTCCATGTCGCCGAAGAAGTCCTCGAGACCCTGGATATCGACCATGGTCATCCAGCGCTCGCCCTCGGTGATCAGACCGCAGGAGATACCCGCGACAGGCGCCTTGATCGGAACGCCCGCGTCCATGAGCGCGAGGGTGGAGCCGCAGACGGAGCCCTGAGAGGTGGAACCGTTGGAGGATACGACCTCACTTACCAGTCTTAACGAATAGGGGAATTCCTCCAGCGAGGGGATGACGGGCAGCAGTGCTCTTTCAGCCAGTGCGCCGTGACCGATCTCGCGTCTGCCGGGACCGCGGGAAGGTCTGGTCTCGCCGACAGAGTAGCTGGGGAAGTTGTAGTGGTGCATATAGCGCTTCTCGGTCTCGTCGTCGATGCCGTCAAGCAGCTGCATGTCGCCGACAGTGCCGAGGGTAGCGATGGTCAGAACCTGAGTCTGACCTCTGGTGAACATACCTGAGCCGTGTACGCGGGGCAGGATGCCGACCTCGCTTGCGAGGGGTCGGATGTCGTCCATGCCTCTGCCGTCAACGCGCTTCTGCTCGTCCAAGAGCCAGCGGCGGACGATGAACTTCTGGGTCTTGTACAGACACTCGTCGATCTTCGCTTCACTCTCGGGATAGATCTCGTCGAATTTTTCGTGAACAGCCTCATAGATGGGTTTGAGTCTCTCGTCGCGGACGGTCTTGTCGTCGGTGTCGAGAGCCGCTTTGACGTCCTCTTCCGCGAACGCCTTGATCGCTTCGAACATGTCGTGATCCGGCTCGTTAGAGGGATATTCGAATTTGGGCTTGCCGATCTCCGCAACAATGCCCTTGATGAACTCGATGATCTTCTGGTTCGCTTCGTGACCCGCCATGATGGCGTTGTACATCACTTCGTCGGAAACACAGTTCGCGCCGGCTTCGATCATCGCGATACGCTCGGATGTGGAAGCGACGGTGGTGGACATGTCGGATACCTTGCGCTGCTCGGCGTTGGGGTTGATGACGATCTCGCCGTCAACAAGACCGACGGAAACGCCGGAGATCGGGCCGTTCCACGGGATATCGGAGATAGAGATCGCGATGGATGTACCGATCATCGCGGTGATCTCGGGAGCGCAGTCGGGATCGACGGACATGACGGTCGCGACGATAGAAACGTCGTTGCGCATATCCTTCGGGAACAGCGGGCGGATCGGGCGGTCGATGACGCGGCTGGTCAGGATCGCCTTCTCGGACGGTCTGCCCTCGCGGCGCATGTAGCTGCCGGGGATCTTGCCCACGGAGTAGAGCTTCTCTTCATAGTCGACGGAGAGGGGGAAGAAGTCGATGCCGTCGCGGGGTTTCGCCGAAGCGGTAGCCGCAACGTGTACGACGGTCTCACCGTAGCGTACCAGACACGCGCCGTTGGCGAGCTGGGTCATTTTGCCGGTCTCAACAACCAGCGGTCTGCCCGCGAGCTCTGTCTCGAACACGCGGTACTTGTCAAAAGTCATAGCTTTGTTAGCCATAGAGTTACCTCCTGTAAATATATTCTACAGGATTTTTACAGTCGTTTAGCAATAAAACCAGAACTCTTTTTCAATCAGGAATTAGAAATGAGGAATGAGGAATTACGGGAAACGCTTCGCGTTTTTATTCCTATATGATGAAGCGGATACGTATCGGTTTCATATATAAAACGGGTGTGGGCAGCGCCCACCATTCATTCCTAATTCCTAACTCCTAACTCCTAATTCCTAATTAACAGAAAGCCCTCGTTTTACCGCTAAAGCATAGCTGTAAAATCCTGTATTTAGTTTTTTTGGACGGACATTACCGTCATTGATTCGTCTGATCCCGCCGTTGATGAAGCGCCAAAATCATGCAGGAGCTGCAAAAAAGGCGGAAAAAGCGGTGCGCCGCAAAACGAAATGCAGGGCAAACGAAAGAATCGTCTGCCCTTACTTCCATGCTTACTTACGGATACCCAGTCTCTGGATGATGGAACGGTATCTCTCGATATCTACCTTGATGAGGTAGTTGAGCAGCGCGCGGCGCTGACCGATCATC
Source organism: Ruminococcus sp. (assembly GCA_017457955.1). Lineage (GTDB taxonomy): Bacteria > Bacillota > Clostridia > Oscillospirales > Acutalibacteraceae > Ruminococcoides. Next base: position 110,786 of record JAFTGL010000008.1, read on the forward strand.
TTGAACAGACCGCGGCGGGAGTGATGGTCCTTCTTGTGGATCTTGAGGTGCTCGGTGAGGTCGTTGATTCTCTTGGTGAGAAGAGCGATCTGTACCTCGGGAGAGCCTGTGTCACCCTCATGAGTCGCATACTCCTGCATGATAGCAATCTTTTCTTCTTTCAGCATTCGTTTTCACCCTTTCTTAATGATCTGCGCTCCGCATAGTACAGGGCAGGTGAAGTCCTCGTCGAGGCGTATCCCCTGAACCATATCGGGCGTCAAGAGCTATTTTACCATAATTATTCTGAAAAGTAAAGAAAAAATCGGTGTGAATTATTCCTATTTTAGCCGATTTCATTTCTCTTTTTTAGACATATTACCTATCATCTCGCGCGCCTGCTGCTTTTGTTCCTTGCTGAGTACCCTGTACAGCGCGATCAGCCCGCGCTCCTCTTTGTTGAGCTGGTAGATGGGGCTGTCCGACTGTACGGCGTCTTTCAGCTTTTGTACAGAGGTGTCGTCCGCTGCATTCATCGGCAGCAGCTCCAGCGGCGATACATTATAGATAGCCGCGATCTTTACGATCGTGTTCAAATTAGGCTCGGTCTCGCCCGTTTCATACTTGGTGTAGGTCGAGCGGTCGATATTCAGCGCCTTAGCGACCTGACCCTGTGACAGCGCGCATGCTTCACGGTAGTGACGCAGTCTGTCGCCCACGAACTTTTGCCTTATTTTCATAGGATACCTCCGCTTTGGCAGATTGTCGGACCGCCGTGCTGAATGTGCTTGATAACAGATCGGTGGCGGCTAAATGGGTTTTACACTCAGTATACCGTGAAAATATGTCACATTCATCAACCGGTGAGGTTTTTTCACCTTTGCCGATAATCCTTCACAGAAGCCCTTATTTTATCATGCCCAAAAAAACTGATGATAAAAATGTCTTGAAAAATTCAACAAAGTAGTATATAATCATTAAGCAGTCATGTTTTGACGCCGGCTTGCTTCGGCTGCCCCCGATGCAGGGGCAAAAGCTAAAGTGTGTTTTCGGAGCGCCGGCAGGCTGATTGCTGACAATCAAATATCCGCTAGAGTGGCGCAGTTGGTAGCGCAATTGATTCGTAATCAATAGGTCGTGGGTTCGAGTCCCATCTCTAGCTCCATTGAGAAACCGCTTAGACAAGCCATTTTCGGATTGTTTAGGCGGCTTTTTCTTTGTTCTTTGACAGAATAATAAGACGTTTTGCCCTTTATTTGACATTTATTGTCAATTTTTCTACCATTTTTTAGGCTGCCGAAAGAGAGCCGATTTCTTTCCTTTTTTCTTTCAAATGCTACAGTGTAGCGGCTGCTAATAAGGTGTATTGCGACATTTGCAACTCCTAAAAAAAGAATAAATCTCAACCCCTGTTATCATGTATAAAGCATATTTCTGCCTTTTCTCTTTTTTTATGGTGTAACATTTGTAACCATAAAAGAAAAACGACACCCGAAGATGTCGTTTATATTGTACTCTTTATGCGTGTGATCGTGTTGGTTTTTCCTTTCAGATTTTGATACCCGTGTATTCGGTAAACTTCTTCGGGCTGATGTAATAGGTGTATTTGTTACCCGTGAGCTTTACAGCTGTTCCGATCGGTAGCTTTCCCTGCTGCATGGCGATTCTGATAAACTGCTCAGACACGCCCATCAGATCGGCAGCCATCTTGACCGTGATTTTCTTTTCACCCTCGGTCAGCTTTTCGGGCGTGGTATCTAACGCCGCTGCAACAGCAATTAATACACCTTTTCTCGGCAGCGTTTTCCCTGCCAGATACCCGCATATACTGGATCGCGGTATATTCGCCCTGCGCGATAGTTCGGCTTGGCTGATATTCAGCTCGGACATACGATCCCTTAGATTTCGGCTAAACACTTGATCACCATTCCTGCGTATTATGACGCCTGTTTGATGTCTTTGCCCGCTGCGATGATCTCATAATTACCCTGCATTTCCTGCGCTGTTTTCTCTGCTTTTTCGGCAAAGTCGATAATCGAATCTATAGCAAAGACGATAGCGTCTTGATCGGTCTTACAGTTACAGCATAGACTGTAATCAAGTACCATCTTACACAATGCGCCTACCCGTGCAAAGCCCATTTCGATATCGAACAGATCCATCGGGATTTTGCTTTCTTCGTTATCCGCGTTTTCCTCTGTTGTAATACTGATCACAACGGTTTCCTTGTTGGTTTCAAGGCTTTGTCGCACCTGAACCCCCGCTTGCTTTTCGTCGGCGATCGCTCGCACAGCGCTGATGATTTCCTTTGCTTTTGATGATACTATCATGGGCTTATCTCTCCTTTGATATGATTTGAAGTAGCGGTAACACTATCTTCATCATTTATATTATAACACTATCTTTAGTACATATCAATAGGCGTTATGTACAAACTTTAGTGCTTGCATTTGTGTATAATTACACTTGATTTAGTACATATATTATGATATACTAAGTATAGTGAAGAAGTGGGTTTATATGCCTTATTCCCACAGATAAGGAAGTGGTCTATAATGGCAATCAGATATAGCAAGCTGTTTGACTTGCTAGAAAATAAAGGTATGACGATGTATACCTTGAGAAAGAATAAGGTTATCGGCACCGCTACGCTTGAAAAAATGCGAAAAGGTGAGGGGCATATTGACGATCGCTCCATAGACAGCCTTTGCAGATTCTTGCAGTGTCAGCCTGCCGATATTATGGAGTATCAGGAAGAAGCACAGCAGGCATAATACAAGCAGAGGAAAACGTTATGATAATCAAATTCAAAAAGAAAGCTACCAAAGCTATTGAACAGATGGATAAGCCGACTAAACAGCGTATAAAATCAGCTATCATAGGGCTTACACTTTCACCGCCACAGGGTGATATCAAGCCTATGCGTGGATTTACGGACGGTCGTATGCGGCTAAGAGTGGGTCAATATCGTATCATTTACCGCTACGATAACGACGGAACTGTGGAGGTACTGCTGATATTGGATATTGGCGCACGCGGCGACATTTACAAATAAGGAGTTGAATGATATGTCTGAAAAGGTAATGCAGATTGCTGAAATGATAGATATGCTCCCCGAGCAAGATCAGAATTTAGCTTATGAATTTATCAAAAAGATGGTATTAGCATGGGATCCTGATTTCACAAAGGTAACGCCGAAAGAGCGCCGCGAACTGGAAGAAGCCGAAGCCGATCCCGAGCTTGTCGATATGAATGATATTGACTGGGATTGATACCGTGACTGATCAGCACACTATGAAAGAGCGCCCCTATTTCATGTCAAATCAGGCATGGTATTACTTTGATAAAACCGACTTTTGCTATAAGCTGACTGATAGCGCACCACCAAAAGCAGTAGAATCATACTATGAGTTTTACAGAACCCAAGAAATACTTGAATAGTGAAAATGCCGTCCTGTTGATTAGGGCGGCATTATTTGATTATGCATTATTAGCTGAACAAATTGAAAACAGCACAGAAAACAACGATACAGCGGGCGATTTAAGCCACTGCAACGCTTTTGCCGTAAGAACAGGGATATTTATACTGTAGCGGTAAAAATCCAACACAGGGTAATTCTCGGCAAAATAGCGATCATATGCTTTAGTTCAAAGCCCTTATGATAAAGAAAGAAACCCCTGCACGGTAGCTTACCGCGACGGTGCAGGGCTTTATGTATGGCTCTATATTGTCTTGAACTGAATATTCAGCTTGATTTCTGATTTAACATAGATAGCGCCTCTTTTTATGGGCTGTAAAATCGGAAATACGTATTCAAAGGATTTTGTTACACATGATAAAATTAACAAACATTAGACTATCCGAAAATCAAATACTATGCTACGCCTATGTTGAGGATTGCAATAAACCGTTTGAACTTGCCTTAAACATATCAAGCAAGGAATTAGCCGAATACACTTTACCTGCGGGGTACGAATGGTGCGGTAATCATATCCGCTACGCAAGACGTTATTTGATTTCTTTGATAGGCATAACGGAGCTGCCGACAGAAAAGACGATTATGTGGGTATAAACCTTGTTCCCGATAACCCGAAAACTTTAAATAATAAAGCGAGTTATTTCTGTTCGTCCTGTACAAGTCCGCTCCCTTTTTTTAGGTGTCCGATTTGTCCGAATACCGTAGAGGTCTTTATTAGCTATTCTCTACTCTAAAACTCTTCCCTTTTTTGGTGTCGGAAATGTCGGGATCCTCTTTTTTGGTGTTAGAAATGTTAGGATAGAACACAAAGGAGCTGTACCCCTTTCGAAAGCCGTAATTTCAAGAATCACAGATCAGTGGTTCAGTATTTCATGAGCTAAACGCGACTTCTCACGGGCAATATCAATTCTTGAACGCCGAACGTCGACAAACACATCAATTACAGCTCGTTCGATAATGCGGTCATAAATGCGCTGACGGGCTATTTCCTGTTGCTTGTCTTTGAGCTGCGCCAAACTAAGGTTAGTTGTGACAATCAGCGGTATACGTGCGCGGTAAATATCGTCAGCGATGTTGTATGCCGTTTGTGTCGCACTCTCTACACCAATATCATCAAGTACGATCAAATCAAATTCGCTTAGGTTTATCTGGCTCGACGTCTGCTGTATTCGGTGTCTTACCAAATCAGACAGCCGTGTTACAAGAACCTTGACGCCTCTGTCTATCAATGCGTTTGCTATGCAGCAGGCATAGAAGCTCTTGCCGCCGCCTACGCCGCCAAACAACACCATACCGTAGCAGTTTTGCTTCATTTCACCCCAATGATCAACATAGCGGCGACACTTTTCTGTTACCTTTGGATTGCGGTTATCATCTGCAGCAAATGTCTGTCGGGTGTACGCTTCATCGGTCACGCCCTGCTTGCGTAGCTCATTCACACGATTTTGAAATGCTTCACGTTCTCGCCGTTCCTTATATTTCCTTTCTTCATCACGCTCACATTGGCATGGAGTAGGCTTGCAGATCTTACGACCATCCTGCAGCTCAATAAGGCACTCTCTTTGTGTTTGGCACTTGCCGCAATACAGTAATCCGTCAGAGCCTTGATAGTCGCCCTCACGAGGCACAGCGTGCATATCACGAAACAAATTATCAAACAACTTTTACCACCCCTTAGAATAATCAGTATTATCTGGTATGGATTTGGTTTGATTTTGATAGTTACCCTCAATAATCTTGGTTAGATTAGCGGGTTTCATTATCCAGTCAAAGCCGCACGACCACTTACCGCTACGCCCTGTCAGAAAATCAGATTGCTCTACCTTCTGGAATAAATCTGCAAAGGTCATATCATCTAACATTTCTGCAGCATTTCTGATAGCCTTTCGCCGCTTGTTTGTCAATTTTTGTACCTTTGGCAACGATACACACGTAGAATTGAAGCAATCTATCACAGATTGATAATCAAAAGGTGGTTGTCTGTCAACGGAAGTTGACGAAGATATATTATCCTTACCTAACCTATCCTCACCTAACCTATCCTTACCTATGTATACAGGTTGTATACAATCTGTATTTGCGTTGTATACGTTATCTGTTAGTGTCAGGGTTTGCGCTTCTTCTTGATAAATAGTTTTCTTGTATCTGTCCGTTTGTATGTAGTTGTTCATCTTCCAGTGACGTATTACTATGATCCCGTTATCAAAAGATAACACATAACCTTTTGCGATTAACAGCTTTAAGTCGTCAGTCGAACAACCTACAGAGCGTATTATTTTCAGAGGTGATGAAACAAAGCCGTCGTCATCGGCTCTCATTCCTAACTCGTAGTAAAGCAGCCGTGCAGATATCGACATTTCAATGAATTTGTCTGTATCAATTACCTGCAGGCTGAACATTCGTCTTGAAGCCAAAAAGTCACCGCCTTATGATACACGTCGCACGCCGTTTACCATAGCGGCAGGGCGCGGCTGGAATTTATCAGCGGTAGGATCCCGCATATATTCAAGCAGGATATCAAGGTCAAGCAGGTTCTTTTTACCTGCTTTCACTACGGGTATTACACCGTCTAAGCACAAACGTCTGATATGATAAGGCGTCATAGCGGTGTGCGGATCCAGAGCTCTCAGCTCCTGCGCTGCTTCTTTCACCGTGCGCATACGGGGTATGGGTGTGCTTGACTTATACGCGATCGGGATATTATTACAAGGATTCATCTTCAACATCCTTTCTTATCATAATCTGGTTGGAATAATTGCCGTCTAAGGTGGCTGTACTATCTCAGGCGGCTTTTTTATTCCGCTACAGTAGCGGCTTGCTTTGCCTTTTGATCAGCGACACGGTCAATCGTGCGGCGCATATCGGCTTTTTCTTTATCGGACAACTCAATACGCAGCTTTCGGGTGATCGTAGGCTCGCTGATACCGTCTGCAGCTGCAACCTCATACAGAAATACGCCCTTATTCTTTGCATATTCGCGAATATCTTTATTCTTAGTCATATTTGTACCTCCATATATAAAAATAATACTTGACTTAATCATCATCATGCTGTACAATACAGGTGATGATGATTTCCACATTTAATATAATACAGTGGAGAATATCATAAGTCAAGCAATTTTCTTTAAGATAGTGCTGCTTGTGGAATTTTTATGACGCTGCATAGAAAAAGGGGTTGCGTATGAAGATAAATGATACAATCAAAAAGCTAAGAAACAGAGATCATCTTACGCAGGTTGAGCTTGCCGAAAAGCTGAATTGTAACAGGCAAAAAATTGCAGACTGGGAGCGTAATAAAACAACGCCCGCAGCCGATGATATTATCCTCTTGTCAAATGTTTTCAAAGTTTCAACAGATTACTTGCTTGGTATTACAGAAATAAGCACAACAGATAACAAACTAAAGTCTGTATGTGAATATACGGGACTCAGTGAAGCCGCTATAAATCACTTCTTTAGGTCTGATACTGCTTTACATTCAAGAATAGTAGACTTTCTTAATGTGTTAGCAAAATCAAAAGCAGGATCGCTTAGGTTAGAAAGCCTAATGGGCAATCTGGCTGAATACAAGCTTGCTAATATGAAAATAAGGCAACTAAACGAAAATGTACCTATTTCACATATTGAAGAAGTCCAAAATGAAATAGATATGTGCCAATTCCGCGCAGAAAGAGATTTTAGAGATCTATTGCCTGCTTATTGTGGCACCGTAGCTTATTATGTGTTTGATGATAAGGGGAGTAACGATGGCAACGATTAGGAAACGGAATAACAGCTATCAGATCGCCGTGTCCTGCGGCTATGATATCAACGGTAAGCAGATATGCCGCTACATGACATACACCCCTGAAAAGGGCATGACAAAGCGCCAGATTGAAAAGGAGCTTGATCGTCAGGCGGTGCTGTTTGAAGAAGCCTGCAAAAACGGCTTAGCACCCGCTACGGGTAAGATGAAGCTGTCTGAATTTATCGAGATATTCTTCAATGATTACGCGACCGCTACGCTGAAAGCAAAGACGATCGTCGGCTATCACGCCCTTACGCCAAAGGTTGACGCCGCCCTCGGGCATATGCGGATAGACAGGATTCAGCCGCACCATCTGAACGCCTTTTATAAAAATCTCGCTGAAAAGGGCGCACGCACGCGAATCACCTATATTCCGATAGTCGACCTTAAAGAAAAGGCAAAGGCACAAAAGATATCGGCAGCTGCGATCGAGCGCGAGTATGGCGTCGGCGCTTCTTCGGTGTTGGCAGCGTTCAAGGGTAAAGGTGTGTATGAGAAAACAGCTGCAGCAATCTGTAAAGCGCTCGGGCTGAATATGACAAAGGCGTTTGAATCGCAAGGTACAGATATGCCGCTATCAACCGCTACGATCAAGCATTATCACGCGTTCCTGTCGTCTGTGCTTGGGCTTGCCGTCAAATGGCAAATATTGCCCTCAAATCCCTGTACAAGAGCTACCCTGCCGAAAACTACGCCAAAGCAGCCCGCAAAGTATCTTGATGAAGAAGAAGCCCGCAAGCTGTTGGAGCTGTTAGAAAAAGAAGATATGCAGCATAAGACCATGATAAAGCTGCTGATGTATACGGGTATGCGCCGCGCTGAACTGTGCGGCTTGGAATGGTCGGATATTGATTTTAAGAAGTCGGTTATCACAATACGCCGCGATTCTGTGTATATCCCCGAAACGCCTTACCTAGAAACGCACGGCATAATAGCTGACACAACGAAAAACGAAAGCTCAACGCGATTTATCAAAGCGTCGATGTCTGCTATGACAATGTTAAGAGATTACAGAACTTGGCAAATAGAACGGCGTTTACAAGTCGGTGATAGGTGGGAACATAGTAACAGGCTGTTTACTACCGCCTACGGCAAGCCGATTCACCCCGACACCGTAACAGGTTGGTTTTCTGATTTTGTCAAGGCGCACGATCTGCCCCATGTAACGATCCACAGCCTACGACACACTAACGCAACCCTGATGATCAACTCAGGCGTACCGCTGCCGACGATTGCCGCACGGCTCGGTCATACTGATACAAGCACCACAACAAAGATATATGTTCACGCTATCAAATCAGCTGACGCTGTAGCGGCTGAACAGCTCGAGGATATACTCGGGGATAGCAAAGATAAAACCCATCATTCCGCAACCGCGTAATGACAGGCTGATATTTGCCCTTTGTTTGACATTTGTTTTGACTATTTGACATTTATAAGTGTCAAAAGCTACAAAAATATAAAGCTCAAAAACCGCATAACAAAGCCATTTATTGAAGATTACAAAACCGAACAAAAAGATAATAATTCATTTCGTAATCAATAGGTCGTGGGTTCGAGTCCCATCTCTAGCTCCATCGGAGACGAATTTGAGAAATATCTCGAATTCGTCTCTTTTTGCGTTTAACCGCATAACTAAGCCATTTTTGAGTTGTTTTGCCTTATAATAATTTACATTATTTTGGAAAATACTCTAATATAAAAATGATTCTATCACCAAAAAATAATCAATTTGGCGATAAATTTGGCTACAAAATCATTGACTTTTCAGCCCTACGGAGGTACTATTTTATTGAGGTGATGAATTGTGAAAATCAAGGCGGTAAAGTTACCTAGTGGGAATTGGAATTGCAGAATCGGATATACTGACGCCGATGGAAAACGACAGAGAAAATCTTTTACTGCTCCGACGAAAGCAGAAGCGTTAGCTTTAGCAACAGATTTTAAACTGGAAAAGAAGTTAAAAAAGAATCCTATTAACAGATCACTAAAAGAAGCAACAGAAGCATTTATCAATAGCAGAGAAAACCTTTTATCTCCCTCTACACTAGCAGGGTATAAATCCATAAGCAAAAACGCGCTTCAATCTCTTATGGATAGAAGAATAGGAAGTATAACAGCAGAAGAGTATCAGCAAGCACTTAACGAATACGGCAGAGATAAACAGCCTAAAACCGTTCGCTCGGTACACACCTTCTATCATAGGATTCTAAAAGAATATGATATTGATATAGCGGATAAAGTAACACTAAAGAAAAAGGTTGCAACGGAGATTGAGATACCGACAGATGAAGAAGTGGTAGAGATATTGCAAAAGGTTAAAGGAACAAGACTAGAGCTTCTTGTCAATCTGATTGTTGCGCTGGGCTTAAGAAGAAGTGAAGCAATCGCTATTAGATGGAAAGATATAGATTTCAAAAACAATACGGTACATATTCATAACGCAAGAGTAAAGAACGAAGATGAAGAATTCGTAGAGAAGAAAACAAAGAACGCTACAAGTACAAGAACGCTGGATTTACCGCCGCATTTAGTTGAGTTGTTAAAGGATAAAAAGGGAAAACCGAACGATTATGTTATTACCGAGAATCCGAAAACTTTATTTAGCGATTACAACAACAGAGTATCAAGAGGGGAATTCAAGTACAGACCGCATTCTCTGCGCCATTATTATGCCAGCGTAATGCTCAAACAGGGTGTACCGAATAAATACGCTAAAGAGCGTATGGGACACGCCTCCGAACATATGCTGACTAGAGTATATCAGCATATCGACAAACAGAAACAGGCTGAATATACAGTAGTATTAAATAGCTTCTATGATAATCTAATAAAAGAAGCCGAAGAAACAACAGAGGATGCCGCTACGGTATAATAATCAAATAATAAAAGAAGAAACGCACTTTGCAAATCAAAAGCAAAGTGCGTTTTATAATGTTTGTTCGTTTTCAGTTGGAGTATATCTCATTATCTGTTCTACTTTACAATCAAGTATTCTGCATAGATCATTGATGGTAGTAGTGTTTAGAGGTTTATTCTTTCGTAATTTATCTATGGTAGAACTTGAAATATGGTATTTGTTAATCAGCGTATAAGTTGACTCTTTTGATTTAGATAATGAATCCCAAAAAGGCTCATAAGTAATCATATTACTTCCCCCTTTGAGTATATTGTAATTTATAGCTTTTTTCTTGACTATAGTCGCTAAAAAGACTATAATTGAAGTGCTAATAATTTTATGCTTTAGGAGGTTGTTTATGACTGCAAAAGAAATAGTAAAAAATGTTATTCTTCCTTTAGGAATTCTAATCATTGCAATCATAGTGATTGTAACAAGTTGTGGTAAGTTATCATCATCTAAGAAGTCAGATAGTGCGGTTTATTGTTGGTATTGTAGTAAAGTGATATATAACGATGGGAAAGCAATTCACTGTAAACGTGTAGCAGATGGCAGATATACTTGTGATTATTGCGGAAAAGAAAACGTAATTGACTAAAGAAAAGGAGTTAAAAATGAAAAAGATAATAGCAATAGTAATCTGCGCCGTGATGGTGTTTAGTCTTGCGTTCTCTTTAGTTGGTTGCGGTGAAAATCTCAATGAAAAGTATAGGGACTCTAAAGTTGGTGATGTTATTGAATTTGGAAAAGACAGTAATGGAAACAGAATCAAATGGGTTGTTTTTGAAAGAGATTCTTTAGCTATTCATCTAACAAGTTTAGATATTATTGATTATAAACCGTATATATCCAATTCCATGAATAAGGATTATTCAAAGTTTAGTAATTCCGACCTTGGTTTATGGCTAAATGGCGATTTTTATAATGATAGTTTTTCTAAAAATGAAAAAGAAATAATAAATGAAATCTTTGTATTGTGGTCTGAAGAAGAAACACCGATTTTGTTTTCTGATAGCAATACTATTGATGGATTAGAAAAAACAATACCTTTTTGGTTTGGAACAGGAGAATTGTTTTTCCCAAAAGAAAAAGTATTTACAAGGATAACTAAAAAATCCAATATGATTACTGTTTCTGTATATAATTACGATGATCAGTTAATGTATAGTCAAGATTATACTGATAATGGGTATTGTTTCGATAAACACTTTTACAAAAATGGGTATGAAAAGGAAAGCGATATACCCGAAGGAGTAAAAGAAATTATTGATGTCGAAAACATTTATGATGTATGGAAATCAAATATCGGAGTAAGACCAATAATTGTATTATCAGTTCCAATTAACGATATAAAAGACAAAGATTAAAACGAAAAAGTTGTAATTCCTCAACTGTAATAGTTTTAAAGGAAAGGAGTTTAGAGAATGAAAAGGATAATAGCACTGTCGCTATGCTTATTTATGATTTTAGTCTTAACTGCTTGCAAGAGCGAAGAAGCAAAGCGAGTCGATAAGATGATTGATGATATTGGAACAGTCACGCTTGATAGCGAAGAAGCAATAAGCGAAGCAGAACACGCTGTAGTATCACTTGATACCGAGGACAGAGATCAGCTTGAAAATGTCGATAAACTAAAAGAAAAACGAAAAGAGTACACTTTACTTGTCAATCAAGAAAAAGTTGAAAATGTTGAATCCCTGATAGATAGCATAGGTGAGGTTAGCTTAACTAATACAGAAAAACTTGAAGAAGCGAAAACAGCCTATAATGCTCTGCCAAAAGAAGCAAAAGAATTAGTAAGCAACTACAACATTATTGAAGAAGCAGAAAGCACATTATCGACATTAAGAGTAGATAAGGTAATTGCGCTCATTGATGGTATAGGAACGGTTACAAAGGAAAGCGAGGAAAAAATAAAAGAAGCAGAAGAAGCATATAAAGCATTATCGTCAGATGAACAGAACAAAGTTACTAATTATTTTAAACTGACGGACGCAAGAACAGAATTAACAAGTTTGAAAAAATCCGAAGTTGAGGAAAGAAAAGATAACGCTTTAGCAAAGTTGGATAAGCATTTTGATGATGTAACTGGATTGACTTACTATATGCCTTCTGTTACACCTGAATATGTAAATGATAGGAGTTATGTCTTAGCGTATTTAGGTGGTAAAGATGATGATATGAGCCTGTTTATTAGAACAGATTATGTAGGTGATGATTGGATATTCTATGATACTTTGATAATTAACGCAGACGGAAAAACATATACAAAGAAACTGAATTATAGCGATATTACCCATGATAACGGCGGAGGTCAAGTGTGGGAGTTTTATAATCAACAAGCAAACACAAGTGATATTGATTGGCTTAAAGCGATAGCAAATGCTGATAAAGCCGTAGTAAGATTTACAGGTAAATATCAGTATGATTTGACCATTTCTGAAAGCGATAAAAAAGCAATAGGTAATGCGGTAGAAGCATATGAAGCGGTATTAGAGTATACGCTATATGATGTAAACGAAGCGCTAAAGAATTATTGATATGGATAGAATAAAGAAGAATTATTGTATTATCACATTGATAATATTATGTGCAATTATTATATCGAGTTGTACAGCCGAACAATCTTCACTTACTCCCGATAGCTTCAACGAATGTTTTGAAGTAAGAGTTAAGACCGAAACAAAGGTTGTTATTATTCCACTAAACGACCTTCAAAATGAGGTTAATGTTGAAATATCAATATTTCCAAAAGATAAGAACAAATATCATTCTTGTGTTATAGATGGTTTTATTCAAGCAAAAGTTGACAAGAATCATTCTTTATACAAAGACGGTATTCTACCTTTAAAGGCGATTATCAATATTGATAAAGAAGGTTACGGAAAATCAAGTTTTACATTTTCGTATAGCGATAAACTTGTAAAAGATGATAACTTCTATTTTGAGTTTGTTTCATTAAGTTAATGTAAAACGACAAAGAAAAAGAGGAAGTAGCGGTTGATCTACTTCCTCTTTTCAATTATGCACATAAGCACATTATTTGTTTTTCATCTAACTGCATTATCTGAATCAGCCGCCGGAATTCCCACAGCGTAAATCTGTCTATATTGTTGAGCTTGTTATAAAGCGAGGATTGACTAATCTGTAGCTTTTCGGCAAGCTCACTTTTATTATATCCGCTTCTGTATAAATACGCAGTAACCATTATCTTAAATTCAACAGTTCTTCTATCAATCTTTTTCTTTGCCATGATAATTCCTCCGTTTATTCGTTCTTTTCCGCTACGGTTATTATTCTATAGCGAGTAATTCATCAAGGAACGAGAGCTTTTCTTTCTTCCTAGTAGAAAATAGTTCGGGCAGAAACTGACGAGCAAATTCAGTTCTGAAAGGAGCAAAATACTTTCTGCCTCTTTTCTCTTTTTGTTTTCTCATTTCTGCCGCGATCCACGCCCTAGCTTCACGGTGTTCGGTGTAATACGCCTTCACGAATTTTTTGTCAATGTCGATCACTTTAGTTACTTTTGTTTCTGTCATTTTAAAAATCCTTTCTTTAACTTTTCAAAAGTTTTATTCAGTTCCGAAGGTGTTGTCCCCTCTCTTTACTGTGACTATAGTATAGCACGTTGTTGTGTAAATTGCAAGCAAACCTTAGACTTACGAGGGTATTATTTGTGCAAAATGACGAAGAAGAAAAATGCTTGTATTTACGCTTTTTTGGCTTAAACAGTAGCTTTTTCCGTTTTATCATTGCAATTCTGTAGCGGCAGAGCGCCAGACCGTCGAAAACGCCCGTCCGAAAGTTTTTTATTGTGCAAGTTTACTGCTTATCCATTTGAAATTTTCTGAGTATTTAGTCGGACTCATTTTATTAGATTTTTTCCATAGAAAATCTACTTAGTAAATGAGGGCAGATAATAAAGATTTGCAACCTTTATGAATGTAGCTTTACTTCCTTGCTACGACTGCCCTACTATGTTTTATAGGAGGTTAAGGAAGAATGATTAACACACAGAGTTTCGTGCTGTATGAGAGCGTATACAAGCATATACAGACACTTCAAAAAAGAGTATCAGCCGAAACAGCGTTGAAGTACGCTAACGCAGTAATGGAATTTGGTTTATATGGTGTAATACCGAATGAAGATGATGTAGTTTGGATATACGGATTTGAGCAAGCAATGACTTCTATCTATTCATCTAAAGAGAAATACAGCAAGGCAATAGACAACGGTAAAAAAGGCGGTGCGCCGAGAAAGTACAATCATGAGCTTATTGTTGAGTTAAAGGGTCAGGGACTAACTAACAAGCAGATAGCAGAAGAAATAGGTTGCGCCGAGATCACAGTATCAAGAGCATTGAAAGAAGAACGAGAGAAATCAGAAGAAGATCAGAATAACATATCTAATCTTAACCTTAAGGAAAAAGAGAAAGATAACGAGAAAGAAACAGTTACAGTAAAAGCAAATGATAATCAGAATAGAAATATCAATCTGAATAGCAAGCAAAAGGACAATGAGAGTAATCTATTTACAGATTATATATAATATATATTCATTTATTAGAGTCAGACATTTTTTGTGTCTGGGTACAAAATTTTATAGAACAACAAAAGGGACTATTCCTAGAATATAGCCCTACCATACAGGAGGATAGAATATGGATAATGAAATATTAGTTGGCAAAATATTAAGAGCGTTTAAAAGCGTAGGTATGACAATCGCTGGATTTGCGAAATCAGAAGGCTTTAATGTAAAGGTGTTATATAACCTTAGTTGCAAAAGGAAAGCAAGCGATGATTTACTGAATCAAATCATTTACTGTTTACAGCATAATTACCCTAGACAGTATGAAAAAATAATGAAGATCGTAGAGGTAACAGAGTAATGAACAGCGGTATTTTTAGCGGTTATTCTCACCATGATAAATATGGAATGATGTATAGCTCAAATTTTGACTTTGAAAACAAGATCAGAACGGTTGTAAGAGAAGAAATTGATATTTATATGCAACAGTATAAAGACAGATTAGCGCAGGATATTGAAACAGGCGTACTTAGCGCATTATGTTATGATGTGCAAACGATAGCAGATGTTTCGATAGGGGATGTTTCTGATATGATAAGTTCTGAAAAGGTCAGTAGTTTTGTATCAGGCAAAATTGCAGAGGAAATAGGAAAGCGTATACATAACTTCAAGTTGACAATAGCGTGAGAGCGCAAAGAGCGTAGGAAAGATAATAAGTATATGTATACGTTTATTTATAAGAATATATAGTTTTCTGTTCATTTATCTATAAGTAGGATTTTGCAAGGCGACGTCCATAAAAGTATACAATTACAGACAGGTGAAAAAGAAACAAATAACAGTTCGCAAAAGTTGTAAAAAATATTTGCATACGTTCGTAAATATGTATTGACTTTTGCGAACGCTTATGATATAATAACAGTAGATTAAAGAAAGGAAGTAATCCGTATGACAAACAAAACCTTCTACTATGCAAGAGTATCAAGCAAAGGACAGAACCTTGACAGACAGATCGAGAAATTCAAAGAGTTAGGCGCAGACGATAGGGACATCATCACAGAGAAAGAAAGCGGCAAGGACACAGAAAACAGAAGCGCATACAAAGCCCTGCGTGACCAAATGCTCCGTAGCGGTGATACGTTAGTAGTTGTATCGCTTGACAGATTAGGTAGAAACAAGGCGCAGATCAAAGACGAGTTACAGCATTATAAAGAGAATAACATAAGGGTAAAAGTGTTAGATATACCGACAACACTAATTGACTTTCCCGAAGGTCAAGAGTGGGTAATGGAAATGGTAAACAATATCTTGATCGAGGTATTAGGCAGTATAGCAGAGCAAGAAAGAGAAACAATCAGAAAGCGCCAGCGTGAAGGAATAGAAGCGGCAAAGAAAAAGGGCGTTGTTAAATTCGGCAGACCGCAAGCCGAGAAGCCAGAGAATTGGAAAGAAGTATATAAAAGTTGGAAAAAGGGCGAAATAACCGCCGTAAAAGCAATGGAATTAACAGGGCTTACAAAGACTACTTTCTATAAGCTCGCAAAGACAGAAAAAAGATAAAAAAGACTACAAAATTGTGGAATTTTCGAGCCGTCGATGGAATAAAATTGGCTATGAAATTGGCGATAATACCGATAAAGCATAGTATATAAGCCAGTCAAAGACGTGTTCGAGTCCCATCTCTAGCTCCAATAAGAAAACCGCTTAGACAAGCCATTTTTTGGGTAATCTAAGCGGCGTTTTCTTTGTTCGATATTAGAATAAAAAGGCGTTTTGCCCTTTATTTGACAGTTATGCGGATTTTGCCTTTCGGAAAGATTCATTTTCTTACTCCTTGATTAATGCTTCTTCGTTCAAAATATCCTGTGTATCTTTCGCGTTTTTTCTGGCTATATCTAAACGCGATATTGTGATTTCAACCTTGATCGGATAACTGGCACGCTGTAATATACGGTCGTATATCCTCTGTTTTTCAATCGAATTGGATTCTTTGAGCTGAGAAAGGCTTAGATTTGTGGTAATGATCAGCGGTATCCTTGCCCGATAAATGTCATCGATGATATTGTAAGCGGTTTGTGTTGCGCTCTCAACGCCAATATCATCCAGTACGATCAATTCATAATCATGGAGATCCATAACGGCAGACTTGTCCTGTACCCGGTTTCGGACTAAGTCAGACAGACGCGTAACAAGTACCTTCACTCCTCGATCGATTAGTGCATTGGCGATACAACAGGCATAAAAACTTTTACCACCGCCAACTGGGCCAGTAAACGTGATACCGTAGCAGCGTTCCTGCATTTTATTCCACTTCTTGACGTACTGCTTGCACTTTTCGGTGACTTCAGAGTTGCATCCGTCGTCGTTTTCAAAGCACTGTAGTGTATACGCTTCATCCGTTACACCCTGTCGGCGCAGCTCCGCAACACGATCTTGAAACGCTTCAAGTTTCTTGCGCCATCGATATCGTTCTTCGTCCTCGATCTCGCATTGACAGGGAATAGTTTTGATAATGCCCTTTCCACTGCCTTTGGGATACAGAGATATTCAAAAACTTACCGGTCTTACCAAAAGGAGTATCACTAATCTTATTTTCGAAAGAGACGTTTTATTTAGGAAGTACAATATAAGTTATTTCACCCGTTACGTTTTAGATTCGGACGATCGTATACGACATTCAATATATAATAACGATTATTCAAAGAGTATTGCCGATGGACCCATAATGTTGTTGGAATTAGATTCTAATTTGGAAACTAAACTCTCCACAAGTAGATTCTGGAGTATTGCAGATCTATTATCATCTTGTGAACTAACCACCAAAAAATCTGCTGGATTAAACGACAGTGAAATGATGGAGGTTAAGAGAATATTAAAGAAATTTCTTAAGAGTAGATTACCAGAAGTAGACTCGAAGCCGCAAACAGAAAGAACTCAAAGCGATGATAATAAAACAACCTACGAATTAAGATTTCTTAATTCGATAGCTGAAAGTAAAGAACTGACGCACATGGAAGAGATTGCTAATAATCTGAGACTATATGAATTAGAGTATAAAAGTAGGAATCGTGTGTTGAATGGGTTAATCAGCAAACAAAAAAGATGGCTAATTCGGCAAAAAATTCTAGTTCCAAACTGGAATCAGAAATAGACGAACTGAAGTCCCAGCAATATAGATGTAGAGAAAGGATGGATTATTATAAATTTCATCTATATAAGGTCATTGAAAAAGCAGTAGATGATTACTTAAAAAACATTTAATTTAATCTTTACATTATCGTATACGATTATCTGTGTTGTACAAATATAATGCTCGCATCGTCCCGATCTTGCCCAACAAAGCTCACACAGGCGATTTATCGCGGTTTGTGGACGCAGAAAAGCACCTCCTGACAAACATCGGGAGGTGCTTGAATAAGTCGAGTTCGTATACAATTGACAAAAAACTCTGTCGGAAATGTCTCGGCTGCATTATTAAGTTGAATATTATGTTTCTTAACGCTGGCTGCTATATTCAGAGTAAGCCTGTTCTAAAACAGCAAAATCACAACTGTTTTTCAATAGAGTGATATCCTTTTTGCTGATGACTCGGTTGTAGGTCTTTAAAGCGATTTTATATATCCTGTCCCGATTCCGTCTGCAAAAAGCCAATTCTTTACTGGTGTGTATGCGGTTGTTGACGGATGGAAGAGCGTTGATATCGAGCTTGTGCAGCAAGTGAACAGGCACAGGTATCATAAAGTTAAATCTCAGCGAGCCGAGAATGTGACCGTCATTTTTATCCTTCATCAGGATCAGATCCTGCTGGCTTCGTGAATAGGAAGAGATCGGAACAAAATACGGTATATCGTTGATCTCCAGGACAGCGCCAAAGATGAATTTATCCGTACTCCAATAATGAACATTCGGAACACAGGTGAAGCCGCGCGCTTGGGTTTCCCGCTCTTTCAGATACTCGATATAATTTCCGTCGACATAGTAAAAGTAAGGGCTGTTCATATTTCCTCCGAAAACAGCAAAGGAAGAAGATTTCTCTTCTTCCTCGCGTTGATTGCTTAACTCTGCACTTAAATGGCGGTGAGCGCCAATAACTCAGTCTGCACTTGTGGTGGTGAGCGCCAATAACTCAGTCTGCACTTAATGGCGGTGAGCGCCAATAAACGGGCAATCATGCCGTCTTAGCAATATTATTATACGATACGGGCAGAGTTATGTCAAGATAATCTTTTATCCTATGATAGATATGGATTCAGTTCGTTCGCCAATTCTTTTTTATACTTGTAATATGTGTTGCGGCTCAGCTCCGTAATCTTCATTACTTCTCCGTCAGTCAGCGTTCCTCTGAAATCTCTGCTGTGCTTTTCGATCAGCGCCTTTGCCGGTGCTTTCTTTTTTATGTGAAGGGTGGCTCCGCACTTCTGACCGATCTGTTTTCCGCTTCGTCTTGCGGTTTCTATGCCTTCCGAGGTTCGCTTGTGGAGATCATCTACTTCCTTTTGAGATTGTTCGAATGCAAGACGTATTTGCTTTGTTGCCGGCTTTTTCAGATAGCAGTTGATTCCCATCAGGATATCGTCGACATCATCTCCTGTCATCGAGATCGTATTTGACAGAGCGCTTTTGTAGGTGTCAGTATCGATGTAATGTTCTTCCGGAAACATAAGGTTGATTCCTTTGTCAAACAATTCAAGGTATAATGCGATACCATCATCAGCGTTGCGGCTCATTCGGCTGACACTATTGTTTGGTGTATCAGTTTCTGTTTCTTCCGGCTATAGTGATAATGATATCGAGAACTTTCAGATAAAGCCAGAGCACCGTAAAAGCAAGACCGAATGCAGCCTGCCATTCGTACTTTTTGGGGAGCTTATCGTTGACCACATGATCGATGGTATCAAAATCACAGATAAGGAAAAGCGCCGCTATGATGATGAAGATTACCGACGATATAATTGAGATTGCGAAATTGTTTGTAACAGCGAGAGCGATCTCTCGGGTAAAAGGAATGAACGAAGCCACAAGCGTGAGCAGCGATCCCGCTATCACAGTGACAAACAGCGTCAGCATAACCATCTTGAATTTCTTTGTCACTTTGATAACGCCTGTAGAGTAAAGGATCGCCATCACGAGAATAATCAGCATCGTGATCGTCAGCGCGAGTGCGCCGAGATACTCATAGCCCTTCAGGACCTTAAAGATCAGGAACGAGATGATGTAGCCCTGAGTAACGCAGTAGAGCGCACCCGTCACCGGTACAGTAGGCTTTGCAAAGAACGCCAGCAGCTGAAAAACAATAGCCGCGATGACCGCGCCTCCCAGCGCAACGGCTTCGCTTTTGTAGAGCGAAACCTCAAAGCCTTTGTAATCCAAGTTCAGGATCTCACCGGAAGCGAGTGAAGCCGATAATACAAACTGCAAAATGATTCCCGCTACGGTAAACAGCAGGAAAAATACTGTCTTTAAAGTAATGCCGCCGTAGCTGGAGGCATTGGTTTCAGAATACTCGTCAACCTTGTTCAGCCTGCGCATGACGGGATTAGAGGATAAAATAGAGCTTCTTTTCTCCGCCTGAGCAGTATTATTTTGATTACTAAGTCTGTTCATGCTATTACTCCTTCGATAACTTTTTTCTATTTTGCTCGCTTTAACGGTTCGGCATAAACGGCAATTCATCGTCTTCAAGTTCCATGCTGGTCATAATGACATCTTCGGTTTGAAATTCGATGACTTCCAATTCGGTGTGTTCATATTTTTCTTTTTTCATTTTGAACACCTCCGTTATTCAGGAAAATAGGCGTTTGCGGCCTGCCAGTAGAGGTATAGTGCCTTAACAGCGTTGATCAGGTTTTCATCATTTGTACCGCCGTCTAACGCATTCTTGCAGTAGTTGAGCGGACTGTAAGAGATCGATTCATTCCCGTTTACTTTCAGCGTTAGAATGTCACCGATATGCTTCGCTTTGATTCCTCTGATACGTGCGATCTGATAGCCGCCGGAGGTTGCTGATTCTACAGTGTAATCGTCACAGGAGAATTCAAGATCCGTGCTGCTCTTGAAGTAGAGTGAAAGCGAAGTCTCGGATTTCAGCGAAAGAGTCGCGCCCTCAAAGGTCGCACCCTCGGGAAGATTGCTGATAATAGGATCAGCTATGTTGATTTCAAGATCACCGAGCGTTTTTTCAGCGTCGGTCAAACCGGCGTTAGCGAGCGTTCCCGGATTCTTGTCAAAGTAAACCTGTGAGTAACCGCCGTAGTTGAGCATTGCCTTGACGAGCGGAACAGCCGGTGCAAGATCATCTCTTTCATCAGCGTGTTCGATCAGATAATCCGCGTATTCCTTGACAGAGTAGGTGTACTCTGTACCGGTCAGATCGCCGTCGATCATCTGCGCCTTGATCTCGGAGGTCATTTCCTTTGCGGCAACTCTGCACTTGAACACATAGTATTCTTTGCCGTTCCATTCCTTGATAAATGCATCCTTGACAAGCATATCCTGTTCGGTCGTACCATTGCCGACAGGAATGGTGAAGTGCATATATGCGGTGTCTTTGTGCGCAATCACGCTGTCGGAAAGTTCCATGTAGAAGTTGACCGCAATGTCGCCGTCGAGCGAAATCGAGTGTCCGACGATCTTTGTGCCTAAGCCATCGGGAAAGTCAAATGTCGCGCTGACGGTAACAT
The DNA here is from genome assembly GCA_017457955.1 of Ruminococcus sp. GTDB lineage: Bacteria > Bacillota > Clostridia > Oscillospirales > Acutalibacteraceae > Ruminococcoides. The sequence goes on from JAFTGL010000008.1 coordinate 132,139, forward strand.
CCTCCGCAGGCATCGTAAACCTGCCGTCGTTTACGGGGATATCCTTACCGCTCACGGAGGTTACCGTCAGCGTTTTCAGCGCATAACCCTCCTCTGCGATCGCGGTTAAGGTGACGACGGCATTCGGATGGGTCGCAGAGTTATCCGCCGTGACGGTACCGTGATCACAATCCTGTATCGTGATCGTGTAATCGACGAGGTCGCCGACGAATTGTGCATAGACAGTGGAGCTGAATTTAGCTGTATAAGCGCTCAGCCGATCGCCGGAAACATGGATCTTTGTCCGCTTTGAAGGCAGAAAATCGTCATAATAGCCGTCATCCCATGTCAGCGCCGCCGGATCGGCATAGCAGTAAACATCAAAGAGGTTTCCGACGCCCTTGAAAGCGTCCTCGCCGATGAAGGTCACGCCCGCCGGAATGGTCAGACCGTCCAGATAGCTGCAGTCGCGGAACGCGGCTCTGCCGATCGTCGTGATACTGTCGGGAAGCCTGACAGCGGTCATCCGCGTATCCTGAAAAGCATTGCTGCCGATAGAGGTGACTGTTTCGGGGATCGCAACATTTGTCGCCGTGCAATAGGCGAATGCCCAGTTGCCGATGCTTGTCGCGCCGTCCTCGATCACGATGTTATCAATATAGCTGAAGCTCCTGTGCCACGGTGCGCGGATCAGCTGATCGTTATTATAATCGAACATGGCGCCCGTGCCGTAGATCGTCAGCGTCTCCGTACTCTTGTCCAGCTTCCAGTACAGATCGGGACCGCACTGGTTGCTCTCAATCAGGCTGAACACCGCTTTGACAGTCACGTTCTGCGCGGGCATGGTGAATTGTTTATCCGTTACTGCAACAGGCTCGCCGTTTGCGTCCGTCACGCTGAGCGATACAAAATAGGAGTCTTTATCCGGCTTTACCGTCAAGGTCACGACGTCGCCAAAGTGGGCGGTTTCTGCGCCCGTTACCGTACCGTTCTCGGTTTCTTCATAGGTGACGGTGTAGTCGATCGGCGCGAAGGCCGCGGTCACGGTAACATCGCCTGCAGGCATCGTGAACTTGTGATCGCTGACCTCTATTTCCTCACCATCGGCGGTGGTCACCGCATATCCCTCAAACCGACATCCGGTATCGGGTGTTGCGCTGAGAGTGACCGTCTCGCCGGCATAGGCTGTCGCTAAGTCCGCTGTGATCGTTCCGTGCTCGGCGGCAGCGACCGTCACCGTATATGCTTTGTTGATGATCTCTGTCGTATCGGTATAGGTCTCGCCGCCGAAGCTCACAGACGCGGTGTAAGTCGTCTTCTCCCGCGTCTTGGTCACCGACACAGCAGCGTTCAGCGTGTGCGAATCATCACATCTTGCGTCGGAGCAGGCAAAGGTCGCTGTCGCCGCGCTGTGATCCTCAGCCCATGACCAGACCGGCTCCCCATACAGATGCGCGTCGGTAAAGTCGTAGGTGATATCCTCCAAGATCAGGTCGGAGCGGTTGAAGCGCGTGCCGTGACACAGATGAACGGTAACGCTCAGATCACGGAACGTATCCGCCTCCACGGTGATCGTACCCGGATACAACAGCGTCAGATCAAGCGTGTTTCCACCGGGGAAGTTTACGCCTGAGAACGCCGAGGCGCCGATCACGCTCAGCGCGGAGGTGTCTCCCGATACCTTCGTCACATACATGGAATAAAAGGCATAAGGCTTGATCTCTCTGATATTTTCATTCAGCACCAGCTCGAACTGCGTATGGCTGCCTGTGAAGAGGCAATCATTATCATCATTCCCCAGCGCGGTGATCTTTTTGCCGTGATACAGCTTGGGGACTGTGAACACATCACCGATCGCAGAGCCCGTGTAATGGGCGAGCTGATAGGTGCCGTCTTTCTGCAATTCAAATGCGTAGTCGGACACTTCGACATTGGAAAGCTCCTTCCCTATCGAGCCGTCCTCATTCACGGCGTAGTATCGCTCGCCGTCTGTGTAGTGGGCGATCACACCGGGGAAATACTCGCCGTTGCTGTCGGTATACGCTTCCCGCGCCTCCACAAGGTGAGCGAAGGTCGCTTTCACGGTGACGGCGCTCTCGGGCATGATGAAGCTGTAGCCGTCCGTCTCGACCTTGTTGCCGTCTTCATCGGTCACGCTGAAGGACGCCGTCTCATACCCCTCATCGGGAGTGACGGTCACATCTACCCTGTCTCCGATTCTCGCGGGAGTATAGCCGACGGTCACGCTGCCGTGGCTTGCGGGAGCGATGTTGACGTCAAAGAGGATGGTAAAGGATTTATTGACGGTATAATCCCTGCCGAGGAAGCGGCAGCTCGCTTCGACCACCCTCTGCCTGACGTTGTCTTTATAAAAGACCTTGGCGTCGACCTCTTCTGTTGCGTCACAGTCATTGCAGGTGAATACAGCCTTGGCATGGGTGTAGCAGTCCGACCAGACCCACTTGGAAAAGACATAATCATGAAGGCTGGGGGTCAGCGTTTTGCCGCGTATCGCAGAGGCTTCCGCTTCTGTCAGGGCGCCAGTATAGATATATGTACCGTCCGTCAGCTTCTGATCGCCGTCGATGAGGACGGCTTTTTGATAAAACTCATCGATTTTGATACTGTCGGTCGGCTCCGTCCATCCAAGGATCGTTGTGTTCGGCGAGATCACAAAGCCGACAGCGACATTGCCGCCGCTGATCGCCAGATGCTTACACTCGATCCTGTCGCCGCTGACCGTACCCCTCAGCACGGTACAGTCGTTGAACAGCACGATCTGTCCGTAGTCGGGGTAAGCGGGATTGGAGAAGTTCACGTTGCCGCCGCAGACGACCAGATTATAGAAATAGGGCTTTCTCACCCCGAAATCGACCGTGCCCGTCTGCTGAGACTGACCGTAAATCGTAAAGGTGCCTGTGTTGTAGCCGCCCTGCGAAGGGGTCAGGCAGTATTCGGACTCTGAGAGATACTGCGAGAATCCCAGCGTCGCCTCGTCGCCGAGGATCAGCTTGACGTTGCCCTTATAGGTGATGATATCCGCTACGGTGACGTCGTCCTCGACCACGTACCATCCCTCGGATAGATACATGCTGATACCCATGCTGCTGAGCTTTCTCGCCGTGACGGTCTTTGCTTCACCGCTTTCGGTGACATAGCTCGCTTCGACCACGGGGAGATACACGGCTCTGTACTCCTCGTCACGTCCCATGGTATATACCAGGTCTCCCGGCTCGTAGAACTCGAAGCCTCCGTTAGACCAGCATACAAACTCATAACCGTCGGGCACGTTCGTGCACTCGGGCATAGAAAAATAGGTCGCTGCCGGCAGGGAGAGCGTCGAGGTCACCTCGCCGTCGTTGTTCTTTTCAACAAACGTATCGGTAAACAGCTCCGCCTTGCCGTTGCACTTGGTGCAAATGTAATTGTCGTCCCATGTATGCGCTTCATATCTGATATCGGACTGACAGACGCGGCAGTACTCATAGTGATAAATGCTGCCCGGCTCATAACGCCAGCAGGTATCGGTGTGATCGCAGAGATAGATCCGCGCATAGTCATGATCCCGGATCGCGTTATATCTGCTCTTGGCTGTATAGAGGCTGGTGCTGTCCTTGTTCCTGCCCGCGTCCACGAGCAAATGCTGGTCAAGGCTCAGCGTACCGCCGGTATAGCTTTTGACATACCAGCCGCAGTCGCCGTGACCGATAGACTGGGCGTTGCCGTCACCGCCGGAGACAGCCGTGACCGTGCTGCTGCCGTAAATACCGCAGTAGTCTCCGCTGCTGTCCTCACCGCCGCCGATACCAGCGCCGTAGGATCTGCCCTCAGCGTACACCTCGGAGCTGTAGATCTCGATATGGCAGCCCTTACCGTCCTCGCCGCCGCCGATACCCGCAGCGTCTGTACCGCCATAGGCGTCGACGGTAGAATCGCTGATGTAGACGGTTCCGCCGTCTCCGCCGTCTCCGCCGCCGATACCCGCTGCATAGCCGCCGCCGTGAGCGGTGACCTTGGAGTGATTCCTGATCGTAATATTGCCGCCGTGACCGCCCTCGCCGCCGCCGATGCCTGCGCCGTCGGAATTTCTGAGCGTTATGGTAACCGTTTTACCATTATTTCCCGTGGGAAATTCGAAATCACGGGGATCTCTGTCCGCGTCGACCGTTGAGTTGTCGATGGTGATGTTCCCGCCGCTGACGTCGTCGCCGCCGCCGATCGCCGCGCCGTAATCGCCGCCGTGAGCGGTGACGGTGGAGTCGGTGATGTTGATCGCGTCGCAGGGAGAGTCGCACTCGTTGCCCGTACCGATACCTGCGGCGTCTGTGCCGGCTTTCGCAGTGACGGTCGAATGGTTGAGGATGTTGATGGTGCCGCCGCCGGAGGACGCCTCGTCGCCCGAGCCGATACCTGCGCCGTAATCGCCACTGGTCGCAATGACGGTACTGTTGTCGATCGTGATGGTATCAAAGCTCTTATTATTGCCGCCGCCGATGGCTGCCGCGTACTTGCCGCTCTCGGCGGTCACGTTGCTGTCTTTGATCGTGATCGTGCTCACGCCGCCCTTGTTGCCGCCGCCGATGCCCGCGCCGGAATAATCGTCGTCGAAGAGGTCGATCAGCCCCGCGATGATACCGATCGCGGAGGTGGCGTACGCCTGATCCTCCACGCCGAGATCCATGCCCTCCATATACCGCTTGAGCGCGCCTGAAAACTCGTCGGCTTCGCCGTATTTGGACGAGGTCGCGGTGACCTTAGCGTTCTTGATGGTGATCGTGCCGCCGCTGCCGTCGATGCCGCCGCCGATGCCCGCGCCTGCCGCGGTGCTGCTCGCTACAATGTCGCCGCCCGTGATGTTGATCGTACCGGCGCTGCCCGAGGTGCCCGCGCCGATACCCGCGCCCGACTGACCGCTCGAGACGATGATACCGCCTTGGATGTTGATCGGATTGCTCTGATTAGCCTTTCCGCCGCTGCCGATGCCCGCGCCGGTGTGGCTCGATTTAGTCCCGCAGGCGGTGATATCGCCGTCATAAATATGGATCGTCGGATTACCGGCGCCGAGTCCGCCGCCGATGCCCGCGCCGCCGTTATAGCCGGAGGACTCTATCTCGCCTTTGTAGATATCGATGACGCCGTTTGCGCTCCCTGCGTTGGCTCCGCTGCCGATACCTGCGCCGCTTGACCACGACTTCACCGTGATAGTGCCGCCGTAGATATGGACGCCGTCCGTGCCGCTGTGGCTGACCGCGCCCTGAGACCCGCCGCCGATGCCTGCGCCGCCTTCCCTACTGATACAGGTGATGTTGCCGCCGTAGATATTGACAGAATACGGCGCGCCGCCCTTGCCGCCGCCGATGACCGCGCCCTTGGAATAGTAGCAGGAGTCAAGGTCGAGGGTGCCGCCGTAGATGTTGATCGTACCGGTATCGCCGCTGTCAGCGCCGATCACCGCATAGTCGCCCTTCATCTCATAGCTGTTGGTATCAAAATGCATATACATTTTACCGGTATCGTTCTGCTGACCGTAGATCTCAAGCGTCGCACTCGCGCTCACGCCGATCCCCTTCCTGTCGGTCAGGGTCGCGCCGTCGCACAGAATGATATGCACCGTGCCGCTGTCGACGTACAGGCGATCACTGATGGTCGTGTCCGTTGTAACGGCATACCACGCACCGGCTTGCAGATGATCGGAAGATCTGTCGCGGATATCGATGCACAACGACTGAGTTAGGGCGCTCTCCACCGTTTTACCCGCGTCGCTGTCCCACCGGCGGTAGAGATACGCCACCCCCGACGCAGCGCCGGACGCAAAGGGTGCGGCGGTGAACAAGCTGACGATCATCGCCATGACCAGCAGGATACTGACGGGTTTTGTCATGCTTTTTTTGAGTTGTCGCATAGTTGACCTCCCAAAACTTAAATATTCGTTTTATTATAACATATTTCTTTCTCAATTGTCTATGATAATCTGTCAAGAATCGAAGTAAAAAACACATCTCGCTTTTGAAAGCGTGTGGACTTGCGAGTTTTATAGAGCCCCTGGATATCTTTCTTGCTTTCGAAGAGCACTTCTCGACAGAGAAAACAGCAGCAGAGCGTACTGAGTCTGCAGGACTTACGGACAAAGAGCGGATAGAGAATCATGGGTTTGATCTGAAAGAATCTTTTCGAGGAAAAAACTAAAAAGTAAGCTTAAAACAGCCGTACTCTGTGTGTGTACAGACTGAAGGGAGTACCTTCAGGTACTCCCTTTAGTCGTTTAGTTGGTGGACTTAACCGTGTCGGGTTATTGATTTGGCATACAGCCACCCATGCAACAGCGATCCAAGAGCAGTTTTAACTGCGATTGGCTAAGCTATGTTGCTGAGAAGCTGCAAAGCAGGCAGGTGGGTATTTCGTATGATGTTTTCGATTCTCGTCTGAAATCGACATAATGGCTCTTCCCCTGTGACAGGATGAAGCTGACGGGGAAAAGCCACGCAGATGACGCTGTAAAAGACGCCGCAGACCGCTTTGACGAGATCGTCGACAGTCGGGGAAGACCGCAAGCTTTTCGTGCCGATGTAATGCAGAATGATTGACAGAAAAGACGCAGTCATCTATAATAATATCAACCTTTAGAAAAGGAGAGAGGATAATGGGAAATACGTTTTATTTTGAATGGGAAGTCGCGCTGATGCAGTGGATCCAATCATGGCTCGGCTCTGTCGGCACGGCGGTCGCGTCCGTATTCAGCGAAATGGGAGAACAGCTGGTGTGCGTCGCGGTGCTGGGCTTTCTGTACTGGTGCTGGGAAAAAGAATACGGCAAATATGTCGGACTGAACGTGCTGGTGGGCATCACCCTCAACCCCATGGTCAAGAACATCTTCATCAGGCGCAGACCGTACTTTGATCACCCGGGCATCAAATGCCTCAAGCCCGTGGAAAGAGGCGCCGATATCTATGATATCTCGGCACAGGGCTACTCCTTCCCCAGCGGTCACTCGACCAACGCCGTGACCCTGTACACCTCTCTCGGCCGCTATAAAAAGAACAAAGTCCTGATGATCATCGGCATCATCGCCCCTCTGCTGGTGGGTATCTCACGCTTTTGTGTCGGCGTACATTATCCGACGGATGTACTGTGCGGCTGGGCGCTGGGTCTGATCGTCATTTTCCTCGTTCCCGCACTGCAGCGCGCTGTCAAAAACCGCTGGGTCTTTTACGGACTGTTGGTGCTGATCGCTCTTCCGGGATGGTTCTACTGCAGGAGCACCGACTACTTCACCGCCTTCGGCATCCTGATCGGCTTTATCTTCGCGGTGGAATTCGAGAATAGATTCGTCAAATTCGAGAACACGCGCAATATCCTGCGCTGTATCCTGCGGGTGGCGCTGGGCGTAGGCGTCTACTTCGGACTGAGCACCCTGTCGAAGCTCCCGTTCAGCAAGGATTTCCTCGATACTGCCTCTATGGCATCCTACGCAGTGCGCGCGGTACGCTACTGTGTGATCATCTTCGTCACCATCGGCGTATACCCGCTGATATTCAAGCTCGGCGACCGCGTCTTTAAGCGCAAGGGATGATCTACCGCCGCTTTCGGCACAATAATAAAGGAAAATGTATATTATAGTTTAAGCGAATTCTTATTCCGACGGCTATTTCAAGAACACGGATACACCCCCTGCGAAAATGCTCATGTACGGTAAAGTATCACAAGAAAATTATGTCGAATTGACAGCCGCCTCCGCTATACCGAATAAGGAAATAAAGAGTCCTCAAATTTTGCGCTACTAAATGAAGACGAGCGGAAGTAATCTCCCGCTCGTCA